>JAIYAQ010000028.1 GCA_027488975.1 Cyanobium sp. E1_MAG_00006
AACGCTGCAGCGCCGACGATAGTTGGGGGGTAGCCCCCTGAGAAAATAGGTCGATGCCAGGTTAAAACTTTTTGCTCACCTTCTGAAGCGATAGCACCGCAGCTGCGCAGCCGCCGGTCCTACCCCCAGAACGAAGAAGCCACCCTGCGGGGTGGCTTTTTTGTTGGTTGGTGGAGGGGCTGATGCGGGTGGAGGGGTGCTCCCGCACTTTCCCTCCTGGTGTGGATGGAACAGGGGCGGATCCCCGGCTCAGGAGCGGTGGACGTGCACCTGCTTCCAGTGGCCGTTCAGGCACTGCCACACCCGGGTTTCGCAGCAGCTGCTGGTGATGGGTTCGCCGTTCTGCAGGCGCTGGGTCAGTCGCGTGTAGCTCAGAATGACGGCATCGTCGGCGAGCCAGCGCAGGTGCGGCCGCGCCATTGAGACTTGGGCGAGGCTGAGATCGCTGCCCTGCTGGGCGGCCAGTTCGAAGTAGTACCGGTGAAACGGCAGGCCTTCCGCGAGGATGCCATTGGTCTCGGCCTCGAAGCAGCTCAGCTCTTCGCTGCAGAGTTCGGCGTAGGTGTCCCAGTCGCCTCGGAGCACGCTCTCCAGCATGGTCTGGTTGAGGCTGAGGATTTCGCGATCACGATCGGCGCTCGTCATTGTTGACTCTGAGCTGGTTGTAGTCGTTGATCCTCTCAAACGATCCGCTGTTTCGGCCTGGGTTGCCGGGGCGGTCACTGAAGATCACCGCGAGGCCCGCACGATCGGCCGCTTCCAGCTCGGCCAGAGCATCGCTGATGAAGAGCACCTGTGCTGGATCACAGCCCATGGCAGCGGCGATTGCGGTGTAGCTGGCTGGTTCTTGCTTGGCGCCAGTACGCGTGTCGAACCAGTGGCTGAACAGGCTGCGGAGATCGCCGGCCTGGCTGTGCCCATAGAGCAGCTGCTGGGCGGGTACGGAGCCGGAGGAGTAGACAGCCAGCACCAAGCCTTGCTGGTGCCAATCCTTCAGCGCCTGCGGAACATCCGCGAACAGTGGCGCCACGATTGCGCCACTGGAATAACCATCCCGCCAGATCCGTCCCTGTAGATCCTTGAGGGCGGTGACCTTGATGTCGTGATCGATCAGCCAACTCAGATAGGGCACGACTACCGCGGCCGCGTCCGCCGGCGAGCGATCCATCGGTTCTGCGTGCACCTTCTCCAGCAGCGCCCTCGCCTCCGGATGCTGATCGTCGCGCCAGGTCCGCCACACATCCCGAACCAGGAGTGCGATGTCGTCCTCGCCGGCGTGATCGGCCAGATACGGTCCCAGTCGCTGGCGTGCATAGGGAAACAGCACGTCGGCCACGAAGCTCACGGGACAGGTGGTGCCCTCGATGTCCAGCAGCAGGTGGGTGATGGCCATCGGGATGGGGGCTGTGGCGAGCAAGGAAAAGGGCCTAAGCAGACGTTTCGTCTGCGTTCACGCCTGTTCGTGCTGAAGCGTGCGGTGCTGGCTCAGCGCCTGCAGCAGCAGCTGGCGCCACCGCTGCTCCAGCAGAAACTCCAGAATCTCCAAGTGGCGATGGGCGTTGGCCAGATCCCGTCCCCAGGCATAGAGCCCATGGCCGGCGATCAGCAAGCCTTGGGGCGCCGCGGGCAGCAGAGGCCGGGCCTTGGCCGCGAGCCGTGGCAGATCCTGATCGTTGGCAAGTACGGGCAACCTGACGCTGGTGGCGTGGGTGTGGATGCCCTCCAGCCCTTTGAGCATCTCCAGTCCGCACAGCTCAAGCGAACCGGCCTGCGCGGCCTCAGCCGGCAGCTGACCGTTCCCCTCCAGCGCCCACTGCGAGAGCAGTGTCCCGGCCTGGGAGTGGGTGTGCAGCACTGCGCCGGCTCCGCAGGTCTCGACGATCGCCAGGTGCAGGGCGGTTTCGGCGCTGGCTTTGCCGCTGCCTGCGATTACCTCGCCGCTCCGGTCCACCTGGATCAGCTCATCGGGGCGGACCCGGCCTTTGTGCACACCACTGGGTGCCATCAGCAGCACCAGTGGCTCCTTGCTGGCCACGCAGCTGAAGTTGCCGCCGGTGCCGTCGCACCAGCCACGACGATGGATATCGGCCATTGCTTCAGTGAGTCCCTGGGCTAGCCCCGGGACCCCTTCAGAAGTCTGTTCCGCAGTCAGGGCAGGGGTGTGTCCATCGGCTGCGACGTCTGGTGAGGCTGGGGCCACGGCGGCTGAGGGGATTGGTTCCATCATCAGCCACCGCTCTGGCATTGGGGGCACCAGTGACTGCTGCGGCCGCCCAGCCGGTCGCGGCGGATGGTGGTGCCGCACACCCGGCAAGGCTCACCCCCCCGGCGGTAGACCCAGGCGGCGTTGCCGTAGTTGCCGTTGGTGCCGCTGAGGTCGCGAAAGTCGCTGAAGGTGGTGCCGCCGGCGCCGATGCTGGTGTGCAGAACCTCCACCAGGGCGGCGTGCAGGGTCTCCAGCCGGGCCAGCCCGATCCGGCCGCTGGCGGTGCTGGGGGCGATGCCGCTCAGGAACAGGGATTCGTCGGCATAAATGTTGCCCACCCCGGCCACCAGGGCCTGATCGAGGAGCGCGCTTTTGATCGGTCGGCTCGAGCCCGCCAGGCGTTGCGCCAGGTATGTGGGGCTGAAGCCATCGCTGAAGGGCTCGGGGCCCAGTTTCTGGAGGCCCGTGATCACGGCTTCGGGGGGCTGGCCAGGCGGCACCCACCACATCTGGCCGAAGCTGCGGGTGTCCACGAAGCGCAGCTCCTGACCTGAGCTGCTCCAGAGGCGCACGCGTGTGTGGCTGCAGGGCTCCCTGGGCTGCTCAAGCCAGAGGAATTGCCCGGTCATGCGCAGATGCACGCCCCAGTGGCCGGCGGGCTCGCCCTGCTGCTCCAGCGCTGCGATCAGGTATTTGCCTCGTCGTTGCCAATGGCCCACCCGGCAGCCCTGGAGGGCAACGCAGAACAGCTCGGGATCGGGCGGCCAGGCCACGGCCCGGGCCCGCAGCACCTCGATCCGCTCGATGCTGAAGTCGTGCAGCTGACGCTCCAGGCCCCGGCGCACTGTCTCCACCTCGGGAAGTTCGGGCACGGACGGGCGACGTTCAGGGGCTCAGGCTGCCACGACGCTTGCCGCCGCGTCGCTTGCCCTCACGGAGCCGGCTGGCGCGGGGATTACCGTCGCCGAATGCTTCCAACAGCAAAAGCCCCAACCTGGGGACAGGCTGGGGCTGTAAGGACTCAAGCCCGTGAACGGGCATTGAATCAGGCCTTCTCGAGCTCGCTCTCGGAGAAGTTGTTGGTGTTGATGCCGCCTTCGGAGCCGCTGAAGCCGTTGTAGTTCACCTTCTCGAAGCGGACCACGACGGGGTAGCGGATGCCCGAGGTGTCGATCGAAGCAATCGTGCCGACTTCGTTGAACCAGTAGGACTCAGGACGCTTGATGCGCACCTTGTCGCCGCGGGAGATGGCCATCGCTGCGCTGAAAAGGGGTGGCTGTCGAAGCGAATGTACCCGCGCTGGCCGGGCATGCCGGGGAGGCCGTCACGAAACGTGGCACCATCGACCCCCACCCCTGCGATCTCCCATGAGCGAGGCTCCCGCCTTCAGCCTCGAGTTGCCCGATCCCGAGAGCGACACCATCAGCTCGATGGAGTTCCTGGCCCGCATCGAGGAGGCCTGGGCGATCTGCGACCGCTTCGACCTGCAGAACGAGATCTGGCGCGGCCGCATCCTCAGGTCGGTGCGCGACCGCGAGCGGCGCGGCGGTGAGGGCCGCGGTGGCGGCTTCCTGCAGTGGTTGCGCGAACAGGAGATCAGCAAGACCCGCGCCTACGCCCTGATCCAGCTGGCCGAATCGGCCGACCAGATGCTTGGTGAGGGCGTTCTGGAGGAGACCAGCGTCAACAATTTCTCCAAGCGCGCCTTCATGGAGACGGCCCAGGCCGATCCGGAGGTGCAGCTGATGATCGGCGAGGCCGCCAACGACGGTCAGCAGATCACCCGCAAGCAGGTGCGTCAGCTCACCGACGAGTTCACAGCGGCCACAAGCCCGCTGCTGCCTGAGGAAATCCGCCAGCGCACCGCCGAGAACCTGCTGCCGCCGCGGGCGGTGGCACCACTGGTGAAGGAGCTCGCCAAGCTGCCGGAGGAGCAGCAGGACGACCTGCGCAAGGTGCTGCGCGATGAACCCGAGCTGGATCGGGTGAAGGACGTGACCAGCACCGCCCGCTGGCTGAGTAAGGCCTCCGAGGCGGGCCTGGCGGTGCGGGCCTTTCAGCAGGGGGAGCTGGATCTGGAAAAGGCGATGCAGGAGGCGATGCGTCTCGATGCCCTCGGCCTGCTGGCGGATGCAGTCGGCCAGGCTCAGGCTCTGGAATCAGCGGTGCTGAAGCTGCACACCAGCTGGCGCCGGCTCAATGGTCTGCAGGAGCGCCTGTGGGTGGAGAGCGGCAGCAGCACTCCCCATCTGCGGGAGCTGCTCACTGCCCTGCAGACCCTCAGCGGCACCACCCTGCGGGTGTCGCTCGGTGAGCTGGCGGGTGGCAAGCGGGTGCGCCTGCAGCTGGTGGAGGAGGCGCCTGATCAGTTGGAGGCTCCGCCCATTCCGGTGATCGCCCAGGCCGGTTAAGGTCGCGCCCATGCCGGATGCGCTCGAGCAGGCTCTGCAGGAGCACTTCGGCTGGAGCGACTTCCGCCCCGGCCAGCGGCCTGTGGTGGAGGCGATGTTGCAGGGGCGTGACTGCCTGGCGGTGCTGCCCACCGGTGCCGGTAAATCGCTCTGCTATCAGCTGCCCGCTCTGGTGCGCGGCGGCCTGGTGCTGGTGATCTCGCCGTTGGTGGCCCTGATGCAGGACCAGGTGCTGCATCTGCAGCGCCGCGGCATCGCCGCCGCCTGCCTGCACCGGGGGCTGGATCCCGAGCGCCGCCGCGATCTGCTGGCCCGGGTGCGCGCCAACCGGCTGCGGTTGCTCTATCTGGCGCCGGAGCGCCTGCAGGTGGAGGCCACCCGCCAGCTGCTGGAGGAGATCCAGGATCAGGGGCAGCTGGTGGGGGTGGCCATCGATGAGGCCCACTGCATCAGCGCCTGGGGCCACGACTTCCGGCCCGACTACCGACGCCTCGGCCAGTTGCGTCGTCTCTGCCCCGGGGTGCCGCTGGTGGCCCTGAGTGCCACGGCGGCGCCCCGGGTGCGGGCCGATCTGATCAGGCTGCTGGAGCTGCGCCGCCCCCTGATTCAGGTGCGCTCCGCCCGGCGCGACAACCTGGCCTATGTGATGCGCCGGCGGCCGGCTGATCCGCTGCCGCAGGTGCTGGAGGCGCTGCAGCAGGCGCGCGGGGCGGTGCTGATCTATGCCCGCACCCGCCGTTCGGTGGAGGCCTGGGCCGGCCGGCTGGGGCAGGCGGGCATCGAGGCCATCGCGTACCACGCCGGTATGGATCCCGAGAGCCGCGCCCTGGCCCTGGCGCACTTCCAGGAGCATCCGGCACCGGTGTTGGTGGCCACCGTGGCTTTCGGCATGGGGGTGGACCGGCCGGACGTGGGCCTGGTGCTGCATCTGGATCTGCCCGCCAGCGCCGAGGGCTATCTGCAGGAATCGGGCCGCGCCGGGCGCGACGGGCTGCCTGCCCAGTGTCTGGTGCTGTTTGATCCGGACGACCGCACCAGCCTGGCCTGGGCGATCCGCGCCTCGTCCGATGAGGCCGGTGTTGCGCAGGAGCAGGGGCGGCTGGAGCTGGCCCTGCAGCAGCTGCGGCGGATGGAGGCGGTTGCCGAGGGCGGGGGCTGCCGTGAACAGGCCCTGCTGCTGGCGGTGGGCGAGCTGGTGCCCCCCTGTGGCCGCTGTGATCGCTGCATCACGCGTCCGGATCTGGTGGACTGGTCGGAGCAGGCGTCCCAGGTGCTGGCGCTGCTGGAGCAGCGCAGCGGTGTGGACTTGCGCAGCCTTGGCGAGGACCTGGCCCAGGCGGAGGGAGAGGAGGTGGAGCGCTGGCGCTGGCTGGCCCGGCGCCTGGTGCAGGAGGAGCTGATCAGCGAGAGCGACGACGGCAGCCAGCGGCTTTGGCTGAAGCCGGCGGGGCGCCGATTCCTGCGCCAGCCCTGGACGCTGAAGCTGGCGGCCTGAGGGCGCGTGTTCAGCGGCTGTTCTCCCCGGCACCCAGCAAGGGTGTGATGTCGAGTTCGACAGGGCTGGCTCGCAGCGCCTTGGTGAAGCAGGCCTGGCTGAACAGCTCGCGTTGGCTGAGGCGTTGGACGCGGGGCCTGCTGCTGATGTTGTCGTAGCGCAACAGGATCAACTGGTCGAAGTCGTCCTCAGCGATGGGCGGCATGGCATTCCAGCCCAGCCCCCGGGCGAGATCCGGCATGCGTTGGTGTTCCCAGAAGAGCACGTGCAGTCCGCGCGTGCCCGCGATGCTCTGCCTCAGTTGCGTGCCGAAGTCGAAGGACTGCTCCGGCGACTGCGTGACGATGCGGATGTTGACACCGCTAGCCACACCGAGGGGAACCGCGCTCTGGTAGCTGCGGGCGTTCTTGCTGGTGTCCGGATCGACGTAGAAGCTGCTGAGACTCACCGGGTTGCCGAAGCAGCCCGGGATCAGCCGAGCCAGGGCAATCGCGCGCAGGAAACCCTTCGGTGACAGGTTGTAATCGCCCCGAAGGATGTCCTTGTCTGCGTGTCGCAGCAGCATCACCTCGGCAGCCTCTGCGCCCGGGCCAATCCCGTCTGCGCTGCAGAACAGGATGACGGCGAATGACAGCAGGAAAGCTGCCCGATTCGGGGCTGCTCGCTGCGGGGTAGGTCGGAGATGGGGCAAGGACGATCGCGGCTACACGCCCTTGGTCTTGCAGAGATCAGTGATCAACTGCTGCTCGAAATCGCTCTGGGGTGCATCCCATGTTTTCCAGGTGCCCGACTGGCCGGTGGCGTTGAGACGGCGGGCGTTGCAGTTCACCGCCAGGTAGAGGGGCTGGCCTTCGCTGTTGAGGCTGGGGGCCACAAAGCTGCCGCCCATGGGCTGCCAGTTGGCCCAGTCCACCTGCAAGGGGCCGTAGCTGCGCCAGTCGGGGCTGGAGGGCTTGGCGGGCTTGGCGGCGCTCGCCGAGCTGACGGGCTTGGTTGCGGCGGCAACGACAACGGCTGGCTTGGCCACTGCTGCATTGGGCTTGGCTGCTGCCGCTGAGGGGCTGGAGCTGACCACCTGGCTGGTGACGGGTCTGGCGCTCGCGATCGCCGTGGCGGTGGCTGCGCTTGTGGCTGGGGTTGCGGTGGTGCTCGCCGCAACGGCGGGCTTCGCTGGCTTGCTGGCGGTGCTGACGGGTTTCGGAGTTGGCTTGACCGGCGGTTTGGTCGCCACGGTGCTGGGACGGGGGCGAGCCGCCGGAGTGGTGGGAGCCTTCAGGCGGAGGGTGCTGCCGGCTTGGAGATCGTTCGGTTCTTTCAGGCCGTTGAGGGAGATCAGACGGTCCATCGAAATGCCGTAGCGGTCGGCGATCTCGGAGAGGGTTTCACCTGGCTGGACCTTGTGGTCGGGCGCATTGCGGTTCAGCGGGGCCGCGGCGCTGGCGGGCCGGGCCGAGCTGGCGCCAGGCACCTGGATGCTGCTGCCGGCCCAGAGATCCTTGGCGCTGCGCAGGTTGTTGAGTTGCATCAGGCGATCCACGCTGGTGCCATGGCGCTCGGCGATCTCCGAGAGGGTCTCGCCCGGTTTCACCGTGTAGTTGCCGGAACCTGACGACGCGCCACCGCCACCCCTGGCGTTGCTGCCGCCCCCGGCACCGGGAACCTGGATGCGGCTGCCAGCCCAGAGATCCTTGGCGCTGCGCAGACCGTTGAGCTGCATCAGGCGTTCGACGCTGGTGCCGTAGCGCTCAGCGATTTCGGAGAGGGTTTCGCCCGGCTTCACCACCACCTCGCCGGCCAGGCTCGGCAGGGGCAGCAGCAGGGCCAGGGCCAGGGCGGCGGCGGTGCGGCGCATCGGGGAGGGCATGGCGACTGTGGCTGAACCTTAAGGAGATCTGCCGGAGACGCCAGTCCCCATCAGCAACGAAAATCACCGCGTCCGACCCTTCCCCTTCAACTCCTCTGTTCAGCCAAACAGCGGTTCAGCCAAGCAGCCGGCGTATCAGGGGCAGCCGACCCGCATAAGGCGGATAGCGGAAGGGTGCATCCAGTCGGAAGGACCGCCGCAGCACACTGCGGCGGTGGGAGAACGTCTCGAAGCCGGCCTTGCCGTGGTACGTCCCCATGCCGCTGTTGCCCACGCCCCCGAACGGCAGCTCCGGAACGCCTGCCTGCAGCACCACATCATTCAGGCAGACCCCGCCGGAGCTGGTGCGCTGCAGCAGGGTGCGCTGATGCTGGCGCTGGCTCGTGAACAGATAGAGGGCCAGCGGTTTCGGGCGGCTGTTGATCAGCTGGATCGCTTCCTCCAGATCCTCCACCACGAGCACCGGCAGCAGCGGACCGAAGAGCTCCTCCTGCATCAGAGGATCTTCAGGCCCCTCCACCCGGATCAGGCTCGGCGCGATCCGGCGTTCGCCCGGTTCGCAGGCGCCGCCGTGCAGCAGCTGGCCCCGCTGCCGGGCCCCCTCCAGAAGGCCGTTTAAACGGTCGTACTGGGCTCGGTTCACGATGCTGCCCAGATCGGGCGAGCGCAGCGGATCCGCTCCGAAGCAGTCGTCGATGCGGCTGCGCAGCAGGCTCAGCAGCCGGTCGGCGATCGGACGCTGCACCAGCAGGTAGTCCGGAGCGATGCAGGTCTGGCCTGCATTCAGGGTCTTGCCCCACACCAGCCGGCGGGCGGTCACCGTCAGGTCGGCATCCGCCAGCACCACCGCCGGGCTCTTGCCGCCCAGTTCGAGGGTCACGGGGGTGAGGTGCTGAGCTGCGGCGGCCATCACCAGCCGGCCCACCCGCTCGCCCCCAGTGAAGAAAACGTGATCGAACCGCTCCTGCAGCAGCGCTGCGGCGGTGCTGCCATCCCCCTGCACCACCTGCACCGTGGTGGGCGGGAAGGCCGCACCAATGATCTGGGCGATCAGCGCGGCGGTGGCTGGGGCGTGCTCGGAGGGCTTGAGCACCGCTGTATTGCCTGCTGCCAGGGCGCTCACCAATGGCTGTAGGCAGAGATGGAATGGATAGTTCCAGGGGCCGATGATCAACACGCAGCCGAGAGGTTCGGGGATCACCTCGGCCTGTCCGGGCTGCAGGCTCAGGGGAACTCCCACCCGCTGGGGCGCCATCCAGGCCTTGAGGCGGCGGCGGCAGAGCCTCAGCTCCTGCTGGACAGCCACCAGTTCGTAGTAGGCCTCCACGTCCGGTTTGCCCAGATCGCTGGCGAGTGCTTTCAGAACAGCGTCGCTGTGCTGCGTGAGAGCACGCTCAAGCCGCTCCAGCTGTTCAAGTCGCCAGCCCAGAGGTCGGGTATGGCCGTCGCTGACGAACTGGCGCAGCTGGGCGATCGGGGCGGCAAGCATCGGTGGCTGGGGCGTGGTTCGGTTTCCGGCGATGACCGAAGGCCAGCAGCTTGGCAAGCCGTCGCCGTGACCTGCCTGATGGGCGGTTCTCGGCGACGGCACCGATTCAGCCTCAGCGATGGTCAGCGTGAATACGGTTGATCCTCGAACCAGATCAATCGTTAACTGAGCTGGGCGCCTGGAGTGGGGACGCGGGGCAGAAGCCCTTGACGAGACTTGAACTCGTGACCTCTCCCTTACCAAGGGAGTGCTCTACCGCTGAGCTACAAGGGCATGTGGAAGGTGGGCCGGGTTGGATTTGAACCAACGTAGGCAGAGCCAGCGGATTTACAGTCCGCCCCCATTAACCACTCGGGCACCGACCCGAACCACACCCCAAGAACTTACCAGTCGGCCGATCCGCTCCCCTGGTTGATCTGCTGGCTGATCGGTTGGCCTGGCAGCCTCTGACTACCATCGGGCCAAGTGGTTCCCGGAGTGCCGGCGCCCCCCATGCGCGTGCTGCTGCTCAACGGACCGAACCTCAACCTGCTGGGCCGGCGCGAGCCCGGGCTCTACGGGGCACAGACCCTTGAGGCGATCGAGGCGGATCTGGTGCGTCAGGCCGCGGCTCTCGGTGTGGCCCTGGAGTGTTTTCAGAGCAACCACGAAGGGGCCCTGGTGGACAGGATCCACGCCGCCAGCGGCCAGGCCGACGGCATCCTGATCAACGCCGGCGCCTACACCCACACCTCGATCGCCCTTCGCGATGCCCTGCTGGGCGTGGCGATTCCCTTCGTGGAGCTGCACTTGAGCAACGTGCACGCGCGTGAGCCTTTTCGCCACCATTCCCACCTGGCAGATCGGGCTGTGGGCGTGATCTGCGGCTTCGGATCCGCCAGCTACGGGTTGGCACTGCAGGGCCTTGTGCAGCATCTGCGCCCGGTTGCCGGGGCATGACGGCCATTCTCGAGAACCCCACCGCCCGGGTGAAGTGGCTGGCCGCTCCCAGCAGCGCCACCTGGCTGGCGGCGGCGATCGAGCGGTCTGATCTGGTGCTGATCGATCACGCCCACTGCGAGCGCAAGGCGGCTGGTGTGGCTCTGCAGCTGATGTTCCGGTATCCCTCAGATGAGCTTCTGGGGGCGGCGCTGAGTGCGCTGGCGCGTGAGGAGCTGGAGCATTTTGAGCAGGTGCTGCGGCTGCTTCAGGCTCGTGCCATCCCCCTGCGGCCCCTGCCTGCCCCCGCCTACGGCGCCACCCTCACGGCGGTGGTGCGCCGGGGCGAGCCGGAGCGGATGCTGGACGCCTTCCTGGTGGCGGGTCTGATCGAGGCGCGCAGCCATGAGCGCATGGCTCTGCTGGCGGCCCACAGCCCCGAGCCTGAGCTGCAGGATCTGTATGGCGCGTTATTGGCCAGCGAGGCGCGCCATTTCGGCCTCTACTGGCTGCTGGCCGAGGAGCGCTACGGGCGCGAGGCCACGGTGGCGCGGCTGGAGCAGCTGGCGGCCGTCGAGGTTCAGGCGCTCACGGGGGAATTGGCCAATCCGGAGGATGTGCGCATGCATTCAGTGGGAGTGATTCCCGAAGGCTGAATGTGATCGACGGGTCTGCAAGAACAGCAGGCGGTCGTGCCGCTGCGGCAGCGGGATGGTGACGCTCTCAACCCGCCTGTTCGTTAGGGTCGCTCCGCACGTTCGATTTCCCACGAGCACTTTCCCGTGCGGCAGCTGAGTTGATCCGAGGCGTCTCGCTGCCCTGCCGGTTGATCGCGCCGGCCCCCTGCCCTGATCTCCTGGCTACGCCGGACAACCTTTCTCCCTAGCAGATTCCCTACCCCAGCAAGGCCGAGCTGCTGGCCTGCCTGCCGCCGGAGCTGTTCAGTATCAAAGGGCTTCAGGCTTGGGGCAGTCTGATGCTCTCGCTTGGTCTGTCCCTGCTGGCGTAGGGCCTCGGCAGCTTGATTCCCCTTCGGCTCTGGGCTGCCCCCCTCTGGCACCTCTATGCCCTGATCACAGGCACCGCGGCAACCGGCTGCTGGGTGATCCCCCACGAGTGCGGTCACGGCGCGTTCCATCCGAACCGGCGCGTTGAGGCTGCTGTGGGCTTTTTTGCTGCACAGCCTGCTGTTGGTGCCGTACTTCACTTGGCAGCACAGCCATGCGTTGCATCACGCCAATCGCAACCACCTCGAGGGTGGCGAAACCCATGTGCTGCCGCGGGCGGAGTCGTGGATGGGTCGCGTCGTGGCGGGCACACGCCGGCGCCTTGGGCCCTGGCCCTTCGGGAATCTCGGTGTGCTGCTGATGCTGCTTGCCCTGGGATTGGCCGCGGTTCAGTTCTCTCTGGCGCAGGTTCTCTGCGTCTATGGCTTGCCCTGGCTTGTCGTCAATGCCTGGCTGGTTGGTTACACCTGGCTCCAGCACACCGAAACCGATATCCCTCACGTCTCATCGCCGGAGTGGACCTGGGCCAAGGGCGCCCTGGAGACGGTGGATCACCCTTACGGCCCGCTGCTGAACCTGCTGCATCACGGCATCGGTTCCACCCACGTGTGCCACCACATCAATCCGTGCATTCCCCACTGCAACGCCTGGCAGGCCAAAGCCCTGCTGCGGCAGCGTTTTCCCGATCTGGTGCGGCATGACCCCACCCCCGTCCACCGCGCCCTGTGGCGGGTCGCCACCCGCTGTTCGGTGGTGCGTCAGCAGGCTCCGGGGAGCGGCTTCTTCTATCTGGAGCCGCTGGCCCCGTAGCTGCCACGATCAATACAGCAGGGGGTAGTGCTCGGCGATCGGGTCGCCGCTGAACTGGGCCACCCAGCCTGCCGGGTTGTCGAAGAACCGGATGGCGCAGAAGAGGGGCGCACTGCCCATGTCGAACCAGTGCTTTGTGCCCGCGGGCACGCGCAGGAAGTCATCCGCTTCGCAGAGCACCTGCAGCACCTCGTCGCCGATGTGGAGGCAGAACAGGCCGCGGCCCTCCACGAAGAAGCGCACTTCGTCTTCGCTGTGGGTGTGCTCCGCCAGGAATTTCTGGCGCAGGGCCTGGCGATCGGGGTGATCCGGGGTGAGCCGGATGGCATCCACCGTGGGGTAGGTGCCGCTCGCCTGCACGCGTGCAATCTCCGGCGCATAGGCCTCCAGGATCTGCTCCGGAGCGGCACCGGCCGGTAGCTCCGCCCGCGCCGGCCAGCGCTCGTAACCGATGCCCCGTTCGGCCAGCTCTGCGCCGATCTGGGCGGCATCGGTGCAGGCCAGTAGCGGTAGGGGCTGGCGGCCGCTGGCGGCTGTGAAGATCTCGAGTCGACTCACCGGCGTTCAGCGCCATGGTGCCTTCAGCCTAGAAAGGGTGCTCCAGCGCCACCAGTGGGGGGCAGCCGTGCCTGAGGCCGATCGATTGCTGGCGCTGGCGCCGGCCGTGACCATGCCTGCCGTGACCGTGGTGGGCGTCGGTCCCGGCGATCCCGATCTGCTCACCGTGGCAGCCGTGCGCGCTATCGCGGCGGCGGCGGTGGTGGCCTATCCGGTGGCTCAGCCGGAGGCGGAGGGCATGGCTGCCCGCATCGCTGCTCCCTGGATTGCCCCTGGTCAGCGACGTCTGCCGCTGCTGTTCCCGATGGTGGAGGAGCCCGAACCGCGCATCGCTGCCTGGCATGCCGCCGCCGATGCCCTGGCCGCCGAAGTGGCGGCCGGACGCTCTGTGGTGCTGCTGTGTGAGGGGGATGCCTCGCTGTACGCCAGCTGCTCCTATGCCCTGCTGGCTTTGCGCCGGCGCCACCCCGGCTGTGCCCTCACGGTGGTGCCCGGCATCACGGCGGTGGCGGCAGCGGCTGCTGCCGCCTCGTCGCTGGGTCTGCCCTGGCCCCTGGCCCTGCAGCAGGAGAGCCTGCTGATCCGCCCCACGCCCGAGACCCCGGCGGAGCTGGAGGCGTTGCTGGAGCGCTCGGCCGCCGAGGGCACGGTGCTGGCGCTGCTCAAGCTGGGGCGCCGCTGGGCCTGGCTGCGGCCGCTGCTGGAGCGGCGCGGGCTGCTGGGGCAATGCCTGTTCGCCCGGCGGGTGGGCTGGCCCGATCAGTTGCTGGCGTCGGCGGATCAGGTGCCGGCCGAGGAACAGCCCTACTTTTCGCTGCTGTTGATCCGCCAGGCCTGGCCGGCGGTGCTGCCTTGAGCCAAGGTCGGGGCTGATTGCCTTTCCGTTGATGACCCCCATCGACTGGTTCGCTCTGCTCCATCCGGTGCTGGTGATCCTGTTCGTGTACCCAGTGGTGGGAGCCACGATCCGGCTGGGGATCCTGGTGCGGGAGCGGCGCCTCGGTATCACCAAGCAGCTGCCCGCCGTGTCGCGGGAGCACAGCGACCATGGCCTCTGGGTCACCGCCGGGGTGGTGGTGGCGGTGCTGATCGCCCTGGCTTACTCGTTTCTGAGCAAGGCGTTCGACCCAGCTGCGGTCTTCCCAGGCGGCACGGCGCGGCTGGCCCTGCTGTTGCTGGTGGCCGCCGGCACCCTGGTGGCCCTGCTGGCGCTGCTGCGGGTGAAGCGGGCGTCCCTGCGGGCCAGCTTCGCCCTGCTCACCTGGGCGGGACTGCTGGGGCTCGGCAGCCAGCCGGAGATCTGGCGGCTGTCCGACAACCCCTTCACCCCAGAGTTCTGGAGCTCGCACTACTGGAGCGGCGTGCTGCTCACCGGCCTGCTGCTGTTCACCCTGGCGATCCGACCGGAGATCAGTCGCCAGCTGCGCTGGCGACGCCTGCACGTGGCGGCCAACATCCTGGTGATGGTGCTGCTGGCGGTGCAGGCGATCACCGGCAGCCGCGATCTGCTGGAGATCCCACTCAGCTGGCAGAAGCCGGCGATCTATCGCTGTGATTTCCAGGCCCGCACCTGTCCGGAGCCAGCTGCTGCGGCACCAGGCTCAGACGGTCCGGCTGCAATGCCAGCCCAGGCCTGAGCAGGTTCGCCAGCAGCGCCAGCAAGGCCCGCCACTCGGGAGGGGCCTGACGCAGGGGCCAGGCATCGGGGCGTCCGTAGAGCCAGCGCTGCAGAGCCTGCAGCGCTGGCAGCGCCGTGGGTTCTCCGCTGGCCCAGCGCACGCGGGTGGCGCCGGTGGCGGATGCGCTCAGGGGCAGCGGCGGCAGGCAGGAGCCTGTGTGGGCCTCACTGAGCTGCAGGGTCTCCAGCCGGCTGCCGGCCGGCAGGGCCGCCAGCCCCTTCAAGGCGGCGCCGCTCTCGCTGAGGGCGGTGATCTGAACCGGCAGGCTGATCGGCTGACCCGCGGGGCCGCTGGCCTGCAGTGTTGCCGGCAGGGCGATGCTCATCCAGGGGGTGGGATCGTTGCGGGGCGGATCCCAGCAGGCCCGTAGCGCCACCAGCAGCCCCAGCAGGGTCAGGCTGCCCCAGAGCAACCCCAGCCAGATCGTTGGCGTTCCCGCTCCTCTGATCAGCACCCGGACGATCAGAAGCAGATTCACTCCGTTCAGCAGCAGCAGCACCAGCAGGGGGGCGGCCAGCACCGGGGCGATGCCGCCCCTGCTCCGCGGGCGGTGCTTGGGGGTGATCCGAAACGGCTGTACCCGGCCCCACAGGCTGGCCAGCACCGTCGACGTCAGGGGCACCGTCAGCGCCCAGCTGGGTAGATCGGCCAGCAGGGCATGGCGGCTGCCGCGGTTGAGCCAGCCCATGCTCAGCAGCAGAGCCAGCCACAGGGGCAGCAGCTGTTCGACGATGCCGGCGGAGGTGAACTGGATCGGCGTCACCCCGAGGAGTCCGATGCCGAGGGGCATCATCAGCAGCAGCAGGCGGGGGATCGTGCTGAACCAGTGCAGCGCCCCTTCGCAGTAAGCCAGCCGTTGGCTTCCGCTCAGCCCCCGCAGCCGCAGGGCGCCCTGGCGCAGCCGCAGGGCCTGCAGGGTGCCGCCGGCCCAGCGCTGCCGCTGGCGCACGAAATCGAGCATCGTTTCGGCCGCGAGGCCTGCGCTGAGCTTCTCGCCTAAATAGCGCAGCTGCCAGCCGCCCGCCGCCAGGGCCATACCGGTCACCATGTCCTCGGAGATGGCCTCCTCCACAAAGCCGCCGATCTGCTCGAGCGCCGCCCGGCGCGCCACGAAGCTGGTGCCGGCGCACACCACGGCGTGCCAGGCGCTGTGCACCGGTTCGATCCAGCGATAGAAGCTCTCTTCATCCGGCAGCAGCCAGGCCTCCATGCCCAGGTTGCGCATCACCGGATCGGCGTTGAGGAAGTGCTGCGGCGTTTGCACCAGAGCCACCTGCGGGTCGAGCAGCTGGCCGATGGTGCGCTCGAGGAAGTGCTGCTGCGGCACAAAATCGGCATCGAACACGGCCACCAGTTCGCCATCGCCCAGGGCAAGGCCGGTGTTGAGGTTGCCGGCTTTTGCATGGCGGCGCTCCGGCCGGTGGTGATAACGGCAGCCATGGCGGGCGGCCAGGGCGGCCACCTCCGGGCGACCGGCATCGTCGAGCAGCCAGAGGGTGCGCCGGGGGTAGTGGAGGCTGGCGCAGCCCAGCAGGCAGCGCTCCAGCACCGGCAGCGGCTCGCCGCAGGTGGGGATCAGTACATCTACCCAGGGGCGCCAGTCGCTGGCCCGCCAGCGGGCCTCGGCGGCATCGGCCTCGGGCCGCCCATCACTGAACCGTAGCCAGGCGAGCAGCAGCGGCAGCAGCCCGCTCAGCAGCAGCCAGCCCTCCGCCAGCAGCAGCAGCAGGCTCAGGGCGGCAGCCGGGGCTGTGCTCAGGTTCAGGCTGCTGGCCGCACGCCAGTGCAGGTAGCGCAGGCTCAGCAGTGCCAGCAGCAGCAGCAGGCTGCGCCGCATCCAAATGGGGCAGCTCGCTTCCGGCCGGCGACTCAGCCACAGGGGCCAGAGCAGCGCCAGCCAGGGGAGCACCAGCTCCGGGTTCATGGCAGCTGGGCCGAGGCTTGTTCCAGTAAAGCCAACGCCTCGGCCGGTGTGGGGGCGCGCATCAGGGCGTGGCGGAGCTGGGGGGCGCCCACGAAGCCGGTGCAGGTCCAGCTGAGGTGTTTGCGCGCAATCAGCAGGCCGTGGTCGCCCCTGGCGGCCACCAGGGCCTGCAGCTGCTCGCTTGCCAGCCGGATCCGCTCGAGAGCACCGGGGGTGGGAGGGACCGGCCGACCGCTGAGGGCGGCATCGATCTGGCCCACCAGCCAGGGGGCGCCCATGGTGCCCCGCCCCACCATGACCCCATCGGCGCCGGTGGCCGCCAGGCAGAGCTGGGCATCCTCGGGGCTGTTCACATCGCCGTTGGCGATCAGCGGGATCGTGAGCTCCCGCTTCACCGCGGCGATGGTGGCCCAGTCGGCCTGGCCCTTGAACCCCTGCTCCCGGGTGCGGCCGTGCAGGGTGAGCAGCTGGGCGCCGGCCTCCTGCAGCTGCCGGCACCAGGCCGCGGCGCTGGCCGCCGTCTCCGCTGCGTCGGTGGTGCCGCACCAGCCCAGGCGGGTCTTCACCGTCACCGGGATGGTCACGGCCGCGGCCACGGCCGCCACGATGCGAGCCGCCAGCGCGGGGTCGCGGATCAGGCCGCTGCCGCCGCCCTTGCGGGCGATCTTCTTCACCGGGCAGCCCATGTTGATGTCGATCAGGAAGGCGCCGGCGGCCTCGGCCCGGCGGGCTGCCTCGGCCATGGCGGCCGGGCGGTAATCAAACAGCTGCACACCAATCGGGCCGACCTCCGTGGCCAGCTCCTCCACCTTGATCAGCCCATGGCCGAGTTCCAGGCTGGTGGCGTTCACCATCTCGGTGAACAGCAGCGCGTCGGGGGCCTTGCGCCGCACCAGGCCCCGAAAGATGCGATCGCTCACCCCGGCCAGGGGCGATTGCAGCACCCGGCAGCGCAGGCGCCGGGCCGTGCCGTTACCGGGTAGCTGCAGAAAAGATTCGGGATTAAGAAACATGCACTACTAAGTCGTTGTAATCCCAGTCACTTGGAGCAGAACCAATGAGGTCTTCGAATCCAAACTTGTTGTCGCCAATCACCTTTAGGTGCTTGTTTCCGTCGGAGGCTGTGGCTCCGAAGGTGAATAGATCCTGTTTGGGTGTGATGATCACTGGGGCATAAATGCCGGCATCGTTTCCACTTGCGTCCCAGGTAATAGTTCGTTCAGTGGTGCCACCGATGTTGATGGAGCTTCCCCAGGGATTGATCAGGTTGTCGCGAACGGCCTTGCGGAAGGCCTCGCTATTCTCTGCCCGCACACCAGCAACGGAATAGCCCGTGAGGGGGTCGCCATCGACCTTCACCAGGCCGAACTGATTGATGAACCCCGAATTGGTGCTGATGGAAAGATTGATGCGGCTGCCTGTCGAGGGAAGATCAGTCAGGTCAATCAGGGCATCAGAGCCGTTGCGTTGCAGCCGGCCCATGCCGATGACGCTGGTGTCGGGAGCTGTCAGTGATGTGCTGATGGCTAAATCAAGATCATTGAAATCGGCGTCATTGATGCCGCCGTCATCCAGCCGCAGCCGGAACCCGTTGGTGCTGCTGTTGCTGAGTTGGATGTTGGGTGAACTGTTGGTCGGATTGTTGCCGCTGCTCTGGGCGAACCGTAGTTCCTGGCCGGCTGCCACATAGACCGATTTGCGGCCCCTGTTGGTCGATTCAAGGGTCGCTCCAATCGAGCCAAGCTGAATGCCATCACGGGTGATCAGTTCAATGCTGTTCTGCCAGGAGGCCTGGGACGAGTTGACCTCAAACGTGAGCCAGAGGCCGGTGCCGGCAACACCGTCCACCACCAGCCCGAGTCCATCAGCGCTGATCTGGACTGTTGGATTGATGGCAAGAGAGGCCAGGCCCATCGGGTCATCAATGACACCATTGCGGCTGCGATCGAAATCGCCCAGTTCCCCATCTTTGAGGTAGAGGCGTGCGCCGTCAACGTTGCCGTTGTTGTCGCGATCAACCAGAACTCCGCCGAGTCCTGTCTGCGGGTTGTAATTGAACAGAAAATAACCGCCCTTGCCGTCGGGCTTGAACAGGGCATTCCAGTTTTGCGCCCCTTCGCCAAAATAGAGATCGACAGTTTGAATGGTATTACTGAAGCGCGTTGTATAGGCTTCTCGGATCTGATTTTCTGTGGTTTGATCAATCGAGTTGATGGCGTTGACTTCGGGTGCAATAGAGAAGCTTGGCTGGTCTGATGTGGCTAGCACAATGTTGTCGGGGGCTTGTGTCTTGCCATCTGTTGCATGGATTGTGATGCTGCTCTTCAGTTTGGTGGTGACTTCGCCCACCAGTGACTCAGTCTTGCCCGTGATGCCATTGAACAAAAGACTGATCCTCTGGACCCAGTTGGTTCCTGTTTTGGAATCGTTGATCAGATTTTCATTCTGATTGATTGAAATCGCTCCGGGCTGGCCTGCTGACGTCTGGAAGGCTGCGACAAATCGCTGAAGTGAGTCGTCGATGCCATCGTTGTTGATGTCCTTGCCTGCTTCGAAACCATCGTCGGTGCCGTCATTGTTGAGGTCGCTGGAGTCAAAGATCCGGATAGTCTTTTGGCTCGCTACATCTTCTTCGTCGACAACGCTGATGGTGAATTCGTCCATCCCTGTGTTGCCTGGGTCGCGGCTATACCGCCACTGCTGATTGACGAGATCGATGCTGGCTTTGCCAAATCTCGGTTGGGTCGAAATGGACAGTCCTTCTTCGAGGGAGAGGCCATGAACGCTTCTCGTTTCCAGCAGGCCTGTGATGTCTGATTGCCCCTCAGCAAGCCTGGCCCATGCTGAGCTGAGCAGCAGCGGAGCATTGCTCGCTTGTTGATCAAAGGTGTTGTCCTTGTCGATCACCAGCTGGGGCAGGCTGATGGTCATGGAGTTCTTGCTGGTGTTCGCTTGGTCGAGGCTGATGCTGTGGACAAGCAGTGACGGATAGCTGTCGGCCAGATCAGCCGCAGATCCGTTGGGGATGGGCGTGATTTGCAGTTGGCCAAGGGATATGCCGCCGTTGATCGCATCCCAGCCAGTAGCGCCAGGGCCAAAGCGAAGCCTGAGATCAATGAGATTGGTTGTTGGATCGCTGGTAATGGTGGACAGTTCCAGCAGGTGTTGAACCATTGGCTGGTTGGTTGGGTCGATCCAGAATTCGGAGCGGTTGTAGCGAAGAATGACTTCGGCGCCAGTGATTTTCGACCAATCGATGACAGCCTTTTGTGATGCCGATGGGCTATTTGCGTTGTCAAACAGCTGCAAGGACAACAGGTATGGGTTGTTACTGACTAACTTGCCTTCATGGCGCGCAAGCGTTGCTGGTTTGTTGGCTAGCGCGGGATCAATCTTGCCAAAGCTGAGTAATTCTGTAGGGAGCAATTCGCCATTCTGATTCTGCAGGCCAAAGCCGAGGTGTAGATCGGTTGCTGGAAGCGTCAGAGCGTTTCCGCGGGCTTCCTTGTACAGGGACGAGCTAGGGAATGGCAGTTCAAAGCGTTCGCTGATTGCGCCAGCAGCTTTGTTGCCAGGCCCGAGGTCGATCAGGCCTGATTGTTCATCCAGGCTCACTTCATAGAATGAACCAGGCAGCATCGTCAGGTTAGCGACCAGGGACGACAGATCGACCAACAGCTCAGGGCCCGCGGTGTCTCGTACTGGCAACACCGCCAGCTCCTTCCGTTCACCCGTGATCGCATGGATGCTGGACAGTTTGACGGTTGCATCGGCAGCAATCGTGACCGCTTCGGAAAACTTGAGTTGAAGCAACACCGAGCTGCCACTGGTGATGAAGGAGTGGCCGAGATGATGCGGTCCTTTGAAGTCAATCCTTGATGTGTAGAAGGATGGATTGCCCACCAGCGACAAGCCAGCAGCGTTCTTCAGCGCATCTCCCTGGGAGACCAGGTCGACCACCAGGTAGCCCTCCCGTCCCTGCAGCAGATGGTTGCCGCTGGTTGCCAGGGTGAGCGCCAGCGATTTTCGATCCGCCGCCAGGACAACACCTGGATCGCCCAGTGACAGGCCCGCCACCAGCTCACCAATGCTCCAATCGCTGGGATCGTTGGTCACAATCAGCCTCAGGGCGCCCCCTTCAGGCGTCAAGGGCTGGTCAAAGCTCATGTTGAAGATGAGCTGGTCTTCGCCTTCAACAACCTTGAACTCGCTGATTGTTGGCGGTTGGGGCTGGTTGCCGGATCCTTCGCTGAGGACGATGTTCTGCTCGGCAGGTTGTTGAAGATTCTGTTTGCTCTGATCGGCAAGCACCAGCACCTGGGGGTCGCTGATCAGCGTTGTTTGATCCGTGGTCTGAACAATGGCGTACTGCAGATGGTCGGTAATCAGCGCCCCGTCAACGGTGGTGCCGTCAGGGCGATAGAGCAGCTGGCCCGCATTGAGTTGATCGAGGGTGATCAGGCGCAGGGCCATCAGGTTCAGTGGTTTGGCCTCGCTGGCTGGCGTCTCGCGGGTTGGCTTCCAGAGCAGGGTGCCGGCAAAGGGAGAGGTCAGGATGCGGATGCCGTCACGGCTGGGGTCAAAGGATGGACCGTCCCTGTCGACGGGGTTGAATGCCGCCGCCGTCAGTGCCATGGCTGAGGTGTTGCTGATCAACACCGGCTTGGTGTTGCCGGTGGGTTGATCATCCACGGGGTTCACCCCCAGCTTCAGGTCAAAGCTGTAGGTCCCCGATGCGGCCTCAACGGTGAGCACCAGTGGCACCTCACCATTGACGTCAGCAGCAGGCGTGAGGGTGAGCTGCTGGCTGTTGGCGTCGACGTCAATCGTGATCCTCCCTGGATCCTGCGTCTTGGCGTGCTGCAGGCTGATGAACTTGACCAGCTCAAACCGATCGCGATCAAGAAACGCTGATGTCAGCGTGGCCAGGTCAATCGTCAGCGGGGTGTCTTCGTCAGTGCTCAGCTCGAGCGGCTTGATCTGGCGAGGAGTATCGGCCACCGCGGTGACGTTGACGGGCAGCCGCAGTGTGCGTTGCGCGCTCGCTTGGTCGATGGTGATCAGCACTTCGCTGGTGCCGTTGAAGTCAGCTGACGGGGTGATGCTCAGCGTGTTGTCGGATCGGTTGCCATCGCGGTTCAATTGCAGGTTGCCGTCACCGGTCACGGCCAGCACGGTGAAGGGGTCGCTCACTCCGAGCAGGGTGTTGAAGCTGGCCTGGAGCGGGGTGTCTTCGCTGATCGTCAGCAGGGCAGTCGGTGTGCTCTGAACGCTGCTGGTGCCCAGCAGAACTGACGTCGGCAAGTAGGACAACGGATGCCAGCCTTGGCCCCCGGGTTTCGGACTCAGGACCTGGGCGATCGCCTGGGATCCGGCGTACAGGGTGCCGTTCACCAGCTGCAGTGCCGGTACAGCCCCGCTGTCCGTCCAGTTGAGGCGATGACCCTGTTGGGGATCAAAGCCCAGCAGCAGTTGCTGGCGGCCGCTGTTGTCGGCATGAACCGCAAAGACTCCGTCGGCATCGGGCTGGATCAGGACCACCCCAGCCAGCCGTGCCAATGCGGCCGCGCTCAGTTCGGTGGCTGCCACTGTGGCGCTGCCGTTGGCTGCAACTGTCAGCGTGTTGGCGGCCGGGTTGATCTGAATGCCACTGTGGCCCTGCAGCAGGATCAGGCTGATGTCGCCGGCCCCTGCAGTTTTGGCTTTTTCGCTCAGACGCTCAATGCTGAGCTGAAGCTGTTGCTCGCCCGAGAGGATCTCCAACGCTCCGGGCAGGTTGGTGAACCCGTTGATGGTGAAGTCGGTGCCGTAGGTCAGCTGGCTGCTGACCATCAGACTCAGGCTGGCGCCCAGGTCGCTGGCGGGATGGTTCAGGGCAACGCTGTAGGTGGTGGTGTCACCCTGGGCCTTGGTGACCCAACCCGCGTCGGCAAAGCTCAGCCCGTTCTGAGCCGAGCGGGGGGTCTGCAGCAACCGATCAAAGAGGGCTGTGAGCGCAACGGCATCGACCGCGTCCCCCTGCAGGCTCTCCAGCAGATCAGCGAAGCTGTCGCCTTGCATGATCTGTTTGAGCCCCACCAGGGCCAAGGCCGGGCCGTGGGATAGGCCGGTCAGCTCGGCCGTGGCCGAGGACACGGTCACGATCTGACGATTGAGGTTGGCCACCAGGTCAGCCAACAGGTCCATGGCTGCGCTGACGCTCTCGCCCTGGTCGGCAAGGGTGGAATCGCTGCTGCTGATCAGGCCTGCCAGGAATGTGAAGTATTGCTTGAGGGATGCAGCATTGCCGAGATCCAGGAAGGGAACACGGTTATTGCTCTGCTGCAGGGACTGTTGCTTCTGGGCATAGAGCGCCAAAGGTAGGTAGACATTCAAACCATCGCTTTGGGGCAGCGTCGGGTAGGAGTTCGCCAGGTCGAGTTGCTCGATGCCAAATGTCTGAAGTGCATCACCTGTGGCCAACAGCAGGGCCTGCAGCTGGTACTCCATTTGCAGCTGCTTGAGTGCCAGGTTGCGGACCTCAGGATCGGGGTCCTCGAGCCCGATGTAGCTGCTGGCAGCGCCGATTGAGAGTTCATCAAATCCTGCAATGCCCCTTAGGTAATTCTCGTTGAGAACAACCTGAAGGGAGCCAGACGATGGCTGGAAGTGATGCTGAAGCAGCAGGGGCAGGGCTTGCAACGAGCTGATCACGCTCAGCGCATCAGGGATGCGATCCGAGGGGCTAATCGCATCAAACAGGGCCAAGTCCCGGCTCAGGCCGGTCATCACGTCGCGGGCATCGGCCGTGGGTTCAACAATCAGCAGGCCACTGAGATCGTTCTCCAGCAGTTGGGCACTGATGCGGCTGAAGAGCTCGTCTTGATCTGCTGATCCGTTGCGGAACTCGCTAAATACACGAGCCTCATTGTTGTTGAGATTAAAGTCAAGATTCTGGTCAAAGAAGACTTCGTTGCTGCCAAATGTCGGCCCTGTGTAAATTGTGCCCAGCTTGAACTTCAGGCCCGTCTTAGGCATGGGAATGGGCAACTCCAGACGCAGCAGGGACAACCAGTTGGTCACCGTCTTCAACTGAAGATCAGTCCAAACACGCGTGTTGCCGAGCTTGAGACCGAGAGTGAGATCAGCCGCCGTGCGTCCCACCCCGAAATCGGGTTCAAAGATTGAACGCAACAGGTTGTTGAGATACAGTCGCTCGTAATCCTGTTTGGTGCCGTTGACGCTGAGTCCACCGAACAAGCTGGTGCCGAAGCCCACCTGACCGCGAATGCCAGTGACCCGGTAATCAAGGCCCAGATCTACGCTAGAGCTGACATCAAGACTGACCAATTCATCGGCCAACTTCAGATAAGCGCCGCTGTTGGCTTCTGTGCTGGCATTGAACAGCAGCTTCACCATCTGCTGCACATCGATCCCACCACCACTCAGCGCCTTGCCAACTTCATTGGCGATCGCCTTGATGCCTTTGGTTGGTGCACTGAAGCCCAGGGTGGCGTCAATGCCCGCAGTCACACCAAAGTTTCCACCAATGGTAATGGGCAGCGGAATACCAATAACAGCAGTTGTGGCTTCTGGTGGGATTGAGATTTCGGCCCTGGTTTGCAGGCCAGCAGCCATGTCAAGGTTGAACTCAAAAACATCAATATTTTTGTCGAGAATAAAGTCAAATAGTGCCTTTGCGGGGTTGTCGAGGATTGGGACTGACAGGCTAGATCGATCGACGAAACCGCTTAAGCCAGAGGCAATTGGCTTCGGCATGTTGGGCGCAACATTGGGGTTGTTGTTGACCAACGTGTAAAGTTCACCAAAGCCACCCAAGGAATCAATCAGTGGCATGAGGGCCGAGTTACCGCCTGCTGCCTTGAAGTCGAATTTGTTCTTGCTGACGTCGTAGATCAGCTTCAACGTGGGTAAATCAGCCCAGCTGTTGTTGTTGCTGCTGCCTCCTGACTCGGCGAGTTTTAGTAGGGATTCAACTGATTTGACAAAGGGTGACAGTGCTGGATAAGGCATCGCCAATGCTGCTTTGCCATAGAGCGCCAGATAGGGTTCAAATCCGCCACTTACACCGAAGCGTGCTAGCAGCTGATTGACTTTAAAGATTTCAGAACCTACTTTGTCAATGATTTCAATTGTTTCAAGGCTGCTGTTGCCCTTGTAAGGATTGCCGTAGTAATCCTCAAAATAAGACGTTGCAAGCTGGCCGAGATTCATCTTCGGCAGGATTTCTGTTCTTTGCTCGGGAATGATTGTTTTGAGCCTTGTTGAGAACTGCGGCACATTGATACCAAAGAGTCTCTTGTAGCCAGATATGAATACCTCGGGAATCTTGATGGCTGGTATCGTGATATCGACAGCATTGGTCTTGAAGTCGTAGAGCGGAATCTTTGCGCTCAATGTGTTGACAACTGGCTTGACGGCTGGAGAAATGGTGTTGATAAAGTTGTATACAGGAGCTGCGGCCGCGTTAAGTAGGCCACTATTGACGGATAGATTGGCATCGACACTAAATATATTGTTGCTGAAATTCAGTTGGGTACCTGGATTCAGGCGCACAAGGCCAAAGTCGACCGGCTGATTGTCGGGAGTCAGCAAGAGTGAGGCATTGCGCAATGCAAATGAGCCGTCATCTAGATCAACGCTGGTTGAGAAACTGCCCTCAACGGGAAATGTATTGGCGCCTCCAATACTGAGCCTGCCACTGACATCAAGTACCAGCTCATTGGAGCTGGACATATAGCGGATAGTGCCATTCGCTTTTTCAAAGCCAAATGAGAGTCCTGCGACATTGAACTTGAAGTCGGGTTGCAGGCTTACATCTGCCGTGAATTCAATATCGCTACCGTTCTTGATTGTCGACTTGATCCCAGCTGTTTGTATCCCCAGCAATTTATAGAGGTCAAAGCGACCATCGTTGCCAAATTTAAGAGCAGTGACGTCTCCTTCAATGCTAAGAGTACTGCTGCTGCTTTGATTTGTTTCGCTAAAATATTTCAGTTTTAGATTGCCGCTAAGATCTAGCAGGTCACTAATTTTTAAATTCTCAATGCTGCCACCCAGTTCCATGGCACGGATCTGGCCTTCAGCTAGTATAAGAGACTCGAGGTCAAGATCGACTGATCCTGCACTTAAGAATGAGCCATTAAAGTGGAAACCTTCAAGCTCACCCGCGAGTGTGTAGGTGCTGAGGTTGTTGTACTTGCTATTTTGATGCTGATAGCCAATTGAAAGATTGCCAGACAGTGCAAAAGGAAGCGATGAATTTTCTTTATCACCCAGAGAAACTTCTGCTTTTGCATTCCAACTGATCGGCGTCCAGGGATCTCGGTTGACGATCAGCAGGTTCGTCACTTCAACATCAGCACTGACAAGGCCACCGAATACATCGGCAGAAACCGAGGCGCGGGCGAGTCGCAGTGTTTCTTGGTTGAAATAGAGCTTGTCACGTACGTCGTAGCTGATATTGAGATCACCAGCAAGGTCAAACTCAAGGACTTTGAGTCCTTCGAGGTTGGCTGCAATAAACCAACGTTCTAGTTTGCCATTGAGAATCGTGAGGCTGATCGAACCGCTAAGCTCAACATTAACATCTAGTTCTGAGACTGCAAAGTTGAATGAATCAACAACCGCGCTAACTGTGTATTGCTCGTTTGAGTTGTATTTGGTGTAGGCAATTTCGGCTTGGCCGCTGATTGTTGTCTGGCCAAAAAGAACAACGTCTTCCAGGAATGCATTGGCTTTCCAGGCAAGCACTTCGCCGTTGCTTGTGATTGTCAGATCATTAATGCTGCCGCCAAAGGTCTGGCCGCTTTGGCCAGTCGGTAAGGATAAGCCATTGATATTACCATTGATACGGTAGATATCTTTGGCGTAAGCAATGCTGATCGCACCACTGAGAGTCAATTGATCAGTGATTGCGAACTTATTGACTTTTGCTTCGATCTTGAGTCGATCAGGTGCTGCCAACGCAGAGCTACCTGCCCCGCTTTGACTGGGAGCGAAGAAGGCGACGTCCAGTTGGCCGCGATCGAGGGTCAGGTTGCGACCACCAGGCAGACTGAGCACCAGGTTTTTAATGTCGGCCTCAACTTGGTAGTAAGGAACACGCTTGAGTGCCCCTTGATCAATTTCGCTGTAGCTCAGCTTGAGTGAGCCGTTGAGGTTCAGGCCAGCTAGGCTCAGGTCCTTGACTGAGGCTTGTAACGCCCACGCTGTCAGCTCGGGTGAGCCAGTCCCATAGGTATCAACCAGCGTCGCCTTAATCGACCCCTTTAGTACGGCAGAGGCAGCATTCAGCGCGGAAGGTAGTTTGAACTCTTTGACTTCTGCACTGATTGTTGTTTGCCGCTTTTTGTCGGCGTTGTAGCCATAATCAATTTCTGCGGCGCCCTCGACTGAGAATGTGCCAAAGTTGAGCGATGCATTTGTTGCGCGCAATGAGTAGCTTTGCAACATTTTCTCAAATGGTCGCCCGTCCTTTTTGTCGAGGATGACAAGGTTGCGCAGTTCTCCATTCAGTACGGCACGGTTATTGTTGCCAAAATCGATGGCAAAGTTTTTGACACCAGCACTGACTGTGTAAGTGTCACCTTCTGTTGCGGATAGCTTCGCTTCGACAGCAAGCGAGCCATTGAAGACGAAGTTGTCAAACAGGTTAATGTTGTCTGCTGATGCCTTCAGGCTCCAGCTGGAGAGTTGATTGTTGATCAGTTCAAAGCCGAATTCTCCAGCCATGGCTGGCAGGTCGGCTTTGCCGTCGCCATTGAGATCGATGCTGAAATCACTGACAGTTGCGCTGCCGTTCAGTTTTTGACCGTCACGTTCATAATCGAGATCAAGATTGCCGCTTAGGCTCAGTCCATAGAGATTAAGATTGGAGACTTTTGTCTGTAATCCCCAACTGTAAATTGTGCCATCGTTGCCGATGGTTAGATCGTTCAGGCTTCCTTCGTCCAGTGTGAGATTAATCGCATCGCTTACTTTAAATTTGCTGTCGTTGAAGCCGGCATTGACAATATAGAGGGACTGCCCCAGCTTGTTTTTGCTATAGCTTTGATCTTGGTATTCGAGATCAAGCTCACCACTGATTTCAATCCCGCTGGCAAGCTTCAGTTGCTTAACGCTACCGGTCAATTCAAACCAGTTGAGCTTATTTGTGCCGTTGGCAAAATAGTCAAGGTCAAAGGCCGCCGAGCCATTGATCTTTGCTTGTTGTAATCCAGGGTCCCCAGGTAGCCTCAGGGAAAAATCGCTAACATCAGCTTTGCCCTTGAGGTTCTCGCTGTTGGTTTTAACATCTTTAGCATAGGTGAGTCGGGCATATCCGTCTGCGCTGAACAGGCCGCCGACCGAGAAGTTGCTCAGCTCTCCAAAGAGTTCCCAGCCTGTCGCTGAATAAGCTCCAGTTAGTTGTCCATTGCCATCCTTTTGTGGAGTTAGCGTGAGTTCTTTTACTTCGCCACTTAAACTGGCCCCATTGCCACCAGGAAGGCCAAGTGAGACGTCATCGATTCCACCAGAGAGGACGATTTTGCCAGGTGCATTTTGTGTAAACTCACTGAGACGAAGGTCGACAAAGCCGTCGATGTTAAAGGTGTTGCTACCAGTACCAAGCTTCAACCCTTCAACTTGTGCAAACAGATTGACGCTGCTCAGAACATCGTTATTGAGGGTGAAATTGGCAAAGCCATCAGCTTGAAACTTGATGCCAGGTAGGTCAACATTAATAGATTCGGCTTCTATCGAGCCGTAGGTCTTGCTGCTTTCGCCTTTGCTCGCTGTTAGGGTGTCACGCACCAAATTGAAGCTTCCTTCAACGCTGATGCCGCTGCCGAGATCTAGCTTCACCGACTCGGCTTCTAGAGCGAAGCCTAGGATTTTTTCGTTCTCAACATCTAAGGAGAGTGAGGCATCATTGATTTGTTGCTGCGGGATTGCAGAGCCAAGGTTTAGGTTGATGTCTGCATCGGAAATCTTGACCGAGGTGCGCTCCGTTTCGACCTTGCCGCTTAGGCTCTTCTTGTAGTCGACGACTGCTGTCGCTGATGATAGTGTGAACAAGCCAAGTTCTGCATTCTCCAGCTTTGCCTGGGCGGTAAACTTGCTTAGTTTTTGATTGTTGACTTCAAAGTTGATGTTGCCGCTATCGATCTGTAGCTTGAGATCGTCACTAAGGGCAACTTTTGCATCGCTCAGGGCAATCTCACCTTTGACTGTCGATGCTTGCGGGCTTTGGTCATAGCTGATAGCCGCTGATCCTGAAAGAGTCAGGAGATCAGCAAAGTCAAGGTTGTTGACGTCTGCCTGTAAACTCCAGCTCTCTAGCTGCCCTTCGACGACTGCGAAACCGATTTTTCCCTTGTCTATTGCGAGACTGCTATCAGCAATGCGAACGTCAAAGTTGGAAACTTCAGCGAGACCGCTGAGCTTGCTTTTGCCATCCTTGAGGCTGTACCCCAGATTCAGATCACCGCTGAGTCTGAGGTTGTCCACCAGCTGCAGACCGTTGACCCTCGTATCGATCGTCCAAGCAGTTACTGCGTTGTTGATTAGGGTGAGATCCGTGAGCTTGACGTCTAGGTTTTGCAGCGTTAAAGCGCCAACATTATAATCAAAGTCCTTGACCTGAGCTGAAATTCGATAGGTCGGCGCGTAGCGGGTATTGGCGCTATTTTCATAACTTGCATTGATGCTGCCATTCAGCACAAATGGTCCCACCGGCAGAGCGCTCACCTCACCGAAGACCTGCCATTGATTGATGACCGCGTCACTGTCACCATTGCCGGCAGGGTCAAAGATTCTGAATGACAATTCAGCATCATCAAGAACTACTGGTTCATTGCTGCTGTCACTCAGAGTGGGTAGTTTGAAGTTGTCTACATTGGCTTTCAGCCAAAGGGTCCGATCTCCGTATTCGACACGTTCACGGAGATTCAGGGACCCACCAAGACTGAAATTCTGATCGCCGAGACTGAAACTCAAATTGTCAATCGCAGCTTGCATGCGCCATTCATTGATGTCCTGGCCTTCTGCAAAGCTATAGCGGTCGAAGTAGCCATTCAGGCCTTGCAGGCTTAGCCCGGGCACCGCGATTCCAGCATCGGGTCGGCTGTTCGAGGTGATGCCGACTGGAAGGCTGCGATTGGCATCGATGCTGAAGACCACACCATGGTCTACCCAGCCGGTTGCAATCAGTTGTTGGCGCTCATTGCCATCAATTACATAAGTGTATTGACCGCTCTTGGGATCGCGACATTCGCTCACATCAACCAAGCCAGCATCGCTGCTATAGGCTCTGAAAATGTCCTTTTCTACCAACACCCATTCGCCGCTGATCTCGCTATTGCTTGGAGTGGATGAAGCCAGTTTGATGATCTTGGGATCGAGACTGGACATGTAGCGGCTGACCAGCACATGGCTTTCGCTGAGTGCAGGTTGCGTACCAATCGTGCGCACCACCTTGTCTTGACTGCTCTGAGAAGGAGCAGCAAACAAGTTTTCACCAACGAGCGTATTGACGCTGTTGCTGCCGATCAGTTGGACGTTATCAGTTTGTTCGCGCAATGTGGCGTAGCCGCCATTTTGGTTGCTGTCAATTTCAAGCAGCAGCCGATTGAAGCTGTTGCTGATTGAATAGTTGGCACTGCCGCTCGCAAGCTCGATTAGTAACGCAGAAGGCCGTTCGGCTTCAGCGACGTCAATTGTGAGGCTGCGTGTCGTTTCTCCGGAGTCGATGTGAATGTATTGTGGCTGCTTGCTATAGCCTTCAATCTTGTAATCCTTGCCATATTCTGCTGCGCCGTCGTAATGGAGTAGGAAGACTGCCCCTCCTGAAGGAGCAGGTTGCGATAGCCGTAGGATTAATTCGTAGCGACTGGTATTGCTCTGTCCAAAGGCCTGCTCGACGTTCTGGGCCTTGTTGAGGCCTGCGATAGCAGGTGCGACCGCAGTGGTGCTGCTGCGTAGCACAATTCCGCGGTTAATTGAGGCAAAGTCTTCTGGTGTCAACGGTGCGAAAGCCGCTACGGATGGAGCATCGGCAATTCCGCTCTCTGACTGCTTGCTGCTGATTGCGGTTGCCAGGCTGTCCAATACACCCCCGCTCTTCAGAAGTTCGGTTTTGACCTCTGAAACCGCTGTTGTGACTAAGTACGCATTATTGTCGTACTGCTTTGCTGCGATGCCATCAAAGGCATCCATGTATGCCTTCAGCTCGCTTGCGCGATCTGATAAATCCATGGACTGCAGCAGACCCTTGATTTCGATGTCACGCCCTTGGATGTCGAGGCGACCGTCTTTGAAGGCCAATGCTCCCAGGCCTTTGTGGGGCATCGTCAGGACAGCAAAGCCCAAGACCAAGGCCAGATCTGAAGCATTGTTCAGATCGATGGTGAAGGTGCCGGAATCGAGTCCATCCGATACAGCACTGGCATAGCTTGCAGTTCCCACACCTTGGGCCACTAACTTGAGCAGGGTTTTGTAGTAGCCATCTGTCTGGCCAGCGATGGTCAGAGCTAGGTAGGGCAAGAGCTGGTAGGCATAGATCTCTGCCTCGTAGCCGGCCTGCTTGTTGGGCGAGCGCAATTGATCGCGCTGGATGTCCAACTGCTGGTAGATCCGATGCATCAACCCGGTGAGTAGCATCACCCGGTTTTCAAAGCTGTATTGCTGCAGCAGATCAGGCTGTGCTGTTCTCGGATCAGCGGCCGCCCGTGCCAGGGCGTCATAGACCCGTAGGACGTTATTGAAGTTGTCAGCAAGGCTGGCTGGCTGCTTCAATGCGGTTTTGAAGCTTGTTTCGAGGCTTGCTGGAACCAGTTTGCTCAGGGATGTACGGTTGTTATCAGCGTTGATCGGGTCAAACCAGCGGCTTGTATTGACGCTTGAATTCGTAACAAAGCTGTAGGGGATGTAGTCAAGCAGAGCACTGTTTTTGACAGATTCCCAGTGGGTGTCTGCGATTGAAAGGTCTGCCCTGGAAATATAGGTTGAATTATTGGCCAATCCTGTCATCACATCCACAGCTGAATTTTGGGATGCTGCTTTTGTGTAGACCAGCGCAGAACGGAAATCAGGGATGCCGTTCTGGGTGATCACGCTGTACTTGCTGCCATCCCAGACTGTGTTTGAAGCTTCGCTGGTATCCAGCAGGATTTGATCAATACGGCTAGAAACATCGAATTGATAAAATGCCTGGTTAATCGTTTTGACTAATTCTCCCTGGTCTGTGGCGAGGTCTCTGTTTTCGTCCATGCTGACCTTGAAGGTCCCCATCAGGGGGCCGCCGGTCAGCGAACTGATCTTGACAGACCATGTCTTTGGCTTGAAGAACGGTATTTTGATTGAAGCAAGAGTGAGATTGAAGGGCCATGCTTCCAAGCCAAACTTGATGCCGAGCCCTGCACCGATCGTGTTGTTAAACACGATTTGATCCTTGGCTCCAGTCCCTTTGAATGGTAGCTTCAGGTAGTCATTGACGACTCCATCCGCTGCAATGGGGCTGAACAGAGTATTGTTGACGAGTGCTGGGTAGTTGGCATTGACCAATTCAATGCTCTGGGGGATCTCAATGTTTTGGTAGCTCTTGCGGAACTCTGTCAGCCATGCTTCGCTGTCGCTGAATGGACCAACTGGCAGCGCTTCATCAAGCAGGCCATACTTGAGAATTGGATCATTCCAGGCATAGGCAACAAAACTCTGCAGGCTGTCAGCGGCCTCGGTGTACGTACCCACCATGCGCATCTGATTGACAATCACCGGGTCTGGCTCCCCGCGGCCCAGGGTGATGTCCTTCAGCCCTTGAACTGTCAACGATGCTTGATCCGGTGACCAGGGGGTCAGATCGCGAATGATGACTTGCTTGTCGCTTCCGGCTGCAGCACCGAACAGCGGCACCATCGGACCATGGATGACCGTGCCGATGTTGATCGGCTTGCCGTTGTTATCAGTGAACTGGAAATATTGACTGTCGACCGTTGCAGGCATGTTCTGAATCAGCTTCAGGACATCCTTGCCATATTGTTGTTTGACTCCGTAGGTGATGTAATCAGCGATCGCACCTTCAAAACCGAACGGCGTGACTGCCTGGCTCTTGAGTGATGTGAAGAGCTGCGGATTGATGCCATCGCTGCTGGTCAGTTCGACAGGAGCTTTGAGGTTTCCGTAGAACGTACGGCCCTCCCCATCCTTGTAGAAGGCCAGGGGGACATAGTCTCCGCGGTTGAGAAATGGTCGGTCACCTTTGAAGAATGACTTCAACACGCCTGATGACGTGAGCGCCATCTCCTCGTCGAGGCGTTGAGGATTGAGCAGTTCGCCGCCGTGGAGCACGACTCCGATTTCACTGAGTGCCCCTGCGCTGATCGACAGGTGCAGGGGATCTGCCCCTGTCCCATTAATGGACTGGGACGAGAAAAACAGTTCCGGCGTCTGCTTACTTGGCAGAAGCTGCAGAGATCCAGCTTGAAGCGTGAGGGGGGCCCCCTCCTTCAATTGCTGGCTCCATCCGTTACCGGTGACTGCCAGGTTCAGGCTGTTGGCATCGACGAAACCCAGTCCCGTGTTGCGCTCAAGGCTTTCAAGGCGACCTCGGCTCAGGGGATTGGCGCTGGTCCAGATCCAGCTCAGGCCCCCTGTGCTGCCTCCACTGTTGAGTGAGGCAGTGGCCTGCTGTTCTGGGGTGAGGCCATTGCTGCCATAGCTGTTGAGTTGTAACGGTGCGATATTGCCCGCATCAAACCAGTGATAGACACCATTGCTATTCGCCATGCGCTCGCTCGAGAAATAGCGCAGGATTGGCGTGCCATCGCTGTAGTCGTAGGTCGACTTCAGTGTGCCTCCAAGTTCTGCAGCAGTGGCACTTGACTGGAGCTTGTTGGCCAGGTTCTGGGCAGTACCGGTGACCAGAAGAGCAACATTGCTTCCTGCTACAAGATCGTCCCGCTCATGCAGATTAGCGTTACGCAATGTGCTGCCTGGAACCTGGCGGTATTCGGCATTCTTGTCGTTCACCAACCCTACCCAATTGCTGATCAAGGCATCCTTTTGTCCGGTTGGCTTGTAGACCACGGATAGGCCTTGTGGAATGAGGCCTTCGAGGTTGTAGATCCTGCCTGAACTCAGTACCGTTTCTGGTTTGGTGCGATCAGCGTTGGTCCGTGTGTAGGCGTCACCGTCATAGTTCCATACCATGCCATTGCCTTCGTTGTCGCCAACAACGGTGAACACTGAACCGGACCCCCACTCAGCGAGGTGGGATGCCAGTTGTTCGGTTGAGGCGTACTCCATGAAGGCAGCACTGCGCACAGTGGCTAGCTCATTGCCTGGCTGTTTGTTGCTGAACAGGCCTTGACTTGACTTTTGCCCGAATCCCAATAGTGCTTTGAGCTGGGCTTCGCTGGCTGCAAGATCGCTCCACCCCTGCGCAGCTTCCAGCAACGGTTTGGCATTGGCGACCGCCTCATAGCCCTCGAGATCGAGCTTGAGGGCCTGGCTCGAGGTGGTGTAAACCTGTTGAACTGGATCCAGAACCGAGAGGTAATAAGCCTTTTGCAGCGCGGTGCTGCCCTTGGTGAGATCGAGCCGATTTTCAAGACCAATCTGTAGGTCGCGGTTGGTCTTGGTTGTTGCGCTTGCACTGCGCCATTGGTTGTCGCCATCGGCGGCGCTTGTTTGCCTTGCCAGTTCAACGTTGGTTGGCAGCACCTCAATGGGATTGCTGCCAGCGGCGACATTGGTGTCAATCAGGTAGGTCACCAATGCGCCGGCGCTGTTCCAGGAGGCGACCACCACCTGGCCCTCGAGGGCGACCAGATCGGGGGCGACCGTCTCACTGGCAGCCAGTTGCAGCTTGTCCAGGCTGGCCACGTCGAGCCAGTCCTGACCATCGAAACTGCGGGCGGCGATGCGCACTCGCCCATCGGCACCGATGTAGGACTTGTACGCTGTGTTGGCAATGGGGTCGTGGGTGAACCGCATGACGCCATTTACGGCACTGGCGAGTCCGCCGCTTTGGCTGCCTGACAGGTGGTTGCTGGTACGACCCTCCAATTGCTGCAGAGCCAATTGCACTGCCAGGGGTGCCTGGGGGTTGAGGTTCTCGACGATGCCGGCGGCGCGTTTGACCGGGTCGGCATTGCTGAGGAAGCTGAGGTCGCTGCGTTCGGCCTGGGTTTTAAAGAACGAGGGCATTAGCCACTGCACCGTGCCTGACGCCAGTTGGCCCGACCAGGGCGATGCTGGAGCCTGGCGAAGCACCGCTCCTGCATCAACGGCCTTGGTGTAAATTGCACCACCCCGCTCGACGCGCGGTTCGCCGGCAAAGGTTACCTGGGAGCTGTAAAGTCCGCTGTCGCTGACTCGCAGGCGCAATTGGCCATTGTTGGCCAGTTGGCGTAGCAATCGTTCATCCTCGGTTGCATCGGGTCGGTCCATCTGTACCAACGCCAATCTCAGGCTCAGGGTGCCGCTGTTGTGGACGTACGTGTTGGCATCCGCTTGTGCTGTTTCCGTGTAGCTCAGTGAAATTGCCCTGTTGTTGCTGTTGGCGAGTGCGAGACTCGGTTTGCCGTAGAGGCTGTCAAGCACCGTGCCTAGGGGCCGCCAGCGACTTCCGTCGTAAAAGTGCAGGTCTAGTTCGATATCGCTGCCCTCAGAAATGAGGTCCAGCTCGACTGAGGCGTAATTGGTGGTTAGTTTGGGATTGATATCGATGTATTTGGCCTGAGCCAGGCCGTAGTACAGATAGCTGTCGACAGCAGTTTCCTGGCCTTTCTCTTCGGAACGCAGTCTGAGACGATCCGTCGGTGCAACAGCACTGTTGATGGCACTAGCCGAACGCACGGTCGAGACGTTCTTCATGGCGTTGATGCGTGCATCAATCGCCTGCGAATCCGCTAAGGCATATAAAACTCGCTTGGGAATGGCATTGTCGACAATCAGGCTGAGTAGTCTTGCTCGCTCCTTGTCTGTCAGATTCGGATATTGACGACGCAAAGCATCTCCCAATGCTGAGCTGGCCGGCGAGTTGAGAAGCTTGGCATCGGCAAAGAAGAGATCTACCCCTTGCGGAGTGACCAGACTGGAGCCGGCAATGTTGATCCAGTCGATGCGATCGATCAGTTTGTCTCCAAGCTTGGCCAGCAGAGTGATGTCGTAACTGACACTGGAGTTTCCAATCAGTTCGCGAAGATTGAGCGGCTGTAGTTCTAGATTTAGTAGCCAGGAATTGCGGCCATAGGCTTCTGTGAAGCTGGCATACCGGCTGGTGTCTAGCGAGCCTCGAGCCAGCAGAAAATCGTAGTTGTGGTCGAGATCGAGACGCAGGGAGCCAAGGGTTGGATCGTAACTGTAACTTCCGCTTGGTTTGTCACCGAAGTAATCTGAGAACCGAATGCGTTGTTCGACGTCCTCGTCTGCTCCTGTGATCTTGCCTTTGCTGTCAACCAACTGGCGCTCGGTGCCCAGTTTGTAATCAAAATAGACGCCAAGCCGACCGGAGATATTGTAATTGGGTACTCCAAGCGCCAGACCGATGTAAGGCTCAAGGTTGACTTCAAACGAGTTTTCAGACAGGTCGCTGCCAAGGCCTTCCTTGGCTGCTTTGCCCACCAGTGCGGCGATCTGTTTGGTTTGCTCAATTTTATCACTTACACTGCTCTGAATGGTCTCGATCTTTTTGCCAAGAACCTCGAGATCGTCGGAAGTCAGGGTTGAGATCAGGCTAAGGCTGAGCGCCAGGCTGGCATCCAAACCGAGCATGCCGCTCAGCAGGGGAATCCCGGTTGGGATCGTGATTGATCCCCCCAACTCCAGTCCGGCAGTTGCCTTGAGTGAGAAGAGTGTAAGGAGATCCTCAGTGAGATATTCAGCGATGAATTTCGCTGGTTTGTATAGCGCTGGGATCGTGACGTCAACGCTGGCGTTAAAGTTTGCGCTCACGCTTTTATCCAGCTTTCCTTTTACGCTTTTGTTGTTCGGCTTCGCTTTCTTCTTTTTTTCCTTCTCGCTCAGTTCTGTCAGGGACTCGGTGCTCGCCGCTAATTTGGCAATCTCTCCCAGGAAGGTCGCCTGGGAATTTGCTGTATTGACGTTTGCCGCGTACAGCCATTGGTAGGGATCGTCCGCTTGTAGATCGTCACGGAACAGCAATCCCAGGTCAAGGTTGTTGATCGATGCGGTGCCCGAGCTTGAGCTTGTTTTGACGAGATTATCAAGCGCACGGATGGTATTGCCGAGTTGCTTGAAGATGGGGGTGATTGTTGCGCGTTTGCCTTTGGATGAGATGTAGGAGGCTGTATCGATCAGTTCAATGAGCTGAAGCTTTTTGTCTTTGTAGGCGTTATCGGGTACAACTTCAAGTAGCGACAGAATGGCATTATCAATTGCTTTGAGGCCGGTGAGCTTTAGCTCCTTCTCCATCGTCTCCACAAAGGGACGGACGGGTTTGAGGACCTTCAACGCCATTTCAGCCTGTGATTTCACCCCTGCAAACAGGGCCGAGACAGATGCATTGAGATCTGTGAGCCCTGCGCTTAAGCCCGTTGCTACATTGATCCTTGGTGAAACCTGGAAAAAGGTGGGATTGCCGAGGGTAGCTTTAGTGGCATCGTCCAGCTTGGAAGGATCCAAGGTGTATGTCCATTGGCCCTTGGCATCAACGGTGACATTGCCGTAGTCGGCAGTGTTCAAACTGGAACCAGAGCCATAGGTCTTGAAATAATCGGTGAATTCTTTGAATTCCTCTTGAATGGATTTCTTTGTAAAAAGGTCACTGATATAGCTTGTGGTGACTTCTTCGGCTTCTTTCTTGACATCGGCAGCTTTTTTCTTGCCGAAAAGTGTTAGTCTTTCTTGATTGCTGAGCTGTTGGCTGCGTTTGATGGTGGTCAGTGCAGACGTCGCGACGGCACCGCTGATGTCCAGCACTACCTCTGAAATGGCGTTACCAGTCAGGTCGTATAGGGTGACCGTGTCCTGCAGGGTAGGGTATAGGGGAGTGACCTGGAACAGGCCTGCGCCGGCCAGGTTTTCGACCAAGGTTCGGTCGAGATCAACACTGTCTTTACTTGCTGGGGCGCTGCGATTGAGATAGGTGATGCCGCCAAGGTTGACATCTTTGATATCGACCAGACCAAGATCGAAACTTTGTTCTGGGGCGCGATCGTCGATTGACCCCAGGGTCCACAACGTGGGGGCGAGCGTCTGGCTGGCTGCCTTGATTGCAGCCTGCAGATCAAAGCCTGAGGCGCCGAGGCTAATGGCGACATCATCCAGCCTTTCCAGATTGATGCTGTTGTTGCCACTCAGGTTGATTACGCCATAGCGGCGCTGTTCATCTTCCTGGTATGCAAGTTTGAGACCGCCGATGGAACGGAATTCAGTTCCAGCGATCGAATAGGGCTTGGTGTTGACGATCTCAAACGCGGCACTCGTCGGACGGACAACGGCTGTGCCTGTGGCTGTGGGATTGCCGCCAAACACCACCTGTCCACTGACTGCCAGTGGATCTGCCTCAGGAATGCTGAGCTGGGCGTCACCATCGAAGGTGATGGTGTACGGGGCGCTGTCGCTGCTACGTGCGTATTGCAGAGCTTTGCTGCCTGCTGTGACCTGGGCTTCTCCCAGGCTGAACTGCAACGGTTCGGTGAGATTGGTGGGGGTGATCGCAAAGGAGCTGATGCTATTGGCATCAGTTTTGAACTCACTCAGCTTGGCTGTGAAGGGCTGAGCGTGTTGGGCCGAGTCAGGGTCAAGCCAGAGCTCGCTGATGCCTTCAACGGCCAGGCTGGGCTCTGCTGAGCCAGTGGTGACGAGCTTGATGCTGCCATTGACATGGTTCCTGAAATGGTTGCTGCTTCCAAGCCACTTCGAGAGATCCAGGCTGCCGTCAAGGACGATCAGCTTGCGTTCACCATTGTTGTCGATCTTGCCTGTGAACTGAATGGTTTGACCTGCCCACGTGCCCGTGCCGGTGATGCTTTCGATGCCATTGGTATCCGTGCCGGTGGTTGTGTAGTTGACATTCGTCAGGCCATAGAAGGAAACCGGAGTTGCTGATTGTTGGTCGCCATAAAATGCAATCTCAGCCAGCTGCATTGCTGTCTGATCGCCTCGAATCTTAGGGAAAACCAGCCTGTATTCGGAGGCGTAGGATGTATTGCTGACGCTGGTGTAAAATTCTTTTGACCGTGTTGTCGGCGTCAGCAGGTCACCTGATGCAGCAAGAGTCCAGCTCCCATTGTTGAGTCCGTAAAGCTCATAAGCGATTGGGTCCCGGGGATCAGAGTCTTCGGCTGTTGTAATCGTGAAGCCGGTGATCTTTGTCCCGGTTTCATAGGTCAGTTCGAAGCCAGAATTTGTGCCGCCCAGATTCTTGTATTTTGTGCCCGGCATGCCATCAAAGGCTTGCTCAGCTGTTTCGTTGGCAAGCGATTGGCTTGTGCTCTGGTCGTCAAGGTCAATGGCCTTGATCGTCGCTGGTTTGCCTGGGAGCAATGGACCTCGTGAGGCCTGATACCCCTTCAGATTCAGCTCGCTCAGTTGCAAGGCACTACCCGGGCTCCTGACCTCTGGAAAGGTGATTCTGTATTTCTGTAGATAGGGCAGGTTGTCCGGGAGTTGTATGTCTTCTGATTTCGTTTTGATGGCTTTTGGCGTATTCAGATTCCCGCTGCTCAGCTCTTGCCAGCCGCTGGCCGTATACCCGTAGAGGGCATAGGCCATGGGTTGTCTGCCTTCCTGTGCCGAACCTCTTCCGAGCACAACATTGCCGATTCGTTTGTCCGCATCCCTGTCGGCTGTGGTTATGGAGAGGCTGGTGAGTTTGGTTTGGTCTTCGTAGGTGAATTCAATCCCAGACTTGCTTCCAGCTGGATTTAGGTGTTTGGTTCCTCTCGTGTTGTCAAATGCTTTGCTGGCGTCTTCGCCGCTGGATGGGGAGACGGGGCCCTGACCATATTCATCTGGGCCAACGACATAGTCAAGGTTGATCTGTTTGGTGACAAGAGGAGCGGGAAAGGGTTTGGGAGGGCCGGATGGGTCCGTTGCTGGGGTGTCGTCGTTGCTGAGCGTGGCGACCACGGGGCCCGCCGTGGCGATGGTGTAACCCGTGCCTCCCGCCAGGGACAGGGCAATGGTTTCGTTGCCTTCGATCCACTCGTCAACGCTGGGATCCAGGGTGATGGTGGCTGTGCTGGCACCGGCTGCGAAGGTGATGGTGGTGCCGTTGCCGCCTGTGCTTGGAAGGCCCGTGTAATCCTCGAATGCCGTCGCGCTGCCCGTCACGTTGTAATTCACTGTCAGGGCCGCGCTGGGATCCTCGGTGCGGCTGAAGGTGTAGGTGACAGTCGCGTTGCCGTCTTCGCTGACGCTGGTTGTATCGACGCTCAGGCTGATGGCTGGAAAATCGTCGTTGCTGATTGTGCCGACCACAGGAGCCGCGGTGGTCACGGTGTAACCCGTGCCTGCCTCCAGGGTCAGTGCAATGGTTTCATCTGCTTCGAGCGTCGTGTCAGCGCTGGGATCCAGCGTGACGGTCGCAGTGCTCGAGCCTGCCGCGAAGGTGATGGTGTTGCTGCCAGAAGCGAGGCCTGTGTAATCCGTACCATTGGTAGCTGTGCCAGCCACGCTGTAGTTCACGGACAGGGCGGAGCTGGTATCGCCTGTTCTGCTGAAGGTATAAACTAGGTTGGTGTTGCTATCTTCGCTGGTACTAGACGGTGAGACGGCAAGGCTGACGGATGGGTCGTCGTTGCGGATCGTGCCGACCACCGGTCCTGTGGTGGTTACAGTATAAAGAGGGTTTGCTTTTAGGGTGACCTCAAAGGTTTCATCCGCTTCGATCGTGGTGTCACTTATGGGACCAATATATAATTTGTATGTACTGAAGCCGGGCTGGAAAGTAAAGTTTATATTCTCGCCTGGATTTGGGCCGTAGTAATCGGTACCACCCAAGGTGGCTGTGGTAACCATGCGATACGACGCAGTCAGTGACGAGCTTGTATCACCAGTGCGGCTGAAGGTGTAAACAATGGAGGTGTTGCTGTCTTCGTTGACGCTGGCCGGTGAGACAGTCAGGCTGATGGCTGGAAGGTCGTCGTTGCTGATCGTGCCGACGACCGCAGATGTGGTGGCGACGCTGTAACCCGTGCCAGCTTGCAAAGTGAGTTCAACGGTCTCATCGGCTTCGACGGTCACATCCGAGGTTGGTATGACGTTCAGGGTTGCGGAGCTGGAATTTGCCGCGAAGGTGATGGTGTTGCTGCCAGAAGCGAGGCCTGTGTAGTCCGTACCATTCGTAGCTGTGCCAGCCACGCTGTAGTTCACGGTCAGGCTGGAGCTGGTATCGCCTGTTCTGCTGAAGGTATAAACTAGGTTGGTGTTGCTGTCTTCGTTGATAGCGGCTGGAGAGACATTCAGTGTGACATTGGTTGATGGTTGCTGTGTGGCGAGGCTCCAGAGCTCTTGGCCGTAGCTCGGCGTGGAGGCCGATACGATGAGCTTCCCAGCAATCTCGCTTACCTGGGCGATCCCGGTGAGAGAACCCGTGTTAAGCTTGACGAGCGTTTTTGATGCTGAGTTAAACTCGAATAACGACTCGCTATTTGGGTTGCTAGCTTTTTCGGTGACATATAATTCATCCCAGTTTGGGAGAAAGGCTAGCGATGCTGTTCCCGATTTGAGATCAGTTGCTTGACTTGTGCTGCTCTCGAAATAAATTAGGCTGTTCGTTGTTGATCCGCTCGAAGTATGCTCCAGGATGATCATATAGTTGAATTCTGGAGGCGCCATTGGGGCTTGAACCACGACCGGCCTGGCTTCCTTGATGATGGTTCCTGAGCCCAAGCCAGTTTTGACTGTGATGTCGGCATCAAGAACATGACTGGTTGTTCTGTTGTTGTTTAAATCATCGATTAGAGTGGCTGTTTCGATTGTGCTGATCTTCAATGAGTTGTCTGTGATTCTTGCGAATGTTGCCCCTGCTTGTGGGCCGCCGTTCATTGCAATTACAAGCCAGAGACTGTCTGCTGTGATGGCTGTTATCTGTCCAAACTTTTGCTGTGAGCCCATCCCTTGCTCTGGCAGGAGCGCCCAGATGCTCTCTTTGTTGAGAGGCCTGCTGTTGCTGCCTGTTGGACGACCTGTCAGTAAAATGAGGCTTTGGGGTGGATTGCCATTAACACTTCCTCCTTCTAGGAGGATTGGCCAGCCCATTGCATATTCTTCATCCGAGGATGTGGCCACGTAGATCGAGCCTGATCCGGCAACGGTGGTGGACGGGATCAGCTTGTTGATGGCATTGCTTGTTGCGCTTGGATCGAATGAGTAAAATTCAATAGCTTGCGTGCCGCTATTGTCTTTGGCTAAGAAATAGTATTTCTTATCCAGCTTGACCATGCCTCGAAGATCTATGAGATCTGGAGCGCCATTGAGTGTGAATTCGCGGGTTTGCCTGGCGTTGGCGCTATCGGTGAAGCTGTAGTAAAGCTTGGGGGTGTAATTGTTAACTGCAGTGAAAATGTGTACTTCTTTGTCGTCAAGGCTGGCGTCTGCGGAGGCGCCAAAGTCTCTGTCGTTGTACTGGTTTACAGTGTCTGTAAGCTCCGCTTTGATGAGTTGCGGAGAGGCTGTGAAGGCAAGTCCGCTGTTGTCGGCGGAAAGTGAGTATAGCGATCGTTTTGATGGGTCTGTTTGGTCAACCGATGTAAAGAATAGGGTCGATGGGCCACGTGGTCCGTAGATTGCAGGTGGACCATCGACCAATGTCGCATCTGGATAGGCGCTTGGGTCGATGAGAGCTGAGGTGCCGGTTGCCGTGCCATCGGTTATCCAAAGTTCGTTTTTGTTAGCTGCATTTTTGATGGAAAAAATTATTTTTTGTGTTTCAGTGGTCCAGGTTGTCGAGTTGAACTCGACCAGGGTCATGAAGTTGCTTGGTGTTGACGAGGGAGTTCCATTGACAAGATCCTTGATCAGCTCTTCGTTGACTGCTGGCGATGATGATTGGCTGGTCATGTTCTTTTGTGCTTGTGTGAGAGGTTTTTTGAAGCGCAGTTCAAGTCAGATGACTGATGGCCCGTTGTGCCTGATCGTTGGCTGCTGATCAAGTTCAGGATTGGGTCCAATAACCACGGGGTTTCTCCAGCCCGGCAGGAAGGCAACGCTGAAGATCTCCTGCATTCCGCTGTTGAATGAGGTCCTGGCCAGCAGCTCGCGCTCGCTGAGGTCCACCAGTGCGATGCCGCAATGGCGTTCACGGCAGCGTGCTTCAAGGGGCAGAGCTCCGGACAGATCTGTTTCGTGGATCTGAGACACTCCCACCGCTGCCAGCTCGCCGAAGCAGTCCAGACCGCGGGTGAAGCCTGGCGGTTCAATGCTTGTTTCACTCACGGCTTGCCAGGGCATTGCCTGCTCTGCCCTGAGGCACGTCGGGTTGGTGCAGATCAGCGTTCTCTCGCCGGACTCCAACCAGATCAGCTGTTGCTGATGAAGCCGAGGCGAGTGCGGCATCGCCATGCCGTGGAGCACCACCCGGTTGCTGGCCACATCGATCAGGTAGCCCTGGGTTGTCTTGTGTTCACGCCAGCTCCCGGCTGTATTGCCCTGGCCCAGTGCCGAGGCATGGGCTGGCGCCAGCGGCACTGGCTGCACTCCCGTAGAGGGAGCGGGTGTCCCCGCTGCATCGCCTTGCGCGATCCCTGGGAGTACAGAGTCTGATGTGGGTGTCCTTGTGCTGATCATGTGAGTGACGGGCCCGCCCTTCCTCTGGAGTGGCTGGGTGGCTCAGGTGAGCTGGCTTCTTTTGCTGGGAAGCCGTGCCAAACATTTTGCTCGCGCCCCTTTCTAGCTCTGAATACTTCGCTTTTTTCATCACCCATCTGGTTGGTCGTGGCCGGCCCAGGGGCTCAAGGCTTCTGTGCCGGATGCTGCCGGGGGGGCTGGCTGACCGCGTCAGCGACCCTTTGGCGTGCGGGCCTGGCGGCAAGGATCCAGGAGCAGCGCGTGGCATCAGGGCCTTGAGCTTGGGCGGCGCACCCGGGCTTCGACCCGAGGCGGCGTCCAGCGGCGCGCAGCCGCTTTGCGCAGGGTCGCCAGCTGCCGCGGTTTGCCCAGCTCCCGGCGATCAGGATGGGCCACGTACAGCTGCCCCACCGCTGCGATCTCCACGGCGGTGGTGAGGGCGGTGGGGTGATCTGGCCGCAGCACCGGGCTGCCCAGGGTGGCGAGGCAGCCAAAGGCGGAGCCCACCAGGGTGGGGGCATGGGTGATGCCGGCCGCCAGCCTGCTGCTGGTCTGCGCTAATTCAAAGGCCGCCGGTTCGAGCACCATCAGCGAGTTGAGCACAACGCCTCCGGTGAAGCTCACCAGCAGGTAGCACCCGGCGGCTCCCATCAGCACAGGGCCGTTGAACAGCGGTTCTTCGGCCAAGGCATCCATCAGGCTCCACAGCTTTTAGGGCAGCAGGATCAACCACAGCAACAGATGGGGGTCGCAGAGCAGTACGTCCAGCTTGGGACTGAGGCAGAGGCTGGGGCTGTGGCACTGGCAGTGGCGTTGTGTCCTCTATCCCTTAGCAGTGATTACATGTCATCACTGCCAAGGCATTGCAACAGCGAAGCCATCCCCCGCCCATGCTTGCCGATCAGGACGCCGCTGCCCCTGTTGCCCACCCCCTCAGCCGGGAGCTGCTGGAGGCGGTGTTGGCCGACCGCACGAGCGATCGCTTCGTGTGTGAGCTGATCTGGCCGCGCCTGGGTTATGCCCCCGATGGCTCCGGCGCCTGGAGCGCGGGCCCGTCGGCGGGCGAGGTGTGGCGGGAGGCGTTTCCGATCGAACCGCAGTTCATCGCCGAGCGGCCCCCCGCGGTGGCCCTCACCCGCTCCATCCCCAAGCAGCACAAGCAACTGCTGAAGGATCAGCTGGGTTTCGCGGGCTACCGGATCGGGGAGCTCTATCCCCGTCGTACCCGCCGCGCCACCGCCGTGAACTGGCTGCTGGCCCACCTGGCCGAGCGGGGTGAAGTGTTGCCCGAGAGCGGCCCGCTGCCGGAGCTGCTGCCGCCGCCGGCCGATCCGGTGGCGGGCCATCCGGGCGACCTGCCTGTCCGTTGAGCCCGGCCTGTAGGGTTGACAACAGGACAAGTTGTTGAGATAAGCCGTTTTGGCGCTTCCTGTCGTCGCCATCATTGGGCGTCCCAATGTGGGCAAATCCACCCTGGTGAACCGCCTGTGCAAGAGCCGTGAGGCCATCGTGCACGACGAGCCCGGTGTGACGCGTGATCGCACCTACCAGGAGGGCTACTGGGGGGATCGCACCTTCCGCGTGGTGGATACCGGCGGCTTGGTGTTCGACGACGACAGTGAATTCCTGCCGGAGATCCGCGACCAGGCCAACCTGGCCCTGGCGGAAGCCGCCGTGGCGGTGGTGATCGCCGACGGCCAGCAGGGCCTCACCGCGGCCGATGAATCCATCGCCGAATGGTTGCGGGGCCAGAAGGTGCCCGTGCTGCTGGCGGTGAACAAGTGCGAGTCGCCCGATGCCGGCCTGGCCATGGCCGCGGATTTCTGGAGCTTGGGCCTGGGTGAGCCCTATCCCGTGTCCGCGATCCATGGTGCCGGCACCGGTGATCTGCTCGACAAGGTGGTGGGTTACTTGCCGCCCGTGGAGGAGCAGGAGGCTGAGGAGCCGATTCAGATGGCGATCATCGGCCGGCCCAACGTGGGCAAATCCAGCCTGCTCAATGCCGTGTGCGGCGAGAAGCGGGCGATCGTGAGCCCGATCCGCGGCACCACCCGCGACACGATCGACACCACGATCGAACGCGAGGGCCAGACCTGGAAACTGCTCGACACCGCCGGCATCCGCCGCCGCCGCTCCGTGAGCTACGGCCCGGAGTATTTCGGCATCAACCGCAGCTTCAAGGCGATCGAGCGCTCCGATGTATGCGTGCTGGTGATCGATGCCCTCGATGGCGTCACCGAACAGGATCAGCGCCTGGCGGGTCGCATTGAAGAAGACGGCCGCGCCTGCGTGATCGTGGTGAACAAATGGGATGCGATCGAGAAGGATTCGCACACAATGCCGGCGATGGAGAAGGAGCTGCGCGCCAAGCTCTACTTCCTCGACTGGGCACCGATGCTGTTCACCTCCGCCCTCACCGGCCAGCGGGTGGAGAGCATCTTCGCCATCGCCGCCGTGGCCGTGGAGCAGCACCGCCGCCGGGTGAGCACCTCGGTGGTGAACGAGGTGCTGCAGGAGGCCGTGAGCTGGCGCTCGCCGCCCACCAGCCGCGGCGGCCGCCAGGGCCGCATCTATTACGGCACCCAGGTCGCAACCCGGCCGCCCAGCTTCACGCTGTTCGTGAATGATCCCAAGCTGTTCGGCGACACCTACCGCCGCTATGTGGAGCGCCAGATCCGCGAGGGCCTCGGCTTCGAGGGTTCGCCGCTCAAGCTGTTCTGGCGCGGCAAGCAGCAGCGCGATGCTGAGAAGGATCTGGCCCGCCAGCAGGCCCGCGGCCGCTGAACAGGCCTGATGGACTGGTTGCGGCAGATCCCCATCGGCCAGTACGTCGATGGCACAGACAGCTGGCTGCGGAGCATTGATCCGCGCCTGAAGCTGGCCTGGACCCTGGCCTTCCTGCTGACCCCGATCCTGGCTGGCCCCGCCTGGCGCCTGGCCCTTGTGGGCCTGCTGTTGCTGGTCACCGCCGCCAGCGGCCTGCCCTGGCGCATCTGGCGCCGCACCCTGCCGCTGCTGATCCTGCTGGCGCTGCTGGTGGGGTTGTTGGCCACCCTGCTACCGGCAGGGTCGGTGGCGTCCGGGCAGCTCAACCGCCCGCCTCAGGAGCTTCGCCTGGCTCCCCAGCAGCGTGGCCTGCGCTGGGAGCTGCTGCGCTGGGGCCCCGTGCAGCTGGGGCCCGTGCCGCTCGGGCCGCTGGTGGTGACCCGCCGCTCCGCTGAGCTGGGCCTCAACAGCGCCACCCTGTTGTTCACCGTGATTCAAAGCGCCAACCTGCTGCTGCTCACCACGCCGCCCGAGGAGCTGGTGTGGGGGCTGAGCTGGTGCCTGGCGCCGCTGGCGCCGCTGGGGGTGCCGGTGGACCGTCTCGGCTTCACCCTGCTGCTGGCCCTGCGCTTTCTGCCGCTGGTGCAGGAGGAGTTCCAGAACCTGCTGCGCTCGCTGGCCACCCGGTCGGTGAACCTGCGGCGGCTGGGTCTGAATGCGTCCCTGGGCCTGGTGCTCGGCCTCGGTGAGCGGCTCCTGGCCAACGTGCTGCTGCGGTCCGAGCAGGGAGCTGAAGCCCTTCTGGCGCGTGGTGGCCGCTGGATTGCGCCACATCTGCTGCTGCGGACCGGAGTGTTGCAACGGCGACTGCAGTGGGTCTCCGGATTGGCGCTGGTGGTGTTGCTTGGACTGCGCTGGAGGTACGGTGCGTTGTGATCGGTTGCCACAACACCTGAGCGCGTGAGCACAGAGCGTTATCTCAACCACCCCACGTTTGGTCTGCTCTATTGCGTGGCTGAGGCCAGTGAGGGTCGTGATCTCTACGCCACGCTCTATGCCCAGCGCATGTTCTTTCTGGTGACCGTCCAGGAGCGAGGTGCCCAGTTTGAGGTGCTTCCGCTGATGGATGCTCGCCACATCGCCGAGCAGAACCTGGCCCGGGCGCGGCGGGAGGGGCCGGAGGTTCATGGCCGCTGGCGTCAGCTGTTCGACAAAACTTTCATCTAGGCGGCGCTGCGCCCCGAACCGTGAGCCCTGATCCGCTCCACCCTCAATCTGCGGAGGCTCGCCTGGCGGCGATTCAGGCCGAGCTCCCTCCGGGCTGCCGGCTTCTGGCGGTGAGCAAGGGCCAGCCCGCCACTGCCATCCGTGCCCTGGCGGCCGCCGGCCAGCGCAGCTTCGCCGAGAGCCGCCTGCAGGAGGCCGCAGCCAAGCAGCAGGAGCTGGCGGATCTGCCCGATCTCGACTGGCATTTCATTGGCCGGTTGCAGGCCAACAAGGTGCGGCCCGTGCTGCGCACCTTCGCCACGATTCACTCCGTCGATTCGCTCGCGTTGGCGGAACGGCTGGCGCGCATCGCCGCCGAGGAGCAGTGCGCGCCGCAGGGTTTGCTGCAGGTGAAGCTGCGGCCGGATCCCAGCAAGGGGGGCTTCGAGCCGCAGGAGCTTCTCCGGGACTGGCCTCAGCTGCAGCAGCTGGCGCCGCTGCGGATCAGCGGGCTGATGACCATCGCCCCGCTGGCGCTGGACCTCCAGGAGCGCCGGAGCCTGTTCCAGGACTGTGCCGCCCTGGCCGGGAAGCTGGGCCTGGGAGAGCTTTCGATGGGCATGAGCGGCGACTGGCGCGAGGCCGCGGCCTCGGGAAGCACCTGGGTGCGCATCGGATCGGCCCTGTTCGGCGAGCGTCAGCAGCCGGCACAGTTGTGAACGGCAGCCTTGCCACCGCTGACGTGGGACGCTATCTAGGACCAGTGCCGAGTCCGAGGTTTTCAGGTGTCGCTGCTCTCCCGTCTTCGTGCTGTCGTGTCCGGCGATGACTATCTCGACGGTTACGACGATGACGACCTGGAGTACGACCAGGGTGAAGTGCCCGAAACCAACGGCAGCACCCGCCCCGGCGCCCTGGCGGTGAGCAGCGACTTTTCGGTTGGTGATCCATTCACCGGCAGCAATGTGATCGGCATGCCGGGCATCTCCTCCGCCGCGGCGGAGGTCACCCTGATGGAACCCCGCAGCTTCGATGAGATGCCCCGGGCGATCCAGGCGCTGCGCGAGCGCAAGACCGTGATCCTGAATCTCACGATGATGGAGCCGGATCAGGCGCAACGCGCCGTTGATTTCGTGGCCGGTGGCACCTTTGCCATTGATGGCCACCAGGAGCGGGTCGGCGAGAGCATCTTCCTGTTCGCCCCCAGCTGTGTGACGGTGACCACCGCCAGCAGCGACGAGGCCTCCTCCCCCACGATCGTCTCGCGCGAGACCTCCCAGGAGCAGGACGCAGCCCCCAGCCCCGCCTGGGGCCGGCCGGACTTCGGCGCCAGCCTCGGCTGAGCCAGCGGTGGCCCTCCCCTCTTGAGCAGCTTCTCCCCTGGCACCTTCGGGGTGATCGGCCTGGGTCGCATGGCCCAGGCCTTGCTGTTTCCACTGATGGCCAGCGGTCTGCTGCCGCGCGAACGGGTCCAAGCGGTTGTGGCCAGCGATGCCTCTGCCCAGCGGCTGGCGGCCGCCCATCCCGGCCTGGCCGTGGGCACCGATGCCGCAGCTGCCTGGCGCGCCGACGCGCTGCTGCTGGCCGTGAAGCCCCAGCAGCTGGCCGCACTGGCGGCAACGGCGCCGGCTCCGCCTTCGGCAACGGAGGGCGCGGCTGAGGGCTCCACTCAGCCACCGCTGCTGATCTCGGTGCTGGCGGGGGTCACCCTGGGGCGGCTGCAGGCGCTCTTCCCTGGCCGTCGCATCGTGCGGGCGGTGCCGAACACCCCCTGCCTGGTGGGAGCGGGCCTGTGCGGCCTGGCCTGGGGTGAGGGCGTCAGCGAAGCCCAGCGGCGATGGGTGCAACAGCTGTTCGCCCAGGTGGCTGAGGTGGTGGAGCTCCCGGAGCCGCAGCTCGATGCCTTTCTGGCGCTCACCTCCTCCGGGCCGGCGTTCGTGGCGCTGGTGTCCGAGGCGATGGCCGATGGTGCCGTGGCGGCCGGCCTGCCGCGGGCCCTGGCCCAGCACCTGGCCCACCGCACCCTGGCGGGCACCGCCGCTCTGCTGCACGAGCAGGATCTGCATCCCGGCCAGCTCAAGGACATGGTGAGCAGTCCCGGCGGAACCACCATCGCGGGCCTGCGGCGCCTTGAGGCGGGTGGTGTGCGCTCGGCTCTGCTGGAGGGGGTGCTGGCGGCCGCGGAGCGCAGTCGCGAGCTGGGATGATCAGGTCTGTGGGGGGTCGGCCTGCGGTTTCCTCTGCCCAAGCCGTGGTTCGGTGCCTGCCAGCAACCGCTGCAGATTGCTGCGGTGGCGCCAGATCACCAGGCCGCTGGTGAGCAGCGCCAGGGCGAGATAGGGCCAGCGCAGGCCCATGGCCTGATCCTGGAACCAGCCGAGCATCAGCAGCGGCAGGGCCAGAGCGGCCATCACGCTGGACAGCGAAACGATGCGGCTGATGCTCAGCACGGCGAGGAACACACCGAAGCAGGCCAGGCCCACCGGCCAGGTGAGCCCCAGCAGCATCCCCAGCGCCGTGGCCACCGCCTTGCCGCCGCGCCAGCCCAGCCACACCGGCCAGATGTGGCCGGCCAGGGCGGCCAGGCCGGCGGCTACCACCCAGCTGTCGCTGAGCCAGTCGGCCTCGGATCCCTGCAGCGGCACGCCCAGCGGTTGGAGCAGCGCCTTGGCCAACAGCACCGCCAGGGTGCCCTTGAGGACATCCACCAGGAACACCGCCAGAGCCGGCCCCTTGCCGAACTGCCGCAGCACGTTGGTGGCACCGGTGGAGCCGGAGCCGAGGCTGCGGATGTCGACACCACGCAGCCAGCGGCCTGCCAGGTAGCCGGCGGGAATCGAGCCGAGCAGGTAACCAGCCAGCAGGGTCAACGGGATGGTGAGGGTCAAAGCAGGTCGTCCTCCTGATTGAGTTCAGCGGGGCTGCCAGCGAAGGCCAGCCAGAGCGGGAACTGCAGGATCGGAATGTCCACCACCACCTCAGCGGCATCGACCACGATGAAGGGCAGCTCGCCGCGCTCCTCGAGCCGGTCGGCCCGTTCGATCAGTGCATCGGGTCGCTCGAAGAGCACGATGCCGCTGCTGGGGCCGAAGTCCTCGCGGGCCAGGCCCAGGCAGTCCTGAAGGCCGCGGCGCCATTCCCCCAGCCGTTCCGGTTGGCCGGCCAGCACCAGGGCCTGGAAGCGCTCGCCGTAGAGATCCCCGAGGATGGCAATCGCGGCGGCGGCGATCAGGGCATTGCGGTTGCGGGAACCGCTGCTGGGCTGGGCCCCGCGGCCTCCCTGGTTGAGGAACCAGTCGTCGAGGAGGGCTGCGCCGCCGGGTTCAAGCGTGCGGCGCAGTTTCCAGGGGTCTGCGTAGAAATCCGGCTGGCCCTGGAAGCTGGCCAGACGATCGCGGATCAGCTCGGCATCGCCGCTGAACTGGCCGGCGGCGGCCGGGGCTGGGGTCAGGTTGCCGGCCGCGGCGCTCGCTGCCGCTGCGGCCTGATCCAGTGCGGAGGGTTGCACCACCAGGGGCTGGGCCACGAGCTCCATCTGCTCGGCACTGATCGCCAGCTCCTGCAGGGCGCCCACGAGGTAGTCCTGGAAGCCCTTCAGCCGTCGGGCCATCGCATCCGACTGGCCCGCGAAGCTGCTGCCGATCTCCTGCTGCAGCTGGGTCTGGCGTGCTTCAAGCTCGCGGATCTCCGCCTCCAGGGCATCCCGGCGTGCCTTCAGCTCGCGCAGGGCCAGATCGGTCCAGGCGGCGGGTGCTGTCCCGGAGTTGTCGGGCTGGGTGGGCAGCCCGGAATCGCCGGAGTCCTGGGGCGGCTGGGCTGGGTCGCTGGCTGGAATCGCGTCGTCGCTCATGGCTGGGCGCTCACGTGAAGATTGAGCTGCTCGCGCAAGGTGGTGGCATCAAACAGCACGGGCAGCAGGTGAATGCTGCGCTGTTCACGGAAATAGAACAGCACCGGCAGGGGGTGCCAGAACAGTTTCCAGCCCAGCCAATCGCTGTAGGGGAAGTTGCGCAGCAGGCTGGCGCCCCGCCAGACCAGCAGCGCCTCGGCGGAGAACTGCAGGCGCAGCAGCTGGCTCTGCAGCAGCAGGAACAGGCCGAACAGGCCCACCACCAGGGCGGCCCAGGGGTTCAGCGCCAGGCTGGCCACACCCAGCAGCACCACGCCAAGAGGAACCCAGGGTCTGGGGGCCAGGATCACGCCCAGGGCCGGGTCCGGCAGCGGTGAGCCGGCGGTGCCTGCGCTGGTGGCAGGGCTGCTGGGAGGGTTGGCGAGAGGATCGGTCATGGCAGGGCGGTCAGTCGCCGAAGAGCAGCTGGGTGAGCACCACGTCCATCAACGACACGGTGACCAGAATCATCACCACGGCACCGGTGGTGCTGGTGCCCACCTCCTTGGGGCCGCCGCGGGTGGTGAGTCCCCAGCCGCAGGCGATCACGGCGATCTGCAGACCGAACACAACCGCCTTGAGCAGCATCGAGGGCAGATCGCTCGGTTCCATCCAGGTGCGCACGGAATTCCAGAACACCGCTGGCGGGATGCTGTAGAGCGCCGTGCTGCTCAGCTGGCCTGACCAGACCGCCACAGCAAAGAACAGCAGGCACTGCACCGGCGTCATGATCACCATCGCCACCAGCCGTGGCACCACCAGGTATTGCACCGGGTCGGTGCGCAGCATGGTGATCGCATCGATCTGTTCGGTCACCTTCATCGTGCCGAGCTGGGCTGCGTAGGCGGTTGCCACCTTGCCTGTCATCAGCGTGGCGGTGAGGATCGGCGCAATCTCACGGGCCAGACCCAGCGCCAGGATGCCGCCCACGGTGGCACCGGCCCCCTGTTTGGTGAGTTCCGCTGCTACCTGGATGTTGAACACCGTGCCAGCGGCCAGGCCGGTGATCAGCACGATCAGAAAGCTGCCGGGGCCGGCCTCCATCAGTTCGGCCATCAGGTCGTTCACGCCGATGCGGCCGCGGGCGATGGCCGCCACCGCCTGACCGCCGATCAGGGCGCTATGGCCCAGGCGGCGCAGCCAGCGGGGCTTCAGCCAGGACGGCAGCTGGCGCTGCTGCCTGGGGGTCGGGGCGGAACGGGACGCAGACATGGTGTGTGGGGCTGCGAGGGGCGTTCAGCGGGCGGCCTGCAGGTGCTGCAGGTGTAGCCCTTTATCCGGCCAGCGGCGGATCACCACCAGGGCAAGCACCACGAGAACGGCCGGAATGATGCCCATGCACAGGCGGATGGCCAGCAGAGCGCTGTCCGGCTGCAGCATGCCGCGGCTGGCCACGTAACCGCTCAGGCTCATCAGGTTGCCGAAGAAGAACAAGGCAAAGCTGATGCAGATCTTCTGGGTGAAGACCATCCAGGCGCTGTACTGGCCGGCCGGTTTCTCCGGGTCGGCATCGATCGCATCGGGAAGCAGCGCCCAGGGAATCAGATACGCCGTGGAGGCACCGAAGCCCACCAGCAGGATCGCGGCCACCAGGGCGGCCAGGCGCAGGCCGTTCGCCAGGGATCCAATCGGGGCGATGCTGGCATCCAGCGGAATCAGCACCATCGCCGCTAGGCAGCCGGCGATCCACAGACGCGTACCCAGGTGCAGGGCATGGATGCGGCCCTGGCGGTGCGAGACGCTGGTCCAGACCTGCAGGCCCACCAGGGTGCTCACCTGAAACGGCAGCAGGATCCAGTTGCTCCATCCCTGCGGCACGTGCATCACCACCGGCAGGTAGATGAGGGCGGCGGTCTGCATGATCTGCAAGGCGCACCAGAGAAGCAGGTAGAGCCCCAGCACACGCAGAAAGCGACCGTTCTGGCGGACGCGCCGCAACAGCCTCCGTGTGGTGCCAGGGTGCGCTTCAGGCCGCTGGCAATGGCGGGCCATCGGCGCGATCCCCAAGCCGCAGAGCAGGGTGGAGGTGGTGATGATCAGCCCCGAGATCACGCCCACCTGCAGGTAGCTGGCTGGGTTCTGGTGATCGCGCAGCAGCAGACCCCCCAGCACGAGGCCCACCAGTCCCGCCAGGATCGAGCCGGTGAAACGGGAGGTGTTCAGGCGGGTGCGCAGCGACACATCGGTGGTCAGTTCCGCCGCCAGGGCGGAGTAGGGAAGGTTGACCCCCGTGTAGAGGCTGTTGGCCACTACGGAGATGGCCACGAAGATGGCGAAGCGCACGGGTGTGCTGCCGGGGGGCAGCCACCACATCAGCGTCATCGCCACGCCGAGGGGCACCGCGCAGCCCAGGATCCAGGGGAGCCGGGGCCCCCAGCGCGTTTTGGTCTTGTCGCTCAGCCAGCCGATGGCCGGGTCGTTGATGGCATCCCAGAGGCGCGCCAGCATCAGCACCAGGCCCGCCATCCAGGCCGGCAGGCCCGCGGCCGATGTGTAGAAGATGAACAGGTAGAAGCCGATCAGGGACGCGGCCATGCCGGTGCCGGCGTCGCCGAGTCCATAGGCCACCAGCAGGCGCAGGCGGGGGAGTCCCCGCAGATCGGCGGCGTCGGTGCGCGGGTGAGGCGCCGCCAGGCTGGCGGCCAGACCGGCTGGTGGACTGGGTTCCGGACTGGCGGGTTGCGTGGGCGTTCCGGCGGGCAAGGACGCAGTTCCGAACGCAGGTCATAATGCTGCAGCCGGTGAAAGCCCGCTGGGCGAGAGCCCGCCGCGGTGGCAGCCGGTGTCGTGGGCCACACCACGGTGCGTGGCCTGGCCACGTGCGTTGGTGCAACCTTCGCAATTGCGGGCTTAGTTTAGTGGTAAAACCTCAGCCTTCCAAGCTGATGATGCGGGTTCGATTCCCGCAGCCCGCTTGATCAATCACAGCCGGAAATTTACGGCCGGAAGATACGTGGATGGCGGGTTGTTGATGCAGCTCTGAATCAGTGCATTGATCCAGTTCTGATTATCGCCGGCACTCTCAAAGGCCGTGCCGGGCCAGGTCGTGGCCGCGCATCAGGGGTTCAGCCACCAGCAGCACCAGGCTGCGGCTGGTCATCGGCATCCGGTCGCTGCTGAGCGCCGCTGGCTGTGCGGGCAGGTCCTCTCCGGGCGGGCGGGCGGTGTCGATGACCCGCAGCCAGCCGGTGGGGCAGTCGGGCAGCTCGAAGCTGAGATCGTCGGCGTAGGCATTCAGCCCGCACCAGATCAGGGGGGTGTTTTTTTGGTCGTGCAGGCTCCAGGCGAGCGTGTGCGACCAGGCGGCCCAGTCCGGTTTGCCCAGCTCGATGCCGTGCCACTCGCGGTGGATGTGCCCCGGCTGATCGAAGCGCAGCGGTCGCCCCTCGCTGTGGGGGATTTCCGGGTTGAGCAGGGCCGCCAGGTGATGGCGGAGGTGGATCAGGCGCCGCACGAACAGGCTCAGGGCCTGATCGCCCGGGTCGGGTTGCCAGTGCATCCAGCCGAGACGGTTGTTCTGGCACCAGGCGTTGTTGTTGCCCCCCTGGCTGCGGCGCACCTCGTCGCCCATCAGCAGCATCGGCACTCCGGGGGCCAGTAGCAGCGAGCAGAGCAGGTTGCGCAGCTGGCGTTCGCGCAGGGCGAGCACGGCCGGGTCGCTGCAGGGGCCTTCTGCGCCGTGGTTCCAGCTGTTGTTGTGGTTGTCGCCGTCGCGGTTGTCCTCACCGTTGGCGAGGTTGTGCTTGCCGTTGTAACTGACCAGATCCGCCAGGGTGAAGCCGTCGTGGGCGGTGAGGAAGGTGATGCTGCGCCCCAGCACCGCCGGATGGCCGCCATAGAGATCAGGGCTGCCGGTGAGGCGCTGGCCAACCGCCCAGCAGCTGCGCTCATCGCCTTTCCAGAAGCGGCGCACGTCGTCGCGGAAGCGGCCGTTCCAGGCGCCGATGCGGCGGGCGGGGAAGTCCGCCAGCCGGTAGAGGCCGCCGCAGTCCCACGGTTCGCTCACCAGCTTGAGGTCCGCCAGCTCCGGGCCGGCTTCGATGTCCTCGAACAGGGGCGGATTGTCGAGAGGGGCCAGTTCCTCGCCGCGGCTGAGGGCGATGCCGAGATCGAAGCGGAACCCATCCACGCCCAGCTCCAGGGCCCAGCAGCGCATCGATTCGAGGATCAATCGCCGCACGTGCGGACGGTTGGCGGCGATCGAGTTGCCGCAACCGCTCACATCCAGGTAGTCGCCCTTGGCGTTCTGGTGGTAGTAAAGGCGGTCGTCCAGACCGCGCCAGCTCAGGGTCGGGCCTGCCTGGTTGCCCTCGCAGGTGTGGTTGTAGACCACATCCACCAGCACCTCCAGCCCCGCCTGATGGCAGGCCGTCACCAGCTGGCGCACCTGCTGGCGGATCTGCAGGGGATCGTCTCCCTGCTGGTAGGCGTGATGGGGGGCCATCCAGCTCAGAGGGCTGTAGCCCCAGTAGTTGAGGCGGCCCGCCGGGGCGTCGTGGGGGTCGAAGGCCATCACCGGCAGCAGCTCCACCGTGGTGACGCCGAGCTCCCGCAGGTAGGGAATCGCCTCGATCAGGCCCAGGTAGGTGCCGCGGCCTTCCGGGCTCACCGGACTGCCCCGGCCGCGGCTGAAGCCGCCCACATGCAACTCGTAGATGACGGTGCGCTGCCAGCTGTGGCGAGGTCGGGGGGCCGCCGCGAAATCGAAGCGGTCACGCTCGGTGACCACACCCTTCAGGCAGGTGGCGGTGTTCGGTGTGGCGCCGAGGGCATCGATCCGCCGGTAGACATCCCAGCCGGTGATGGCACGGGCGCAGGGATCGAGCAGCAGTTTGGAGGGGTTGAAGCCGTGGCGGCCGGGCTGCAGCGGGCCGAACACCCGATAGGCGTAGCAACACCCGATGCCGATCCCTTCGACCTCCACATGCCAGTGCTCGCCGGAGCGGTGGTGTTGGCTATCGAGATCCACCACCTGCATCGGTTCAGGCGCGCTGCCGCTGGCGAACAGCAGCAGCTCCACCCGGGTGGCCAGCGGTGCCGCCAGGGAGAAATTCACCCCACGCGGCGTGGCCGTTGCCCCCAGGGGCCAGGGTTGTCCCAGGCGAATCGATCCCAACGGAGCCAGCGGGCGACTGCCACAAGCTAGGTGTGGCTGCCGGCCTGTGCCCTCGGTTGCGGCACCGAGATGATCAGCGGAGCTCAGAGCGACGCGCGCAGTCGGATGATCGAAGGGCAGGAGCAAGGGCCATGGGCGAACCGGAGCAAGCAGGGTCGGCAGCGAAGCAGCCGGGCCTGCTGATGGGTAGGCCGGCGGATCCAGGGCGACCGCCCCAGCCCGTGGCCGCCAACCTGTGGCTGTTCGCCCCCAACCGCGACAGCCAGGGCGGCAGCGCCTGGTGGCTGGACTTTGCCGAGGCCCGGGCTGTTGCTGGATCTGAGGACGTGGCCGGGGTGCTGATCGACTGCCCCGCCCTGACGGAGGCCAACCTTCGCTTCCTGCAGGAGCGGGGCAAGGGGGTGATCGTGTTGCTGGGGCGGGAGGGCCATGGCCGCACCCGTCGGCTGCAGGAAGCCCTGGGCTGGCCGGTGCTGGTGCAGGAGCAGGAGGCCTACCTGCTGCCCGGTGTGCAGCGATTGCGCAGCTTCGGCACCGAGCTGGAGCTGGCCGCGGGGCTGCGACTGCTCTGGACCCCGGGGCCTACCCCTGGCGCCAGTGTGCTGCTTGCCGAGGTCGGGGATCCCGCCGAGTCCCTGCTGTTCTGTGGCCGTCTGCTCAGTCCGCTGGCGCCGGGGCAGGCTGGCCCGCTGCGCACCAGCCGCAGCTTTCACTGGGGCCGCTGGTTGCGCAGCCTGGATCATCTGCGCCGTTGGTTGCCGGCTGGCATGCCGGGCTGGCTGGCCAGCGGCGCCGGCCTCGGGGCCCTGCGCGGCGACAAGTTGATCGGCCAGGGACGAGGCGTGATCGATGCTCTCGACCTGGAGGGTCTGGCGGTTCGCGAGGGGCTCTGATCGGCCGTTGCGATCGCGCTGATGGGGGCGTTTCCGCAACATTCAGCAAAAAAAGGGGCAGATCCTTGTGCCGATGGGGGGTTTGTTGGTTGCCGCCCTTCCGCAACACCCATACCATTGGCGCGCTGAATCCAGTGGCGGTTGGTGTTCCCGATCCGCCCGGCTGCTACTGAACCCAGAGGCTTTCCCACTCCGATGAACAAAGCTGACCTCGTCAACCTCGTGCATGCCCGCACCGAGCTGACCAAGACCGAAGTGTCCCAAGTTGTGGACCTCGCCATCGAAACCATCATCGACTCGGTGGTCGATGGCAAGAAGGTGTCGATCCTTGGCTTCGGCTCGTTCGAACCTCGCGAGCGCTCCGCCCGTCAGGGTCTGAACCCCAAAACCGGTGACAAGATCAAGATCCCGGCCAAGCGCGTTCCTGCCTTCACCGCCGGCAAGCTGTTCAAGGACCGTGTGCAGGGCTGAGTTCCTCACCCTTCGACCCTCGCAGCGACCCTGAGGTCGACTGCTGCCAACGGCGACCTTCGGGTCGCCGTTTTTGTTGGGTGGCAGCCTGGTCGCCGTGACAGCGATCACCCTTCCCGAGCATCTGCAGCGGCTGCTGGCCGAAGGTGAGCGGCTGCGCCGGCAGCACCACCGTGGTCGCTATGCCCCGTCCCCCACGGGGCCCCTGCACCTGGGCAACCTGCGCACAGCTCTGCTCTCGTGGTTGATCACCCGCCTGCAGGGGGGGGAGTGGCTCCTGCGCATCGACGATCTCGACACGCCGCGCAACCGCCCGGACGCGGAAGCCTCGATCCTGAACGATCTGCGCTGGCTGGGGCTCGACTGGGATGGCCCGCTCATCCGCCAGAGCGAGCGGCGGGGGCTCTACGCCACGGTGCTCTCCAGCCTGCGCGGTGCCGGTCTGCTGTACCCCTGCCGCTGCAGCCGCAGGCTGCTGGCCGATGTCTCGGCACCCCATGGCCGCTCACCGGTTTACCCGCGTTTGTGCCGGGGCCTGGAACCGCGCTGGGGGCCGGAAGCGGGGCGCCTACCGAGCTGGCGACTGGCGATGGATCCTGGCCTGCTCTGCTGGCAGGAGCAGCTGGTGCCCTGCGGTGTTCTTGATCTGGAGCGGGAGGTGGGCGACGTGGTGCTGCGGCGCGCGGATGGCTTCCTCGCCTATCACCTGGCGACGGCGGTGGATGAGCTGAGCCTGGGGATGGCCGATGTTGTGCGCGGCGCTGATCTCTGGGCCGCCACGGGGCCTCAGGTGGCTGTGATGCGTCACCTGAGGCCCCATGGCAGCAGCCTGCCCCGCTACTGGCATACCCCCTTGTGGCGGGATGGGGCGGGTGAGCGCCTGTCCAAGCGCCAGGGCGGCACCGGTCTGGCGGACCTGCGGGCCCGGGGGCTTGATGCCGCCGCTGTGCTCGGTCTGCTGGCGGCGAGCCTGGATCTTGTTCCTCCCGCCACGCGGCTCAGCAGCACGGAGCTGTTGCAGGAGCAGTCGCTGCCCCGGCTCCAGGCCTTGCTCCGCCAGACGCCGGTTGCGCAGGACGCTGCCGGCACTTAAGCATCGCCAAGGCTTAAGAAAGGCTTCGGGATCATTGGCGGCAAACCTCTCCACACTGAGGCCACCACGAGGAGCAGCCCGATGGACCGATCCGATGGGCGTCTGGGCGGCGTGTGGCCCATGCCTGGCGATCCCTGCCCCAGCTGCGGCGGCAGTGGCGTTCTGCGCACGGCAGCAACGGGCTACCGCACCTGCCTGACCTGTGTTGGCCAGGGCACTCTGCCGTGCTTTGAGGCTTCGCCGTTTCCGCCGCCGGCCGAGGTGCTGCGCCGCCGCCGCTGGGCGAAAGGCTTGCGCGGCGAGCTCAGCGCTTGGACTTCTGGCGCCAGATGAAGAAGGCCGCCGTGCTCACCACCACCGCCAGGGGAGCAGCGGTCAGCAGGAGCAGCGCAACGGCGGTCCAGTCGGTATACATCGCTTCGGGCACGCAACCGCTGCCCATCCTTGCAGGTGAGCCCATGGTCCTTCCGGCCTCTGACACCGACGGTTGGTGCGCCCGCTGGTCAGGAGCGTCACGGCGGCTGCGCCAGCTGCCGCTGCTGCTTGGTGTGGCCCTGCTGCTGGCGGCTCCCCTGGCAGCCCCGTCGCCGGTCCGCGCCGGCCTGGAGTTCGACAACTGCCAGCCCACAGCCGATGGCGGCGTCACCTGCGACACCCGGCCCACCGGCAACACCCGCGCCGACGATGAAGCGGCCCGTTATGGCCTGTTCGATGAGGCGAGCCCCGGCTGGTCGGAGTTCGATCCCTACGAGGGCTACGACGACATGTTCGGAGGCAACTGGACCTGAGCTCGTGAGCTGAGCTCTGGACCTGAGCGCTGCAACGGGGCTCAGCAGATGCGCGGCAGCTGTTCGCCGCGCCCCAGCTCCAGGGGCCGCAGCACCCCAAGGGTGTTGCGCAGGCTGACGGGGTGGCGCCGCTTCAGCGCCGCTGGCTCTGTGCCCTGGGGCAGCGGATCACCTACCGTGCCGATCCTGGCGGCCTGCGGCTGAAAGCGCTGCAGCAGAGCCAGGGCCTGCTCCGCCTGCCCCTGCGGCAACAGAACCACCATGCGCCCCTCATTGGCCATCGCCAGCGGGTCGAGGCCCAGCAGTTGGCAGGCCCCAGCCACGGCCGGATGCAGAGGGATCGCCGTTTCGTCGAGTTCGATGTGGCAGCCGGCGCCGCGGGCGATCTCCTCGATGGCGCTGGCCAGGCCGCCGCGGGTGAGGTCCCGCAGGCAGTGCAGCGTCAGGCCCGCCTCCAGCAGAGCCCGCACCGGTTGCAGCAGCGGCGCCAGATCGCTGTGGAGCGTGGTGCGTAAGCCCAGCTCATTGCGGGCCGCCAGGATCGCCAGCCCGTGGCGGCCCAGGTCGCCGCTCACCAGCACCGCATCGCCCGGTTGCACCGCCCTGGGGTGGATCGTGAGCGTGTGCTCCAGCCGCCCCACGGCGCTGGTGTTGATGTAGAGGCCGTCGCCCTTGCCCCGCTCCACCACCTTGGTGTCGCCGGTGATCACCGCTACGCCGCACTCCGCCACGCTCGCGCGGATCGAGGCGATCACCCTCTGGAGCGTGCTGATCGGCAGGCCCTCCTCCAGGATCAGCGCCAGGCTGAGGGCGATCGGCTCAGCCCCGGCCATGGCCAGGTCGTTGACGCTGCCGCACACCGCCAGTCGGCCGATGTCGCCGCCGGGGAATTCCAGCGGACGCACCACATAGGAATCGGTGGTGAAAGCCAGCCGGCCGCTCTGCTCCGGCAGCAGGGCCGCATCGTGGGGCACCCCATCGGCCGGGCCGAATGCCGGTAGGAGCAGCTCCTGCAGCAGCTGCTGGCTGAGGCGGCCGCCGCCGCCGTGGCCCAGTTCGATGGCGGCGTCGTTGCCGGGTGGCATGGCTCAGCCCTGGTAGCGGTAGTAGGCGGCACAGGCCCCTTCGCTCGACACCATCGGCGCTCCCAGGGGTGTATCGGGGGTGCAGGCCCGGCCGAAGTGCGGGCACTGGTGGGGCCTGAGCAGGCCCTGCAGGACCAGCCCGGCGGGGCAGGAGCTTGTTGCCACGGCGGTGAATGCGGCGATGGGGCTGGAGGTGGTGGTGGCGGTGGGCGTTTTCTGGTGCTCCTCGGGCACGGCGAGCCGGTCGAAGGGCGGCCTGAGCCGGTAGCCGCCGGCCGGGATCACCCCCAGGCCGCGCCAGGGGGAATCCACCGGTTCGAACACCTGCTCCAGCAGCGCCTGACCGGCGCCGTTGCCCGCCGGCTTCACCGCCGGCCGGTAGGCGTTCTCCAGCCGCTGCTCGCCGGCTTCCAGCTGGCGGATGCAGGCCAGGATGCCGCGCAGCAGCTCCTCGGCGCTGAAGCCGGTGATCACAATCGGCCGGCGGTGCCGCGCCACCAGGTCGTGGTACTCCACCTCCCCCATCACGGTGCAGACATGGCCCGCCGCCAGCACCGCCTGCACCCGGCAGCTGGGATCGCCCAGCATCTGATCAAGCACCGGCGGCACCCGCACGTGGCACACCAGCAGTTCGAGGTTGGTGATGCCCTGGGCGATGGCCTGGATCGCCAGCAGCGCCGTGGCGGGGGCAGTCGTTTCGAAGCCCACCGCCAGGAACACCACGCGGTGATCGGGATGGCTGCGGGCGATGCTCAGCACGTCGAGCGGTGCGTAGACGACCCGCACCGCACCACCGCGGGCCCGTACGCCGAGCAGGTCGCGGCCATCGCTGCCGGGCACACGCAGCATGTCGCCATAGGAGCAGAGGATCACGTTCGGCTCGGCTGCCATGGCGATCGCCCGGTCGAGCTGTTCTGTGGCGGTGACGCACACCGGGCAGCCGGGGCCGTGGATCAGGCTGATCTGCGCTGGCAGCAGCCGGTCGATGCCATGGCGCAGCAGGGCGTGGGTCTGGCCGCCACAGACCTCCATCACCGTCCACGGTTGATGGCAGCTGGCCTGGATCGCCTTGAGCAGGGTCTTGGCTTCGCTCATGACGGCGGCGCTGTCTGCATCGGCGCGATGCGTGGCGTTCCCAATCGGGGCAGGCTGTAGCTGCTCAGGGCCCGCAGGTATTGGGCCCGCTCGAAGGCCTCCGGGTCGGGGCAGCGCTGCTGGCTGAGACAGCCGCGGATCTCCTCCACTCCGGCACAGTCGTGGGCCTCCAGCCACTGGCAGAGCTCGGTGTGGATCTGCCGCAGCTGGCCCGGTCCACCCCGCAACAGGGTGCTCACCACCTGGGTGACCTGGGCGCCCACCATCAGCAGCCGCACGGCATCGTCGCCGCTGGCGATGCCGCCGCTGGCCGCCAGATCCAGCTCCAGCCGGCCATGCAGCAGGCCGATCCAGCGCAGCGGCAGGCGCTGATCGATCGCTCCGCTCAGCTCCAGGTGCGACACGGTATTGAGCGTCTCGATGTCGACATCGGGTTGATAAAAGCGGTTGAACAGCACCAGGCCGCTGACGCCCGCCGCCTCCAGCTGGCGGGCCATGTGGGCCAGCCCCGTGTACCAGGGGCTGAGCTTCACTGCCACGGGGATCGTCACGGCACGGCACACCTGTTGCACCAGCTCCAGTTGCTCGGCCTCCAGATCGGCGCTGCTGCGGTCGGCATCGGTGGGCACCGCATAGAGATTCAGCTCGAGTGCATCGGCGCCGGCGGCGGCGATCGCCGCGGCGGCCTCGCACCACTGGCCGGGATGGTTGCCGTTGAGGCTGGCGATCACGGGAATGGTCAGCGCCACTCGGGCGGCACGGATTTCCTCCAGGTAGCCGTCCAGTCCCAGGTGCAGCGGATCGCTGGATGGCAGGTAGCTGAGGGCCTCGGGATGACTCTCGCTGGCGTGCTCCTGATGGTGGTGCCACTCCTGCCAGTCCCGTTCGATCTGCTCAAGAAACAGCGAATGCAGCACCACAGCACCGGCACCCTCCTGCTCCAGCTGCTGCAGGCGGCCAAGCTCCTGGCTGAGGGGCGCGGCCGCTCCCACCACCAGGGGTGAGGGCAGGCGCAGGCCCAGGTAGGTGGTGTGGAGATCGGGGCTCATGGGGAGGGCGCCTCCGGCGCTGGCTTCGCCGCTGGGTTAGCCGTCGGAGCGGCGGCCAGCCGCTGGTAGAGGCCCCAGCGTTCGCGTTGCTCCGCTTCGGCTTCGCGGCTGAGGGCGCGGGCCTGCTCGGGATGGCTGTAGCGGAGCATGCGGAAGCGGTTCTCGCCGGCCATCGCTTCGGAGAGGGGCAGGCTGGGGGTGCGGGAGTCCACCACCAGCGGCGCCAGCCCCTGGCTGCGGCGCCGCGGGTCGTGGCGGTAGAGAAGCCAGCGTCCGGAATCCACAGCCTGCTTCTGGTGTGCCATGCCGCGGGCCATGTCGATGCCGTGGGCGATGCAGTGGGAGTAGGCCAGGATCAGTGAGGGGCCGGGGTACGACTCCGCCTCCAGGAAGGCCCGCAGGGTGTGCTCGTCGCGGGCACCCATGGCCACGCTGGCCACATAGACGTGGCCGTAGGTCATCGCCATCAGGCCCAGATCCTTCTTCGCGGTGGCCTTGCCGCCGCTGGCGAACTTGGCCACGGCACCCTTGGGGGTGGATTTCGACATCTGGCCGCCGGTGTTGGAGTACACCTCGGTGTCCAGCACCAGCAGGTTCACGTCGTGCTGGCTGGCGAGCAGGTGATCGATGCCGCCGAAGCCGATGTCGTAGGCCCAGCCATCGCCGCCGATGATCCAGATGCAGCGCTTCACCAGATCGTCGGCCAGCTGCAGCAGTTCGTCGGCAGCCCGCTGGTTGTTGTCGTGGTGGTCGTTGTCGTGCCCGTCGCCTGCGCGCGCTGGTTCCAGCAGGCGCCGCAGCTCCACCACGCGCTGCCGCTGCTCGTGGATGCCGGCCTCATCGCTCTGGTCCGCCTGGAGCAGGCCATCCACCAGGCTGGCCGGCAGGCTGGGAGACAGCTGGCGCAGCAGCTGTTCGGCGCGGGCGCGGCGTTGATCGAAGGCCACGCGGAAGCCGAGGCCGAATTCGGCGTTGTCTTCGAATAGGGAATTGCTCCAGGCCGGGCCGCGGCCCTCGGCGTTGCGGCTCCAGGGGGTGGTGGGCAGGTTGCCGCCGTAGATCGAGGAACAGCCGGTGGCGTTGGCGATCACCATCCGATCGCCGAACAGCTGGCTGGCGAGCTTGAGGTAAGGCGTCTCGCCGCAGCCGGCGCAGGCGCCTGGAAACTCGAACAGGGGCTGCTGCAGCTGCTGCTGGTTGATGTGCCGGCGGTTGAGGCTGAGGCGATCCGGGTTGGGCAGCTGCAGGAAGAAGTCCCAGTGCCGGCGGCTCTGTTCGCGCAGGGGACGCTGTGGCGCCATGTTGATCGCCTTTCGCCGTGGCGTGCTGCGATCGCGGGCCGGGCAGACCTCCACGCACAGGCTGCAGCCGGTGCAGTCCTCCCCCGCCACCTGGATCGTGAAGGCCTGATCGCGCCAGTCCGGATCGCGGGCGGCGCTGCTGCGGAATCCCTCCGGCGCGGCTTCCAGTGCCGGCGGCTCCACCACCTTGGCGCGGATCACTGCGTGGGGGCAGACCATCACGCACTTGCCGCACTGCACGCATAGGTCCGGCTCCCACACGGGGATCGCCTCGGCGATGTTGCGCTTCTCCCACTGGGCCGTGCCGGTGGGGAAGCTGCCATCGCAGGGCAGGGCGCTCACCGGCAGGGCATCACCGCGGCGTTGCAGTTGCGGCAGTACCAGCGCGCGGATGGCGGCCGGTGCGGCGGCCATGGCGGGCGGCACTGTTTCGGCGTCCGTTGCGGTTTCGCTGGCGTGGATCCCCGCGTCGGTGTCTGACGGGATCTCCACAGCCTTGAGGCCGGCCAGCGCTGCCTCCAGCACCGCCAGGTTGGCGGCCACGACGGCCTGCCCCTTGCGCCCGTAGCTGTGCCGGATCGCCTCACCCATGGCGGCCATGGCCTGAGCCATCGGCATCACCTCCGCCAGGGCGAAGAAGCAGGCCTGCATCACCGTGTTGATGCGCCCTCCCAGGCCATGGGCCTCGGCGATGGCGGCGGCGTTCACGGCGAAGACCCGCAGCCCCAGCTCGCGGATCTGCTGCTGCACCCGCTGCGGCAGCTGCGGCCAGCACTGCTCGGCCGGCCAGGGGCAATTCAGCAGCAGGGTGGCGCCGGGGGCGGCCTGGGCCAGCAGATCGAACTGGCCCAGGAAGTCCCAGTGGTGGCAGGCCACCAACTGGGCGCGCTGGATCAGATAGGGCGCCCGGATCGGCCGCTTGCCGACGCGCAGATGCGAGACGGTGGTGGAGCCGGATTTCTTTGAGTCGTAGACGAAGTAAGCCTGGCTGTGCAGGCCCGTGGCCTCACCGATGATCCTGATCGTATTCTTGTTGGCGCCGACGGTGCCATCGGAGCCGAGGCCGTAGAACAGCGCCTCAAAGTTCTGCGCTGCGCTCTGCCCCGCGCTCTGCCTCGTGCTCTCGCCTGCGGCGTCGCCGCTGGGACACTCGCTCGGTAACTGCCAGGACGGATCCACCGCCAGGGAGCGGTGGGTCACGTCGTCGTCGATGCCCACCGTGAAGTGGTTGCGGGGCTTCTCGGCCGCGAGGTTGTCGAACACCGCCTTCACCATCGCCGGTGTGAACTCCTTGGAGGCCAGGCCGTAGCGGCCGCCCATCACCTGCGGCAGCAGGCCGGCATGGCCCAGGCGCGCCGGCCAGTGCTCGGCGATGGCCGCCACCACATCGAGCTGGAGCGGTTCGGCGGCGCACCCCGGCTCCTTGCAGCGATCGAGCACGGCGATGCGGCGGGTGCTGGCGGGCAGGGCCGCCACCAGAGCCTCGGCGGCCAGGGGCCGGAACAGCCGCACCTTGAGCACCCCCACCCTCTCGCCCGTGGCCCCCAGGGCCAGGGCCGTTTCGGCGGCGGTCTCGCAGCCCGACCCCATCAGCACCAGCACCCGCTCGGCCTCGGGGTGGCCTTCGTAGTCGAACAGCCGGTATTGGCGACCGGTGAGCGCGGCGAAGCGATCCATCGCTGCCTGCACCTGCTGTGGGGCGGCGTCATGGAAGGGATTCACGGCTTCGCGGGCCTGGAAGGCCAGGTCCGGGTTCTGGCTGGTGCCGCGCAGCTGCGGGTGGTCGGGGGAGAGGCCTCGAGCGCGGTGGGCCGCGATCAGCGGCTCCAGCACAAGGGCCTTGAGGGTGGCGTCGTCGATCAGCTCCACCCGCTGGATCTCGTGGGAGGTGCGGAACCCGTCGAAGACGTGCAGCAACGGCACCCGGGCCGCCAGGCTGGCGGCCGTGGCGATGGCGGCGAAGTCACCTGCTTCCTGCACGCTGGCGGCGAACAGCAGCCCGCAGCCGGTGCCGCGGGTGGCCATCACATCGCTGTGGTCGCCGAAGATCGACAGGGCCGAGGTGGCCAGGGCCCGCGAGGCCACGTGGATCACCGCCGCCGTCAGCTCGCCGGCGATCTTGTAGAGGTTGGGGATCATCAGCAGCAACCCCTGCGACGCGGTGAACGTCGTCGTGAGGGCGCCGGCCTGCAGGGCGCCGTGCACCACGCCGGCGGCACCGGCCTCGCTCTGCATCTCCACCACCGCCGGCACGCTGCCCCAGAGGTTGGGCCGCCCCTCGCTGGCCCAGGCATCCGCCCATTCCCCCATGGGCGAGGCCGGCGTGATCGGGTAGATCGCCATCACCTCATTCAGGCGGTAGGCGACCCGCGCCACGGCCTCGTTGCCGTCGATCCAGGCGACGGCGCTCATGGACCTGCCTGGCTGTCGTCCGCTTTCAGCACCGTCAGGGCCATGCCCACGTGCACCAGCAGCTGCTCGCCGAGGCGGGCCTCTGGCACACAGGCCAGGCTCACCTGGCGGTGCACGCCGCCGAACCGCACCTCGCCCATGCGCCAGAGCGGATCATCGTGCTCCTCGATGCTGACCAGTTCACCCGGTACGGCGAGGCACATGCGGGGTTGCCCGAGGGGCTGCTGGCGTTATAGGCACGGCTGAAGCCGCCAGCAGCTGCCCCACCGCCAGGGCGGCGTCATTGCAGGGGAGCTGTTGCGACCACACCGCTGTGATGCCCCGCGCCTGCAGGGCGGCGATGCTTCGTTCCAGCAGCAGGGCGTTCTGGAAACAACCGCCGCTGAGCAGGAAGGTTCGCGCGCCGCCAGGGGCGAGGGCTGATTCCGGGGCCTCGGGGTTCAGCACCTGAGCCGCCAGATCGGCGAGGCCCTCCGCCAGGGCCTTGTGGAAGGCCAGGGCGATCCCTGAGGCTCGCTCGGAGAGATCGCCCGCGCCGGCATTGGCATCGGCAGCGGCAGCGGCGAGATCCTGCAGCAGCTGCTCCAGCAGCGGGCGCCAGTCCCATTCCAGGCAGCCGGGGGTGCCGCTGCCGATCAGGGGAAGTCGGTAGCTGGGGTGGTTCCAGCTGCTGCCGTTCGCGGCTGCTCGGGTTGCCAGTCCCTCGAGGGCCATGGCGGCCTGGGCCTCGTGGCTGCAGATCTGCTGCAGGCCCAGCAGCGCTGCCACCGCATCGAACAGGCGGCCGACGCTCGAGCAGAGCGGGCTGTTCAGGCCGCGCTCCAGGGCTTGGTCCAGCACCTCCAGCTCCTCCGCCTCAAAGGCCTGCAGCCAGGGCAGGGCCCCGCAGGCTTGCACCCGCTGGCGCCAGCGGGTGCCATAGGCGCTGACCAGCAGGCCGAGGGCGGCGCGGCGTGGCTCCCACAGGGCCCGCTCGCCCCCCGGCAGCGGGAAGGGGCGCAGGCGGGCCAGGCGCCTGTAGCCGGCCGTGCTGACTGCCAGGGCTTCGCCGCCCCAGAGGCTGCCATCGTCTCCCTGGCCGGAGCCGTCCCAGGCCACACCGCGCTGCTCGCCCCCCAGGCCGTGTTCTGCCATCACCGCCAGCAGGTGGGCGTGGTGATGTTGCACGGCGCGCAGCGTTAGACCCTGCTGCGATGCCAGATCGGCAGCCAGCTGGCTGGAGCTGTAGCCGGGGTGGGCATCGCAGGCGATCGTGGCGGCCGTCACACCGTGGCGCTGCAGCCAGTGGCTCGCTGTCTCCTGCAGGTGGCGGGATCCGAGGCTGCTGCTGATGTCGCCGAGGTCGGGGCTGAGCAGGATCTGCTGCGGCAGCTGCAGCGCCACACTCCCCTTGAGCTGGGCGCCGAGGGCCAGTCCGGCGCCTCTGGTCTCACTTGCCCCCCTGGCGTTCTGCCCCGGCCCAAGCCGTGGTGCCACATGGGCGACGGCCAGCGGTGCCAGGCCCCGACCCAGGCGCAGCACCAGTGGCCGTCCCGCCGCCAGGCGCAGCACGCTGTCGTCGATGCGGTTGACAATCGGCAGGTCATGGCGCAGCACCCCATCGGCGAGTTCAGCCAGCAGCGCGCTGTCCTCGTCGGCATCGCGGGCGATCGGTTCGCCGGAGCGGTTGGCGCTGGTGGCCACCAAGGCCCCACCTGCGAACGCCGCGAGCACCAGCTGGTGCAGTCCGCTGGCCGCTCGCATCACCCCCAGCCAGGAACTGCTGCCTGCCACGTTCCCGGCCAGGTGGGCGAGCTGTTGGCTCTCCGTCCGTGGCCGCAGCAGCACGATCGGTGCCGCCGGCGACCACCACTGCTGCCGCTCCGCGGGGTTGATGTGGCAGCAGGCCTCCAGCCAGCTCGGATCGGCCAGCAGGGCGAGGGGCTTGTCGGGCCGGCCCTTGCGGTGCCGCAGCTCGGCCACGGCAGCGGCGTTGCCGGGATCCACCAGCAGCTGGAAGCCGCCGATGCCCTGCAGGGCCACGATCCGCCCCTGGTGCAGGGCGGCGGCGGCGGCGCCGATTGCCGTGGCTGAGTCGCCGGCGATGCCGCGGGGATCGAACGGCTCCGCCACAGAGCGGGTCTGCCAGCGCAGCCGCGGCCCGCAGGCCGGGCAGCTGAGAGTCTGGGCATGGAAGCGGCGATCGGCGGGATCGGCGTAGTCGCGGCTGCAGGCCGCGCAGAGGGGAAAGGTGGCGAGGCTGGTGTGGGCTCGCTCGAAGGGCAGCTGCCGCAGCAGGCTGTAACGGGGGCCGCAGTCGGTGCAGCTGATGAAGGGGTAGTGATGGCGGCGGCTGGCGGGGTCGCCCAGCTCCGCCAGGCAGGCCGGGCAGATGGCGAGATCGGGGCTCACCAGGGCACTGGCGAGCTGATCGCTGCAGGCCGCCTCTGCTGCGGCGATGCGGAAGTCGCTTGGCTGGCCCGTCGCTGCGCTCCACTGCTGCTGCAGCCGGTCGAGGCGGCAGCGCGGCGGTGGTGCCGTCTGCAGCGTCTCCAGGAACCGCTGCAGGTCGGCTTCGGGGCCCTCCAGGACGAGGCAGACGCCGCCGGAGTTGTTGCCCACCCAGCCCCGCAGCTGCAGCTGCCGTGCCAGCCGGTAGCTCCAGGGGCGAAAGCCCACGCCTTGCACCAGTCCGCTCAGCTGCAGGTGCAGCCGCCGCTCAGTGATGGTGGTCATGGTGCCGATGGCCGTGGCCCGCCGGTCGGCAACGCTGCTGCAGCCAGGCCACCAGGGCATCCAGCCCGGCGCCGCTGCGGGCCGACACCTCAAACACCGCCGCCGCAGGAGCGATGGCCCGCAGATTGGCGAGGGCGAGGGCGCGATCAAAGCCCGTCGCCTCCAGCAGGTCGATCTTGTTGAGCAGCACGGCGTCGGCCGAGCGAAACAGGCCCGGGTACTTGAGCGGCTTGTCCTCCCCTTCCCCCACCGCCAGCACCGCCAGGCGCAGCTCCTCCCCCAGATCGAAGGCGGTGGGACACACCAGGTTGCCCACGTTCTCGATCACCAGCAGGTTCACCCCCGCCAGCTCCAGCTGACGGAAGGCCCGATCCACCAGATCGGCCTCCAGGTGGCAGAGCTCACCGGTGCGGATCTGAACCGCCCGGGCGCCGGCGGCGTCGAGGCGGCGGGCATCGTTGTCGGTGGCCTGATCGCCGACGATCACGGCGATCGGCCGCTGGGGCCAGCGCCGGGCCAGCTGCTCGAGCAGGGCGGTCTTGCCGGAGCCCGGTGCCGAGAGCACATTCAGGCTGAGCAGGCCGTGGGCGCGGAAATGGGCGCGGTTCGCCGCAGCCTGGGCATCGTTGCGGCTGAGCAGGCTGCGCTGCAGCTCCAGCACCCGCGGGGCTGGCTGGGCCTCGATGTCCCGGTCTCCACAGCCGCAGGTGCCGCACATCAGGACACCTCCAGGCTCACCAGCTCCAGCTCGCGGCCCTTCAGCACATCGCGGGAGAGGAGGCCGCAACTGGGGCAGGCGTGGATCACGTCGATCGGCGTGAACGGCTGCGCGCAGTCTGAGCAGAAACAGCGGGCGGGAACGGCTTCGAGATCGAGCGTTGCCGCGGGCCAGGGTCCCTCGGGGGAGCCATTGGCCACCAGCACCTCGAAAGCCAGCCGCAGGGCGTCGGCATCGACGCCGGCCAGGGCACCCACACGCACTCGCAACCGGTGGATGTGCCGGGCGCCGGCCTGGCGGGTCTGCTCCTCCGCCAACTGCTGCAGCTCCGCCATCAGTGCCAGCTCATGCATGGCCCGGTCTCCAGCGACGCACCAGGGTCAGGGCCTCGGCCATGGCGGCGGTGGCGGCTGGGCTGAGGCGTTCGCCCAGCTCCAGCTTCTGCACGGGGATCAGCAGTTGCCAGGCCGGTGGCCAACGGCCGTAGAGAACCTGGCTGAGCTGCAGCAGCCCTACGGGGCTGAACTGGTGGCTGAGGGGTGCACGCATGGCCGCGGCGTCGGTGATGCCGCCGGGGGGCACCAGCGGTTCCAACCTCAGCTGGTCGGCGCCGGGGTCGAGCACGCTGGCATCCACGAACAGCACGGCGGCGGCCGCGGCGATCGGCTCAGCCAGCTCCGGGGTGAGCTGCTGCACGGCCAGCACCTGCATCGGTGAGTCCTCCGCGCGCAGGGTCTCGGCGATGCGGTAGCCGATGCCATCGTCGCTGCGCAGACGGTTGCCGATGCCGATCAGCAGGGGGGGCTGGGGGCGTTGGTTCATGGCGCTCAGTCGCGCCGCCGCCGATCCAGCAGCGCACCATCGGCCGCCAGCAGCTGCACGTCCAGGGGCATCTGGCCGGCGGCGTGGGTGCTGCAGGAGAGGCAGGGATCGAAGCAGCGGATCCCCGCCTCCACGCGGTTCAACAGTCCTTCGCTCAGCTGCGATCCACTCAGATAGTGGCGGGCGATCTGGCCGATCGTGCGGTTCATGGCGCCGTTGTTCTGGCCCGTGGCGATGATCAGGTTCACCTTCTCGATGAGTCCGTTGGCATCGACTCGGTAGTGATGGAAGAGCGTGCCGCGCGGGGCTTCGCTCACCCCCACCGCTTCGTGGCAGTTAACGCCGGCGCGGGCGCGCACGTGGGTCGTCGTGATCTCCGGATCATCGAGCAGCCGCTCCATCTGCTCCAGGCAGGCCAGGATCTCGATCAGGCGCGCCAGGTGATGCATGAACGAGGCGGTGACGACGCGCCCGCCCCGCTGGCGCAGCTCCAGCAGCTCGGCGTCGGCCCGTGGGGTGCCGATGCGCTCGCACAGGTTCAGCCGTGCCAGCGGTCCCACCCGGTAGCTGCCGGCCTCCGGCCCGAGGGCGCGCACGTAGGGGAACTTGAGATAGCTCCAGGGCTCCACGGCCTCGGCCAGAAACGTCTCCACGTCGTCCTCCCGCAGGCCGTCGGCCACCAGGGTTCCGTCGCTGGCCATCACGCGGATGCCGCTGCCGGCGCCGCCGTAGTGCTCCCAGCGGCCCTGCGGACCCACCAGGCCGAGGAACAGCGAGGGGAAGTCGCCGAATACCGCCAGTTCTTCACGCAGCTGGTTGTCGAGCAGTTGCTTGAACAGCTCCAGGCCGCGCCCGGCGATGGCGAAGGCCTCCGGCAGGCCGGCGCGGATCTGATCCCGCAGCTCCGGGCTGAGGGGGCTGCGCACGCCGCCGGGCACCGCCCAGGCCGCATGGATCTTGCGCCCCCCCAGGGCCTCGATCACCCCCTGGCCGAACTGGCGCAGGCGGATACCGGCGCGGGCCAGGTCCGGGTTGGCGGCGATCAGGCCGAACACATTGCGCTGGGCCGGGTCGCTGTCCCAGCCCAGCAGGAAATCGGGGCTGCTGAGATGAAAGAAGGAGAGGGCGTGGCTCTGGGTGATCTGAGCCAGGTTCATCAACCGCCGCAGCTTCTCGGCCGCGGGCGGGATCGCCACCGCCAGGATCTTGTCGCCGGTCTTGGCTGCGGCCAGCAGATGGCTCACCGGGCAGATGCCGCAGATCCGCGCTGTGATCGCCGCCATCTCGGTGAAGGGGCGCCCCTCGCAGAATGTCTCGAAGCCGCGGTATTCGGTCACGTGGAAGCGGGCGTGCTCCACGGCGCCGCTGGCATCCAGCTGGATCGTGATCTTGGCGTGACCCTCGATGCGGGTCACCGGATCGATCGTGATCGTGCGGGTGGGTGGAACGGATGCGGACATGGCGATGCGACCTCAGCCGAAGCGGATCTGATCGGCGCCGCTCAGCTGCGGCATCTCCCCGGCCAGCAGCGGTTCGAGGGCGGCGCGGATGCGCTCGGCTGAGGGCGGGCAGCCCGGCAGCCAGACGTCCACCGGCACCAGCTCATGCACCGGCACCACCCGCTCCAGCAGCTCCGGCACGATGCCGGGGGCATGGGGCAGCTGGCCGCTGCCATCGGCCAGTTCCAGGTAGGAGCGCCGCAGCACCGGATCGGCGCCATTCAGCATGTTGCGCATGCCCGGGATGTTGGCGGTGATGGCGCAGTCGCCGAAGCTCACCAGCACGCGGCTGTTGGCGCGCACCTGATGCAGCAGCTCCAGGTTGTCGGTGTTGGCCACGCCCCCCTCCACCAGGCAGACATCGACATTGCTGGGAAACGTTTTGATGTCGGACGCCACCGGGCTGTAGACGATCTCGGCTCGCTCGGCGAGCTCCAGCAGCCATTCATCGAGATCGAGGAACGACATGTGGCAGCCGGAGCAGCCCGCCAGCCAGACCGTGGCCAGCCTGATCTTGGCGTTGGTCATGGCTGCCACTGCTGATGGTTGCGGGCATGCACCAGCGCCTGCAGCCGCTCGGGATGGCCCTGCTTCTCCTCGCTGGTGTCGGCCTTGTGGAACAGGGCGCCGGTGGGGCACACCTCCACGCATTTGCCGCAGTGGGTGCAGGCGTTGACGGCTTCCCACGGCTCATCCAGCCCGGCGATGATCCGGCAGTGCTCGCCGCGCCAGCCGATATCCCAGACGTGGGCGCCCTCCACCTCGTCGCAGACGCGCACGCAGCGGCTGCAGAGGATGCAGCGGTTGTGATCCAGGCCGAACAGCGGGTGGGAGAGATCCACGTGGCGATCCGGGAAGCGGTAGGGCAGGCGGCTGTGGTCCATGCCCACGGTCACCGCCAGGTCCTGCAGTTCGCAGTGGCCGTTGGCCACGCAGATCGCACACACGTGGTTGCCCTCGGTGAACAGCAGCTCGATCACGCTGCGGCGGATCTCGCGCAGCCGCGGGCTGTCGGTGCGCACCTGCATCCCATCGGCCACGGCGGTTACGCAGGCGGCCTGCAGCTTGTCGCTGCCCTCCAGTTCCACCAGGCAGAGCCGGCAGGCCGCCACCGGCGAGAGGCCATCGAGGTGGCAGAGGGTGGGGATGGCCGCGCCGGCGGCGCGCGCCGCCTCCAGCACGCTGGCGCCCGCGGCGATCGCCACGTCGCGGTTGTCGATGCGCAGGGTGCAGACGCTCATGGGTTCTGCTCCTGCGGCGGCGCGGCTGGCGTCGGCTCCAGCAGTGCCAGGTAGTCGCCGCGGAAGTGGCGCAGGGTGCTGAGCACCGGCCGCGGCGCGCTCTGGCCCAGGCCGCAGAGGCTGGCCTCGCTCACCACCGGGCAGAGCCGCTCCAGCTGGGCCAGATCGAGTTCGCTGGCCTGGCGCGACAGCAACTTGCGCAGCAGCATCTCCAGCTGCACCGTGCCCGAGCGGCAGGGGATGCACTTGCCGCACGATTCCTCACGGCTGAAGGCCATGAAGAAGGCGGCGATGTCCACCATGTTGGTGGTGTCATCGAGCACCACCATCCCGCCCGAACCCATGATCGTGCCGAGGGCCTGCAGGCTCTCGTAGTCCACCGGGGTGTCGAGGGCGGAGGCGGGCACGCAGCCGCCGGAGGGGCCGCCGGTCTGCACCGCCTTGATGCGACGGCCTGCGGGGGCGCCGCCGCCCATGGTCTCGACGATCGTGCGCAACGGAGTGCCCATCGGCACCTCCAGCACGCCGCTGCGGCGCACCTGACCGGTGAGCGAGAACACCTTGGTGCCGGGGGCATAGGCCTCCGGTCCGAGCCGCAGCAAGGCCGGGATGTTGGCGAAGGTTTCGACGTTGTTGATCAGGGTCGGCAGGCCGAACACCCCCCGCTGAGCCGGATAGGGCGGCCGCGGCCGTGGCACGCCGCGCCGGCCCTCGATCGAATGGATCAGGGCCGTCTCCTCGCCGCAGACGTAAGCGCCGGCCCCCACCCGCAGCTCGACGTGGAAGCTGAAATCGCTCCCGGCGATCGCCGTACCCAGCCAGCCGTGCTGCTCAGCCTGGGCGATGGCGATCCGCAGCCGCTCGATCGCCAGGGGGTATTCAGCGCGCACGTAGATGAAACCGCGGTCGGCCCCCACCGCGTGGGCGGCGATCGCCATGCCTTCCAGCAGGGTGTGGGGATCACCCTCCAGCACGGTGCGATCCATGAAGGCGCCGGGGTCGCCCTCATCGGCGTTGCACACCACCACCTTCTCGCCGCCGGGCATGGCGGCCACCGTGGCCCATTTCAGGCCGGTGGGGTAGCCGGCACCGCCGCGGCCGCGCAGGCCACTGCGGCGCACCAGTTCGATCACGCCGGCCGGATCGTTGCGCTGCAGCACCGCCTGCAGCTGCCGGTAGGCCCCGGCCGCCAGGGCATCGGCGATCTCGGCGGGGTCGATGCGGCCGCACTGGGCCAGCACCCGCCGCAGCTGCAGCGCCAGGAAGGGATCGTCGGCCGGGAGCTCCCTGCTGTGGGGCGGGCTCCATTGCGCCACTGCGCTGCCGTCGCCATCCGCCACGGCCGTGTGCAGATCTGCCGCCACCGCCTTGATGGCTGCCTCGATCACCGCCGCGCTGCCCGCTTGGCCGTTCGTGCCGAGGCTGAACAGACGGCTCCCGCCCGCGGCGGCGTCGACCGCCAGCAGTGGCCCCTCGCTGCAGGGTCCCAGGCAGCCGACCCCCTTCACCGTGACATCCCTCCCTGCGACACCCTGCGTTGCGCTGGCGGAATTGGCGCTTTCCAGCAGCGCGGAGCAGCGCTGGCGCAGCGTTTCAGCGCCGCGGCTGCGGCAGCTGGCGGCGGTGCAGATCCGCAGACAGGCGCCGCTCATGGGTCCAGGCTCCGCAGCCCGTCCAGCACCCCGGCAGCGCTCTGGTGGTTCCACACCTGGCCATCCACCACCACCAGCGGCGCACCGCTGCAGGTGCCGATGCAGCGCACCGAGCCCAGTTCGATGCCGCGCTCCTGCAGGGGTTCGTGCTCCAGGGCCGCCAGCAGCGCCGCCGCCCCCAGCACATGGCAGGCGGTGCCGGTGCACACCAGGCAGCAGTGGCGCGCTGGCGGCTGGAAGCGGAACAGGTGATAGAAGCTGGCGGTGCCCTGCACGCGGCTGAGCGGCAGCTTCAGCTGGCGGGCGATGTGGCGCAGCAGCGGCGGGCTGAGATGGCCGTGCAGTTCCTGGGCACGGTTCAGCACCTCGATCAGGCCGTCGGGGCGGTAGCCGTGGCGTTGCAGCACCGGCTGCAGTTCGGGGTAAGGCTCCGGCATCGAGGGCGCTGGCCCGCTGCCGTCAACGTAGGCAGCACATCAGGCCTTGGCAGCTTCAGCCCAGCAGCCGGACGCCCTGAAAGAACACCAGGCTGGTGAGCCAGGCCAGCAGCAGCGACCAGCCCACGCTCAGGGCGGTGAAGCCCAGCTGCTTCGACTCACTGCGGATCACGGCCACGGTGGAGAGGCAGGGGGTGTAGAGGAGGGTGAACAGCATGAAGCTCACCGCCTGGGGCCAGCTCACATCGGCGGCGATGGCCTGGCCCAGGGCCACTGGGTCGGCCTGGCCGTAGATCACTGCGAGGCCGCCGAGCACGATCTCCTTGGCGATGAAGCCGAACAGCAGCGCCACCGTCAGGTTGGGGTTGATGCCGATCGGGTCGAGCACGGGGGCCAACAGGGTCCCGAGCCGGCCCGAGAGCGACAGGCTGGAAGCGGGCTCCACCCCCAGGGGCAGGTTGTTGAGCAGCCACACCGCCACCACCCCGAAGATGATGAAGCGGCGCGACCAGAACCAGAAGTGCTTCACCTCAGCCCAGGCCCGGCTGAGCACCTGGGGCAGCGTGGGCAGGCGGTAGGGGGGCAGTTCCAGCACCAGAGGCTCGCTGCTGGGGAAGCGGCCTTTGAACACCAGCGCCGTGAGCACCGCCGCCACGAAGCTCATCAGATACAGCCCGAAGATCACCAGGGCCCCCTGGCGCGCTGGGAAGAAGGCCGCCGCCATGAACAGGAACACGTTCAGGCGTGCCGAGCAGAGCGAGAAGGGAATCACCAGCATCGACAGCAGCCGCAGGCCGCGGTCGCGCATCACCCGGGTGCCGAGGATCGCCGGCACATTGCAGCCGAAGCCCATCAGTGAGAGCACGAAGCTGCGGCCGTCCAGCCCCAGCCGCTCCATGAAGGCGTCCATCAGATAGGCCGCCCGTGAGAGATAGCCGCTGTCCTCGACCACACCCATGGCCAGGAAGAACAGCGCAATCACCGGCAGGAAGGCCGCCACCGTGCCCAGCCCCTGCCATAGCCCCTCCAGCAGGAAGCCCTGCAGAAAGGTTGGCAGCGGGGTGAGCAGCGGCTGGATCAGCTGCTTGCCGATGGCATCGAGCAGGGCGCCGAGGCCCTCCTGGATCGGCACGCCGATCGCATAGATCAGCTGAAAGATCAGCGCCATGGCCGCAAAGAACAGCGGCAGTCCCAGCAGTGGGTGCAGAAGCACTGCGTCGAGCCGGCGGGTCCAGCGGTCGCGCCATTGCGCCGGCAGCTGCACGGCGGCCTCCAGCAGGGCGGCCTGGGCGGGCTCCAGCTCCGCTTCGCGCGCGGCCAGCCGCGCCTCAAGCTGCTGAACCGGCACTGGCACCGGCGCTGGCTCTGGCTCCGGCCGTGGGTCGTTGCTCGAGCTGGTCTGCAGGCGTTGGCGCACGGCCTGCTGCACCGCCGCCAGGCCCCGGCCGTATTTGGCGCTCATCAGCACCACCGGCAGACCCAGCTCGCGGCTGAGGGTCTCACTGTCGATGCTCACGCCGAAGCGGCGGGCCTCATCGGCCATGTTGAGCACCACCACCGCTGGCAGCTGCAGCTGCTGCACCTGCAGGGCCAGGCGCAGCTGGCGATCGAGCTGACTGGCGTTGAGCACCACCAGCACCAGATCCACCGGGGTGGCCTCGAGGAAGCGGCGCACCACGGCCTCGTCGTCCGAGTGGCCGCGCAGGTCGTAGATGCCCGGCAGGTCAACCAGTTGAAGGGTCTGCCCGTCGATCCGCAGCTGCGCCTGCATCAGGTCCACGGTGAGGCCAGGCCAATTGCCGATCTGGGCGTGGCTGCCGGTGAGCTGGTTGAACAGGGTGGATTTGCCCGTGTTGGGCATGCCCAGCAGGGCGATGGTGTTCATGCGGCCAGGGCCACACAGGCGGCATCGCGGCGGCGCATCATCAGCTCGGTCATGCCCACACGCACATGCAGCGGGCCGGACCACCAGCCCCGCCGCAGCATCTGCACCGGCTGACCGGGCCTGAGCCCCAGAGCCTCGAGACGCTGCCGCAGGCCCGGATCCGCGGTGAGCGAGGCCACCACGGCGGTGGCGCCGGGGCGCAGATCCGTGAGCGGGCGGTCCGTTCGCATTAGAAGTACACTTATTGCGAATGAGTTGCAATATCCTATGGCTTCTTGGGCGGGTCGCCCCCGGTTGTCCTGATTACCCTGCGCGCATCCCGCTTCTGGGTGGATGCTGCACTTCTGGTCTCCCGCCCTCGACCCCGCCCATCCGGCCGCCTGCACCAGGCCAGAGCGTTACGCCATCCAGCTCCTGGGGAGCGAAACATTTCTGGCCGTGGCGCCCGATGGTGAAGCGCTGGTGGAAGTGGTGGACGTCCGCATGGCCCATCTGTTCCATGCTCACGAGGCCGCGGTCCGTGCCGCCCTTGAGCTCAACGCCGAAGGTCGTGGCCCCGTGGATGTGGTGAAGGTGGAGCTGGAGATCAGCTGACCAGCCGCCCCTCCTCGAGGTTGACGATCCAATCGGCGATGTCGAGCACCTTGTTGTCGTGGGTGACCATCACGATTGCGGCCCGCTGCTGATCGGCCAGCTCGTGGACATCTCCACGGCGGCGCGGCCGGAGTCGGGGTCGAGGGCGGCGGTGGGTTCATCCGCCAGCAGCAGCGGCGGCGCCAGCAGCAGGTTGGTGCGTTCGCGCGTGGGGATCCCCGCGCCGCTCTGGAGATCGGCATCGCGGGCAACCGGTAGTGATTCGCCGGTGAGCACCGAGAGGTCGACGTAGAGCTGATGCGCCACCACCACGCGGCAGTCTGCGGCAGGTTGCCGGCTAGCGCCTGCAGGGTGCGCTCCGCCTTGAACTCCTGCCAGAAGGAGAACGCCCCGTTGATCAGGATCACCGCCCAGATCGCCCAGCCCAGCTGCGGTGCCCGGGCGATGAAGGCCAGTCCGCCCGCCACCCACAGCAGCAGCGCCATGAAGTGGACGAGCTGATCGGTGAAGCGCAGCAGCAACGGCCGCCGTTTCAGGGGCGGCAGCCGGTTGGCCCCGAAGCGCTCGAGGCGTTCCCCGGCTTCGTGGCTGCTCAGTCCCTCCGGTTGGCTCTGCAGGCCCGAATAAGCCTCTGGCAGCAGCAGCGACCAGATCGGCTGGGTGGCGGTGAGCAGCACCGGGGCTTGACGCAGTCATCGTCCGTGCTGAGCAGGTTCGGAGCCACTGGAGCTCCTGGAGCCAACCGCTGCCAGACTCGCGCCAGCGCCGTGGCTGGCATGAACGGTGCCGATCTGTTCCTCAACATCATGCTGGGCGTGGTGGGCTCCGCCTATCTGCTCTATGGCCGCAAGCAGGGGGCCCTCCTGCCGATGCTGTGCGGTCTGCTGCTGATCGTCGCGCCATATCTGGTGCCCGGCTTCCTGCCGCAGCTGCTGGTGGGTGTGGGTCTGGCCGCCCTGCCGCTGATGCTGCGGCGCTGATCTCAGGCGCCGTTCGGTGTCGCTTGGCGGTAACGCCGGCCGGTGTCCGGCCTACGCGTGAAGTACGCCCCCTGATGGATTCGAACCATCGACCGGCTGCTTAGAAGACTCTGGTTGTAAAAGCCTAGAATTCTTGCTGTCACTGATGTCTTGCGTCCGGCTGCCTTGGGTGTGAGAAGGAATGTGAGAAGGTTTGGGGTTTCAGGGAGCGCGGTAGAGAGGATCTCTGAGCATTGAGCAGCTGCCTTGCAAGCAGCTGCTCGATGGAGGGGGTTGGCCGGCCTTGTCGCTGGGCGCTACGGGCGCCGCAAGGCTCCGGTCGGCGACGGCCGTCCTTCAGCGTGCCACGGCTGTGCCGTGGCGTGCATCGGCCAGCCGCCGCCGCCCTCCGCTCCGAGGCCGGTGGTGTGGTGGTGGGCATCGTCGCTCTCCCGCGGCTGCGGTGGCCTGGCAGCTGGTTGCCAGTGTTTGGCTGCGGTGGTGCTCCATTTTTCCTCGCGCGGCTGCGCGGCCATTGCACCATTCGGCCTTGATCTGATGGTCTTGATCCTCATTAAGTCGCTGCTGCCGCGTGGGGCTCAGTGTTGTGTAGATCGATTGCCCCGCAGGGGATCTGCTTGTCTTTAAGTGCGTTTGTACTGGTAGAATAAGGGCTGCGCCAAGGGCCCCGAGTCCATCGCC
>JAIYAQ010000012.1 GCA_027488975.1 Cyanobium sp. E1_MAG_00006
GTTCGAGAGGGCGTCGCCGGAACGGAACTCCAGGCGCTTGGCCTTGGGGTTCATGCCGGTGAGCGGGATGCGCACGGCGGCGGAGCGGTTGCCCTGGGAATACACCAGGTTCACCGGCGCTTCGAAGCCCGGCACCAGACGCTTGTAGCTGTTGGTGGTGGGGTTGGTGAAGGCCAGGAAGCTGGGGGCGTGCTTGAGCAGGCCGCCGATGTACCAGCGGGCGGTTTGCGACAGGTTGGCGTAGGTGCCTTCACCCCAGAACAGGGGCTGTCCGCCCTTCCAGAGGCTCTGGTGCACGTGCATGCCGCTGCCGTTGTCGGCAAAGATCGGCTTGGGCATGAACGTGGCGGTCTTGCCGTACTTCTTGGCAATGTTGCGCACCACGTACTTGTAGATCATCACGTTGTCGGCCGCGCTGATCAGCTCGGCGAACTTGATGCCGAGTTCGTGTTGGGCGGTGGCCACCTCGTGGTGCTGCTTCTCGATCGGCACGCCCAGGGAGCCCATCGTCAGCAGCATCTCGCTGCGGATGTCCTGCAGGGTGTCGTTGGGGGAAACGGGGAAGTAACCCTCCTTCAGCTGAATCTTGTTGGCGAGGTTGCCGCCTTCCTCAACGCGATCGGTGTTCCAGGGTGCTTCGATCGAATCAACGGCGTAGAAGCTGGAGCCGTTGGTGCTCTTGTAGCGAACGTCGTCGAAGATGAAGAACTCGGGCTCGGGGCCGAAGTAAGCGGTGTCGGCCAGGCCGGTGGAGGCCAGATAGCCGAGGGCCTTCTGGGCCAGGGCACGGGGGCAGCGGGCGTAGGGCTGGCCGCTGCGGGGCTCCTGGATCGAGCAGATCAGGCTGAGGGTCTTGTGGCTATAGAAGGGGTCGATCCAGGCGGTGTTGGGGTCGGGCACCATCGCCATGTCCGACTCGTTGATCGCCTTCCAGCCCCGGATCGAGGAGCCGTCGAAGGCCACGCCCTCGGTGAAGGCGGCCTCGTCGATCAGGTCCTCACAGACGGTGAGGTGCTGCCACTTGCCGTGGAGATCCACGAACTTGAGATCGATCAGCTCGATGCCCTCGTCCTTGATCTGACGGAGGACGTCCTGGGCGGTCTTGGCCATGACGCGGTTGGTGAAGGCGAAAGGGGATGCCCGCCTGGAACCGGGCAGGCCGGACCGTACGGATCAATAGGACCCCACTGTGTATCAGCCGTAACCAAAATCTGGCTTGGTGTGCCTGGCCCTGCCTGCGTAACCGTTTCTGTCAACTTCGCCAGATGCGGGCGCTGGCAAGGGATCTGGCGGTTTACGGGTGCTAGTTTCCGGCCCAGGTGCTTCCACCCTCCACGTCATGCGCGATGCCATCACCGGGCTGATCGGTCGCTACGACCAGCTGGGTCGCTATCTCGATCGCGACGCCATCGAGCGCATTGCCGGCTATTTCGAACAGGCGGCCCTGCGTCTGGCGGCAGTGGAGCTGATCAATCGCGAGGCGGCGGAGATCGTGCGCGAAGCCAGCCAGCGCCTCTGGCAGGCCGATCCGGAGCTGCTGCTGCCCGGCGGGAATGCCTACACCACCCGTCGCTGGGCTGCCTGCCTGCGCGACATGGACTATTTCCTCCGCTACGCCAGCTACGCCCTGGTGGCCGACGACAGCACCATCCTCAACGAGCGGGTGCTGAACGGGCTCGACGACACCTACAAGAGCCTGGGTGTGCCCACCGGCCCAACCGTGCGCAGCATCGCCCTGATGGCCGATGTGGTTTGCGAGAAGCTTTCCGACGCTGGCCTGGCTGATGCCATCAGCCTTTCGGCTGTGGTGCGGGCACCGTTCGAGCACCTCTGCCGCGGCCTTGCCGACACCAACGTGCGGGCTCGCTGAGCGACCCTCGCTGCGTAGGCTCCCTTCCACCCAGACCCGACCCAGGCCTTGGCAACCATCACCACTCCCGTGTCCGATCGGCATCGTCTGTCACTCGGCCAGATCGCCACACCGGACCGGTTGCTGCTGGGTCCGGGACCGTCCAATGCCCACCCCACGGTGCTTGAGGCCCTGAGCCGCACGCCGATCGGCCATCTCGATCCCCTCTATGTCGCCCTGATGGGCGAGGTGCAGGAACTGCTGCGTTACGTCTGGCAGACGGATAACCGGCTCACCCTGCCGATGAGCGGCACCGGTTCGGCCGCCATGGAGGCCACCATCGCCAACATGGTCGAGCCGGGCGACACCGTGCTGGTGGCCGTGAAGGGCTACTTCGGCCTGCGCCTGCAGGACATGGCGGGTCGCTACCGCGCCGATGTGCGCACGATCGAGAAGCCGTGGGGTGAAGCCTTCAGCCTCGAAGAGATCGAAGCCGGCCTGAAGCTGCACAAGCCCAGGATCCTGGCGATGGTGCACGCCGAAACCTCCACCGGCGTCTGCCAGCCCATGGCTGGCATCGGTGAGCTCTGCCGCCAGCATGACTGTCTGCTGCTGCTCGACACCGTCACCTCCTTAGGTGCTGTGCCGCTTTACCTCGACGACTGGAAGGTCGATCTGGCCTACAGCTGCAGTCAGAAGGGCCTCAGCTGCCCGCCCGGCCTCGGCCCCTTCTCGATGGGCCCCCGGGCTGAGGAGAAGCTCAACGCCCGCACCGACAAGGTGCCGAACTGGTATCTCGATGTGAGCCTGCTCAATCAGTACTGGGGCAGCGATCGCGTGTATCACCACACCGCGCCGGTCAACATGAACTTCGGCATGCGCGAGGCCCTGCGCCTGATCGCCGAGGAGGGTCTGGAGAACGTCTGGGCGCGTCACCGCCGCAATGCCGAGAAGCTCTGGGCTGGCCTCGAGCGCCTTGGCCTGCAGCCCCACGCGCCGCTTGAGATTCGCTTGCCCACCCTCACCACGGTGCGCATTCCCGAGGGCGTGGATGGCAAGGCCTTCACCCTGCACCTGCTCAACAAGCACGGCATTGAGATGGGCGGTGGCCTGGGCGCCCTTGCCGGCAAGGTGTGGCGCATCGGCCTGATGGGCTACAACAGCCGCGAAGACAACGTGGATCTTCTGCTCAACCTGCTGGAAGAGGAGCTGCCTGCGTTCACGCCCTCGGCTGGCGTCCCCGCTGCCGCCGTCGCCTGAACCAGGCCTCCAGCTGCGCGGAGCAGGCCTCGGCACGGCTGCCGCCCATCACCAGCATGTGGTGATGGGCACTTGGGTCACGGCTGAGATCCAGACAGCCCCCCAGCGCCCCCCGCTTCGGGTCAGCGGCACCGAACACCACGCGTCCCATCCGGGCCTGCACCAGGGCGCCGGCGCACATCGGGCAGGGTTCGAGGGTCACCAGCAGGGTGCAGTCGTTGAAGCGCCAGTCGGCGCGCAGCCTCGCCGCCTGCTGCAGGGCCACCAGTTCGGCATGTCCGAGCGGCTGCTGATCCCGTTCGCGTCGGTTGCTGCCCCAGCCGATCGCCCGACCCTGGCCATCCAGCACCACCGCCGCCACAGGGATCTCCCCTTCGGCTCCCACCGCTTCGGCGCGGCGCAGCAGCCGCTCCATCCAGGCATCGCAGTCGAGGTCCACCCCAGGGCATGGGCTGCTTCCTGCAGCCTGCCAGCACGGCTGCGCGTCCCTGCCGGCCGGGCTGGAGAATGGGGGGCCTTGTTGCGCGGATTTGTCGCCAGCTCCCGAGCATGAGCGTGCGGCTGGCCTGCCCGCCTTCCCTGATCCCCTAGCGGCGGATCCTGCTCTCGCTGCCTTCCTCGACGGGGCCGGTTCCCTGCTCTGCAATTGGTGGGCGGATGCCGGCAGTCGCCCACCCCTGCCGACCTTGAGTGTCCAGCCGGAGGTGGCACCCCGTGAGCAAGGCCTCGCTGCGCCGGCTCTGCTCGCTGATCTGCAGCTGGTGATGGATGGGGCCTTCAATCCCTGTCATCCCGGCTCCCTGGCCCATCTCGATCCGCCACCGCTCACCGCATCGGTGGCGGCGGATCTGATCTGTGCAGGCCTGAACAACAACCTGCTGGCGGAAGAGCTGTCCCCCAGCCTGAGTCGGCTGGAGCGCAGCCTCACGGCCTGGCTGGCGGAACGGCTCGGCCTGGGGGAAGGCTCCGGTGGGGTCGCCGCCAGCGGCGGCAGCCTCAGCAACCTGATGGCCCTGGTGGTGGCCCGCCGGCAGGCTGGATTGCAGAGCCGCAGCGATGCGCTCGTGTTCTGCAGCGCCGAAGCCCATGTGTCGATCGGCAAGGCACTGGCGGTGATGGGTCTGCCTTCCACTGCCCTGCGTTCCGTTCAGGTGGACCCCGCCGGTCGCCTGGATCCCGATGCTCTGGCGGATGGTCTCGCTGCGGCTCAGTCGAGCGGGCAGCCGGTGCTTGCCGTGGTGGCCACCGCTGGAACAACCGTGCGCGGCGCCGTGGATCCGATCGCCCCGCTGGCAGCCCTCTGCCGCGAGCGGGGCATCTGGCTGCATGTGGATGGCGCCATCGGCGCGGTCTTCGCGCTTTCGCCCCGGCATGTCGCTCGGGTGCCAGATCTGGGGTTGGCGGATTCGGTCACCGTCAATCCTCAGAAGCTGCTCGGTATCACCAAGACCTCCTCGTTGCTGCTGCTGCGCCAGCCACGCCTCCTGGCCGAGTCCTTCGCAACGGGGCTCCCCTACATGGAGCCCAGCTGGGCCGATGCCCACGGCGGAGAGTGCGGCCTGCAAGGCACACGCCCTGCTGAAATCCTCAAGCTGTGGCTCGGTCTGCGCCAGCTTGGTCTTGAGGGCATTGACGCCGTTATCAGTGGTGCTGTTCAGCGGCGTCAGCGCCTGCAGCAGCTGCTGGAGCCACTCGCACTGGATCTGGTGTCCGGTCCGTTGCATCTGCTGGCCTTCGTGCCACGGGGCTGCAGCCCCGACCTGGCCGAAGGCTGGAGCGCCCAGACGCGTCAGCGCCTGCTCGATCACCAGCTGATGCTCTCCCGCCCTCTCCATGGTGGCCGGCACCATCTCAAGGCGGTGCTGGGCAATCCCCAGACCAGCGATGCGCACCTGCAGGCGATCGCCACCGTCGTGGCCGCTTCCCTGGAGGATGCCACTGATTCACGTTCCAGCTCCCTGCCCGCATGAACACCGACAGCCGCCGTGGTCGTTGGGTGGCGATTGTCACCGGGGCCATCTCGATCGCCATCGCCGTGGCCTATCTCGCCCTGATCACCGTGCTCGATGCACGCGGACCGCTGCAGCCGCCGCCGCCCGAGGCCCTGGGGCTGACGGTGCCGATCAGCCCTGCGGCGGTCGTGGTGGCAGCTGACCCTGGGTCTGACGCCGCTGCAGCGGTTCCACCACCCGGCTGAGGGCGGCCTCCAGGAAGCTGCGCAAAGCGGAATCGCGGCGGTTGAGGTCGTACTGACGCTGCACGACGTCCTGCACGCCGCCGTCACCCCAGTCCTGGTCCTGCTGGAAGTAGGTGATGAAGCTTCTGCCCGCCACCCGGGTGAGCCAGCCGGCGCCCACCGCCTGCACGGCCCGGCTCAGCAACAGGGCGGGCAGGTTGAGGCTGAGGGCACTGCTGATCAGGCTCAGCCCTCCCTTGATCACCCCGAGGCTTGCCAGGGTGCGGCCCATCGACACGGCAAGCTCCTGGGCGGCGGGCCGGGCCAGGGAGACGCCGTAGATCCGGCCGATCTCCACCACCATCTGGGCATGAACGGCCGCTGCGCCCAGTAGATCCACCACCGGGATGGGCGTGACCGCCAGCACGCCAGCACTGATCCAGACGTAGCGCTCCACCACAGCCTCCGCATCGCTCTGGCGCTGCTCCGCTAGAAGCTGTCGGCCGGCATCGGAGAGGCGGCGGCTCTGCAGAAGGATGTTGTCGGCGATCAGCTCTTCTCCATCGGTATGGAGCACCTGAGCGATGCGCCGCAGCAGCGCATCGATCTCGGTCGCAGGTTGCAGTGGGCGGCCACCGGGTCTCGGCACCGACTGGGGCGAGGCGCTGGCGGCCAGCACGTCCTCCGAGGCGATCCGGCCCTGACTGCGGCGGCGCAGCAGAGCCAGAAGCCGCCGCTCCTCCTCCTCGCCGCGCAGGTCCGCTTTGTTGAGGATCAGCAGCAGGCGTTTGCCCAGGGCCGCCAGGGCACTGAACACCTCCATCTCAGCAGCCCGCAGATCGCCATCCACCACCAGCAGCAGCAGATCGGCATTGGCCGCCTGCCGGCGAGCCACCTGCTCCCGCTCAAGGCCGTCCGCTCCCGCTTCAAGGATGCCTGGGGTATCCACTAGGCGCAGACCCCGTGCCAACCCCTTCAGGCGCAGGCGATAGCTGGTGCAGGCTTCGGTGGAGCCCATCGCGGCCCCCACCTCCCCCACCACGTCCTGGAGCAGGGCGCGGATCAGGGAGGTCTTGCCGGTGGAGCCAGCTCCGAACACCACGAGCACCAGATCGCCGCGCTCGAGCTCTTCGCTCACCCGTCGCCGCTCCTGCTCCAGCGCCTGGCGCTGAACGTCGTCACGGATGCGGCTCAGGACGGCGTCGATCGCCTCCAGGTTCTGCTGTGCTGCCTCTTGGCGGTTGCCCGGGGGCGGCAACGCTGCGGCGCGATCGCCGCTGCTCGGGCGCTGGTTGCGGCGCCAGTCGATCAGCCATGGCCAGGCCAGCCGTGCCAGCAGCAGGGCACCGCCACCGAACAGCAGCAGCACGACCGGACCCACCAGCCAGCCGGGCAGGAGGTAGCTCAGCTGCCAGATCAGGTTGTTCACCGCCTGCAGAACCGCGGTCAGCGCCACCACGGCCAGCAGGGCGGCGCCGATCCAGATCCAGGGCCGTGCGGGTGGCTTCACAGGCGGGAGCGGCGGGGAAGGCTGCCCTGGCCGGCTGAGCGGATGATGTCGCTCCAGAGACCGGCCGCCAAGGAACTGCTCGAGCCGGTGGCTCTGTTGTCGTCGTTGCCGAGCCAGATGCCAACCGTCCACTGCCGCTGCGGCTCGTAGCCCACGAACAGCAGATCGCGGCCGTCGTTGGTGGTTCCGGTCTTGCCGCCCTCGTCGCCGCCGAGGCTGGCGGCGCTGCCGGTGCCGCCATGCACCACGGCCCTCAGCAGCTCCTGCATCTGCCGGGCCGTGTCCTCGCGGATCACCCGTCGCCCCGGGCTCAACGGACGTGTGCTGCGGCTGCCGCCTCCCCGGGCCTCCCCGTCGGTGAGTTGGCGGATCGTGGTGGGTGCATGCCAGACACCGCCGTTCGCCACGGCTGCATAGGCGGCAGTGAGCTCCAGCAGTCGCACCTCCGCCTGGCCGAGCACAAGGCCGGGAACGGGATCCAGCGGCGTCGTGACGCCCAGATCCCTGGCCCGGGCCGCCACCTGCTCGAGGCCGAATCTCCGTGCCAGGCGAAGGGCTGCGGTGTTGCTGGAGCTGGCGAAGGCGCTGCGCAGGCTGAGGTTGCCGCCGCAACCGCTGCGATAGGCCTGCCCACCCCAGTCGAGCGGGGAACAGCTGACCCGATCACCCGGACGCAGCCCCCGCTCGAGGGCCTCCAGGTAGGTGAACAGCTTGAAGGTGCTGCCGGGCTGGCGCAGGGCCATGCTCGCCCGGTTGTACTGGCTGCGGTTGTAATCACGACCGCCGGCGATGGCCAGGATGCCGCCGTTGCGGTTGTCGAGCACCACCACGGCGCCCTCGCTAACGCTCGGTCCGGCGCTGTCCAGCAAGCGCTGCAGGCGGCGCTCCACCACTCGCTGCAGCAGCGGGTCGAAGTGGGTGGAAACAAGGAAATTCCCCTCCGCTGCCACGTCCGCCCCAAGCAGGACCTCCAGATCACGCCGCACCTGATCGGTGTAGAAGGGGGCGGGCCGTTCGCCCATCCAGCCGCCACGGCTGCAGGCTGCTGTCGCCAGGCCGATGGGCTGCCGGCGAGCCCGCCGGGCTCCGTCAGCGCTGAGGCGACCGCTGTCCACCATCTTGAACAGAACGCGGTTGCGGGCGTCCAGGGCGGCCTGGGGGTTGCTGCAGGGGTCATAGCCGTTGGGAGATGGCAGCAGACCCACCAGCAGGCTCGCCTCCTCAAGCTTCAGCTCCCGCGCGGGTCGCCCGAAGTAATGGCGCGAGGCATCTTCGAAGCCCCAGCCCACGCCGAGATAAACGCGGTTGAGGTAGCTGAGCAGCAGCTCGTCCTTGCTGAAGCGAGCCTCCAGCTGCAGGGCCACCAGCAGCTCCCGCCATTTGCGCGCCAGCGTTTCCCCCTCACCCACCTGCTCCGGATAGAGGCTGCGGGCAAGTTGCTGGGTGATCGTGCTGCCCCCCTCCAGCACACGCCCCCCCAGGAGGTTCACGGCCAGGGCGCGACCCGTGCCGATCGGATCCACCCCTGGATGCCACCAGAAGCGGCTGTCCTCACTGGAGAGGAGTGCATCAACCAGCAGCTGTGGATAGTCCCCGAGGTTGCGGTTCTCGCGATGCTGGCTCGATTCAGCGGCGCTGATCGGTCGGTTCTGGCGGTCGTAGAGCACCAGGGGGCCGCGCACGCTCGCCAGATCGCCACGGATTGGCACCTGCAGCAGCGCCAGGCCGAGAGCAGCCAGCCCAAGGCCGCCAACGGCTGCCAGCAGGACGCTGCTGCCCCGCAGCACAGCTCCGAAGCGTGCCCACCGGCGAGGACTTCCCCCTTGCTCGAACAGCAGCCAGGGGGCCTCGTCACCACCCGGTGCCAGGCAGACCCGGTCTCCGGGCACCAGCAGCAACTCCTGCACGCGGCGGCCGCGCCACCAGAGTCCATTGGTGGATCCGAGATCGCGCAGCAGCCAGCGGCGGCCGCGCCGCTCGAGCAGGGCATGTTGCTGGCTCACCGCCGCAGAACGGAACGGGATTTCAGCGGCAGCGCTGCGCCCCAGGCGGTAGGCCTCGCCCACAAGGTCGCAGCGCTGACCCTCGCCGAGCGAGTCGTCAGCCCAGCGCAGGCTGGGGCGCCGTGGTTCAGCGGGGGCGAACACGATGCTGCCGCAGCCAGTCGAGCACAAGGGCGGCCACCGCCAGATTGATGGCCACATCGGCGAGGTTGAACACGGGAAACCGGATCGGCACCAGGGCCAGGAAATCCACCACCTGACCAAGCCGCCAGCGATCGAGGCCATTGCCGATCGCACCGCCCAGCAGCAGGCCCAGGGCCAGCCACTGCAGGCGGCGCAGGGGACCTGCGGTCTGGATCCACACCACAAGGGCGACCGCCACCGCCGCGCTCACCAGGCCGAGCAGCATGGTGTTGCCGGTGAGCATGCTGAAGGCGGCTCCGGTGTTGAACACCAGCTGGAGCTCCAGCAGCCCGGGCAGCAGCGGCTGGGCCCCAGCGCCACTGAGCTGGTTCAGAGCCCACGCCTTGCTCAGTTGATCCGCCAGCACCACCGCGCCAGCAATGCGATAGGCCGGCTGGATCACGAGTCCACCAGCAGCAGACGACGCAGCGGCAGGGCCAGTACCGCCACGGCGCAGCAGAGCAGTAGCTGGGGCACAAGCGGCCCGATGCTGTAGCTCAGCAGCAGCTGGGGGAGGGCGCCATTCCAGCGGCCCACCAGACCTCCAAGCAGCAGGTTCGCCAGGCCGCACAGCTGCAGCACAGCCAGTCCCATCACGGCGGCGCCGGTGAGATTGAGCAGGTAGTCCATCCCTGCCTGGCGCGCCAGGCGCCCGGTGACCCAGGCCGCCGGCAGGAAGCCGGCGAGGTAGCCGAACCCCGGATCGAGCAGATAGGCCAGGCCGCCGCCGGCATGGAACACCGGCAGTTCGAACAGCCCCAGGCTCAGATACGCCACACCGGCCAGCATCGCGGAGCGCGGACCGCAGACCAGGGCCGTCAGCAGCAGGGCCGGCACCTGCAGGGTCATCGGCAGTGGGATCACCGAGACACCGCCGGGCCCCATCGTTGGCACGGCCGCCTGAATCAGCCCGCCGGTGAGGATCAGAAGCAGCCCGGCGATGGCACCGCTCCAGTTGGCTAGGGCGCGCACGGCTGGCGAGTCAGTGGCACCATCCTGCAGGAGAGTGGGCGTCATGCAACCTCAAGCCTCCGTGGCCCCGGAATCCAGCCCCGCAACACCTGAGCCGCCAGCAACAGCCAAGCCGCCCGCAACAGCCCAGCCGACTGTGGGGGATCAGGTGAGGCTGCTTCAGAGCCCTCCCTATCTGAAAACGGCAGATCCGATGCCGATGCTGCGGCCGCCCGATCTGGTCGACTGCGGTGAGCTGGGGCAGGTGGTGGCCCTGCGCGCCCTTGATCAGGTCGCCGTGCGCTTTCGCCGGGGCACCTTCCTGCTGGAAGCACGCCTGCTGGAGGTTATGCCCAGCTGATCAGCCTGTGGTTGGGCCGCTCAGGGGGTGCTCACGCCACACCTGCTCGGCCTCGCGCAGCGCAGCGGCAGGACCACACAGGCTCAGGCTCGGCCGCCCCAACAGTCGGCGTGCCGCGGCTTGGAGATCGTCGGGATCAAGGCGCGCCGCCTGCTCCAGGCTGCGGTCGGCGAAGTCCGCAGGCAGGCCATGGCCCAGCACCAGGGCCAGCCGATCGGCCAGTTGGCTGCTGGTCTGCCGGCCGAGGGCTTCCTGGCCACGGAACTTCGCCAGGGCCAGATCGAGCTCGGCTCGGCTGAGCGGCTGCTCCAGCAGACGCTGCCATTCATCCAGCAGGGCCGCGGTGGCATCTCCCGCCCGCTCACTGGAACTGGAGAGATGGAACACGAACGGGGCATCGCCGAGCCGAGCCGGATGGTGCACGCCCACGTCGTAGGCCAGACCGTTCTCCTCGCGCAGTGCCACGAACAGGCGGCTGGACATGCCCACGCCCAGATGGCAATGCAGCAGGCGCAGGGCCAGGGCCTCGGGGCTGCCCAGCGGCGCCGTGGTGCAGCCGAGCATCAGCACCAGCTGCTCGGTGTCGTCCTGGCAGCTGACCAACCCCGCGCTCCCCTCTCCCCTGGGGCCCTGACGCCGGTCGCTGGCCCGCGTTGCCCAGGGGCTGCCGTTGTGGCCCGCCAGCAGCAGCTCCTCCACGCCGTCAGGAATCAGACCGGCCAGCACCATCACGCTGCCCTGCTGTCCGAGGCCCCCGGCAAGCTCCTGCAGGTGGCTGCGCTGGATTTCAGGGAGTTCGTCTTCCACCCCAAGCGGGTCATGGCCGTACGGCCCCTCGCGATAGAGCTGGTGCCGCAGCTGATCGTGGCTCAGCTGGAAGGGGTCTTCGCGTTGGCGCTGCAGGGTCTGCAGGGTCAGCTGACGCTCCAGATCGATCTGGTCGTCCACCAGCCAGGGGCTGCGCACCATCTGCAGCAGCAGCGGCAGCAGCAGAGCCGCATCATCACTGGCGCATTTGAGGCTGATCAGCGTGCCGTCCTCGCTGGCCTCGCAGCGCAGGCCGGCGCCGCTGCCCTCCACCAGATCAGCCAGGGCCTCGCCGCTGTAGGGGCCGCAGCCGCGGCTCAGCACACCGGCCAGGAGCTGGGCCGCACCCCGGCGGCCGGGGAGATCGGCGCTGCTGCCGCCATGCAGCCAGAGCTTGGCCGAGAGGATGGCCGGCCCCGGACGGTGCAGCAACCAGAGGGGGCACCCCCCGGGCAGCTGGCGTTGCTCCAGCGCCGGGCTCATGCCGGCACCGCCCGCAGGGTGAAGGCGCGTTCGGGTGCCAGGAGGGGGATCAGCTCTTGGCTGAGGCGCTCCCCATTCCAGTGCTGCAGCCACTGCAGCGGAGCGTCCAGGGAGTGCTCACGGCCCCAGAGGGCGCTGTTGCCCACCATGGCCGCCACCGAGCCGGGCGCCTCCAGGCTGAAGCGGTAGCCATTGCCCACCAGTCGCCGGGCCCGTTCCATCTCCGCCTCCTGCGGCCTGGTGTCGAGCAGCGTCGCCAACAGCTGGCGCACCTCCTGCTCCACTGCTTCGAGCTGGTCGGGTTCACACACGGCTTCCAGCAGCACCAGGCAGCCGGCTTCGAGCACGTTCAGATCGAGGTCGATGCTTTCCACCAGCCGCAGCTGCTCCCGCAGGCGTTCCACCAGGCGGCTGCGGCGTCCCTCCGCCAGCAGGGTGGTGAGCAGGTCTCCCCCCACCACTGCGTCCTGGTCTGCGGCGCCGGGGAACCGCCAGGCCATCAACAGCCGTGCCGCCTCCAGACGCGGCAGCTCCAGGGTGGTGTCACCGCTGCTGAGGCTGAGGGGCGCGAGCGTGTCGGCTGCGGTGGCTGTCGCCAGATCCGCTAGGGCCGAATCGTCCAGCCGTCGGATCAGGTCCAGGTGCTGCAGCGGACCGGCCACCGCCAGACAGCAGCGGTCGGCGCGGTAGTGGCGATGATGGAAGGCTGCCATCGCCTCGGGGCGGTGAGCCTCCAGTGATCCGCGGCGCCCGAGGATCGGCAGGCCGTAGGCGTGGTTGGGGCAGGCGCGGCGCAGCAGCTCCTGGAACGCCACCTCCTCGGGCTGGTCCTCACTCTGAGCCAGCTCTTCGAGCACCACCTGCCGTTCCATGGCGAAGTCGTCGCCGTTCAGGCGCGGCTCCAGCACCAGATCCAGCAGCAGCGCCAGCGCCTCGCCGGCTGCTTCCGGTGGGATCAGCACATGGAAGTGCACGTCGTCGAAGCCGGTGGCGGCGTTGCTGCTGCCCCCCAGGGCCTCAACGCGGCGATCGAACTCGCCCGCAGGCAGCTGGCTGCTGCCCTTGAACACCATGTGCTCCAGAAAATGGGCCATGCCGGATTCGGCGGCCGTTTCGCTGGCGCTGCCAGCCCGGCACCAGAAATCGAGGCACACCACGGGAGCCTCAGGCAGATCCAGCTGCACCAGGGGTACGCCGTTCCTGAGTCGCTCCCGCTGCGGCTGCGGCAGAGGGCTGCTCGACAGAGCGTGGGGCAGACCAGAGGAGGGCGGCAAGCGGTTGGGGCTGGGTCGTGCCTGCATTCTGCTGGCAGGATCAGGCCTGTGTTGTCCGGGTGTTCCCCATGAGCGCAGCTGCCCTTGGCATCCATCCACTGGTGGACGCATTGGCCGAGCGCATCCGTGGCTGCTGGCTAGACCTGCCCGAGCTGGCTCCCCTGGCGGTGGATCCGGACCTTGAGGCCATCAGCGGCAGCCTCGATGGCGAGGACCTGTTCATCCGCAACGAGCTGCATTCCAGCCGTGGCCTGCGCAAACTCCATCTGGAGACGGCGCGGCTGGGGGCAGGGCTGCAGATTCTCCACTGCGTGTTCTTCCCCGACCCCCGTTACGACCTGCCGGTGTTCGGGGCCGACATCGTTGCCGGACGCGGCGTGGTCTCAGCCGCGATCGTTGACCTCTCCCCCGTAACCGGCTCCCTGCCCGAGGCGGTGGTGCGGCGGCTGGAGGCCCTGCCGGCGCGCCCCTTTTCCCAGGAGCGTGAGCTGCCCGCCTGGGGAACGATCTTTTCCCCTTACGTGCGGTTCGTGCGCCCGGCTGATGCGGCCGAAGAGCAACAGTTCATCGCCGTAGTCACGGATTTTCTCACCGTTCTTGCGGCCGCCAGCCGCGAGGCGGAGCCGCAGCCGATCGATCACCCCGATACTGTATTGCGTCATCAGGGTCAGCTCTCCTATTGCCGGCAGCAGAAGCAAAACGACAAGACCAGGCGGGTCCTCGAGAAGGCGTTCAACCCCCAGTGGGCGGATCGCTACATCGAGGAGCTGCTGTTCGACGACCCCTTGCCCCTGACCTGATGCTGCAGCGTCTGCTCAGCCGTCCCCGGCAGCTGGTGGTGGTCGGTGTCGCCCTGTTGGCGGCCCTGCTGCTGCTGGGCCGCTTCCTCCAGCGGCCTGCATCTCCGCCGGCCTCCACCACCACAGGCGCGACTGCTCCGGTCAGGCCCGCAGCAGCCGAAGCCGTGTCGGCCCTCGGTCGGCTGGAGCCAGCCGGTGATGTGCGCCAGCTGGCGGCGCCGATGAGCAGCATGGGCGGCAGCCCCCGCCTCACTGCTCTGTTCGTGCAGGAGGGTGAGCGGGTTCGTCGCGGCCAGCTGCTCGCGAGCTTCGACACGCGCCCCGGACTGCTGGCTGATCAGAGCCTTCTGCAGACCCGCATCACCAACCTCAGCCAGCAGGTGGCTCTGCTCGAGCGGGACACCGCCCGTTACCGGCGCCTGGCCCAGGGCGGCGTCACCCCCAGCGGCGATCTGGATAATCGTGAGATCCGGCTGATCGACCTGCGCGGCCAGCTCAGCCAGGCACGCGCCCAGCTGGCCAAGGTGCAGATCGATCTTGTCCTCAGCGAGCTGCGCGCCCCGATCGACGGCACGGTGCTGCGCATCACGGCCTACCCGGGCGAGCGCCCCGGTGATGCCGGCATCCTCGAGCTGGGGGCGACCGATCGCATGGAAGCTGTCGCTGAGGTCTACGAGAGCGACATCGACCGGGTTCGCGTTGGACAGTCGGTGACCCTGCTCAGTGAGAACGGCGGCTTCAACGGCAGCCTCCAGGCCCGCGTGCTGCGCATCAGTCCGCAGGTTCGCCAGCGCCAGGTGCTCTCCACCGATCCCACCGGTGATGCCGATGCCCGCGTGGTGGAGGTGCGTCTGGCTCTTGATCCGGAAGCAGCCGCCCGTGTGAACGATCTGGCCGGCCTGAAGATCATCGCCCGCTTCAGCCCGTGACTCCCTGGCGCTGGTTGCAGACCCTCTGGCAGGGGCGACGCATTCCCCTGGCCTGGTTGCTGCTCACGCGCCAGCCGGTGCGTCTGGCGGTGGCCCTGGCGGGCATCAGCTTCGCCGGGATCCTGATGTTCATGCAGCTCGGCTTCCGCGACGGGCTGTTTGATGCCAGCGTGACCATCCATCGGCTGTTCGATGCCGATCTTGTTCTCATCAGCCCTCGCTCCACGAGCTCGGTGAGCATGGCGGGCTTTCCACGTCGTCGCCTGGTGCAGGCCATGGCGGATCCTGCGGTGGAGGGCATCACGCCGGTGCACTGGAACCTGCTGCTCTGGCGTAATCCGCAGACCCGCGGCACCCGTTCGATTCTTGCCCTCGGCTTCGAACCCGGTGATCCGCTGTTCACCGATCCCGCGCTGGCCCCCAAGGCCCGGCTGCTCACCCAGAAGGGACGAGTGCTGTTCGATGAGCAGTCCCGACCCGAGTTCGGCCCTGTGGCCAAGTGGTTCAAGTCCGGCCGCACCGTGGAGAGTGAGATTGCCGGCAAGCGTGTGCGGGTGGCCGGGCTGGTGGGTCTGGGCACCTCCTTCGGCGCCGATGGCAACCTGCTCACCAGCAGCGAAACCTTTCTCGAGCTGCTGCCCAACACACCCCCCGGCAGCATTGAGGTGGGGCTGATCCGTCTGCAGCCGGGGGCGGACCCCGCGGCTGCGATTGAGCGGCTCAAACGTCTGCTGCCCGACGATGTCACCGTGCTGACCAAGCAGGGCTTCATCAACTTCGAACAGGACTACTGGCGCACCAGCACCTCGATCGGCTTCATCTTCAGCCTCGGCGCTGCCATGGGCTTCGTGGTGGGCTGCGTGATCGTTTATCAGGTGCTCTATTCCGACGTGAGCGATCACCTGCCGGAGTACGCCACGCTGATGGCGATGGGTTACAAACTGCCGAGCCTGCTGGGTGTGGTGGCCCGTGAAGGCCTGTTGCTGGCCGCGTTTGGCTACCTGCCGGCCTATGCCGCCGGTCAGGGCCTCTATGCGCTCGTTCGCGGTGCCACGCAGCTGCCCGTGGCCATGGACACGACCCGGGCCGTCACTGTGTTCACGATGATTCTGGTCATGTGCATGGCCTCCGCGGCCCTGGCCATGCGCCGGCTTGCGGATGCCGATCCGGCAGAGATCTTCTGATGGTGCACTCCTCGTCAGAGCCAAGATTCAGCGCGGAGCGACCCAGCGCCGAACTACCCAGCGCCCAGCCTCACCCCGCCATTCCTCCACAGACCATGCCCTTACGTGCCATCGATCTGGAGGGACTCAGCCACTGGTACGGCGCCGGCGGCACCCGCCGCCAAGTACTGCAGGGCGTGCACCTGCAAGTGGCCCCCGGCGAGGTGGTGCTGCTCACCGGGCCCTCCGGCTGTGGCAAGACCACGCTGCTCACGCTGGTGGGGGCCCTGCGCCAGGTGCAGCTGGGTTCGGTGGCGGTGCTGGGAGAGCAGCTCAACGGGGCAACCCGCGGCACCCGCCAGCGGTTGCGCCGCTCGATCGGCATGATCTTTCAGGGGCACAACCTGCTGCGCTGCCTGACGGCGGAGCAGAACGTGCAGATGGGCTCCGATCTGCTGCCGGGGCTCGGCTACCGGGCCCGCCGCGATCAGGCGCGCGAGTGGCTGCGGGCGGTGGGTCTAGGCGATGAGCTGAACAAGCTCCCTCACGACCTCTCGGGTGGCCAGAAGCAGCGGGTGGCGATCGCCCGTGCCCTGGCCGCCCATCCGCGTTTGCTGCTGGCGGATGAACCCACCGCCGCCCTGGATTCGCGCACAGGTCGCGAGGTTGTGGAGCTGCTGCAGCGGCTGGCGCGCGAGCAGGGCTGTGCCGTGCTGATGGTGACCCACGATCCGCGCATCCTCGATATCGCCGATCGGCTGGTGCGCATGGAGGACGGCCGCTTGCTGGAGGGGGAACCCGCCCCGATGCACCCGGCGATCATTCAGTAAGGTGAGGGATCTCCAAGATCCCTGATCGCCTCCATGGCCAAGCGCCGCAACCTCAAGAAGGAAAAGCAGGAGCGCAACCGCGCCTACGCCCGCAAGTTCAAGAAGCGCAAGCTGCGCAACGACGGCCGCGGTGAAGGTGCCGGCAACGGCGTGACCGGCACAGCCAACAACGGCGGCGCCGCCGACTGATCCAGCGGCTGAACCGGTTGGCCTCCTGTTGTGAACGGCCGGCCGCTTCTGCCCTGGGTGCTGGGATCCTGCGGGGTCCCTCTTTTTGTGCCCTGCCATCCGTCACGATCGGGCCATGTTCTTCAGCGTCGTCATCCCCACCTACAACCGGCTGCCGATCCTGCAGAAGTGTCTGCGGGCCCTCGAGCAGCAGCGGCTGGAGGCACCGATCAACGCCTATGAGGTGGTGCTGGTGGATGACGGCTCCACCGACGCCACGGTGAGCTGGCTGCAGGAGAACGCTGAAGCGTTTCCGCATGTGCGCCTGGTGCTGCAGGACCATGGCGGTCCGGCGGAGGGGCGCAACCGCGGAGTCGACCAGGCCCGCGGCGATGTGATCGTCTTCATCGACAGCGATCTGGTGGTGACGGATGGCTTTCTGCTGGCCCACGCCCGTCGTCTCGAGCAGAGCTGGCAGGAGCGCGGCGATCGCCTCTGCTTCACCTACGGCGCGGTGATCAACACCGCCAACTTCGACGATCCCACCAGCGAGCCCCACAAGCTGCGTGACATCTCCTGGGCCTATTTCGCCACCGGCAATGTGGCGATCGATCGGCAGGTGCTCGAGCGCAGCGGTCTGTTTGACACCCGCTTCCGGCTGTATGGCTGGGAGGATCTGGAGCTGGGCGAGCGCCTGCGCCGCATGGGCGTGGTGCTGGTGCGTTGTCCGGAGGCTGTGGGCTACCACTGGCACCCCCCCCTGAGCCTGGACCAGGTGCCACGGCTGATCGCCGTGGAGGGCGAACGGGCCAAGATGGGCCTGGTGTTTTTCCGGAAGCACCCCACCCGCAGGGTGCGCTTCATCATCCAGTTCACCGTTCTGCATCGCCTGCTGTGGGAGCTGCTCACTTGCGGCGGTCTGCTGAATGAACGCAGCCTGCGCCCCTTGCTGGCCTGGCTGATCCGCAAGGGCAAGCCCGGTCTGGCCATGGAGCTGCTGCGTCTGCCGCTCAATCGCATCGGCGTGCGCGCTCTCTACGCCGAGGCCCGTGCCGAGGGGCTGGCCTGAACACCGCTCCTGAGCTCCGGGCTGCTTCAGATCCGCCGTGGGCCAGCCGATTGCGGAGGTTCGCGGCCCGGCCGTTTGATAAGGTGCAAGGGTCCCAATCACACCGCACACCTGCACGTTTCGGGTGACGGCAGTCAGGCAGATGCACCGGACCTCGCTCCGGGCAAACGCTTTGGATTCATCCCGACTGCACTGTCCCTGGCAGGTGGAGGCAAACCCGAAACCCCACAACTCAACATGGCTGTTGTCACCCTCGCCGAAATGATGGAGGCGGGTGCCCACTTCGGGCACCAAACGCGCCGCTGGAATCCCAAGATGTCGCGTTACATCTATTGCGCGCGCAACGGGGTTCACATCATTGACCTCGTGCAGACCGCCGTCTGCATGAACAACGCCTACAAGTGGACCCGCAGTGCTGCCCGCAGTGGCAAGCGTTTCCTCTTCGTCGGCACCAAGAAGCAGGCTTCCGAGGTCATCGCAATCGAGGCCACCCGCTGCGGTGCCGCCTATGTGAACCAGCGCTGGCTGGGCGGCATGCTCACCAACTGGACCACGATGCGCGCCCGCATCGACCGCCTCAAGGACCTGGAGCGTATGGAGTCATCCGGCGCCATCGCCATGCGTCCGAAGAAGGAAGCGGCTGTGCTGCGCCGCGAGCTCGAGCGTCTGCAGAAATATCTGGGCGGCCTGAAGAACATGCGTCGCCTGCCCGACGTGGTGGTGCTGGTGGATCAGCGCCGGGAAACCAACGCCGTGCTCGAGGCCCGCAAGCTCGACATCCCCCTGGTGTCGATGCTGGACACCAACTGCGACCCTGATCTCTGCGACGTACCCATCCCCTGCAACGACGACGCTGTTCGTTCGGTGCAGCTGGTGCTCGGTCGCCTCGCCGATGCGATCAATGAGGGCCGCCATGGCGCCCAGGATCAGCGCGGCGGCTACGACGACGAAGAGGGCTGAGTCCCTCCCGTCGCGGCGACGCTCCTGCGTCAGCCCGAATACCCCAACCCCCGGACCGTTGGAGCTTCCCTGAGGGGGAGCTCCTGCGCGTTTGAGCCCGGCTTCCCCTCCCTTTCACACCTCCTCCACCCCCCCTTCTCCCCATGGCTGAGATCTCCGCCAAGCTCGTCAAGGAACTGCGCGACATGACCGGCGCAGGCATGATGGATTGCAAGAAGGCCCTGTCCGAGACCAAGGGCGACAAGGACAAGGCCGTCGAGTGGCTGCGTCAGAAGGGCATCGCCTCCGCCGAGAAGAAGTCCGGCCGCACCGCGGCTGAAGGTGCCATCGGCAGCTACATCCACACCGGTGCCCGCGTGGGTGTGCTGGTGGAGGTCAACTGCGAAACCGACTTCGTGGCCCGCGGTGAGATCTTCCAGGAGCTGATCCGCAACGTGGCCATGCAGATCGCCGCCTGCCCCAGCGTCGACTACGTCAAGGTGGACGACATCCCCGCCGACGTGGCGGAGCGCGAGAAGCAGATCGAGATGGGGCGCGATGACCTAGCCGGCAAGAAGGAAGAGATGAAGGAGAAGATCGTCGCCGGCCGCATCGGCAAGCGTCTCAAGGAGATGGCGCTCATGGATCAGGCTTACATCAAGGACAGCGGCGTGACCGTGGAGGAGATGGTGAAGCAGGTTGCCGGCAAGGTTGGCGAGAACATCCAGGTGCGCCGTTTCGTGCGCTTCAACCTTGGCGAAGGCATCGAGGTCGACAAGCTGGACTTCGCCGCCGAAGTTGCCGCTATGCAGGCCGCCTGATCCCGGTTGTCTGCGGGGTTCCCCCTTGCATCCCAACGCCCAGCCCCTTGAAGAGGCGCAGCGCCAGCTTCAGTTGCTGCTTCAGCAGCAGGACGAGCTGGCACCCGGCCTCTATCGCGACCTCGCCCTTTACCTCCAGGTGCTGCGCGAAGGCCTGCTGCCCTCTGTGCAGCAGGCCTGTTTTCATCTGGCGACGCAGGTCGTTCCTGAGCGCTATGGCCAGTTGCCTGAAGAACGGCGCCTCCTCTTTCAGCAGCGTCTCGCCACCCTGGTGCAGCGCTGCAATGCCCTGCTCACGGTTGAACAGTTGATGGGGCTGGCGGCTCAGCAGCAGCGCCGTGATCATCGCCATCGCAGCATGCGCCGCCAGCGCCTGCTCGATGCCTTCCTGGAGGGTGCGGAAGCACAGGTCGACGACGTTGATCCGGATCCGCAGGCGGCCGCCGCTCCATCCCCACCGTCAGCCACACGACGGCCACCATCCCAGAACCCGGATGCGCCAGGTTCGATTCACCTCGGACTTGATCTGCCCCTGAGTGCGGATCTGTTTGACCGTGGCATCGCAGGCCTGCCCGGTGCAGCCGAACCGCCTGAGCTGTTTGAGCCTCCGGCCTTGGAGCCATCCGAGGCCGGGGAGCGCGCTGAGGAGTCCGCTGATGAGGATGACGACGTCCCGCCCGGGCGCAGCGAGCTGAAGATGCTGCAGTCGTTGTTCCAGATGGCAGCGGAAGAGCTTGGCCACGAGGGACTGCTGCCCCAGGACCAGGTCGCCCCTGGCGCTGCCGCAGCAGAGCCCGCAGACGGCCGCATCAACCTCGCCATGCCCGCAGCGCTCGAGCCGGACTCGCCTCTCGATCCGGATCTCACCGGTAGTGGTCTGCCCCGTGATCCACTGCGTCAGGTCAGCTGGTGGCGACACTTCGACCGTGCTCTCAGCCGACGGCTGCGCAATCTCTCCCACGCCCTGAACGTCGAGATGATGCGGCTGGGCCTCGCCCAGGGACTGTTACCGCTCAACCTGCTGGATGCGGTGCTGGAGGGTCAGGTTGAGGCCCTGCCGGCCCCGGTCAATCTGCTGCGCCTGCCGTTGCCGCTGCCGAGTGGCCACGGAGGCCCCACCGAGGTTCTTGCCCTCTTGCTGCGCCCGGGTGATCTCGAGTTCGATCAGCCGCGTCTGCGCACCTGCCGCCAGCGCCTCGAGCAGCGGCGGCGTGCATTGCGCACAATGGCCAAGCGCTACCGCATCTGGCAGCGCCGGGTCACGGCCCTGGAGGCAGAGCAGCAGTGGTTTCAGGACAGTGCCCAGCTCCAGAGCCGGCCGCTGCCACCCAGCTAGGGCTGGAGGGATGGCTGCGTCCGCTGCAGCAGGCCCTGCAGCTTGAGGCGGATCGCGGCTTCGCTGATCTCATGGGTCGCCGCGAGACCTTCAGCGCTTTCCTCGCCCGCGAGCTGTCCTCTCCCCCTTTCCAACTGCCGGTTCAGCAGCAGCAGGCGCTGGCGGAACTGAGCCAGGCCTATGTCAGCTATGCCGATCTCAGCCTGGCCCGGCGTCAGAGCCTGATCCGCCGCAGCCGCCAGACCCTGCATCAGCTGCAGTGCGCGCACCGACCAGCCTCACCGGTTGCACCGCCCCGGCTTCGCCTGCTGCCCGATGCAGCGGCCCCTTCTGGTGCCGGGAGCACGCAGTCGCCCCCTCAGTCCATCCGTCCCGACACCCCCCTGGGGGAGGTGCGTGGCATCGGGCCCAAGGCTGCCATGCGTCTCGCGGCTCTGGATTTGTGGCTGGCGGAGGACCTTGTCCGCCACTACCCGCGTGACTATCTCGACTACGCCAATCTGGTGCGCATCGGTGCCCTGAAGCCCGGCACCACGGCCACGATCGTGGCAACGGTGCGCCGCAGCCACAGCTTCACGAGCCCGCGCAATCCGAACCTCTCGATTCTTGAGCTGCAGCTCTCGGATGTCACCGGCAGGCTGCGGGTGTCGAAGTTCTTCGCCGGCAAACGGTTCAGCTCCCCCGGCTGGCTGAAGGCCCAGCAGCGGCAGTACCCAGCCGGGGCCACGGTGGCGGTGAGTGGGCTGGTCAAGCAGACCCCCTACGGCCCGGTGTTCCAGGACCCTCTGATGGAGGTGCTGAGCAGTCCCAGTGCCCAGATCCAGAGCGAGCAGATCGGTCGCCTGCTGCCGGTCTACGGCCTCACGGAGGGCCTGAGCGCCGATCGCCTGCGCAGCCTGCTCAGGCCCTTGCTGGAGGCGGCCCGCGGCTGGTGCGATCATTTGCCGGCAGCACTGCTGCAACGGGAGGGATTGCCGGCTCTGGGGGAAGCCCTCTGGCAGATCCATCGGCCCAGTGATCGGGACAGCCTGGCGCTCGCCCGTCGCCGGCTCGTGTTCGATGAGTTTCTGTTGCTGCAGCTGGGTCTGTTGCAGCGACGACGCGAGCTCACCAACCGCCCCGCTCCACCGCTCCACGGTGGCGCCAGCAGCAGCCGCGTCAGCGCCTTCCTTGCCCTGCTGCCGTTCCGGCTCACGGCAGCCCAGCGTCGGGTGCTGGCGGAGATCAACGATGACCTGGTCCGCGATCAGCCCATGGCCCGGCTGGTGCAGGGGGATGTGGGCAGCGGGAAGACCGTTGTTGCCATCGCCTCTCTGCTCACCGCCATTGATGCCGGCTGTCAGGGCGCCCTGATGGCTCCCACGGAGGTGCTGGCGGAACAGCACTACCGCAAGCTCTGCGAGTGGCTGCCGCAGCTGCATGTGAGTTGCGCTCTGCTCACGGGCTCCACTCCCATGCGGCGCCGGCGCGAGCTGCTCACGGATCTCGCCAATGGCAATCTGCAGATGCTGGTGGGCACCCATGCCCTGTTGGAAGACCCGGTGCAGTTCAACCGTCTCGGCCTGGTGGTGGTCGACGAGCAGCATCGCTTCGGGGTGCACCAGCGCAACCGTCTGCTCGATAAGGGCCTGCAGCCCCATCTGCTGACGATGACGGCCACGCCCATCCCGCGCACGCTGGCGCTCTCACTGCACGGCGACCTGGAGGTGAGTCAGATCGATGAATTGCCGCCGGGCCGCACCCCCATCCGCACCCAGCTGGTGGGGGCGGGTGATCGGGAGCAGGCCTACGAGCTGATCCGTGAGCAGGTCGGCCTCGGCCAACGGGCCTACGTGGTGCTGCCGCTGGTGGAGGAGAGCGACAAGCTCGATCTGCGCTCAGCGGTGGATGTGCACCACCAGCTGAGCCAGGAGGTGTTCCCTCAGCTGGTGGTGGGCCTGCTGCACGGCCGCATGGCCAGTGCCGACAAGCAGGCCGCCATCAACGCCTTTGCCACTGGTGCCTGCCAGGTGCTGGTCAGCACTACGGTGGTGGAGGTGGGGGTGGATGTGCCCGAGGCCAGCGTGATGGTGATCGAGCATGCCGATCGCTTTGGCCTGGCGCAGCTGCATCAGCTGCGTGGCCGTGTCGGCCGTGGTGCTGCCGCCTCCCACTGCCTCCTGGTCAACGACAGCCGTAATGCCCTGGCCCGTCAGCGCCTGGAGGTGTTGGTGCATTCCACCGACGGCTTCGAGATCGCCGAGATGGATCTGCGCCTGAGGGGGCCCGGTCAGGTCCTGGGGACCCGCCAGAGCGGCCTGCCCGATCTCGCCCTGGCCAGTCTCAGCGAGGACGGTGAGGTGCTGGAGCAGGCGCGCCGCGTCGCTCGCGAGATTCTCGAGCAGGATCCGGAGTTGCAGCGACATACCGCCCTGGCCGCCGTGCTCACCAAACAGCGCCATCGACTGGCCCAGGGCGCTCGCCTGAACTGACCCCTCGCCGCCCGTCGTCTGATTCCATGGCCTTGCGCAGCTGGAGCTCCATCCCGATCTTCGAGAACGGCGATCCGTTGCTTCCCCTGCCGGCGGAGCTGTTGTGCCTGGAACCACACCCCTATGTCGCCGTCGGAGCTCCCTACGGCTCCTGTGGCTCGCCGTTCCGATTGCGCGGCGCTGTGATCACACGGCTGCTACAGGCTCAGAGCCATCTGGAGGCCAGCAGTCCCGGCTGGCGGCTGGCGATCTTCGACGCCTGGCGTCCGCTGGAGGTTCAGCGCTTCATGGTGCAGCACGCCATTGCGGAGGAGTGCACCAGCCGCGGTATCGATCCTGAGCAGCACACCCCAGAGCGCGACGCGGTGGTTGCCGAGGTCGGGCGCTTCTGGGCACCACCCAGTGCGGATCCCGCCACGCCACCACCCCACAGCACCGGGGCTGCCGTTGATCTCACCCTGGTCGATGGCCACGGCCATGCGGTGGCCATGGGCTCGCCGATCGATGCCATCGGTGCCGTCTCCGAGCCTGATCACTTCCTGCGGCTGGCCGAGAGCCTGCCGGATGGTGATGCCCGGCGGGACGAGGCGCTCAGCTGGCATCGCCATCGCGCCCTGCTGGCCGAGGTGATGGCCGATGCCGGCTTCATCCGGCACCCCAACGAGTGGTGGCACTTCAGCTGGGGCGATCAGCTCTGGGCCTGGCGGAGCGAGGTGGGCCAGGCCTGCTACGGCCGTTGGCTGGGCGCCTGAGGCTCTGCCGTGGATCCTGCCGGGGTCTGTCCCGCGGGGGTGGCCGGCGCTGGTGATCCAGTCTCCAGCCCCATCTGGATCGCCAGTTGCCGGGCATCACCACGACTGAGTAGCCCTCGCTGGATGCAGCGATTGAGGGTCACGATCGCCATGTCGCGCTGCACCAGCCTCAGCCGTTCAATCACTGCCGCAGGCTGGTCGGTGTAGGACTGCAGCTGTTGGTTCCAGGCCCGCAGCAGGTTCTCGCTCGTGCAGGTTTTCACGTCGGGATCATGGCGTTCCACCGGTGAGGCCGGCGGTGGTGGCATGCGGTTGGTGTCCACCGCTCTGGCGGACAACGGGCCGAGGATGCTGCCCGCGATGACGAGCAGCAACGCGCTCAGCCTGGCGGCCGGCAGTGGGGTCATCAACCGGCTCCCAGCAGCTCCTTCACCTGGTCGTGCCCGAGCTTCGCCACGTAATCGCCGAAGCTGCGGCGACCACCGGCCGCCTTCCAGCCCAGCAGCAGCGGTTCGATCGTGCTCTCCAGGTCATCGAGCGGCATGCGCTCGAGATAGGGCTCAGCCAGTCGGCTCAGGTTCGGCGTTCCCCCAAGCCAGAGCTGGTACTGGTTGACGCCGTCGCCCACCAGCCCCAGCTCCGCCATGTAGGGACGAGCGCAGCCATTGGGGCAGCCGGTCATGCGCACGAGGATCGACTTCTCGATCTCCAGGCGATCCAGCTGGGCTTCGAGTCGCTCCAGCACGTCCGGCAGGGTGCGCTCGGCTTCGGTGACGGCCAACCCGCACAGGGGCAGGGCCGGGCAGGCCAGCGCGTGGCGCTGCAGCCGCGGCGGGGTATCCGGATCGGTGAGGCCCAGCTCTGCCAGGGCCTCGCGCACGCAGGCGCGCTGGGCGGTGCCGATGTTGCAGAGCAGCAGGTCCTGGTTCGGGGTGAGACGCACCTCTAGCTGGTAGGTCTGCACCAGCTGTCGCAGACCCGTCTTCAGCTCTCCGGCGATACGGCCGCAGAGGAGGGGAAGGCCCACGAACCACTTGCCGGCCTCCTGACGATGCCAGCCGAGGTAGTCCTCCAGCTTTGTCTTCGGCTCCAGCCGCAGCCCTTTGATCGGATGGGGGAAGTACTTCGCCTTGAGTTCCTGCCGGAACCAGGCGATGCCCTGGTCGTGGATCAGGTATTTCATCCGCGCATGGCGGCGTGTCTGGCGGTCGCCGTAGTCGCGCTGGAGCGCGACGATCGCCTGAACCAGATCAAGCACATGCTCCGCTGCCACGTAGCCGAGCGGATCGGCGGTGCGGGCGAAGGTCTCCTCCTTGTTGTGGGTGCGGCCCATGCCTCCGCCTACGTAGACGTTGCAGCCCTTGAGGGCTCCGCCGGCATCGGCGAAGGCCACCAGGCCGATGTCCTGGGTCAGCAGATCCACGGAGTTGTCACCGGGAACGGTGACCGCGCACTTGAACTTGCGCGGCATGTAGGTGGAGCCGTACAGGGGCTCCTGGCTGTCGCCGCTGAACAGGCCGCCCTCGCTCTGGCGTTGGCGCACCTTCTTCACCGGCGTGCTCGGTTTGATGCGGTAGGCCAGATCTCCGTCGACCCAGAGATCGAGATAGGAGCCCTCGGCGGCGTGGGGGGTTAGCAGATCGGCAATGTCGTTCGCCAGCTGACGCGCCGCCGGGTAGGCACCCTTCTCAAACGGCGCCGCCGGTGCCATCACGTTGCGGTTGATGTCGCCGCAGGCGGCCAGGGTGGAGCCCATGCCGCGCACGATCGTGCCGATCACCTCGCGCAGGTGCTGCTTACGCACGCCATGCAACTGGAAGGCCTGGCGGGTGGTGGCACGCATGGTGCCGTTGCCCAGTCGGTCGGCCAGTTCATCCAGGGCCAGGTAAAGGGATGCGGGCACACGTCCGCCCGGGCTGCGCAGGCGCAGCATCATCTGCCAGTCCTTGTCCTGCCCCTTTTGGCGGTTCTCGCGGTTGTCCTGCTGGTAACTGCCGTGGAACTTCAGCAGCTGAACAGCACCGTCGGTGAAGTGGTTGGCATCGTTGGCCAGCTCCTCGGCGAGGGGATCGTGCAGGTAGGCGCTGTCCGCCTTGAGTTGCTCGAACTTGCTGCGTTCGGCACCGTTGGCGATACAGGGAGACAACGGCTTCGCCCAGGCTCCGTCGGCCGTCTGCGGGGGGGATCCGCTGCCGGTGCTCGCGCTTTTCCCTGCCCTCACGGTCACACGCTCGTCCTGGTGCTGGATTGACCGTAGCGAAACGGCTGCAGTGCTTTCGGCGCAGCTCATTTGGCGGGTGACCTTTTCAATACAGTGATTGGCTGCCGAGGCCTGTGGGCGTGTCCACCTTTCTGCTGGAGATCGGGACAGAGGAGCTTCCGGCCGACTTTGCCCGACTGGCGCTGCCGCAGCTGGAGCAGTTCGTGCGTCGTGATCTGACGGAGGCCCGATTGCCTCATGGGCGGATCGCTTGCACCAGCACTCCCCGGCGTCTGGTGGTTCAGGTGGACGGCCTCGCCACCGCCGCCGAAGACCTGGAGGAGGATCGCAAGGGCCCTCCCGCCGCCCAGGCCTTCAAGGAGGGCAGCCCGACTCCCGCAGCCGCGGGATTCGCCAGACGCTGCGGCATTGAACCTGAGGCTCTCGAGGTACGCGAGACCCCCAAGGGACCGTTCGTGTTCGCCCGCGTGCTGGAACGGGGTCGCACGGCACAGGATCTGCTCTCTGAGTTCGTTCCCCAGTGGATCGCCGCTCTGCAGGGTCGCCGATTCATGCGCTGGGGCGATGGCGACTGCCGCTTCTCTCGGCCCGTTCGCTGGCTGGTGGCCCTGCTTGATGCCCAGGTGATTCCCGTAGTGCTGCTCGGCAGTGATCCGGCGGTGAAGGCCGGCAACGTGAGCCGCGGCCATCGCCTGCAGGATCAGGTGGTCGTCATCCCCAACGCCTCTGCCTATGCGGACACGCTCGCGGCCGTGGGAGTGCAGGTGGATCGCGCCGCCAGGGGCGCCGTCATCCGCCAAAGCGTCGAGCAGGCGGCGGCTGCCCTGGAGGCCACGCCCGATCTGCCCGACGATCTGTTCGAGGAGCTCACCGATCTGGTGGAGGCACCCCTGCTGATTGAGGGCAGCGTCGCCGAGAACTACCTGGCGCTGCCGGCTGAAGTGCTGAGCACGGTGATGCGCGCCCATCAGCGCTACGTGCCTCTGTATCGCCGGCACGCGGCCAGTGATCCCCTGGCCCTGGATGCCCGCGCCAACCTGCTGCCTCGCTTTCTCTGCATCGGCAACGGTCTGGCGGACTCGGTCGACACCGTGCGCCGCGGCAACGAGCGGGTGCTAAAAGCCCGCCTGGCGGATGCCGAGTTCTTTGTTCAGGCGGATCGCGGTGTGCCGAGCATCGACCGCCGTGATCAGCTCGCCCGCGTCACCTTCGCCGAAGGGCTCGGTTCTCTCCTGGATCGCGTCGAGCGCCTGGAGTGGTGCACCGATGTGCTGCTCGAGCAGCTGGCTCTGCCAGTGGAGACCGGCGACCATGCCCGACGGGCTGCTCACCTGTGCAAGCACGATCTGGTGAGCCAGATGGTGGGTGAATTCCCAGAGCTGCAGGGTGTGATGGGCGCGAAGTACGCCCTGGCTGAAGGTGAGCCGCGCCCTGTTGCCCTGGCGGTTCTGGAGCACTATCTGCCCCGCGGCGCTGGTGATGCCCTGCCCTCCAGCGATGCCGGTGCTGTGGTGGCCCTGGCGGAACGTCTGGAGCTGCTGCTCAGTATTTATGCCAAGGGTGAGCGCCCCACTGGCTCCTCAGATCCCTATGCCCTGCGCCGTGCTGGCAACGGCCTGCTGCAGATCCTCTGGGAGCGGGGTTGGAGTCTCGACTTGCAGCGGCTGCTGGAACGATCCACTGCCCACTGGGCTGAGCTGCTGCCCCATTGCGCGGTGGATGCCGCTGCCCTGAGCGGAGACCTTGGCGAATTCCTGCGGCAGCGGTTGCTGAGCCTGCTCGAGGAGGAGGGAGTCGATCCCGATCTGCTTCAGGCCGTTGCCGGCGACACGGTGCCCCTCGAGCGGGTGATCCGCGATCCTGCCGATGCACGTCAGCGGGCCGATCTGCTGGTGTCGTTGCGCAGCAGCGGCGGCCTGGCGGCGGTTCAGGCGGTGGTGACCCGCGCCGCCCGCCTTGCGGAGAAGGGTTCACTCGCCACGGACGTGCTCAGTGCCGCCGGAGTGGTCGATCCGTCCCTGTTTGAGACGCGCAGTGAGGCCGGCATGCTCGAGGTGCTGAACCGTCTTGAACCCATCGCCACGGCATTGGGGTCCGACCGCTACGCCCGGCTCGCGGAGGGCCTCAGCGCAGGGTCTGAGGCACTGGCCGCCTTTTTTGATGGTGATCAGAGTGTGATGGTGATGGCCGATGAGCCGGCCGTACGTGCGAATCGCCTCAATCTGCTCAGCGTGTTGCGCAACCAGGCGGGCGTGCTGGCGGATTTCAGCCGCATCTCCGGCTGATCGCCCACCCGCTCTGCCTAGGGTGTGAGTTGAGCAGGTGATGCATTGCACCTGATTGCCAGGGCAACCGCCTGACCTTCACCACTTCCACCGCCGCCACCGCAGCGTCCCATGCGCGAGAGGCATCGTCCCAACCACTGCGCCGCAGCGATTTCAGCCTGGCGCCCTTCCGCGCTGCGGACAATCTGCGGGCCGGCTGGCAGCTCACCTCCACCTTGGTGCCCGCAGCTCTGCTGTGGCTGTCGTTGCCTTGGCTGATGCAGCAGCCGTCGGTCGGTGGTTGGTTTGTTCCGCCGGTTTTGGCCTTGCTGGTGCTGTTTTCGGCCCGCAGTTTCTCGTTGATGCACGATTGCGGCCATGGATCGCTGTTCAGCAACCCGCGTCTGAACCGGATGGCCGGCTTCCTGCTGGGTGGTCTCAATGCGATCCCTCAGTACCCCTGGTCACGCGGGCACGCCTTCCACCACAAGCACAACGGCAACTGGGCCCTCTACCGCGGCCCTTCAGCCCTGCTGCGCGTGGATCAGTTCACACGGCTCAGCCCTCGCCAGCAGGTTCTGTATGGCGTTTCCCGGCATCCGCTGATGCTGTTTCCCGGGGGCTTCTTCTATCTGATTCTGCGGCCCCGGCTGCAGCTTCTGCTCGGTAGCTGGGAGTGGATCCGTGCCATGGCGGCCCACGTGCGTCACGAGGGCCTTGCCGCCGTTGTCCAGCTGCCACGCCACACGCTCGAGTTCCGTTCGAGCCACTGGTATACCCGCGGGGAATTCGCCGATCTGCTTGCCAACACCGTGGTCGTACTGAGTAGTTGGTGGTTGATGGGCCAGTGGATGGGTCACGGGCTGTTCTGGTGCTGCTATGCAACGGTGATGACCCTGTCAGCGGCGATCTTTATCTGCATCTTCTTTGTGCAGCACAACTTTCCAGGCTCTTATGCCCACGGCATGGATGGCTGGAGCTATTTCAGGGGAGCACTGGAAGGCAGCAGCAATCTGCTACTGCCATCGATCCTGCACTGGTTTTCTGCAGATATCGCCTTCCACAGCATCCATCACCTCTGCGAACGCATTCCCAATTATCGCCTGCGCGCTTGCCATCAAGCCAATCGCCATCTATTAACCCATTGCACCTACTTGCGCTTACGGGATATCCCGGATTGCTTCCGACTGATTCTCTGGGACAGTGATCGCAACAAACTGGTTTCAATCCCCGAAGTTCAAGCTACCCCGGCTGCTTCCTGAAGCTCTATCCAAAGAACTTGATTCCAGGCGTCGAACACGAGCAGAGCCACCAGTGCAGGCGGCTCTGCTGATTGTTCAGGCCTTGGGCGCTGCCAGGGCGGGTTCGCGTTCGTCCGTTGGCTTCTTTCTGCCAACGCGGATGCCGCCCTTGATGGTGCTCACTGCCAGCATTGCATTCACCTCAGCGTCGTCGCGCACAGCGCTGGAGACAGGCTTGTATCCCTGTGGTGCCAGCGCATTGCCGCGCAGCACAGAGCCGAGGGTGAGCAGGGTCAGCTTGAGCTGCTGCCAGGGGTTCATCATCACCACCCGCTTGTAAAGGTAGCTGTCGAAGGTGAGACGCTGCACATCCTTGTCGTCGCACATTTCCACGAAGGCTTCGCGGGCCGCATCGTTGCGGTAGAAGATGTTCTGAAGGAGTTCCAGCACCTTGTAGGTGGCTCCGTACTGGCGATCCCACTTCTTCAGGTACTTCTTGAGATCCGCCTCGCTGGGAACGTTCTTGCCGCCCTGGCTGGACTCGACAATCTGTTCCGCGCACATGCGGCCGCTCTTGGCCGCGAAATAGATGCCTTCACCGGAACTCTTGGTCACATAGCCAGCGGCATCACCCACCAGGGCCATGCGGCCCACGACCCGGCGCGGGCGGGGGTGCTCGGGAATCGGGTGGGCTTCCACCTTGATCACCTCACCATTCACCAAGCGCTTCTTGGCGCGCTCGCGGATACCTTCCTGCAGGCTCTTGATCAGACCCTGATTCTCCTGCATGGTGCCGGTGCCGACCGCCACATGGTCGTACTTGGGAAAGACCCAGGCGTAGAAGTCAGGCGATACATCGGTGCCGACGTACATCTCGGCGAGGCTTTCGTAGTACTTCATCTCCTCCGGTGGGAGCTTGATGCGCTCCTGGAAGGCGATGGCGACGTTGTAGTCGCCGGCGTCCATGGCCTTGGCGACACGGCTGTTGGCGCCATCGGCACCAATGATCAGATCCACCTCAAGGGTCTTAGTCTCACCGGTGGCCTCACCACCGCTGTAGTCGGAATAGGTGAGGGTATAGGGACCCTGGCGATTGCTGCCGGTGTCGATCTTGGTCACCAGGCCGTTCACCAGCTGGGCACCCAGCTCTGCCGAACGATTGCGCAGATAGGCATCCATCACCTCGCGCCGGCACATGCCGATGTACTCGTTCTCGTTCTCGAGATTGATGTCCACCTCGCGATTGGAGGGGGAGATCATCTTCATGTTGCGGACCTTGCGGTCGATGATCGACTCGGGCAGGTCGAACTCGGCCACCATGCACAGCGGAATGGCGCCACCGCAGGGCTTGGCGTTGTCCAGCTTGCGCTCGAAGATCCAGGTCTCGATGCCGGCCTTGGCCAGCACTTCGGCAGCACAGGATCCGCTCGGGCCGCCACCCACCACTGCGACTCGCAACATCTTGAAACCCGCTCCGCCAGAAGGATGCTCGGCTTGAAGCTAACACCGCTGAGCAGGCTGCTGCTGGCGTCTGTGGCCCACCCCCTTACCATCGTCCTAAGCCAGTAGCACGGAGTTCTCGCTTGCCCAGCGCCGGTCGCACCGCCGTGCGGGAGGACATTCCTCTGGCGCAGAGGACCCTGTCGCCGGCCCTGCGTCCCCGCCGCAGCTGGCGGACGGCCGCTATCGGAGCCGGCGCGGTCTTGGTTGGTGCGGCAGCACTCGCCGTGGTGTTCCCGCAGCCTCTACGCCGCCTGTTGGCGCCACCGCCGGTTGCCGGTCTGCCGGCACGGGTGAGCCTGGATGGCCGCCTGCTGGGCCACTTTCCCTATCCGGAGGTTCCCGCCGACCAGTTGGTTGCCATCGCTCCGGGTGTGGAGTTGCAGCGCGATGCGGCCGCCGGCCTGCAGCAGCTTCAGGCCGCCGCTGCCGCCGATGGTGTGGACATCCGTGTGCTCAGCGCCTTTCGCTCGATCGCACTGCAGAAGCACATTTTCTTTGACGTGAAGTCCGAGCGCAATCAGAGCGCTCTGCAGCGAGCCCGCGTCAGTGCCCCCCCGGGATTCTCTGAACACAGCACCGGCTTTGCGGTTGATCTCGGCGACGGACGCCGGCCGGACGCGAATTTGTCGCCTTCGTTCGAGTCCACTCCGGCCTTCAACTGGCTCAGGGCGAACGCCAACCGCTTTCACTTCCGTCTTTCATTCCCGCAAGGCAACCGTCAGGGTGTGAATTACGAACCCTGGCACTGGCGTTTCGAGGGATCGGCCGAAGCGCTGCGCACTTTTGAAGCCGCGCAGCGGCTGGATCGCTGATGCAGGCAGCAAACCTTCCGGAGCTCCTGGCCCCGGCCGGCTGCTGGCAGTCGCTACGCGCCGCGGTGGCCAACGGCGCTGATGCCGTGTATTTCGGGGTCGAGAGCTTCAACGCACGCTTGCGGGCGGAGAACTTCCGCCGCCAGGACTTGCCCGAGGTGATGGCCTGGCTGCACGCCCGAGGCGTCAAGGGGTTCCTGACCCTGAACGTTCTCGTGTTCGCTGATGAGCTCCAGCAGGCCTCTGAGCTCCTGTTGCAGGCTGCTGCTGCCGGCGTGGATGCCCTGATCGTGCAGGACGTCGGTCTGGCCCTGCTCGCCGCCGAGATAACGCCGGGCTTGGCCTTGCACGCCTCCACCCAGATGTCGATCACCAGTGGCGCCGGGGTGGCGATGGCGGCGGAGCTCGGCTGTGAGCGAGTGGTGCTGGCCAGGGAGCTCAGCCTCCGCGATCTGGAGCGCCTGCAGGCCCAGTTGCAGCGCCGCGGTCTGGCCATGCCTCTGGAGGTGTTCGTGCATGGGGCTCTGTGCGTGGCCTATTCCGGCCAGTGCCTCACCAGCGAAGCCCTAGGTCAGCGCAGCGCCAACCGGGGGGAGTGTGCTCAGGCCTGCCGCTTGCCCTATCAGCTGATTGTCGACGGCCAGGAGCTTGATCTGGGCGAGCAGCGCTATCTGCTTTCGCCCCAGGATCTGGCGGCCTGGCCGCTGCTGCCCCAGCTGGTGCAGGCCGGCGTGGCCAGCCTCAAGATCGAGGGGCGCCTCAAGGAGGCCACCTACGTGGCGGCGGTCACCGAGGCCTATCGCCAGGGGCTCGATCGCTTCAGGCCTGAAGCGATTGGCGGTTCTGCAGATGATGCAGCCCTGCGCCGCCAGCTTGAACTGAGCTTCTCGCGCGGCCTCCACACCGGCTGGCTTGAAGGCATCAACCATCGACGCCTGGTGCAGGGACGCTGGAGCAAGAAGCGCGGCCCCTGGCTCGGTCGTCTCGAGCGGATCGAGGCGGGTGATCGGCTGCTGCTGCAGACGGCGGAAGCCCTCAAACCCGGCGATGGGGTTGTTCTGGAGGTGCCGAGCCCGGATCCGTTGCTACCGCCGCGTGAGGTGGGAGGTCGCTTGATGCGCGTGGATGCGAGGCCCGGCGGCCGGCTCCTGCTCCAGCTCGGTCCTGGTCGCATCGATCTGCGCGGTCTACGCCCCGGCAGCCCCTGCTGGCTCACCAGTGATCCTCAGCTCGAGAAACGCCTGCAGCGCCTGGCTTCCGGCGACACACCTGAGCGTCGCCAACCGCTCACACTGCGTGTCTGCGGCAGGGCCGGTCAACCGTTGCGTTTGGAGCTGGAGTCGGCGCCCGGGCTCAGCGGTGGTCCCTGGTGCGTCAGCTCCCGCGACCCACTCCAGCCTGCGCGCGGTGCTGGCCTTGATCAGGAGCGCCTCGCCCAGCAGCTCGGCCGCCTCGGCGGCACCCCCTGGCAGCTCGGCAGCCTCGATCTCGATCTGGAGGGCGAACTGTTCCTGCCGCCAGCCCAGCTCAACCAGCTGCGCCGGGATCTCGTGGAGCTGCTCACACACGCTCAAACGGTTTCACCAACAGGGGTTAGCAGCGTTGACACCGCCGCAGCCCAACCACTGATGCTGCTCCAATTGTCGTCACCGGCAGGCACGGTTGCGGCATCCACCCGCGTGCCAGATCAGGCGCAGCTCACCGTGCTGGTTCGCAGTCTCGAGCAGTTGGAGGCTCTGCGAGGGCATGCCCTGCATCGGGTGATTGCCGATCTCGAGCATCCGGCTCAGTTGCGCCAGGCCGTAGCCCTGGGCCGAGGTCAGTGGCCCGGCGGCATCTGGTTGGCGGGTCAACGCATCGTCCGCCCCGATGAGGCCTGGAGCCTGGAGCCCTTGGTCAGGGCCGAGCCCGATGGCTACCTGGTCCGCAATGCTGATCAGCTGGAGCAGCTCACGCCTCTGGCCGCCTGCCTGGGTGATTTCTCCCTGAACGTGGCCAACCCGCTCGCGGCCCGCTGGTTCCTGGAGCGTTGGGGGCTGGAGCGCATCACCGCCAGCTACGACCTGGCCCTGGAGCAGCTGCTGGCCCTGGTGGCCGGTTGTCCGCCCGCCTCGGTGGAGCTCACCCTGCACCAGCACATGCCCCTGTTCCATATGGAGCATTGCCTGTTCTGCGCGTTCCTCTCCGAGGGGCATGACCACACCGATTGCGGTCGCCCCTGTGAGCAGCACACGGTGCTGCTGCGCGACCGCAGCGGCGCCGAGCACCCCTTGCGGGCCGATCTGGGCTGTCGCAACACGCTGTTCAACGGCACGGCCCAGACGGCTGCTGAGGCGATCCCGATGTTTCTGCGGGCTGGCGTGCGTCATTTTCGCATCGAGCTGCTGCAGGAAACTGCCGCCGATGCTCTCCGGCGGCTGGAGCTTTATCGCCGAGCGCTGGCTGGCGAGATCAGCGGCCGGCAGGTCTGGCAGCAGGAGCAGCTCGACAGCCGCCTGGGTGTGACCCGCGGCACCCTGGCCGAGCGGCGCTGAGGATGAGACCGGTCTGAGATAGCATCGCCAAACGCACCGTAGGGACCATCGGTCTGCCCTGACCGATCCATCAACGCCTCACCCGGCGACGCAGGACAGATCGCCCGAATCCCACCAAGGATTCCGGCCCAGGGAAGTCAGCCACTGCTCCCACGCCAACGTCAGCCCAGAGCTGTGCGTTGCGGCCATCAGCCCACCCGCTGCGGCGTGCACCGACGAGAACCACAGAACTCCTTCTTCATGAGCGCCGCGCATCCGGGCACACCGATCCGCAACATCGCGATCATTGCCCACGTTGACCACGGCAAAACCACACTGGTGGATGCCCTCCTCGCGCAATCTGGCATTTTCCGCGATAACGAGGCGATTCCCACCTGCGTGCTGGACTCCAACGATCTGGAGCGCGAGCGCGGTATCACCATCCTCTCCAAAAACACCGCGGTGGATTACGAGGGGATCCGCATCAACATCGTCGATACGCCTGGCCACGCCGACTTCGGCGGCGAGGTGGAGCGGGTGCTGGGCATGGTGGACGGCTGTCTGCTGATCGTCGACGCCAACGAGGGTCCGATGCCGCAAACGCGGTTTGTGCTCAAGAAGGCCCTCGAGAAAGGTCTGCGCCCGATCGTGTTCGTCAACAAGATTGACCGGGCCCGCGTGGACCCCGAGCAGGCTGTCGACAAAGTTCTCGATCTGTTCCTTGAGCTGGGCGCCGACGACGACCAGTGCGATTTCCCCTACCTGTTCGGCAGTGGTATGGGTGGCTACGCCAAGCCGGATATGAAGACCGACAGCGAAAACATGAAGCCGCTGTTCGATGCCATCCTGCGCCATGTTCCACCGCCGGTGGGTGATCCCGAGAAGCCCCTGCAGCTGCAGGTGACCACCCTCGATTACAGCGATTTCCTCGGCAGGATCATGATCGGCCGCATCCACAACGGTACGATCCGCGCCAACCAGCCTGTGGCTCTGCTGCGCGATGACGGCAGCGTCAAGCGCGGCCGCATCAGCAAGCTGCTGGGCTTCCAGGGCCTGCAGCGGGTTGAGGTTGAGGAAGCCCGTGCAGGTGATCTCGTGGCCGTGGCCGGTTTCGACGAAGTCAACATCGGCGAGACGATCGCCTGCCCCGACAATCCGGCGGCGCTACCGCTGATCAAGGTGGATGAACCCACCCTGCAGATGACCTTTGTCATCAACGACTCGCCCTTCGCCGGCAAGGAGGGCAAGTTCGTCACCAGCCGCCAGGTGCGCGATCGCCTCAACAAGGAATTGCTCACCAATGTGGCGCTTCGGGTCGAGGACACCGACTCACCGGATCGCTGGGCTGTCAGCGGCCGTGGTGAACTGCACCTGGGCATTCTCATCGAGACGATGCGCCGCGAGGGCTACGAGTTCCAGGTGAGCCAGCCGCAGGTGATCTTCCGCACCATCGACGGCACCCCCTCCGAGCCGTTCGAAACCCTGGTGCTGGATGTGCCTGAGGAATCGGTGGGTGCCTGCATCGAGAAGCTCGGCGTGCGCAAAGCCGAGATGCAGAACATGGAGAACACCAACGACGGCCGCACTCAGCTGGAGTTCGTGGTGCCGTCGCGCGGTCTGATCGGCTTCCGCGGCGAGTTCATCCGCGCCACCCGCGGCGAGGGGATCATGAGCCACTCCTTCCTCGATTACCGCCCGATGCAGGGCGACATGGACAACCGTCGCAATGGTGTGTTGATCGCCTTTGAGGAAGGCACGGCCACCTTCTATGCGCTCAAGGGTGCGGAAGACCGGGGCCAGTTCTTCATCACGCCTGGTACCAAGGTGTACAAGGGGATGATCGTCGGCGAGCACAACCGTCCGCCCGATCTTGAACTCAACGTCTGCAAAGCCAAGCAGGTGACCAACATCCGCTCGGCTGGCGCTGAAGTGCTCGACACCCTGCAGGCTCCGATCCAGATGACGCTGGAGCGCGCGCTTGAATACATCGGTCCCGATGAGATGCTTGAGGTCACTCCCGATTCGATCCGCCTGCGCAAGCTTCCTGCCAAGAAGCCTGCCCGTCGCTGATTCTCCGGCACGCTCACGTGGCGGCTGCTGACCCTGAAGAGCTGGCGTTGATGGCGGATCCCCGCTTCAGCGCCTCGGTGGCCCTGTTCAACCGAGGCGACTGGTACGCCTGTCACGACGGCTTTGAGGAGCTGTGGCATGAAACACAGGGCTACAGCCGCCGGGCTCTGCAGGGCATCCTCCAGATCGCGGTTGCCCATCTGCACCTGGAGCGCGGCAACAGTCGCGGCGCCACGGTCTTGCTCGGAGAGGGCCTCGGACGCCTGCGCAGCTATGGGCCCAGCCATCTCGGCCTCGATCTGGATGCTCTGCGTCACTGTGCGGCCTGCCGACTTCAGGCTCTCCAGCAGAACGAGTCGCTCGAGGAACTGCCCCAGCCTCTTCTGAACCCGGCGAGCGCCGGCTGAAGTCTTTCTCTTCCCTCCCCAGTCGTTGGTCCTGCGGCTTTGGCGTCGGGCTGCTGGGGCTCTACCGATCCGCACCGATACGATGAGCGCCAGCCAGGATCACGGAGCGGGTTTGGCCGCACAGCGCAGCACGACACAGCGCAGCACCGAACAGCGCAGCACCGCTTCCCGTCAGGTTGGCTTCAAGCTGCCTGCTTCCAGTAGCAAGGCTCTGAGCCTGCTGCTCATGCTGCATTCAGCCGCAGTGAGCGCGCAACCTGCACTTGCGCCAGTGCCAGTGCCCGTGCCAGTGCAAGCCCAGCCCCGCGTGCCACAGGCCGTGTCCAACCAGGCCCTTCCGCTGACCGTCGTGACCCCCGCGGAGGGCGCGAACCCTGCAGCCACGACACCTGCAGCCACGACTCCACCCGCCACGGCCTCACCGCCAACTCCTGCGCGGCTCAACACCGGACTGGTGACGATCGAGTCGGATCAGCAGCGGGCCGATCAGGCCACCGGTGTGGTCACCGCCACCGGCAATGTGCGCATCGTCTATCCCGATCAGCGTGTTGTGGCCACGGCACGTCAGGCCCAGTACTTCAGCAAGGAGGGGCGCGTCGTTCTTAGTGGCGACGTGGACATCGTTCAGACAGGTGGCAACCTGCTGCGGGCGGAACGGGTCATCTACCTGGTGGAGAGTGAGCGTCTGATCGCCATCCCTCCCCAGGGACAGCAGGTGTTCAGTCAGATGCGCATGGAGTCGTCCGCTCCTGCCGCACAGCCAGCCCAGCCAGCACAGCCAGCACAGCCATGAGTCTGGTTCTCGACCGGGTCGCCCTCACCATCGGCGGCCGCCCGCTGGTGAAGGAGGTGAGCCTCAATCTCAATCCCGGTGAGGTGGTTGGCCTGCTCGGCCCCAACGGTGCTGGCAAGACCACCACGTTCAACCTCGTTACCGGGCTGTTGAAGCCTGATCAGGGGGCAGTGCTCCTTGATGGCGAGGCGGTGGCGGATCTGCCGATGCCGAAGCGGGCACGACTGGGCATCGGCTACCTGCCCCAGGAGGCCAGCGTGTTCCGCACGCTCAGCGTGCGCGACAATCTTCTGCTTGCCCTCCAGGAGAGCGGGATGCCGGCTGGGTCGCGCCGGCAGCGGGCAGACCTGCTGATCCAGGAGTTTCACCTCAGCGGCTTCGCCCATCGGCTTGGCTTTCAGCTCTCCGGCGGTGAACGTCGCCGCTGTGAGGTGGCCCGCGCTCTGGCGGTGGGAGAGTCTGGCCCGCGTTATCTGTTGCTCGACGAACCTTTTGCCGGTGTCGATCCTCTGGCTGTGGCTGATCTGCGTGAGCTGATTCTCGGCCTGCGTGAGCGGGGCATGGGTGTGCTCATCACCGATCACAACGTGCGCGAAACCCTTTCCATCACAGACCGGGCTTACATCCTCACTGAGGGCAGCATCCTGGCCAGCGGACCATCCCGGGAGATGGCTCAGGATCCGCTGGTGCGTCGCCACTACCTCGGAGAGGATTTCCGCCTGTGACGTCTCCCTCCAGCCCGGCCATCCCGATCCCCCTGCAGCTGCGGCGACTGCTTCTGCTGCCTCAGCGGCTGTGGCAACGCCTGCCGCTGATGGATCGTTGGCTCACTTCCGAGTTGATCGGTCCGCTTCTGTTCGGCATCGCCGCCTTCACCGTCGTGTCGCTCTCTGTGGGGGTCGTGTTTGAACTGGTGCGCAAGGTTGCCGAGGCAGGTCTGCCCCCTCTGGTGGCCATGCAGGTGCTGGGTCTGCGGTTGCCGAGCTTCCTGGTGCTGAGCTTCCCGATGGCCACGCTGATGGCCACCCTGCTGGGCTACAGCCGCCTCTCGGGCTCCAGCGAGCTGACGGCACTGCGCAGCATCGGCGTCAGCACACGCCGCATGGTGATGCCGGCTCTGATGGTCGCCATTGTGATGACAGCGCTCACCTTCTTTTTCAATGACGTGATCGTGCCCAGCTCGAATCGTGTTGCGTCCAACACTCTCGATACAGCATTGGGGCGAGCCCTGTCGTCGGAACACGGATCGAATGTCGTGTATTCACGTTTTGGGCCTGTCTCTGTTAAGGTTGGCGATCAGCTGCGAACAGAGACTGGCCTGGCACAGCTGTTTTATGCCCGGGAGTCGACCCGTGATGGCATGCAGGATGTGACCCTGCTTGATTTCTCTCGTTCCGGCCAGCAGCAGATGCTGATTGCCAAATCTGCGGTTTGGAACGATAGCCGCAGTGTGTGGGAGTTTCGTAACGGGCGACTGATCAATATTGAAGCGGCTGGCAGCCGCACTACATCAGCTGAATTTGATCGCTATTTCTATCCTTTCACCTCAGCCCCCCTTGATGTGGCAAAGCTTCCCAGCAACGCCGAGGAGATGACGGTTGGCCAGTCGATCCGTGCTGAGCGTCTGCTGGCTGAGGCCGGTGATGTCAAGGAAGCCCGTCGCCTGCGGGTGCGAATCCAGGAGAAGTTCGCCTTCCCGGCCATCTGCCTGGTCTTCGGTCTGATCGGTAGCAGTCTCGGTGTGCGTCCAAATGCCCGCACCAGCCGCAGCCAGGGCTTCGGCATCAGTGTGCTGCTGATCTTCGGCTACTACCTGATGTCGTTCATCTTCAGTTCCCTGGGGGTGAAGGGCACTCTGTTGCCGGTCTTTGCGGCCTGGCTGCCGGTCACCATCGGTCTTGCTGCCGGCTTGTTTCTGTTGCGCCAGGCCAGTCGCTGAGCTTCCGACTCGCGCGGCAGACTGTGGCGACATCTTCCTCAACACCGACCCAGTGAGCGATCCCGTGCTTGCCCTCGGCCTGGCGGCCTTCGCTCTGCTGCTACTGGCCCTGCCTCTGGCCTTCTGGAGCGTCAGCGGTGGCAGCCAGGGCAGCAGGGTCGTTCGGCTGCTGGTGGCAGCAGCCAACCTCAGCCTGACGGCGCAGCTGGTGCTGCGCTGGTGGCAGTCCGGCCACTTTCCGATCAGCAACCTCTACGAATCGCTCTGCTTCCTGGCCTGGGCCTGCACGCTCACCCAGCTTCTGGTGGAGCGCAGCTACCCCTCACCGTTGGTGCCCGCCGCCGCCACGCCGATGGGGCTGGGGTGTGTGGCCTTCGCCAGCTTCGCCCTGCCTGGGCAGCTCCAGCAGGCTGCGCCGCTGGTGCCGGCGCTCCGCTCCAGCTGGCTGGTGATGCACGTGAGCGTGATCATGGTGAGCTACGCCGCCCTGCTGGTGGGCTCGCTCCTGTCGGTGGCGGTCTTGCTCACAGACCGTGGCCAGACACTGGAGCTGCGCAGCAGCTCGATCGGCAGCGGTGGTTATCGGCAGGCCCAGCTGGCCATCGAAAGCGGTCCTGCAGGCGTGCAGCTCTCCAGCGCCAGCCTCTCCCTCAGCGAGCAACTCGACAGCCTCAGCTATCGCACGATCACCGTCGGCTTCCTTTTGCTCTCGATCGGCATCGTCAGTGGCGCGGTCTGGGCCAACGAGGCCTGGGGAAGCTGGTGGAGCTGGGATCCGAAGGAAACCTGGGCTCTCATCTGCTGGCTCGTCTACGCCGCCTATCTGCACACTCGCCTCAGCCGTGGCTGGCAGGGTCGCCGCCCCGCCCTTGTCGCCGTGGCCGGCTTCGTGGTGATCTGCGTCTGTTACATCGGCGTGAATTTGCTGGGCATCGGCCTGCACAGCTACGGCTGGTTCTTCGACGCCTGAGCTGACCCTTGGGCACAGCACTGGCAACAAAAAGCCCCCGCGTGAGCGGGGGCTTTTTCAGGTGCTGGTTGCTTGCAGCGGTCACTCAGCCCCTGGGCCTCAGGCGGCCACGGCCACCGGGCGTTTGCTGTTGCGGATGCCGGTGATGGCGTCGGCGTAGCTGGGCTGGTTGAACACGCCCGAGCCGCTCACGATCGCGTTCGCGCCAGCTTCGATCACCTTCCAGGCGTTCTCGGCCTTGATGCCACCATCCACCTCGATCCAGGGGTCCAGGCCCTTCTCATCGCACAGGCGCCTCAGGTCGCGGATTTTCTGAACCTGGTTGTCGATGAAGCTCTGGCCGCCGAAGCCAGGGTTCACGCTCATGATCAGCACCAGGTCGCAGAGCTCGAGGCAGTACTCCAGGGTGTCGATCGGCGTGCTGGGGTTCAGAACGGCACCGGCCATTTTGCCCAGGTCCTTGATCTGCGCCAGGTTGCGGTGCAGGTGCGGGCAGGCCTCAACCTGAACCGAGATGATGTCCGCACCGGCCTTGGCGAAGTCGGGCACGTACTTTTCCGGCTCCACGATCATCAGGTGAACGTCCAGCGGCTTGGCGGTCACAGGACGCAGGGCTTCGACGATCAGCGGACCAATCGTGATGTTCGGAACGAACCGGCCGTCCATCACGTCCACGTGGATCCAGTCGGCACCGGCCTGATCGACTGCGCGGACGTCGTCGCCAAGGCGTGAGAAGTCGGCCGAGAGGATTGATGGGGAGATCACCAGGGACTTGGTGCTCATGAGGTGCCACCGGGGCGGAAGTGGGAGGGATTGTAGGTAGCGGCCCGCAGGCCACCTGCAAGGGTCTGCTGGGGAGCGCTGATACAGTGAGCGGCGCTTAATGCCCGAGAGGCCCTGCAGCCGCTGGAATTTTCAGCAGCGCCGGCGCCGCTCCACCCGCCCCCAACCCTTCCCTTCGCCGGACTGCCGTGGATCGCACCCTGATTCAGGAAATTCTTGAGGTCGTAGAACAGGCCGCCATCGCGTCCGCCAAGCTCACGGGCATGGGCCTCAAGAACGAGGCTGACGCTGCTGCCGTGGAAGCCATGCGCGAACGCATGGGCAAGATCCAGATGCAGGGCCGCATCGTGATCGGTGAAGGCGAGCGCGATGAAGCACCGATGCTTTACATCGGCGAGGAAGTGGGCAGTGGCACCGGTCCCGGCGTGGACTTCGCTGTGGATCCCTGCGAGGGCACCAATCTCTGCGCCAACAGCCAGCGAGGCTCGATGGCCGTGCTCGCCGCCTCCGATCGCGGCGGTCTGTTCAATGCGCCCGACTTTTACATGAAGAAGCTGGCGGCGCCCCCGGCCGCCAAGGGCAAGGTGGACATCCGCAAGTCCGCCACCGAGAACATCGCCATCCTCAGCGAGACCCTCGGTGTGCCCGCCGATGAGCTGGTGATTGTGGTGATGGACCGCGCCCGTCACAAGGATCTGATCAAGGAGATTCGCGCCACCGGCGCCCGCGTGCAGCCCATCTCCGACGGTGACGTGCAGGCCGCCATCGCCTGCGGCTTCGCCGGCACCGGCACCCACTGCCTGATGGGCATCGGTGCGGCTCCTGAAGGTGTGATCTCCGCGGCCGCCCTGCGCTCCCTCGGCGCCCACTTCCAGGGTCAGCTGGTGTATGACCCGGCCGTGGCTCAGACCTCCGAATGGGAGGGCCTCACCAAGGAAGGCAACCTGGCACGCCTGGCCGAGATGGGCATCACCGATCCCGACAAGGTCTACGAGGCCGAGGAGCTGGCCAGCGGTGAGAACGTGATGTTCGCCGGCAGCGGCATCACCGATGGTCTGCTGTTCGACGGCGTCAAGTTCGAAAAGGACTGCACCCGCACCAGCTCACTGGTGATCAGCACCCTCGACAACACCGCTCGCTTCACCACCACCGTGCACATCAAGGACGGCGCTCAGAGCATCGCTCTGCGCTGATCCGGGGCGTCATCGGCGGCCGGCTCCCCCTTGGGGGGGTCCGGCTGCCGCTTCTCCCCCCCCTCCGTTTCCAGCGCACGTCAGGATCCGCCTCCATGCACATCGCCGTCGTCGGCCTGAGTCACCGCACGGCTCCGGTGGAAATCCGGGAGCGGCTCAGCATCGCCGAGCAGAGCATGGAGGAATCCCTCCAGCGTCTGCGTGCCGACGAGCAGGTGCTGGAGGCCTCAATCCTCAGCACCTGCAATCGACTGGAGATCTACACCCTGCTGCGACACCCCGAGCAGGGTGTCACCGCGGTGGGCAGTTTTCTCAGTGAGCACTCGGGCCTGGCCTTGGGTGATCTCACCCCACACCTGTTCACTTACCACCACGAGGAGGCGGTGGCCCACCTGATGCGGGTGGCCGCTGGCCTCGATTCGCTGGTGCTGGGCGAGGGCCAGATCCTCTCCCAGGTCAAGAAAATGTTCCGGCTCGGTCAGGAGCATCGCTCGATCGGGCCGATCCTCAATCGCCTGCTGAACCAGGCGGTGAGCACCGGCAAGCGGGTGCGCACCGAAACCAATCTGGGTACCGGCGCCGTTTCGATCAGTTCAGCGGCCGTCGAACTGGCCCAGCTGAAAGTGGGCCAGGCCCGCGGCGTCGACGACCTTGTGCCTCTGGATGGCGAGCAGATCGCTGTGGTGGGTGCCGGCCGCATGTCGCGGCTGCTGCTGCAGCACCTGCAGGCCAAGGGTGCGCGTGGTGTTGTGCTGCTCAACCGCACGGTGGAGCGCGCTGAGCTGATGGCGGCGGATTTCCCTGGGCTGCCGGTGCAGTGCCGCCCGCTGAGCGACCTTGACCACTGCCTGAGCACCTGTTCGCTGGTGTTCACCAGCACCGCCGCTGAGGATCCGATCATCACGGCAGGGCGCCTGGACCGCCTCAACCGCCGCTCCTCACTTCTGCTGGTCGATATCGGCGTGCCCCGCAACATCGCCTCCGATGTGGCCAGGGTGACCGGCGTGGGCTCTTACGACGTGGATGACCTTCAGGAGGTGGTGGCCCGCAATCAGGAGGCTCGCCGTGAGATCGCAGCGGAAGCCGAGGGGCTGCTCCAGGAGGAGGGGCGCCAGTTCCTGGAATGGTGGGACGGCCTGGAGGCCGTGCCTGTGGTGAACCGTCTGCGTGTCCAGCTGGAGGAGATCCGAGAGCAGGAGTTGCAGAAGGCCCTGAGCCGCATGGGGCCCGATCTCTCAGCCCGGGAGCGCAAGGTGGTGGAGGCTCTGAGCAAAGGCATCATCAACAAGATCCTGCACACGCCGGTGACCAACCTCCGAGCGCCCCAGCCCCGACAGCAGCGCCACATCGCCATGAAGGTGGTCGAGGATCTCTTCGAGCTTCACGACCCCCAGGGCTGATCCCACGGGACCCAGCGGGTTTGCTCCGTTCCACGTCAGATGGGCCCATGGGCGGCACACCATCGCTTAACGTTTCACCGCTCAGGGCAACGGAACCAGAGGCATGAAGCGCGTTCTAGCGATCATTCTCGGCGGAGGTGCCGGCACCCGCCTCTATCCACTCACCAAGACCAGGGCTAAGCCTGCCGTGCCCCTGGCTGGCAAGTACCGCCTGATCGATATTCCCATCAGCAACTGCATCAACTCGGGCATCAACAAGATGTACGTGTTGACGCAGTTCAACAGCGCGTCTCTGAACCGTCACCTCACGCAGAGCTACAACCTTTCGGCTGGCTTTGGCCAGGGCTTTGTGGAGGTGCTTGCCGCGCAGCAGACCCCCGAAAGCCCCAGTTGGTTTGAAGGCACCGCTGATGCGGTGCGCAAGTATCAGTGGCTCTTCCAGGAGTGGGATGTCGATCACTACCTGATCCTTTCCGGTGATCAGCTTTACCGGATGGATTACAGCCTGTTCGTTGATCACCACATCAAAACCGGCTCGGACGTGAGCATCGGCGCCCTGCCGGTGGACGCCGCCCAGGCCGAGGGTTTCGGCCTGATGCACACCAATGACCACGGACGCATCCAGGAGTTCCGCGAAAAACCCAAGGGTGACGAGCTTAAGGCGATGTGGGTCGACACGTCGCGCATGGGTCTCTCCGCCGAAGAGGCGCTCAAGCGCCCCTATCTGGCCTCGATGGGGATCTACGTGTTCAGCCGCGACACGTTGTTTGATCTGCTCGCCAAACACCCCGGTGCTACGGACTTCGGCAAGGAGATCATCCCCGAAGCCCTCAAGCGCGGCGACCATCTGCAGAGCTATCTGTTCGACGACTACTGGGAGGATATCGGCACCATCGGCGCGTTCTATGAGGCCAACATGGCCCTCACTGATCAACCCAATCCTGCCTTCTCCTTTTACGACGAGAAGTTCCCGATCTACACGCGCCCCCGCTATCTGCCACCCAGCAAACTACTCGACGCACAGGTCACCCAGTCGATCGTCGGCGAGGGGTCCATGCTCAAGGCTTGCAGTATTCACCACTGCGTGTTGGGTGTGCGGACTCGCGTTGAAGACGAAGTTGTGCTGCAGGACACCCTAGTGATGGGTAACGACTTCTTCGAATCCAGCGAAGAGCGGGCGGTGCTGCGTGAGCGCGGCGGCACGCCGGTGGGAGTGGGACGCGGCACCACGGTGAAGCGGGCCATTCTTGACAAGAACGTGCGCATCGGTCAGGACGTGTCGATCGTCAACAAGGACCGTGTTGAGGAGGCGGACAGGCCCGAGCTTGGCTTCTACATCCGCAACGGCATTGTGGTGATCGTCAAGAACGGCACCATCGCCGACGGCACCGTGATCTGAGCCGACCCTTCGCAGCGCGTCGGCCTCGCTACAGAGCGACGGTTCACAGATCACGACGTCGCGATGCGGACCCGGTTGACGCTCGTCACACTGAGCCCGACACACTGCAGCCGCTGATCGCGGTACCGCTGCCATGGACAAGGCCCACTTCGGCCTGATCGGTCTCGGCGTGATGGGCGAGAACCTCGTGCTCAATGCTGAGCGCAATGGGTTCTCGAGCGTCGTCTACAACCGCACCTACGCCAAGACCGAGGAATTTCTGGCCGGTCGCGGCGCCGGCAAGCGCATCATCGGCGCCACCTCCCTCGAGGACTTCGTGGCGAAGCTGGAGCGGCCCCGCCGCATCCTGATGATGATCAAGGCGGGCGATCCGATCGACGCCATGATCCAGCAGCTGGCGCCCATGCTCGAAGAGGGCGATCTGCTGATCGACGGCGGTAACTCCCTCTACACCGACACCGAACGCCGGGTTGCCGAGCTGGAGAGCCAGAGTTTCGGTTACATCGGCATGGGCGTGTCGGGCGGTGCCAAGGGAGCCCTGGAGGGGCCGAGCATGATGCCCGGTGGCACCCGCGCCGCCTACGACGCGATCGAGGGCCTGGTGCGCAAGATGGCAGCTCAGGTCGACGATGGTCCCTGCGTCACCTACATCGGTCCCGGCGGTGCCGGCCACTTCGTCAAGACCGTGCACAACGGCATCGAGTACGGCATCGAGCAGATCCTGGCCGAGGCCTACGACCTGATGAAACGCGGCGCCGGCCTCAATGGCGACGCCATGGCCGACGTGTTGGGCCAGTGGAACGCCACTGAAGAACTCTCCTCCTTCCTGGTGGAGATCACCGAGATCTGCCTGCGCACGAAGGATCCCGCCAACGGCGGTGATCTGGTGGAGCAGATCGTTGATGCGGCCGGCCAGAAGGGAACCGGGTTGTGGACCGTGCAGAGCGCCCTGGAGATGGGCATCCCCGTGCCGACCATCTACGCCGCCCTCAATGCCCGCGTGCTCAGTTCGATTCGTACGGAGCGCATCGCCGCTGAGCCCGTGCTGCACGGCCCTGCGTCCGCTCCGGCGATGGATCTGGGCACACCGGCCGATGGGATGGCACCTCTGATGGATGCCTGTGTGCTGGCCTGCATCGCCAGCTACGCCCAGGGCATGGCCCTGATGCAGGAGGCCTCCAAGCTGCACAACTACCAGCTGGACATGTCGGCAATCGGCCAGATCTGGAAGGGGGGCTGCATCATTCGTGCTCGCCTGCTGCAGCGCATTCAGAACGCTTACACCGCCAATGCGGAGCTGGCGAATCTGCTGGTGGATCCCTGGTTCGCCGAGCAGGTGAACCGTCGCCTGAGCGGCCTACGCCAGGTGGTGGCCGCTGCCGCCCATGCCGGAATTCCCGTGCCCTGCCTGAGCAGCTCGCTCGACTACATCGACAGCTACCGCAGCTCGCGCCTGCCCCAGAATCTGGTGCAGGCCATGCGCGACTGCTTCGGCGCCCACACCTACGAGCGGCTCGATCAGCCCGGCAGCTTCCACACCGAGTGGATGTGAGAGAGGTGGATGTGAGAGACGTGGATCTGAGAGATCTGCCATGACCGCCTCCCCCCACCCGGCCACCTACCAGCTGGAAGTGCTGCCCAATGCTGAGCAGCTGGCGCACCGTTGTGCCGAGCGGGTCGCCGCCCTGATCGATCTCGCCCTCGATCAGCGGGATCGAGCCCAGATCGCCCTCAGCGGCGGCAGTACCCCCGCCGCCGCCTACCGACTGCTCAACCGGGAGCACCTGCCCTGGAATCGGGTGGATGTGGTGCTGGGTGATGAGCGCTGGGTGCCTGCCAGCGATCTGGCCAGCAATGCCCGCATGCTGGCCGACACCCTGCTGGCGGCCGATGGGCCAGGTGCCGGTGCCTGTTTCCATCCCGTGCCGACCGAGCTGGCGAGTCCCGAGGCCTCTGTCGAATCCTTCGAGCAACATGTACGCCGGCTCTGTCCCGGCGACCCTCCGGTGTTCGACGTGATGCTGCTGGGCCTCGGTGATGACGGGCATACCGCCTCGCTGTTCCCTGGCACGCCGGCCACCCAGGAGCGCCAGCGGGCGGTGACGATCGGCGCTGGCAAGGGGCTGGAGCGCATCACGCTCACCGCGCCGGTGCTCTGCGCCGCCCGTCAGGTGATCGTTCTGGTGTCTGGAGCTGGCAAACGCCAGGCCCTGCAGCGGCTGCTGGATCCAGCCGAGTCTCCCGAGCGCACGCCGGCCCGGCTGGTGCAACCACACACGCCCGTACTGGTGCTGGCGGATGCCGCCGCCGCCGAGGGCATCCCTGCGCCAGGCTGAGCGCAGAACACGCGCACCTGTGTCATGGTCGGCCCGCTGCTGGCTCCGCTGCTGATCGCCACCGGCGATGGCTTCGCCGGCTGGCAGCCACTGAACGACACCATCATGGGCGGCCGCAGCCAGGGCGACTGCCGCGCCGGCTCCGATGGCCTGCTGATGGAGGCTGTCGTGGAACCGGATGGGGGCGGCTTTGTCAGCTGCCGTTCGCCGGTGTTTGCCACACCGCTGGATCTCTCGGCCTACGGAGCCCTGGAGCTCAGTCTCGATGGTGATGGACGTCGCTACAAGTTGGCTGTGGCCTGCCGCGATGGCGTGGCCGGCCTTACCGAACTGATCCCCGGCGGTCTGCGCTGGGTGGCGGAGTTCTCCACCCAGAGCGGCGGCACCTCGGTGGTGACGATCCCGTTCAATCGGCTCACCCCCAGCGTGCGGGCCACACCGGTGGGTCTGCCGCTGCGCTTCGATGCGGCCGGCATCACACGGCTTCAGATCCTGCACTCCAAGTTCGGCGACATCGGTGGCCGCAACCCCGGCTTCCGTCCGGGCCCGCTGCGTCTGCTGGTGCGCTCGATTCGCGCGGTGCCCTGAGAGCTCTGCCCCTGCGACATCTGCACTGAGACGTCTGCGCTCCAATGATTCCTGACGATCCGCTCGACCACCCGCTCGAGCTGAGCCCCCTCGAGCCGAGCTCCCTGAACCTTCCCGATCCGAACGGTGAGGCGTGCGAGCCCTTCGACGCGTTCCTCACCGATCTGGCCCGGGCGGCCGACCTCTGCCTCAGACCCCAGCGCCATGCTCTGCGCTTCAGTGGCGAGGCGCCCGACAGGATCGGCGACTGCAGCGACTGCTGCCTGCTGATCGAGGCCCGCAGCGCTGATGGCGAGCGCCTGCCGGAGCGGGATCTGGAGCTGGAGATCTACCGCAGCGGCAAGGAGCTCAACCTGATGCTCACCCGTCTGGCCGATGACCAGGCGCCACTGCTCTGGCATGGCCACCATCCCGTGTGGATGCAAGCCGCCAGCGGCGAGCGCTGCGAGCGCCCTGCGGATGGTGCTCCGTTCGAGGCCTTCTGCCGGCGGGTGCGAGCCTTGCTCAGCGGTGAGTAGGGGCGCAGGCCTGATCGAGCACTGCCAGGTAGGCATCCGGGGGCAGCTGCGCCATCACCCGCGCCTCGGCTTCCCGCCACCAGCGATCGGGAGCTACCAGCACTGCCAGCTCCCTCTGATCCCGACGACTGAGTTTGCGGTCGACCTCACCACGATCCAGCCAAGGGCGTCCGCTCAGGCAGAGGCTCTGGACCAGGTGCCAGCCCTCGTGGCGCAAGGTGTCGCTTCGGTCGCCCTTGTGGCACACCACCACCTCGCGACGGCCACGCACGTAGAGGCCATAAAGGGCGGGTTCACGGCAACGTGGATGCTCTGCGACCACGGCGATGCCGCGTTCCTGAAAGCCTGCCAGCAACAGAGCCCAGGTGGTTGGATCCGTGCGTTCGGCCGGCGGCCGGCCGAACGGCAGGGGAATCAGGAAGCCCAGAACCAGGCTGAACAGCCCACTCCTGCCTGCTCTTGCTACGGCCGCCACGCAAATGTTCACGCTCCGCGAGTGGCTCTGCTCAGAGATCCAGCTGATCGGTGACGGCACCTTTGCTGCTGCTGCTCACAAGCCGGGCGTACTTGCCCAGAACCCCGGTCTTGTAGCGGGGCTCTGGCTTCACCCAGTCGGCGCGGCGACGGCTGAGCTCGGCCTCGTCAACGTTCAGCTGGATCAGCAGCTGGTTGGCATCCACGGTGATGCTGTCGCCCTCCTGCACCAGACCGATGGTGCCGCCCACGGCGGCTTCGGGGGCTACGTGGCCCACCACCAGGCCGAAGGAGCCGCCGGAAAAGCGCCCGTCCGTGATCAGGGCCACCGAATCCAGCAGGCCCTGGCCCACGATCGCGGCGGTGGGGCTGAGCATCTCGCGCATGCCGGGGCCGCCCACAGGCCCTTCCTGTCGCACCACCACCACATCGCCGGGGTTGATCTGCTTGTCGAGGATGGCGGCCAGGCAGGTCTCCTCGCTCTCAAACACCCGTGCCGGGCCTGTGATCACAGGGTTCTTGACTCCGCTGATCTTGGCCACGGCCCCTTCTTCCGCCAGGTTTCCCTTGAGGATCGCCAGGTGCCCCTTGGCGTAGAGAGGGTTGCTGAGCGGGCGGATCACGTCCTGGTCGGCGGGCGGCTCCGAGGGCACATCCGCCAGCACCTGCTTCAGGGTCTTGCCCTCAATCGTTCGGCAATCGCCGTGCAGCAGGCCCGCATCCAGGAGCAGCTTCATCACTTGGGGAATGCCGCCGGCCTGGTGCAGATCCACGGTCACGTAGCGGCCGCTGGGCTTGAGATCGCAGATCACTGGCACCCGTTGGCGGATGGTCTCGAAGTCCTCGATGCGCAGCTCCACACCAGCTGTACGGGCCACCGCCAGCAGGTGAAGAACAGAATTGGTGGAACCACCCACGGCCATGATCACGCTGATGGCGTTGTCGAAGGCCTCGCGGGTCATCAGATCGCGGGGGAGGATGTTGGCCTGGATGGCTGCGGCCAGCACCTCGGCGCTGCGGGCGGCGCTGTCCGCTTTCTCCGGATCCTCGGCCGCCATGGTGGAGCTGTAGGGCAGGCTCAGTCCCATGGCCTCGAAGGCGGCGCTCATGGTGTTGGCGGTGAACATGCCGCCACAGCTGCCGGCGCCGGGGCAGGCGTTCTTCTCGATCGCCGTGAGCTCCTGCTCATCGATGCGGCCGCCGCTGTACTGACCCACTGCCTCAAAGGCGCTTACCACGGTGAGATCGCAGGCGCCGAGCTTGCCCGGTTTGATCGTGCCCCCGTACACGAAGATCGAGGGTATGTTCATGCGGCCCATGGCGAGCATGGCCCCAGGCATGTTCTTGTCGCAGCCGCCGATTGCCAGCAGCGCGTCCATGCTCTGGCCGTTGACGGCGGTTTCGATCGAATCGGCGATCACCTCACGGCTCACCAAGGAGTACTTCATCCCCTCGGTGCCCATGGAGATGCCATCGCTCACCGTGATCGTGCCGAACATCTGCGGCATGGCACCGGCGGCGTGAGCCGCTTCCTCGGCGCGGCGGGCCAGGTCGTTCAACCCCAGGTTGCAGGGGGTGATCGTGCTGTAGCCGTTGGCGATACCGATGATCGGCTTGCTGAAGTCTCCGTCACCGAAGCCCACGGCCCGCAGCATGGCGCGGTTGGGGGAGCGCTGGATCCCCTGGGTGATCGCGGCTGAGCGGAGCATGGAGGGCTGCGGTGAGCTGCCAGAAACCTACCGAGCGGCCCCGCCGCGAACGAGCGCAATGCCCACGGCTCAACCCTGGCCGGGCGTGCTCAGGCTCTCCAGTTGACGGCGGACGTCGTCGATCGCCTGGTTGAGCTGATGGACCTTGTCCTGCAGCTCACGCTCGCGCAGGGGCGGGCTGGGCTCCTGCCCCGGCGCCAGCGCATCAGCATCGCCGCCTGCATAACGACTGAGCACGAGGCCCCGCTGACGGCGTTGCTCGGCTTCGGAAAGCAGCCACCAGGCCAGCCCAGCGGCACCGATCACCGCGCCGGCCAGCAGCGTGCCGAGGGAGCTGGATCCGCCGTCTCGGTTGGCCATCGCGCCCGCCCTGCCGTGAGAACTGTGGGTTCAGCCTACGGATCCAGCCTGCGGCCGGCCATAGAGCCGATCACCCGCATCGCCGAGCCCCGGCACGATGCGCTGCTCAGCGTCCAGTTCGGCATCGATGCAACCGGTGTAGAGCGTGAGATCGCCATAGCGCTCACCAAGCGTCTTGAGGCCCGGTGCGGCGGCCAGGGCGCTGATCACCCGCACGCGAACACCGCTGACCCCCTTGGCCTCCAGGCGCTCGAGCACCTGGATCAGGGTGCCGGCGGTGGCCACCATCGGCTCGAATACCAGCACGCCGGCATTGGCCGGGATCTGATCGGGCAGGCCGTCGTAGTAACAACTGGCGCTGCCGCTGCTCTCGTTCCGCTGAAAGCCCATGTGGGACACGCTGGCCGTGGGCAGCACCGGGCGGGCGCCCTCCCAGAGGCCGAGGCCAGCACGCAGCACCGGCACCGCCAGAATCGGCACACTGCCATCCACCACCGTGCCCTCGGTGCTGGCCAGCGGTGTGGTCACGCTGACACGCTGGTAGGGGATCCAGTCGCGCATCGCCTCATAGGTGAGCCAGCGGCCCAGTTCGGTCATGGCGGTGCCGAACAGCGCGGGTGGGGTCTCGGCGTCGCGCAGCAGGGTGAGCCAGTGGCCGATCAGGGGATGGGGGGGCACCACCACCCGCAGGGTCTTGCTCATGGGTCGCGCTGCAGCGGCTGGTTGCCATAACTTGAGCGCCCCAAGCTAGTGGTGCGGTGCTGAACGGAAACAGAGCGGCTCTCGCTCCATGGTCGCGTCGTCAGAGCGGGCCACCTCTCAGCCGCCTACTCACGCCACTGCTGTCGGTGATCGTGCTGGTGCCATTGCTGCTCACCATGCTGGTGGGCCTGATCGCGCCTGCGCCCGCCCTGGCCATCACGGCTCCGGAACTGCGGGGGCAGCGCAGCCTCAAGGATCTGCAGCCGGACATGCACGGCCGTGATCTCAAGCAACAGGAGTTTCTCAAGGCTCAGATGGTCGGTTTCGATCTCAGCGACACCGACCTGCGCGGCGCCGTGTTCAACACGACGGATCTCAGCGAGGCCAACCTGCGCGGTGCGGATCTGGAGGATGCCGTCGCCTTTGCCACCCGTTTCGACAACGCCGACCTCTCAGGCGCGGTGCTGCGCAACGCCATGTTGATGAACAGCAAGTTCGCCGGCGCCGTGATCGATGGAGCGGACTTCAGCGATGCAGTGCTGGATCTGCCGCAGCAGAAGGCTCTTTGCAAGCGGGCCAGCGGAACCAACCCCCGCACCGGTGTGGAGACCCGCGAGAGCCTGGCCTGCCGTTGAGCGCACCCCTAGATTGCGAGTCCGGTTTCGCTGGTGAGCAGCCAGCGGACGCAAGGGGGAAAGTCCGGTGCAAGTCCGGCGCTGTCCCGCAGCTGTAAAGGAGCGGTGCCCCTGGGTGCTCCTCCAAGTCAGAACGCCCGCCGGTCCTCCCTTCATCCCTGGCGCGGACCAGTTCTCCGGATGCAACAACGCGTTTCAAGGCTGTCGCCTGGTGCCAGCCTGTCTGGTGCAGGCCTGGCCACGGCTGGTGTCCTGGCTGTGCTGTTCACAGCCGCACCGGCTTCGGCCCATCACCTGATGGATCTGTTCCATCAGAGCCAGCCCACCGTCCTCGGTGGTCTGCTGAGCGGCCTGGGACATCCCGTTCTGGGTCCAGACCACCTCTTGTTCCTGCTGGCCCTGGGTCTGGTGGGTCTGCAACAGTCCCGCCGCTGGATGCTCGGACTGCTCAGCGTCGGTCTGGGCGCCACGGGGCTGGGTCTGCTCCTTCCGGGCCTGCCCGGTGCCGAGTTTCTGGTGGCCCTGTCACTGGTCGCGATTGGTCTGGTGCTCTGCGGCCGCCTGCCGCGCTTGGTGCTCCTGCCCGCCTTCGCCCTGCATGGCTACGTGCTGAGCGCCGCGGTGATCGGCTGGGAGAGCACACCGATCGCGGGCTATCTGGTTGGACTGTTGATCAGCCAGGGGCTGTTGCTGCTGCTATCGCTCAGCGTGGTGCGGGCCTGGGCCAGTCAGGCCCAGCCTGCTCAGCTGCGGCTGCTGGCTGGACTGCTGATGGGGGTGGGCGGCGCCTTCGCCTGGACCAACCTGGTTCCCTGAGATGAGTAGCAATCTTGGTCGTCTGCCGGTCACGGTGGTGACCGGCTTTCTTGGTGCGGGTAAATCCACCCTGCTGCGCCAGTTGCTGCTCAACAGCGGACTGCGGCTGGCGGTGCTGGTGAATGAATTTGGGGAAGTCGGCATCGATGGCGACCTGATCCGCAGCTGCGGTTTCTGCCCGGAGGAGGAGCTCGACGGCCGCGTGGTGGAACTTGCCAACGGCTGCCTCTGTTGCACGGTGCAGGACGAATTCCTGCCGACGATGCAGACCCTGCTGCAGCGGGCTGATCAGCTCGACGGCATCGTGGTGGAGACCAGCGGACTGGCATTGCCGGTGCCACTGGTGCAGGCCTTCGGCTGGCCGGAGATCCGCAGCCGCACCCGCGTCAGCGGTGTGGTGACTGTTGTGGATGGTGAAGCCCTGGCGGCCGGCAGTGTTGTGGGGGATCCAGCCGCTCTCGATGCCCAGCGCCTTGCAGATCCGAGCCTCGATCACCTCACCGATATCGAGGAGCTGTTCGAGGATCAGTTGCAGGCGGCTGATCTGGTGTTGCTCAGCCGCGCCGATCGTCTCCAGCCCGAGCAGATTGCAACGCTTGAGGCCCAGTTGCGGCTGCAACTGCGCCCCGGCGTTTCTGTGCTGCCGATGCAGCGGGGCGATGTCCCGGCTGCTCTGCTGCTTGGCCTGGAACGGCCTGATGCTGTGGCGTCGACCGAGGTCGACCCGGATCATCACCACGACCACGACCACGACCACGACCACGACCACCACAGCCACAGCCACGTGGCCATGCAGTCGGCCGTGGTTCAGCTGGATGGTGTTGTCGAGCGATCACTGCTGGAGGGCGTGCTGCTGGATCAGATCCGGGCTCAGGGCCTGCTGCGTCTGAAGGGGCGTGCCTGGCTCGCGGGCAAGAACCATCCGCTGCAGATCCAGGCGGTGGGCCCACGGCTTGAATGCTGGTTCGACAGCGCGGCACCAACAGCGCAACGGCGTGACGCTCCCGGGCTCGAACTCGTTGCGCTTGGACTCGCGGTTGATGCTGCGGCCCTGCGCACAGCGTTGGCGACCAGCCTGCAGGCTTCCTCGGAACACCAGTCGTCGCCGCCATTGCGCTGAGCCGCTGATCGCAGTCAGTCGGTGCTGTTTAGTCCAGCGGGAGGTCACCCTTGGCGCAGACGCCGTCCCAGCACAGGGCCTTGTCATTGCCCCAGACCGGCTGAACAGCACGCAGAGGCCCCTTGCTGCCACGCAGGCTGAGGCTGCCTCGGCCATCGCTGCGGAACTCGAGGCGCTCGCGGCCCACCTGCAGCCACCAGTGCTCGCCGAGCTGGACGATCGTCATCGTGCATGGCTGCCAGTTCCCCTGACCCAGCCGACATTCCAACGGGATGGTCTGTGGTGGCGGAAGCGCGGGGGCCACGGCGGCGGGGACTGGTGCCATCTCCACCGTGACCAGAGCCTCGGATGGGTGGAAGCCGGCCTGCCAAGATTTAACAAACTTCGTGGAGCTCAGGTGCCCCTCTTCTCCGCCCGCGTCTTGGTCTCGCTGAGGCCCTCGGTGCTTGACCCGGCCGGAGAGGCCACCCGCGCCGCCGCCGCGCGGCTTGGGGTGGATGGCGTCAGCCGCCTGCGCATCGGCAAGGCCGTGGAGGTGGAGCTCGAAGCAGCGGATGCCGACGCCGCACGCCAGCAGCTGGAGCTGTTGAGTGATCGCCTGCTGGCCAACCCTGTGATCGAGAACTGGACGCTCGAACTCAAGGATGGCGCCTCGGCGGGGGCCTGAGCGATGACACTGGGTGTGGTGGTGTTCCCCGGCTCCAACTGCGATCGGGATGTGCGTTGGGCAGCCGAGGGCTGTCTCGGCATTCCAACCCGCTTCCTCTGGCATGAGGAGCGCGATCTGAGCGGGCTGGAGGCCGTGGTGATCCCTGGTGGTTTCAGTTACGGCGACTATCTGCGCTGCGGTGCCATCGCGCGCTTCGCACCGCTGTTGCAGGAGGTGGCGGCCTTCGCCGAGCGTGGCGGCCGGGTGCTGGGTATCTGCAACGGCTTCCAGGTGCTCACCGAGATGGGCCTGCTGCCGGGCGCGCTCACCCGTAACCAGAAGCTGCACTTCCTCTGTGAACCAACAGCTCTGGCTGTGCAACCGGGCCGCTGCAGCTGGCTGCAGGGCTACAGCGCCGGCGAGGTGGTGACTTTCCCGATTGCCCATGGTGAGGGGCGTTACCAGGTCGAGCCTGATCAGCTGCGGGCCCTGGAGGACAACGGCCAGGTGGTGCTGCGCTACCGCCGCAATCCCAACGGCTCCGTTGGCGACGTCGCTGGGCTCACCAATGCCGCGGGCAATGTGCTCGGCCTCATGCCCCACCCTGAGCGAGCCTGTGATCCCGCCACGGGTGGCGTGGATGGTCGTCGCCTACTGGCCAGCCTGCTGGGGTGAGCGGCGATGCAACGCCGGCGGCTACTGCAGGGGGCTGCATCCCTGGCGTTCACGGCCGCTGCCCTGTCACGCCAGCATTCCCATGCCGGTGGCGGTGACGATCGGCCTGTTCCGTCCTCGCCGCCACCGCTGCGCCCCGGCAGTCGCATCGCCGCCGTCGCCCCAGGCACCTGGATGGAGCCAGGCGACGGCACCCTCGCGCTGCTGCGTCAGCGTTGCCGCGACCGTGGCTGGACGCTGCTGACGCCGCCCGAACTGGATGGCCGTTGGCGCTGGTTCTCGGGCCGTGATCCCGTGAGGCTCCAGGCCTTGCGGCAGGCCTGGCTGGATCCACAGGTGGATGCCATCGCCTGCGTCGGTGCCGGCTGGGGCAGTGCGCGTGTGCTGGAGGTTGGCTGGCGCATCCCGGCGTCGCCCCGCTGGTGCATCGGCTTCTCCGACTGCTCGGCTCTGCTGCTGGCTCAATTGGCGGCCGGCAGCCACGGCGGGATTCATGGCTCGTTCGGAGGATCGTCGCCGCAGTGGCAGCGGCTGGCGGATTTGCTGGAGGGCCTGTCCGTGTCGCCGCTGCAGGGGCGGCCGCAGCGGAGCGGTATCGCCGAAGGACCGCTGGTGGTGAGCAACCTCACGATCGCCACCTCCCTGATCGGCACGCCCTGGCTGCCCGATCTGCGCGGCACGGTCCTCGTGCTGGAGGACACGGGGGAGGCGCCCTACCGAATTGATCGTCAGCTCACCCAATGGCGCAGCAGCGGCCTGTTGCGCGGCGTCGCCGGCATCGGCCTGGGACGCTTCAGCTGGGCCCGGGATGATGTGTTGCCCGGCGACTTCAGCATGGAGGAGATCCTGCTGGAGCGTCTGGGAGATCTCGGCATCCCATTGATCAGTGATCTGGCTGTGGGTCATGGTGCGCCAAACCTGGCCTTACCCCTGGGCCGGCGTGCGCGTCTGGATGGCGCTACGGGCCTGTTGCAGCTGCTGCCGTCCTGACCCATGAGCAGATACAAAAAAAGGGCCCGCCAGGGCCCTTTGCTGCAGCTCCAGATTGAAGCGACTGAATGAACAGTGGGTGCTCAGTTGACGGCGGCGAAGAACTCCTTGCTCTTCACGGGGTCGGGGTTCATGGTCTTGTCGCCAGGGGTCCAGTTCGCGGGGCACACCTCGTCGGGGTTGTTGCGGATGTGCTGGAACGCCTGCAGGAGGCGCAGGGTTTCCTCCACGCTGCGGCCGACAGGGAGGTTGTTGATCGTGCTCTGCATGATCACACCATCGGGATCGATGATGAACAGGCCGCGCAGTGCTACACCGGCGTCCTCGTCAAGCACTTCGTAAGCGCGGGCGATGTCCTTCTTCAGGTCGGCAACCAGCGGGTAGGCGATGTCGCCGAGGCCGCCGTTCTTGCGGTCGGTCTGCACCCAGGCCAGGTGGGAGAACTGGCTGTCCACCGACACACCCAGCACCTCGCAGTTGCGGCTGGAGAATTCGCTGTAGCGATCGGAGAAGGCGGTGATCTCCGTCGGGCAGACGAAGGTGAAGTCGAGGGGGTAGAAGAACAGCACCACGTACTTGCCGCGGTACTGCGACAGTGTGACGTCCTTGAATTCCTGATCCACCACGGCGGTGGCGGTGAAGTCAGGAGCCTGAAGACCGACGAGCCTCGACATGGTCAGAGAAATGCTCAGGGGAGTGGGTTCGCGACGCAGAATTCGGCCCAGGCCGTAGGCGGACCGACTTCCAGTTGCCTGCGTAACAACTTATCACGGTCGTCGTGGCTCTGGGGTTCGCCATAGGGTGGTGAAATCAAGCCAAACCGAACCGATGGCCTGGGATCCGGCCCTGCTGCGCAAATACAACACCACCGGCCATTTCCGCCTGCTGAATCAGGTGCGTGCCGAGCTCAAGGAGCAACCGATCCAGCGCCCTCTGGTCACCACTCGCAGTGCCGCCAGCGCTGGAAGCGGTGGTTCGCGCCGCGGTTCGGGACGCTCCGGCAGCAATTCCAGTGCAGGCGGCTCAGGTGCAACCGGCTCTAAGGCAGTCGGCACGCAGAGCAGCACCACCCACGCCGTCACCCGTCGCCGCGGTGGCTCTTCGTCTACGGCTGACAGCCTGTCGAGCTCAGCCCATGAGGATCAGCAGCCGATCATGGCCGTGCCAGTGCTCACCGATGTGGTGATGCCCGACAGTCACACCGGCGCCTGATCTGCCGGGCCCCGCAGCACCAGTGCCGCCCCAGCGCCCAGCAGCAACAGAAACAACAGAAGCAGAGGCTGCTGGCTGCCGATCAGCCCGGAGAGGAAGGCACCGCTGACGGCCGTCAGCGCAAGCAGGGCGGCTCCGCCCACCAGCAGGCGGCGTTGGCGGCTGATCCCCTCGATGGGGCGCATCAGTGTCCCGGCTGCCACCAGGCCGTAAATCAACAGGAAGCCCAGCACTGAGAACGAGCCGAACTGGTTGTAGAGGGTGCTGCTGCTCATGCCGCTCGCCACGGCGCCACTGGCCAGCAGCACGGACGGCAGCCCCAGGCTCCAGAGGGCCACATCCGGCGTACTGAAGCGCGGGTGCACCATTGCCAGAGCCGCCGGCAGCACCCGCTGCTCAGCGAGGGCGAAGGTCACGCGGCCCAGGGCTGTGAGGCAGCCGATGCAGGTGCCGAGCAGGCAGAGCAGGGCGCCAAGCTTGATCAGGTTGCCGGCGCCACCCTGGCCGAGCTGATCAGCCAGCAGGCTCACCGGATCCAGCCCGCTGCGCTGCTGCGGTTCCAGCCAGCTCAGCCCTTCAGTGAGCACAACGGCCCAGATCAGGAACACCGTGCCCGCCAGCAGCACTGCCTGCCTCAGGGCCTGGGGAACCGCCCGCTGGGGTTCCAGGGACTCCGCACCGAGAGTGGCAGCGCTCTCGAAGCCGATGAAGCTCAGCACAGCCGCCATCAGGCCGCTGCGCAGTAGGCCGATGGTGTCGCCTGCCGGATTGAGAGCTTCCAGATCGGCACGCACGCCGCCGTGATGCAAGACCTGCAGGCAGAGGCCGAGAACGATCAGCACCGAGATTGTCTCGGTGACCAGCATCGTGCGGGTGGACAGGCGTACGTCGCGCCGTGCCAGCTCTAGGCAGATCAGGCCCCCCAGCAGCACACAGAGGGCCGGTGCCAGCGGCAGGCCCAGATGCAGTAGCAAGCGGTGGAGATAGAAGCCCAGGAAGGCCAGGCAGGCCACGAGCGAGGCGCCATACCCCAGGAGGAGGATCCAGCTCCCGAGCTGCCCCAGTCGCGTGCCGAAGCTGAGCTGCACATAGCCGGCGATGCCATCGGCCCCCGGGTTCTGATGCTGAAACAGCACCAGGGTTTCACTCACCAGCAGGATCACGACGAAGGCTGCCGCGTAGCAGAGGGCCGTGCTGTGGCCGGCTTCTGCGGCCACTTGCGGAATATTGATCACCGCGGTCAGCGTCAGTCCCACGGTGCCGACGGCCTGGGCGGTGACCGCAAGTGGTCCGAGGCAGCGCCGCAGACCTGGCTTGGACTGCTCCGGAGTGATGCTCACAGCACTGGGGCTGGGTGCCCTGAGCGTATGAGCGGATGGGCTGAGCGTCGGTCACAGCTGGTCATGGCTGCGACGCCGTGGGTAGGGCCTGTGTCACATCCCCACTCCAGGCTGATGCTGTTGCTGAAACGCCATGAGCTGGAGTGAACTGGAGCGTCTCGTCTCCGCTGCCGAGGCCGATGAACGCCTGCGTCGTCTGTTCCGCCGCTGCCACAACAGCGCGGAGCTTGTGAGCACGGCACGCCTCATCGGCTATCGAATCACCGAGGCCGATCTGCGGGCGGCGCGGGTCAGGCATGCGGTGGAACGCCGCCGCCGGGTGCGCCCCCTGCCGCCGCGCCCGCAGCCCCAGGCCTGTTGAGGCCTGCGCTCAGCCGCTGCCCGGCCGCCGCTGGGCCATGGTGAGCGCATCCGCCGCTCCGTTTCCATGGCCAGTGCGCCTTATCTGATTGCTCTGGCCCTGCTGGAGCAGAACGGCCGGCGTGCGCTGCCGCTGCAAGGGCGTTCGTTGCCGGAATCGATCCCGGCCGAAGCGGATCCCGGTGCCGAGGGGCATGCTCAGGCGCTGGAGCTGCTGGTGAGAATCTGGCAGCGCAGTGAGGATGGACCGCTGCGCCGAGCGGCAGCAGATTCAAGCCTGCTGCTGGTCGAGCTGCCGATGGAAGCCCTGATGGAGCAGCTGCCTGCAGCCAAGGCCGCCTGGATCGCCAACGGCGATACGGCAGGACTGCAACGGCGGCTCCAGGAGCTGGGGGGGAGGCTGTGGAGTCTCAGCCTCGAGCACCGCTCGCCCCTGCACTACAGCCCGATCGTCTGAGCACTGCCCTTCAGCTGCGCTGGATCTGCCTACGGTCCGGGGGTGGGCGATTCCGAGCACGACTGGAACGGCGGCGATCCTGAGGCCGAGGCGTTGCTGCAAGGGCTCAGCGTCAGCCAACGGCTGGCACTGCTGGCTGGGTCCACGCCGTTCTGGTCGGGGATGCTGTCGATCGCCCGGCGGGATGCCTCACACCGGCAGCCCTGGCCGGCGACACCCTGGCCAGGGCTGCCGGTGCCGGAGTTGCAGTTCGTGGATGGTCCGCGTGGAGTGGTGCTCCACGGCGGTGCCACCACATTTCCGGTGCCGATGGCCCGGGGCGCCAGCTGGAATCCCGAGCTTGAGCAGCAGATCGGAGAGGCCATCGCCCTGGAGGCACGCTCCTTGGGTGCCAACTGGGTGGCAGCAGTTTGCGTCAATCTGCTGCGGCATCCCGGCTGGGGACGTGCCCAGGAGACCTATGGCGAGGACCCGTTGCATGTGGGCGCCATGGGCGCGGCGATCACGCGCGGCCTGCAGCGGCACACGATCGCCTGCGTCAAGCATTTTGCTCTCAATTCGATCGACAGCTCCCGCTTTCTGGTGGATGTGCAGGCCAGCGAGCGGGTGCTGCACGAGCTCTATCTGCCGCAGTTCCGCGCCTGTGTGGAGGCCGGCGCCGGCTCGGTGATGAGCGCCTACAACCGTGTCAACGGTGTCTGGTGCGGTCAGCACGAGCGCCTGCTCACCGCGATCCTCAAGCAGCGCTGGGGCTTCTCCGGCTTTGTGGTGAGCGATTTCATCTTCGGCATCCGCGATGGCGTGGCCGCCCTGCTGGCGGGTCTGGACCTGGAGATGCCATTTCGGATGGTGTTCGAGGGCTGCTTACCCCAGGCCCTCGCGGATGGCCGCGTGCCGCCACGGCGCATCGATGACGCTCTGCGGCGGCAGCTGCGCGCCCGCATGAGCGTGCCGCCTGGCTCCTATCCGGCGAGCCTGCGTGGCTGCCCCGCCCATCGGCTCCTCGCTCGGGAAGCGGCCTGCCAGTCGATCGTGCTGCTGCGCCATGACCATGCGGTACTGCCCCTCCGGGGGCTGCGCTCCCTGGCGGTGATCGGCCGGTTGGCAGCCGAGCCGAACCTGGGCGATCGCGGCTCCTCGGACACTCGCCCGGTTCCCGGCTCGGTGATCACCCCCCTGGCTGGGCTGCAACAGGCGGCGCCGGATCTGGAGATCTGCCACGCCAGAGGCGACGATGCTCCGGCGGCAGCGGCACTGGCCGGCCGCATGGACGCGGCCGTGGTGGTGGTCGGACTGGACTGGTGCCTTGAGGGGGAACACATCCATCCGGGCGACATCGCTCCGATCCTGGAGCTGATCCCTCCGCCGGACTGGCTGCTGCAGCTGCTGGGTCGGCGGCTGATCCTGCCCTGCTGGCGGCCGGTGGCTCGTGCGATCGCCTGGATCACCAGCCACGGCACTGCCAGGGCGGGGGGCGATTTCGCCGCCGGCGACCGCACCGATCTGCAGCTGCCCCCCGATCAGGTGGCGCTGATCCGGCAGGTGGCCGCCGCCAATCGGCGCACGGTGGTGGTGCTGATGGGCGGTGGCGCGATCCTCACGCAGGCTTGGCAGGCGGGGGTTCCTGCCCTGCTGCTGCTCTGGTATCCAGGGCAGGAGGGCGGAGCAGCCCTTGCTGATGTGCTGCTTGGCCGGCGGTCGCCCTGTGGCCGTCTGCCGTTTGCCGTGCCCGCTGATGCCGATCAGTTGCCGCTGTTTGAACCGCGTGCCAAGAAGGTGCGCTACGACCTCTGGCATGGCTACCGCAGATTTCATCAGCAGGGTCGCGCTGCGGCCTATCCGTTCGGCTACGGCCTTGGCTACAGCCGATTCCACTGGCACAGCCTGCAGTTGCTGCAGCCGCCGGGCACACCAGCGGACAGCCAGGGCCTGGCGCTGAGCGTGGTGGTGCAGAACCTCGGCCCGATGGATTCCGCCGAGGTGGTGCAGCTGTACCTGGAGCCGCCGGGTCTGGCGGTGGAGCGTCCGCGCCGGACTCTGGTGGCCTTTGCCAGGTTGGAGCTGGCCGTTGGCGAGGCGCAGACGGTGACGATTCAGGTTCCCTGGCGCCAACTGGCGTTCTTCGATGAAGCACAGGATGGTTTCGTGCTCGAGGAGGGGCTGCATCGCCTGGTGGCCGCTCGCCACAGCGATGACCCCGGCCTGGTCTGTGACGTGCTGTTGTGCGCTGCCTGGCTGGGGCCTTAGCGCGGCCGGCCGCTGCGCTCTTCCATCCCCTGCTCTTCCATCCCCTGCTCCTCCATCTCCTGCAGCAGCCGCTGCAGACGCAGCCGGTTGTAGCGCTGCAGCAGCAGGCAGGGGAGATTGAACAGGCTGGCGAACAGCAAGTTGAACAGCACCCCGGAGGGCGGCAGCCAGAGGGCTGTGCCCAGCCAGGCTGGCCACAGAGCCCAGTGCACCAGCTCGGCGCGACGGGTTTCGGCGATCAGGCGCCGCAGGGCCTGCGGTTCACGGCGGGCCAGGATGGCCTTGCGGATTCCGCCGGGAAGTGCGTCACCGGCATCAGGAATCCATGCCTTCCAGCGGCGGATCCCAAGCCAGCGCTCATAGGCCTGCTGGCTGGTTCTCGCTGCGCTGCTGCTGAACTCTCCAGCAGGTTCCGCCTGCAGCCAGCGCAGGGGCAAGGCATTGGCGCAGGCCCCCACCAGCAGCGACCAGCCCAGCCAGAGCGTGGCGCAGGTGAGCAGCGGCGTCAGATCAGAGGCAAGCCTCATTCGCGTGTGCTCACGCGGCGACCCTTCCACTGCACCTGGCCGCGTTCGAGATTGATGATCGCCAGCAGGAAGACACCGAGAAAGAACATCACCGGCACCGGGAAGATCAACGGGATCCAGCGGAAACTGCCAACCCGCCGCGTGATCCAGGCCAGCTGCAGCGCGAAGGCCGCGTAGATCATCCCGTTGCTGAGGGGCGACGGATCGCCGAGCATGGGCCAGCCCAGCAGCGAGGCAGGCAGACACCAGGCCGCCCAGAACAGGCCGGATAGCCACAGCACAACCGCCACCATCCACGGCCAGTGCACTTCCCCGGCGGCCGTGGCGAAGTTTTTGTCGAAGCCGACCACCATGTCCCGAAGGCCACCGGGATACATGCGATAGCTGATCTGGCCACAGCCGATGTAGGCGCTCACCGGCAGGCCCGCCTGTTCATAGCAATGGCCAAGAAACCAATCCTCCACCACCTTGTCCGCCACGGCCCGATGGCCACCGCTGCGGCCATAGTCGTGGCGACTGGTGGTCATCGCTGGCCCGAAGGCAACCCCGCAGCCGGGGCCGAGCGGCACCGCCAGCAGCCCCACCAGGTTGAACAACAGCGACAGCTGTTCATAGGGCTGTTCAGTGCGGTGGAACGGTTGCACTGACACCAGACCACCAAGCTGCTGCTGCAGTGCCACCAGGCTTCCGAGCAGATCCGGCTGCGGTTCGGTATCGGCGTCGAGAAACACCAGCACATCGCCCAAGCTGGCCTGCACGCCGTGGTGCAGGGCCCAGGTCTTGCCGCACCAGCCGGGTGGCAGGGGTGGTGGCGCGATCACCCTCAGGGGCAACGGACCTGCCGCCGCTTGGGCGATGGCGGCTGTGCCGTCGCTGGAGTGGTCATCGATCACGATCACCTCCAGCGGCTGCTGGTGCTGCTGTCCAAGGCGTGCCAGCAGGTTGGGCAGGGTGCCGGCCTCATTGCGGGCTGGGATCAGCACCGAAATGCTCGGTTGGCCCTGCACGGAGCCGCGGGGCAGCAGTGGCAGATGCCAGGACAGAACCCAGCCCAGCAGCCAGCGCACGAGCACCGACACAGTCAGCCAGCCCATGGGACGGAGCCCTCGGTTACCTCACCCTATGGAGATCAGGGCAGGCTGATGGCAGTGCCGTTCAAGGGCGCAGCAGTTCCAGGACGAGCGGCCTTAGCGCGGCGGGATCGCGCAGCAGCTGGGGATGGGTGGCGACCGGCAGCATGCGCCGTGGGCCGATCGGCAGTACGGCCCGCCAACCCGGCAGCACGGCCAGATCGAGGGCGGAATAAAAGCTGTGGCATTCCACCGCCCGCAGGGTGTCGAGATTGTCGTTGAGGTCCTGCAACAGCGCACTGCCCCACTTCACGTCCGCCAGCCCACGGAACAGCCGGCTGGACCAGGGTTGAGCGGTGATTGTTCCCTGTTGCGGACTACCCAGGCTGATGAAGCGGCGTGTGCGTCGATGACCGCCGTGCTGCTGAATCCAGCTGCGGGCGATCACCCCACCGATCGAGAAACCGAGGAGATCCACCGCCCGCTGCCCCGGATAGGCGGCTTCGATCTGGTGGCTGAGCTCGCTGGCCGCTTCTCGAACGGAGGTCACCCCCAGCCGCAGGCTCAACGTCGGCAACAGCCGCTCCTGGCGCTGATCCCCGAGCAGTCGGAGCAACGGCTCAAACACCGCGGGGGTATCCAGGAGGCCATGGACGAGGACCAGCGGCGGGGAGTCGATCGAACGGTGTTGCAGTGATGGTTTGATTCAAGGCTGGAGATCAGCATGGCAACGGGGAGGTGTTTGTAGGGATCCCCACCCGCTGACCATTGCCTGGCCGCGCAGATGGCTGCTGTCTCGGCTGCTTTGATCCTGCCGGGGGTGCTGCTGGGCTGGATTCGCGGGAGCCCCACGCGGTGCCGGCAGCCCTCTCTGATTGCTGATCGATCGTTGACAGGGCCGACACGAGTCGCTAGTACAGGTGTACGCCTATGCGAGCTCATGCCTGTCGCGTCTCCCTATGCGGTCTTCCGGGCCAGCGACCTTGGCTGGCCTCCCGTTTTGGCCGTGGCAGGGCCTGAGCGCCCGGCACAGGCAGGTGCGACCAAGCCGAGGCCACGCAAGCAACGTGTGGCCGGAGCCGACCAACGGGCGACACGTCAGCCCCGTTGGTCCGCCCTGGTGCAGGGGGAGCTGTTCCCGCTGCAGGCCCAGGTCTGACCGACAGCGACGACGCACCACCACCGAGCAGAGCCGTTCAGAAGCAGAACGGCAGGAACTGAGTGCGGCAGGCGGCGTAGCCATCAACGAGTGGGCCGAGGCCGATCTGGTGCGCGATGCCGGAACCGGTGATCGCTTCAGTGAGGATGCCGATCACAAGGCCGAGCATGGCGGCGCGGCCGTTGAACAGTTCAACGCTTCGGAGCTGCTCCATGTGGATCTGCTCAGTGGCGCGGTGCTGAAACCACGTCTCATTGGACGGTGTGTTGGCCATGGATATCTCCGGTAGGGCGTGCAGGTGAACGTCAATCAGTGAGATCGGGCTGCAGCAGGGAGCCTGTGATCCAGGCGCCGAGCAGCAGGGCGGATAGGGCGGCGATCATCGTGGGCGACTCGGAGCAAGGTCGCTGGGGCGGCTCAGCACGAAGACCACCATGGTGGTGAGAACAACGACAAGGCCAATGACCGCAGTGATGGCTGCGGTGTAATCCGTGCTCATGGCGATCAACCCAGGCCGATTTGGCTGAGGATTCCCTGGCCTGTGAGCAGCTCGGTGGCCAGGCCGATCACGAAGCCGAGCATGGCCAGTCGACCGTTCCAGGTTTCAGCGAAACCGACGAATCCGAATCGGGACGAAGAGTCAGCCATGGGCGTTACGAAGTGTTGCGGCAATCGTAACGGAGTGTGAAGGACCTGGGGAGGGCGGTTCACCGTCGATGCATGACGCGGCAGCGCGGCCCCGGGCTGCTGCTGCCCAGCAGGCATGCAGACAGCAAAAAGCCCCGCCGGGGCGGGGCTCAAGCCAGTGGCTCGGGGGAGACTTGAACTCCCGACCTTGGGGTTATGAATCCCACGCTCTAACCAGCTGAGCTACCGAGCCGCGGTATTTGGAGTGTAGACGACCGAGCGACCAGACCCCTGTGCTGCTGCGGGATTCAGGCCTTCGCCGGAAGGAACTGCAAGGGGTTCACGGCGCCACGTCCGGCCGGGAGGATCTCGAAGTGGAGATGGGGTCCGGTGCTGCGGCCGGTGCTGCCCATCAGCGAGATGACAGCGCCCTGGGAGACGTTGTCGCCAGGTCGCACAAGGATTTGACTGTTGTGGGCGTAGCGGCTGACTGAGCCGTCATCGTGCTGGAGCTCCACCATGTAGCCGTAGCCGCCCTCATTCCAGCCAGCGGAAAGAACTTGGCCACTGCGCGCCGCCAGGATCGGAGTACCGACGTTGTTGGCGATGTCGATGCCCCTGTGCATGCGACCCCAGCGCCAGCCGTAGCCGGAGGAGAAGATGCCCCTGGTCGGCCAGATCCAGCTCGTATTGCTGAAAGGATTGGTGCTGGGTGTGCCGAATCCAGGCTGTTCAGGCCAGCTAAGGCCACCGGATGCACTCGGCTTCAGGCCGAGGATCATGCGGCTCCGTCCAGGTGACGACTGGGCCAGCCGAATCTGGGTTCCCGCCACCAGACGTGCGGCCTCAAGGCCGGGATTGAGGCGGAGCAGCTCCGAGATCGTGAGGTTGTAGCGCTGAGCGATCTTCACCAGGCTGTCCCCGAAGCGGACAACTGGCGCCTCCTGGGGCTCAGGAAGGGCTTCCAAAGGAGGGGTACGTCGCAGCTCGCTCGTGTCGACGGAGGCCAGCTGCTTCACCGTGCGGCTGGTCTGGCTGGGAAGCACAAGCCAGTCACCGCGCTGAAACTGGTGGTCCTCATCCACATCATTCAGACGGGCGAGGCGGGACTCATCCTGTGCAAGTGCACTGGCCAGCTGCTCGATGCTGATGCTGCTGCGGACCTTGACCCAGAGGCGGTCCGCTGTTTGAGGCAGAGCGGCGAGCAGCGCAGGTGTTGCCGTGTTGTCGGCGACCTCGAAGGATGTGGTGGTGGACGAACGGGAATCGGCGAGAGACGGAACAACCACACTGCCGGCAGCGCCCAGGGCTGCTGTACTGGCCAGCGTTGTTAGCAGAAACTGATAAGGCTTCATGCAGGATGGCCGAAAGGTCAGGACCCGGTGGAGAAGCCGACATCCCCGGGGTTGGCGAGACAGTAACGGCTTGAACCATCCACGACAAGTCGTCGTGGCCACTCTTTTGGTTGACCAGGCGAAAAAAGGAGATCAGTACAGGCATCCTGTTCTGAGTCCCATCGAGTCCTCCGTGGGATCGGATGGCCTCCGTGGGATCAGTGGAGCTCTGGAGGCTCGGGTGCGGTCCTGTCCAGCTGGCGCAAGGCTTCGAAGAGCACCACCCCGGCAGCTGTGGCCAGGTTGAGGCTGCGCACGCCGCCGCCATGGTCCACCGAGCCAGGCATCGGGATCATCAGAGCGAGATCCGCTTCCGCGAGCACATGCTCCGGCAGTCCGCTGGTTTCCCGTCCGAACAGCAGCCAGTCGTCGGCGCTGTAGCGGATGTGGTGATAGGGCTGGCTGGCATGGCGGCTCAATGCCAGCAGGCGCCCGCCACGGGATCGCTGTTCAGCTCGGAAGGTCTCCCAGTCGGCATGGCGGTGCAGATGCACCCAGGGCCAGTAATCCAGACCGGCTCGTTTGAGCGTGCGGTCACTGATCTCGAAGCCGAGCGGTTCGATCAGATGTAGTTCCGTGCAGGTGGCTGCGCAGCTGCGGGCCACATTGCCGGTGTTGGGCGGGATCTCCGGCTCGAACAGCACCAGCCTTGGCATGGTCAGCCCCCCGGCACGGGCTGCCCAAGGGCGTGCAGGTTGAGGGCCCGGCCCGCCACCACCAGCCAGCTGTCCATGGCCTGCTGCATCAGCCTCTGCTGCAGGCTGCCCATGCGGTCGCGGAACAGTCCGCCCACCGCCGTCGGAGGCACCACGCCCCAGCCCACCTCCTCGCACACCAGCAGCACCGGTGCCGGGTAGGTGGCAAGCTCGTGAAGCAGTTCAGCCTGAATGGCTTCCCAGGCTGCAATCGGGACCTCCAGGTGATGCGCCAGCCAGGTTCCGAGGGAGTCAATGAGCAGCAAAGGCGCCTGACGATCCGCATCGTCCATCCTCTGCAGTCCGTCCCTCAGCGCCGCAAGAGCTGCGCTGAGGGCGGCGCCTGTCTCGATCAAGCCCCAGTCGGCAGGCCGTCGCTGGCGGTGCAGGTCCAGGCGCTGGCTCCAGCCCGGATCGTCCGGGCGTGAGGCTGCCGTGGCCAGGTACACGACGGGCTGAGGGGAAGTACTCGCCAAACTCTCGGCCCAGCGGCTCTTGCCGCTGCGGCTGGCGCCACAGATGAGCACCAGTCCGCGAAGGGGGAGAGACTCAGCCGCCACCGTTCATGTTGCGCAGAGTCGCGACAGACGAGGGCGAGACGCGGTTGAGGTAACGGAAGATCCAGTACTTGAAGATCGTGGCCAGGACCACCGGGAACGTGGCGATGAACAGCAAGATGAAGTTCTCCTCGGCCGGCAACCCCAGGTGGTGGGCGATACCGTCGAGCAGGACAGTCCAGCCCTCAGGGCTGTGGAAGCCCACAAAAATGTCGGTGAACAGGATGATGGCGAACGCTTTGGCGCTGTCGCTCAGGCCGTAGATCGCCTCATCCAGGAAGCCACGCAGCACCTGCAGATCCCGTCGCCCCAGCAGGCAGACGGCCACGAATCCGATCAGTCCGGCAAGGTCGGCGAGGATGTTCTTGGTGGCCTCCAGGCTCTCGCCATCCGCCTCGTCCTTGAGTTCGCTGGCCTTACCAGAGAGGGCCGTCTGCAGTTCGTCGCGAGTGAGCGGCTGCCGCCCCTCCAGCAGGGCCTGGAACTCCAGCTCCTCCTGGTAGAGGCGCAGTTTGTTGACCGCTTTTTCCTGAAGATGCGGCTTGGTGTAGTTAAGAAAGGGAACGTCCGGCGCCACCCGATCGAGCAGCGGCGAAATCAGCACGGTGCGACTCACCTGCTGCACCACCAGCGGCACCAGGATCAACAGCAGCAGGATCCGCAGCGAGACCAGGGTTGAATCTCTGCGGCGGCGGAAGCCGGCCACAACCGAGGCCTCCGCTTCCGGATCGAGTTGCCGGCGCACCCCGTCGAACACACCCAGCAGACTGCGGGGCAGCATCTCCGGCGAGCGGGAGATCGAGGGCAGACTGCCGGCGACGCCGTAACGGGAGACCACGGTTTCGATCAGCGTGAGCTGGCGCAGTTCCTGGCTGTCCAGGTCCGAGCGGTTCTTGGCCAGATCCGAAAGAGTGGTGCGGCAGAGCTGCAGGGCCGCGCGGAAGCGCCGCAGCATCTGGGCCTGCGTCTGCCGGGGGATGCTCAGCTCCAGCTCCGGTCGCACAGGGCGATCGTTGTAGTACTCGAGCTCAAGGCCCTGAATCAGCAGCGCAGCTTCGTATGCCTGCTCCAGCTCAAGGCTCAGATCACTGACCCGGGCCCGGTCGAAGCTGCCCATCCAGTCGGTCAACCCCATGGCATATCAGCGGGAGAAGACCCACCAGGTGATCATCGGCACCAGTGTGCCAACCACCAGCAACACCACCACCCAAAGCAGAGCATTGCTGGAGGCCGTCTCCTCCTTGGTGGGGATGTTGGTCTCGATCGGCAGTCGTTCCAGCAGTTGAGGCGGGCCTGGATCCTCCCCTCCCTGCAGCACGATGTCGAGACGGTCGAGGGCGTCGAGACCTGCCTGGCGGTAGCGGGCGCCCTCACGCAGCGGCAGCCCCATGGTGCTGATAGCGGTGCTCGACAGCAGACTTTCTGGAAGCTGGTTGAGCAGTTCGGACGAGGCCACAACCGCGGCGCTGTTGTTCTGAGACTCGATCAGCAGCAACAGCAGGTTGCTGTCTGGATCCGTGGCACCCCAACGCTCGATCAGCTGTTGCCCGAGGCTTTCCAGGCTGAGTCCGTAGTCGAGACGACGCAATGTGAGCAGGCGGGCATCCACGTGGTCTTCGTTCAGCAATTGCAGCCGCTTCTCGAGGTCATTGCTGGCGGCACGGCTCAGCAGATCGGCGGTGTCGATCACCGCGGAGCTGGGGAGCTGAGAGGGGAAGTCCTGAATCCCGGTGGCCAGGGCTTCCAGGGGCCAGCAGAGACCGGCGAGCAGCATGGCGGAAAGAACGCCTGCGATCAGGCCGCGGAGAGTACGCAGCAGCACCGTCACCGTGAGGAACTGGGACCAGTCTGCCGTCAGCTGGCCAAGCTGTCGTTGTTGAGCAGGGCGATCACGTCCAGGATCGTTGCACTGCGTTCGTGCGAGATCTCCAGTTGCTGCGCCAGCTGCGCCAGGAAATGCTGTTCAGCAGTGCTTTCGACGTGATCGGCGCGAGTCAGATCAGCAGCCACGGCCAGCGCCGTTTCCCGCTGGCGAGCGTCGAGCAGCGGCACGGCCTGGCACACCAGAGCTTCGCAGCCGTCCAGACGGAGGATCTGCAGTAAGCCATCAAGCAGCCGTTCCATCGCCTCATCACTGAAGCGGCAGTAGGGCTGGCGGTACTCCAGTTGCTGGCGCAGACCGCGGACCTCGAGGGTGGCCAGCTCTCCGTCGCAGGCGACGGCCGCCAGGCAGATCGCTGCGAAGGCTTCAGCAGGTGAGCTGACCTGCACGGCAGGAGCGGCGCTGACCATCGGACTTGTTGTGGCTTATCCCATCTCAATGCAGCTGCGGTCACTTGTCAGGCACCTGTGTGGCTGTGACAACGTGAAGACCATTGCCCTGGACACGCGGGATGGGACGCGCTGCACGCCTCTGTCTCGCTGCCGGGGTGCTCGGCCTGCTGCTCTGTGTGCTGAACCAGCTCACGGCCCCCGAGCTCAGCCCGGCTCTGGAGCGGGCAGGGGTGCTATCCAGCCTGCTCGCTGTTGGCCTCATGCTGGTGGCGATTCTCTGGACCCGTGCCGTACCGGTGGCTCCGGAGCGTGTTGCGCTCGAGGGTGAGCAGGGTGTTCGCCTGGCCGATGGTCTACCGCAGCCCCTGGCCCAGGAACTCGGCTGGGGCAGCCAGATGCTGCTCACAGCAACCCCTGCCGCCTCGCTGCTGCTCTACTGGCGCGGCCGCACCGTGCTCCGGCGTGGGGTGCTGGCAGAGGCCGCGTTCAATCCCGGTGCCATCTGCGCGCGGGCCTGGAGCACCGGCAAGGCCATCGGTCTGGTGAACATGAACCTCTACCCCGGTCGGCAGGAATTCGTCGGTCTGCCGGACGGCATCCCGGCGCTGATCGTGCAGCCGATCGGCACGGAGGGCGTGATCCTGCTGGCCGGCTGGTCACCGCGATGCTTCAGCCGCAGCGATGAGGCCTGGCTGGAGGGGTGGAGCCACAAGCTCAGAACTGCACTGGAGCTCTGCGACGCTGCTCCTGAGGTCCCGAGGAGTCCTTCGACGGCAGGCTGAACTGGGAGTTCACCCGAGCACCGGGGCTGGCGAACACAACCGTGCCTTCCCGGCCGATGCGGCCACTGAGCTTGCTGGATCGGGTGATCTGGCTGTAGGCGCTGCGGCGGAGTTCCACCGCTCCAGTGGCCAGGAAACGCTCGGTATCCCAGTGCCAGAGGCAGCGATCAGCACTCAGCTGTTGGCCGGGCTGCTTGAGGCTGCATCCACGCGGGACGAGCACCGTCTCCTCATCGAGGTCGATGCGCAGGGCATCGCCGCGGACGTTGAGGTTGTTGATCAGCCCTTCGAATGGCTGGTCGCTTCCCAACCACTGCTCGTTGAAGGCCCAGCGGGTCTGTTCGGCCTTAACCCAGCTCCTCCCGCGGCGTTCGCGCAGTTGCACCGGAGCGAGCAGGTCAAGGAAGCCCTCGCGCAGGTTGCCGCGCAAACCCGAAGCGCTGAGCAGCAGATCCGACCTGGCGTTGGTGCCGCTCTGGCCTCCCGCTTCACGGCCTTGCCCTGCACCGGAGCGGCGCTCCCCCTGCACAGCTCCTGGGGCGAGCAGTGAGCCCTGCTCCGGTCGCCAATCCACGCTGCTGGCACGCACGCGGATGGGAGCAGGCAGGCGGTCCGCCACGGCGGGCACGGCCTTGGGCCACTGCTCGAGCACTGGGCTGCCACGCAGCTCTACACGGTCCATGGCCAGCAGGTAGCGGGCGCTCTGAGCACTGATTCGGGTGCGCTGATCCGTGGCCACCGGCCGCCGGTCGATCACCATCAGATCGTCGCGGGGGATCCAGCGGGCCTGCTCGCCGCTGATGCGCACGGGGTTGCGGCCCACCAGGGTGATCAGCACCTCGCCTTCGAGCTGGATGGCCTGCCCATCCCCGATCACCGTGCCGCGCAGGGCCTTGATCGTGATGTGCGGCTTGCCGTTGCGATAGATCGTCCCTTGGGGACGACTGGCCTGAGCGAGTTGACGGATCAGGTCGTAGCGGGCTTCAGGGCTCGTGAGATCCCAGGCGGGTTCTCCCGAGCCGTTCTGCTGACGCAGATCAAGCGAGCGGAACACGAAGGGCTCCGGTGCAGCCGGCTCACGGGGGGTGCTGACACAGCCAGCCAACCCCACAACAAGGGCAGCACCGATCAGCGTGAAGGCTGGCGGCTGGCTCACAACGGAGAATCCAGCTCCAGGCGGGCCATCACCGGTGAGGGCTCGGGCAATGAGGAACCGGACAGCAAGCCACCCCAGTGCATGTCCGCTTCCCAGCTGCCGGGGCGCGGATCCGGATGGCTCAGCTGCTGCAGCATGCGGCTCGAGAGATCCGGCAGCAGCGGGGCCAGCAGCAGAGCCACGATCCGAGCTGCCTCCAACACGGCATAAAGATCGGCCGCCACCTGCTCGCGGGTGCCCTCCTGCTTCATCCGGCTCCAGGGGGCCTGCTCGTTGAGGAAGCCATTGGCAGCAATGGCGAGCTGAAGTGTGGCTTCGGCTGCACTGCGGAAGTTCAACACCTCAAGGCTGGTGAGCACGGTCTGCCGCGCTGCTGCCGCCGCCTGAGCCAGGGGGTGATCGTCGGCACTGGCTGGTCCGGCCGGAGGCACGCTCTCCTCGAACCAACGCCGAGCCATCGAGCTGGTGCGGTTGAGCAGGTTGCCGATCGTGTTGGCCAGATCGTTGTTCACCAGGTCACTGAATCGCTGCTGCTGGAAATCGCCGTCGTCTCCGAAGGGGATGTCGCGCAGCAGATACCAGCGCACGGCATCTCGGCCGCAGCGCTCCAGCAGCAGCTCAGGATCGAGCACGTTGCCGAGCGACTTGCCCATCTTCTGGCCCTCGCGCGTCAGGAAGCCGTGGCCGAAGACCTTCGCCGGCAGGGACAGCCCTGCCGAGAGCAACATCGCCGGCCAGTACACCGCGTGGAAGCGCAGGATGTCCTTACCGATCACATGCACCGACGCCGGCCAGCCGCGGCTGAGGGCGGTATCCAGATCAGGGGCGTCGCCCTCCTCCAGCAGCGCCGTGATGTAGCCCAGCAGGGCATCGAACCACACGTAGAAGGTGTGGCCCTCATGGCCCGGAACCGGGATGCCCCAGGGCAGGTTCACGCGGGAGATCGAGAAGTCGCGCAGGCCCTGCCGCACGAAGTTCTCGACCTCATTGCGGCGGCTGGCGGGCTGGATGAAGCCCGGAGTGTTGATCAGAGCCTCGATCTGCTCCTGGTAGCGCGAGAGGCGGAAGAACAGGTTGAGCTCATCGCGCCACTCCAGCGGGCGGCGATGGGTGGGGCATTCCGGGTCCTGGGCCTCGTGCGGATCGTCCTTGAACTCCTCGCAGGCCACGCAGTACCAGCCCTGCTGGCGGCCCTCAACAATGTCGCCACTGGCCTCCACGCGCGCGAAGAACTGCTCGACGATGCGCCGGTGACGCGGATCCGTGGTGCGGATGAGCCGGTCGTTGCTGATCTGCCAGCGTTCCCACAGCTCGCGGTACTGGGCGCTGACGGCATCGCAGTGGGCCTGGGGGCTCAGGCCGGCGGCTTCAGCGGTGCGCTGAATCTTCTGACCGTGCTCATCACAGCCGGTGATGAACAGCACCTGCTCGCCCCGCAGTCGCTGAAACCGGGCCAGGGCATCGCAGGCAAGCGTCGTGTAGGCGCTGCCCAGATGCGGCCGGTCGTTGACGTAATAGAGCGGGGTGGTGAGGGTGTAGGTCATCGGCGGGATCCTACGCAGCGTGTCCGGGCCTGGCCCGCCAGTTGAACAGCACGGCCCCGGGCCTGCGAGCCTGGTAACGATCCAGCGCAACCTGCCAATGCCTCGCCACAGCGACCAGGCCCAGGTGGTGGTGTGGGGTGGTGGCACCGGCGGCGTGGCCGCAGCCCTTCAGGCAGCCCGCAGCGGCGCCGACACCCTGCTGCTCACTCCTGGTGCCTGGATCGGCGGCATGGTGAGTGCCGCCGGAGTCTGCTGTCCCGATGGCAATGAGCTCACCCCGTGGCAGACGGGGTTATGGGGAGCGTTCCTGCGCGAGCTGGCGCGGCGTGAACCCAGCGGCCTCGATCACAACTGGGTGAGCTGCTTTGGCTACAGGCCGGCCACTGCCGAAACGATCCTGCGCGACTGGGTTGGCCGTGAGGCGAAGCTGCGCTGGTGGGCGGGAGTGAGCCTCACGGCGATCGAACGCAGTGGTCCGCGCCTGCGGGCCGTCGAACTACGCCGTGGCGAGGAGAGCCTGCATGTGGAGCTGCAGTTGCTGATCGATGGCAGCGATCGCGGCGACACGTTCCCCCTGGGGGATGTGCCCCATCGCTTTGGTTGGGAGTCGCGCGAGAGCTTGGGAGAGCCCAGTGCACCGCCCCAGGCAGATCTGGAGGCGAACACCTTCTTCCAGGAACAACCGGTGCAGTCGCCCACCTGGGTGGTGATGGGGCAGCTCGACCCCGACCGGCAGCCACCGGCACCGGCGTCGCCGAATTCACCTGTTTCGCCGATATCGCCGATATCGACGCTGCCGGCACCGTTCGAACAGGCAACGGCGGCTTTCGGTCTGGAGCGCACGATCAGCTATGGCCGTCTGCCCGGCGGTCTGGTGATGCTGAACTGGCCGCTGCACGGCAACGACTGGCACGAACAGCTCAAGGAGTTGTTTCATCCCGAACCCCGGCGTCGGGCAGCCCTGTACGGCGCCATGCAGGAGCACAGCCAGGCGTTTGCCAAGGCCCTACAAGACGCATCCGCTGGCCTGCTGCGCCCTGCGGCCTGCTTCCCGGCCTACGGCAGCCGTGATGGTGCCCTGGTGGGCGCGCACTCTCTGGCGCTGATGCCCTACTGGCGTGAGGGACGCCGCCTGCTGGGTCGTGAGCTGGTGGTCGAGCAGCAGCTCCTGCCCCAGGCCGCCGGTGAGGCCATCGCCTCTCCGCACGCGGACTCCATCGCCGTTGGCAACTACGCCAACGATCATCACTATCCCGGTGGTGATTGGCCCCTCGCCGCCAAGAGCTGCCGCTGGGGTGGTCGCTGGAGTGGCACGCCCTTCACCATTCCCTACGGGGCACTGGTGAGTGCCGAGCTGGAGAACCTGCTGGCGGCGGACAAGTGCTTCAGCACCAGCCACATGGCCAACGGTGCCACGCGCCTGCAGCCGCTGATCCTGAACATCGGCCAAGCGGCCGGTGCCGCCGCTGCTCTCTGCATCCAGCACGGTTGCAGCCCCGCTGCGTTGCCGGTGCGCCAGCTTCAGGAGGCCCTGATCGCCGATCCGCACGCCCCAGCGGGGCCGATGCCTCTGTGGGATACCCCCTGGCACCACCCAGCCTGGGCCGAGCGGCAGCGTGCCGGCCTGGATGATCCCGCCCGGCTCTCGACCGGCGGGAACCTCAACGGCGCCGCTGCCGTTCTGGATCCAGCCGTGGCGCCGGCTGAAGCCGGTGAACGACTCTGGCGCGGGGAACTGCGGCCCGATGGCACAGGCGGCTACCGCCTGCGGCTGAACAACGACAGCGTAATTGGCTCATGCGGAGCGCCGGCAGCCGACTGGCCGGTGATCACCCTTGAGCCGGCTCTGCACCGCTGGCTCGGCGAGCTGAGCAGGCCGCGCCAGGTTGCTCTGATCGGCTGTGCCAATCCTTGGGGACCCTGGCTGAGGGTGTCGCGTCTGGCGGAGTCGCTCAGTTGAGCGCGCACACCAACCGCAACTGATCGCGCAGGCTATCCACCTGCTTGACCCGCAGCAGCAGCAGAGCTCCCGGTGCCGATCCTGAGGGGCATTCCGCCGCCAGGTCCAGCGCCAGCTCCTCGATTCGCACCAGCCCCAGCCGATCCTGGGGCCGCAGCCAGCGTAGAAACTGCGCAGACCACTGCCCGCCGCGATGGGTCTCGAACCACACCTGCTGCCAGTGGCGCTGGTCCTCCCGGGAGATGCCGATGCCTTCGCGCCCGGCGGTGTCGAACTGCTCCAGCAACTCCTGCAGTTGCTCGGTGCTCAGCGGCGCGCTGCCATCGAGGATCGCCGCGATCTGACGTTGCACCACCAGATCGCCGTAGCGGCGGATCGGTGAGGTGGCCTGCACATACGCCGGCAGCCCCAGGCTGAAATGGGCGGCAGGTTGGGTGCCCATCAGGCCCCGGCTGAGGCAGCGCTTGATTGCCGCGAAGCGGACGGCGCCGTCGGGCAGAGCCTGCAGCTCGGCAGCGGCGGGCAGGTCCGCCGGCAGCTGGCTGCGGTAGGGCAGGGCAAGACCATGCTCCATGCCAAAGCGCGCGGCGACCGCACCGGCCAGGATCATCGCTTCTGCCACCATCTGGCGGGAGGGGCTCGGTTCTGTGATCTCGAGCTGCAGTTCTCCCTGGTGGCTGCGAATGCGGCCTTCCGGCAGATCCATCAGCAGGGCACCGCGGGCCAGCCGCCACTGGCGGCGCCGTTCCAGCAGCCTGTCGAGGTCGGCCAGATCCGGATCCTCCGGGGGTGCCAGATCAATCAATTCATCGGCATCGCTGTAACTGAGCCGGTAGGTGGGTTTCACCCAACTGCGCTGAATGCTGTAGGCGCCGATGTCGCCGGCCTCATCCAGCTCCACCCAGAAGCTCCAGGCCGCTGAGCGATGCCCCTGCCGCAGGCTGAACGGGCCATTGGAGAGCGCCTCGGGGAACATCGGCAGGTTGCCGACCGCTAGGTAGAGGCTGCTGCCGCGGCGGCGCGCCTCCAGATCCAGAGCTGAGTCGGCAGCGATGAGGCGCCCCGGATCCGCCACATGGATCCAGATCCTCAGACTGCCGTCTCTGCGGCGCTCGAGGGCCAGGCCATCATCGATGTCGCGGGTGTCGTCGTCGTCGATGGTGACGCAGTGCTGGCCGCTCAGATCCAGACGGGTGGCATCGCCCGGCTGCTCAAGGTCAACCATCGCCAGCAGGCGCTGTGTTTCGGCGAGAAGCTCTGGCTTGAAGCCGCTACTCCAGGTGGTGCCCGCCAGCGAGAGCAGCCGGTGCCGGTCCCACTGGCCCAGCTCCACCAGCAGGTGGCGAAGATCACCGCGATCACTGCCCACGTGCAGGGCACTCAGGCTCTGCCGGAGCGCCGGATCAAGCTGGTCGGGTTCGATCCGGCCAGCGGCGAGCTGCTGCAACTGCTCGAGTCGCTGGCGCTGCTCGGGCGGCAGGGCTTCCGCGTCCACCGGCTGCCGGCGCCGCAGAAGAGCCTGCCAGCTCTGCTCGCGCTCGGCCTCAAGCTGCCGCCGCCGTCGCTCTCGCCGCAGCGGTCTGAGCTCCTGCAGGGAACGGGCAGTGATCTCCTCCTGTCGCCAGCGGAACCACAGTTGCGATCCCACCAGCTCCAGCCAGCAGGCGGCCCGCTGGGCCGCAGCGCTGCTGGGATCGCCGGCGCTGCTGCTCACCAGCTCGCTGAACTCCGCCAGGTTGACGGCCTCATCAGCCTCCTGCAGCAGCAGCCAGGCGGCAGCCCAGGCGCGACGGCCAGGCCGGGCGGCCTGAAGCGCTTCAGCACTGAGATGCCATGGCGAAGCCCCCAGCCGGGCCGGTGGATCACCACAGGCAGGCAGGGGGCTCAACAGCTGGATCTGCCGCTGGGGCAGAACTACCGATTTGGCGTCGAAACCGAGATGCAGGCGCAGCTTGCTGCCCTGAACGGCTTCAACAATCGCCAGCTGAGCTCCGCGCGTGTCCTGAACGCCGACCAGGTCGCCGCTGTGGAACGCCACGGAGCTCAGGGATCAGCCCTCAGGATTGACGAAGGGCAGCAGCGCCACGATGCGGGCGCGCTTGACGGCGGTGGTCAGGTCTCGCTGCTGTTTGGCGGTGAGGCCAGTCAGGCGACGGGGAAGGATCTTGCCGCGCTCGGTGATGAATTTCTTCAGCAGATCGACATCCTTGTAGTCGATCGGCTCACCGGGCTTGATCGGCGAGAGGCGCTTCTTGAAGAAGGAACTGCTCATTGGGGAACGGATGAAATGAACTACAGGAAGGCGGGGTCACGCCGCAGGGATCACTTGATCTCCTTGTGGACCGTCGACTTGTTGCAGTGGGGGCAGAACTTCTTCAGTTCGATCCGTTCGGTGGTGTTCCGGCGGTTCTTCTCTGTCGTGTAACGGGACACGCCAGGGGACCGCTTGGCGGGGTTGGACCGGCATTCCGTGCACTCGAGAGTGATCACGATCCGGACGCCCTTGTTCTTGGCCATGGAAGGACGTTGCGCCGCTGATGCGATGCGAGATGGACAGTGGTCAACCATACAGTGCCGCCCTCCAGCCCCTGCCTGGGTCGATCTCTAGAGTCGATCGCACAATTGTCTGGTCTTGCAATGCAGGTCTCGCTCCAATGGCTCCGGGAGCTGGTGGCCTGCGATCTGCCCAGCGACGACCTGGCGGAACGCCTCTCGGTGGCCGGCTTTGAGGTCGAGGGGATTGAGGATCTAGCCGCCCGCGCGGCCGGCGTGGTGGTGGGGTATGTGGAAGCCCGCGCGCCTCATCCCAACGCCGACAAGCTGAGCGTCTGCACCGTGCGGATTGCCCCGTCCAACACCGCATCCACAAACCCCGCCGCCAGCACAACAGAACCGCTGCAGATCGTCTGCGGCGCCAGCAACGTGCGCGCCGGCATCCACGTGGCTGTCGCCACGGTGGGGTCGTACCTGCCGGCTGTGGACCTGACGATCAAGCCGGCTGAACTGCGCGGTGTCGCCAGCAGCGGCATGATCTGCTCCCTGTCCGAGCTGGGCCTGGCGGACGGTTCCAACGGCATCGTCATCCTCGATGAAGCCCTCGATGCCGTGCCAGCCGTCGGCAGCCCCGTTGGTCCGCTCTTTGGCCTCGACGATCAGGTGCTGGAGCTGGCGATCACAGCCAACCGTCCCGATGGCCTGTCGATGCGCGGCATCGCTCGCGAGGTGGCCGCCCTCACTGGCAGCAGCCTCAACCTGCCGGCGGCAGCCCCTGCCGTGACAGCCAGTGATCTACCGGTGGGGGTCGATGTGCAGAACCGCATCGAAGCCGGCGGCCTGTTCAGTCTCACGGCGCTGAGCGATCTGCAGATTGGCCCCTCGCCGCTGTGGCTGCAGCAGCGGTTGGAGCGTGCCGGTCTGCGGCCGATCAACAACGTGGTGGATATCACCAATCTCGTGATGTTGGAGCTCGGCCAGCCCCTGCATGCTTTTGATTGCGACCGCCTCGCTGACATCGGCGCCGGTCGCCTCGATCCGGCCATGCTCGATCTGCGCCAGGCCAGGGCCTGTGAGCCCTTCACCGCGCTCGATGGCACAACCCACGACCTGAACGCCGACGCCCTCGTCGTCAGCTATGCCGACCAGCCTGTGGCCCTGGCCGGGGTGATCGGCGGCGCCAACAGCGCAGTCCACGACGGCACAGTCTCCATCTGGTTGGAGGCGGCGATGTTCTCGCCTCAGGCGGTGCGTCGCAGCGCCCGCAGCGTTGGCCTGCGCACCGATGCCAGCAGTCGCTTTGAGAAGGGTCTGCCGCGAGAGGTGACCCTCGAGGCGGCCGATCGAGCCGTTGCGCTGTTCCAGGAGCTCTGCGGAGCCCGGCTGCATGGTCGTTGGTTGCATCAGCGCCCCCTGGCCGAGTCGGAGCCCCTGCGGCTGCGGCGTGATGCGCTGCACAACCTGCTCGGTCCTGTGCTCATCGATGGCGATGAGCCAGCGGATCTGGATGACGCGACCATCGAGCAGATTCTCTGCGCCCTGGGCTGCACACTGCGCGACGACGACGACGGCTGGCTGGTCTCTGTGCCGCCAGCACGCGCCATGGACCTGCAGCGGGAAGTGGATCTGATCGAGGAGGTGGCCCGTCTGGTGGGCTACGACCGCTTCTGCTGCCACCTGCCCGATCCGATAGCACCCGGGGGCCTGCGGCCCGAACAGGAGGCTGAGCGTCGTCTGCGCCGCCAGCTGACCGCAGCTGGTCTGCAGGAAACCTGCAGCCTTTCTCTTGGCCCCGCCCAGAGCGAGCGTCCCGGTGCCGATCCAGCCCGTCGCCTGACGCTGGCCAATCCCCTGCTGGCGGATTACAGCCATCTGCGCGACAGCCTGGTGGATGAGCTGCTGCTGGCAGCCCAGCGCAATCTGCAGGCCGGCCGTCCAGGTTTCTGGGCCTTCGAGATCGGCCATGTCTTCGATGCCACGGCCCGGCAGCAGCGCCAGAACCTGCACCTCGCCGGCATTCTTTGTGGCAGCCGACAGGCGGAGCTCTGGACCAGTAGCGGCAAGCACCAGCCGCCTGTCTACTACCAGGCTCGCGGGGTCCTGCAGCGCGTCCTGAACAGCCTCAGCCTGCCGGTGGAGGATCGCCGCCTCAGTGATCAGCCCCTGCTGCACCCTGGCCGGGCTGCCCAGGTGGTTGTTGAGGGACGACCTGCCGGCTGGTTCGGCCAGGTGCATCCGGAACTCGCCGAGCGCTTCGACCTGCCGTCCACCACCTATCTCTTCCAGCTCGAGCTACCCCAACTGCTCAGTGCAGCGACCCGCCGCAACCGCTGGCAGCCCGCCTTCGCCACCTATGCCACCGTTCCCGCCTCTGAGCGTGACCTGGCGCTGGTGGTGCCTGCCGATACATCCAGCGCAGCGCTGCTGCAGGCGATCCGCAAGGCCGGCAAGCCGTTGCTGGAGCAGGCGGAGCTGGTTGATCGCTATGCCGGCGAGCAGGTTGCAGCCGGCCGCTGCAGCCAGGCTTTCCGGCTGCGCTATCGCGATCCCAAACGCACCCTCACCGATGCGGAGGTGGACCAAACCCACCAGACCATTCGTGCCGCCCTGGAGAAGCAGTTCGGGGCGGAGCTTCGGGCCTGACCCAGATCAGGCGCGCTGGAGCAGGGCCACGCATTCCACGTGGCTGGTCTGAGGGAAGAAATCCACGGGCTGCACCCTCTGCAGGTGGTAGGTGCCTTCGGCGCAGAGCAGGCCCAGATCACGGGCCAGGGTGGCGGGATTGCAACTGATGTAGGCCAGCTGCGGCGGTGGCGTGTTCAGGATCGCCTGCATGGACTCGGGGCTGAGGCCTTTGCGCGGCGGGTCCACCAGCAGACCACTCATCCCCTGCAAGCGATCCGCCAGCACCGCCGCCACGTCGGCCTGCTCGAAGCGAGCAGCCTCAAGCTGGTTGCGCTCGGCATTGGCTCGCGCCTGCTGCACCGAAGTGGCATGGCTCTCCAGCCCCAGCACCGGTGAACCGGCGGCGGCCAGGGGCAGGCTGAAGGTGCCGATGCCGCAGTAGGCATCCAATAGCGGACGATCAGCTGCCGGACGGAAGAACGACGCGAGCAAGGGGACCAGGCGTTCGGCCTGGGGCGTGTTCACCTGGAAGAAGGTGTCGGCACCGATTTGCAGCTCGATACCGGCGAAGCGCTCACGCAGCCAAGGGCGACCGCTGATGCAACGGGTCTCGGGGCCGAGCACCACATTGCTGGCATGCGGTTGCAGGTTGAGACCCACCCCCACCAGCTCCGGCCAGCGCTCGTGCCAGGCCTGGGCCAGGGCCTCGAGACCGGGCAAGCGCTCATGGCTGCTCACCAGCGTGATCAGCACCTCCCCGCTGTGAAACCCAACCCGCAGAGCGAGGTGGCGAAGACCGCCGCCGCCACTCAGATTCACATCCACCGGCCAGTCAGTGGCCTCCAGATCGGCCTTGACGTCGGCAATCAGGCAGTCGATCCGTGGATCGAGCACCGGGCATCGGCTCATGTTGACGATGCGATGGCTGCCTCGGCGGTAGTACCCGGCCCGCAAGGGACCATCGGCGTTGCGCTCCAGGGGGATCAGGGCACGGTTGCGATAGCCCAATGGCGCTGGTGCACTCCAGATGGGGTCGACAAGAAGGTCCAGCTGACCGATGCGGCGCAGCGCCTGCTGAACGAGGTCTGTCTTGATCTGGTTCTGGGCTTCGGCATTGCAGTGCTGAAGGCTGCAGCCTCCGCAGCGCTCGGCCAGGATGCAGAGCGGGCGCTGACGCTGCGGTGATGGGTTGTCGACCCCCACCAACTCCGCCTCCAGATGACGACGGGCCAGTCGGAGCACCCGCACGGTGACCGTCTCACCGGGCAACGCCCCGGCCACGAACACCGCCGTGTCCTGCCAGCGCCCCACCCCCTGGCCGTCGTGGCCGAACCCGTCCACCTCCAGTTTCAGCACCTGTCCGACCGTGGCCACCCGCGTTGCCATCGCCACGCCATCAACCGCCAGTCCTGACCCTATCGGTGCGTAAACCTCTGCGCACTGGAGGCGGGATGGCGGCTCTGACCTGGATAGAGTGCCGTGGCGCAAGGTGGTTTTGATGAGCGTCGTACGCGATCTGATCCTTCAGGCGGACGATCAGCTCCGCTATCCCACTGGCGGTGAGCTCCGCTCGATGGTGGAGTTCCTCTCCGGCGGTGCCAGCCGGCTGACGATCGTGCGGGTACTGACCGACAACGAAAAGAAGATCGTCGACGAATCAGCCCGTCAGTTGTTCAGCAACAAGCCTGAGTACGTGGCCCCCGGCGGCAACGCTTACGGCCAGAAGCAGCGCGCCCAGTGCCTGCGCGATTTCAGCTGGTATCTGCGTCTGGTCACCTACGGCGTGCTCGCCGGCAGCACCGAGATGATCCAGAAGATCGGTCTTGAAGGTGCCCGCGAGATGTACAACAGCCTGGGCGTGCCCATGCCCGGCATGGTCGAATCCATGCGCTGCATGAAGGATGCGTCGCTGGCTCTTCTCAGTAGCGACGATGCTGCCGTGGCCGCTCCTTATTTCGACTTCCTCATCCAGGGAATGCAAACCCCAGCCTGAAGCGCTCTCCGTTTCGCATTCAATCCAACCGGCCTCTGGCCGGTTTTTTTGTGCAGCACGCCCCTCTCGGTTTCTTCGGTGTCCGCTTGTTTTCTTTGAGACGCGGAACAGGACTCGGACGAGACAGAGTCAAGATGCTTGAGATGCCGTCTCGACCCACGGATCTATTCCTAGGGGCCTCATGAATTTGAGCCCAGGACGGACGGCCTGGGCGAAGCGCGCCGACACGGTTCTTGTATCGCGATTGAGACCTTCGACTAGACTCATTACAAGGCAAGGGTCAGACGCTCAAGACTCGTCATTGGCCTGCGATGGACGACCAGTGCGCTGGGCGCCGTGTCTAGCTTCAGGTTCCAACGATCGGAGTGCACCGTCTGCAGCAGGTCCAGCGCCACGTGGCGCTGAACGCAAAGCCGCAGTCTCATTAGTCCCGACTAGACGACGATATACGACTAGGCCTGCGTCTCATATGCGACCATTGTAACGGTCTTTTCCGTGTCTGATTCAGGCTGTCGCCACCTAGAAGTCCTGCCAGGTGTTGCGCTGGGTTGAACGCCTGCAGTCGACGCTGTGCAATTGGGCCAAGCTCTGCGTACCTGTGTCTACAGCAGGTACGCGTTACCCTAGATCAACTGGACAACTGGGTTGCTCACGATGGCTCAGACCTCCTGGACATGACTCGGACTTGACTGGACTGACTCGGACAGCGGAGGCCACGATGGCTGGGGTTCAGAGTCTGCGCTTTCCACGACTTTCTTCAGCGTTCAGCAGGCAGTGGCGAGGCAGCCAGTCATGTATCGGCCTGCAGGCAGAATTGATGAAAAATCAATTGATGATCAAAACGTCTCTCGTACACTGATGGTGGAGCCATGGCCCACCTCCGCCGCAGTACAAGACTGTATGCGATCTTCTCATTCAAGACGAATCATGCGACGCACATTACGTCCAGGTTGAGACTGCCAGACAAATTTGAGCATTGGCTATGGGCCTCGGCGACCACTCTCTGACCAGGACCAGCGCTCGGTGCGCATCTGTGCGAATGCTCTCAACCAGCGGTCCGATAACGCTCCTTGAGGAACTGGTAGGCCTCATTGAGGCGTCGCATCGCTTCGGCTGAGCCACCGGCATCCGGATGGTGGCACTGAGCCTGCTCGCGATAAGCCTCGCGGATCTCAGGCAGGGTGTAGGGCCGGTCCGCCACGGTGGGTAACAGCAGCAAACGCAACGCCGCATGCACGGTCATCGATTGGTCGATGGCTTCAAACGATGTGGTGCGCTTCTGTCTGCTGCGGTGCCGCTGCACAAACCTTGTGATCAGTGTCGGGATCCGCAGGGGAAGAGTTGAGCCACTGAACGGATCCTCTAGGACACCGGCGGCAGTGATCACGCGTTCAAGAGTCGCCTCAGCCTCGATCCAACTGGGCGCAAACGTTCTCACCACCTGCTGGGTCAGGCTCCAGGTGAATGGACGTCCATCGCTGTGGTCGGATTGGGGCCACACATCGCGGGCCAGCCAGACCATGGCGGCCTCGAGTGCCGGCTCGCTCGGCGCCTGGCCGTAGACCTCATGCCAGTGCTGCTCTGCACGCAGCTGGGCTTCGCTGAGCTGATCGGAGCTGATCAGGGCAAGGCTGCGATCTGGTGGCAGCTCAACTTCGGCCTCAAGGCTGCGCCGCAGCTCGCGGGCCTGACGCCGCACAAAACCCGGCAGCTGAATGCCGGCACTCCCACTCGACGCGCGTGGCCTCGTCTGTTCAGCCCTGTGCGACCCGCGCGCCAGGCCAAGCTGCAGATTAGTCTCTTTAGTCCCGTCCGGGACCCTCTCCTGGTCTCGAGACGAGACCAATGCAGAGCTAATTAGAACGATTGCAGTCGTCTCGTCCAGGGCTCCGGTTGGCATGGACTGGTACTGCGTCCCCGATTGCTCGACGCCTGCAACCGCCTCGCTCTCCAGGGGGAGCGCCCCCTGTTCGTCCTCAAGGTCCTCGTCGTCCTCGTCGCTGCTGCTGTGCGGTCGGACCCATGCCAGAACGGCTTCGAGGATGGCCCCCCGACCGCGCAGGCCGAGTTCCGGCTTAAGCGAGTCCAGCCAGCTGAGCGTCTCCTCGCTCAGATCAACCGAAACCCTTCGCTTGGCTGGCTCGCGCGACGTCACGCAGGTCTACGGAATCGATCTGAGGTTATCGACCCATCAGCATTTTCATGAACTGCTTCTGAGCGTCGACGGCCTGCTGGTAGCGGTCGAGCAGGCTCTGGCTCATCCGTGTCGGATTGATCGTGGCGGCGGGAAGCCCTTGAGGTGCCGGCAGAGCCGGCAGCGGCTGTAACCATCCCGGTGGTGTGGTCAGCGTCGGCTTTGGACGGGATGCCGGTCTCGGCGAGGGCCGCATGCTGGGCTCGCTCGCCACCACGGTTTGCCCCTGAGCCGGTACCGGCTGGGCGTCGAGGACAACCTCCGCCTGGGCAGTTGGCAGCGGTGGAACGCTACGCGCCGGTCGGCTGGCAGCTATCGCCTGGGCTTCATCCAGCTGCCGTTGCCGCTGCTGCACCATTGCAAGCTGAGACTCCGGCACGACGCTGAGCAGATGCCCCGGTGTCGCATCCGCGGGGTAAACCAGGCTCACTCTGACGCGATTGAGCTGCCCAGGCTTCAGATTGAGATCAGCGATCGGCAAACTCTGGCCGGAGCGCATCCCCACATGCACTTCGCGGTATCCCTCGTCCGTGTTGATCCCGATCGAACCACGAAACGCGGTGAACTGCCGCCCGCCATTCGGCGTCGGATGACTCAAAACAAGCGCATAGGGACCCGAACCCTGCAAGAGAAGATCAACATCGAACTGCACGCCATAGGTGCCCACGTTGTTGATCGACGAATCCAGCATGCGACTCGCCAGCGCATTCACCTGGACCTCGCCGGTGCCGAAGTGATGGCGAGCAGTACTTGTGAGTGGGACATGCAGAGGGCTCTGGTTGAGGTCGTGCTGCACGCTGGCTGTGTAGGTATCGCCAAGGGCTACGCCTGCCACGCGGGAGAAGACTGTTCCGTTCTGGATCTGGCCCACCCTCTGCAGGTAGATGCGGCCGGGAGCGAGCTGTCGTCGATCGAGCACGGCCAGGATGTCGCCGTCGCTGCGTGGATCCTCTACCGCCACCACGGCCATCTGGAAAGGCCCATCACTGCGGCCGCGCAACAAGCCATTCGCGATTCCCTTGGCTGGCAGCTGCGTACTGAACAGAACGATCCGGCTGAACGCCGGGATCGTGATCTCATCGCTGAGACGGCTATCGAGCCTGCCGCGCAGCATCTGAATGGCCGTGGCATCACCGGGGCCCGTGTTCCAGGGCCTCGGACCAAGCGGCTTGACACCCATCAGATTCGTCGCCAGATACGGGGCTTCGAAGCTGTTGCGTACTGCACCACGCTCGAAACGGATATGAACAGGCACCGCACCGGGATTCACCAGGATTGTGGCCAGAGTCAGTTCACCTCGTCGCCCGCCAGGACGGTGAATGCGGCTGCGGTCCTGCGGGTAGTACTTGTGATGCACATGCAGGCCGAACGTTCCGTTGAAGGTGTACGTGGCGTTGGCGAGGGGTTGGCCGGTTTCCGCCGCTATCCCCACCCCGGGGGTTGTGCTCACCAGGATCCCCTCCCCAAGAACCTCCTCAGGCTGGTTTGAGTGGAGGACCGGCACATTGTTGAACTGGCCCTGCAGGGGCTTCGCAGACTGACCAGCCATGAGGGCGACGTAGGCCTTGGCGGGTTGCACCAGGACAGGCAGGGCAAGGCCGGCGACCAGAAGCGGCAGCATCAACGGTCTCATCGGACCTATGGGACCAACTGCTCTCAAGATGCGCCAGATGGGAGAAAGGGTGGGCCAGCATCGGGATTGCTTCATCCCGAATGGGCAGGATCCAGTGGTCCCGGAGGATCAGGATCCAACGGAGGCCCGGGGGCGACCGCTAAAACTGCAAGACCTCATCATTTTCCCATGTTTCCGCCTTTCATTGGTTGCGGTGACCCTGAGACCCTCCAACGCCTGCGACGTCGCCATCAGGAGCGCAAGCTGCAGACCATGACGTTCTGGCGTGATGGCCTTGAGCGCCAGCTCGCCGCCCTCAATGCGGCCATCAGCACGCTGGAACGTCAGATGGGCCAGTGAGCCGCGAGCGAAGCAGGCGCAGGCCGCGGTGAAGCAATCGATGCACCGTGGCCGCGCTTGTGCCTTGCTGATGCGCCACGTCTCTCAGGCTGCGTCCCTGCAACACGACAGCCTGAACGACACGACGCTGCCGCGGCTCGAGCCGCAGAAGCTCCGCCAGGACACCGGACTCAGCAGCCGGTTCATTGGCCGCCTCGCTGCTGAGCGCATTGAATTGCTCGTCACCCAACCAGAGCCGTTGCCGCCCGCATGGCAACGGAGTCTGGGACCATTGGCGTTCACTCAGGCCCAGGGCCGTTCGCAGCTCCTCTGACCGGGGCGGTCGTCCGAAGGCGGCATGCAGTTCCACCGATAGCCGCGACAGCCGTTGCTGGCGTTCCTGATGGCGTCGTGGCGTCCTCACCATCGGCGCGGTGTCGCGGAGATAGTGGAGGATCGCTCCGCGGATGTGGCGCCGTGCATAGGCGCTGAAGGGCGTACCGGCATGGGCGTCGAAGAGCTCCGCAGCCCTGATCAGACCCATCAGACCGACCTGCTCGAGGTCGTCCCGTGCTTCGGAACAGTGGTGCGCGTAGTGGGAGGCGATCGGTCGAACCAGCGGCAGATGTCGTTCGACCGTGCTGTTGCGACGATCCAGATACCGCCCGGCGCGCCGTGAGCGCCGTTGGCGTGGCTGATGGAGTGGCTGATGGTCTCGGTGGTGCTGATCAGGCATCGCTTGTCTGAGGCTTGCTCCCCTCAGCCAAACCGGCAACGCCACGCCGCGCCTCCGTGAAACCACGGGATCCTGCTCAGTTGCTCCTGGCAGCCACGGCCTCCAGCAACTCGAGCGGTCCATGGCGATGCAGCCAGGCGTGGTCCGAGGAAGTGGTGATCAGCAGGTATCCGGCAAAGCCAAGCGCATTGACGCTGGTACCGGCCCAGTGCTCCTGTTGCCGTCGCACCGTCATGAACCACCCGGGCTCAATCAGCAGGTTGTAAGGGTGTCGCGGAACTGGCTCCTGCTCGGGCTGTCCGAGCTCCAGCTGCGCAGCATGCTGGCGGTAGAGGGAGGCCAGCTCGGAGGCTGCATCGCCGGCGCCGGTTGCCTCACGGCGGGACACCCGATACGCCCACGGCCAGGCAGGCACGCGCCCCTGCAGTTGGTCCTGCACAACGGGAGCCAGTGGGCAACTCAGTTCGCCGGCCATCCGCGGCAGCAACTGCAGATGGCGGTGCGGTTGGCTGGCCCCGGCCTCAGCGCAGCTGTTGAAGAACCACAAGCCGGGGGTATCTGCCTCCACCTGGCTGAGGGCCTGCCAATCGCTGGCATCCAACCAGCCGGCCTGGGGCTGCCATTGCTGGGTGATCAGCAACAGGTGTCCCCGCTGAACGGGGTATTTGTTCAGCAGGAGCAGATGGGTCTGATCGAGCCGCTGAACCTCCAAGGCGGGATCCCAGGGCAGGAAGGGGTTGGGCTTCGGCCCGCCAGCGCCCAGGTGTTTCGGGGTGCGTGAGGTCAGGCGGCGCAGCGTGAAGGGAGTCCAGGTGGGCTCGTGAAGCAACTCGGTGCTGAGTGGAACCAGGGCACCGCAAGCCTCTGCCGACTGGCTGCGTTCCAGGGCGAGGTCATGGATGACTCCCACTACCCCGCTCCCAGCCGCAGCCGCGCCAGCGAAGCCCCCCGGTAGTAGTGACCAAGAATCTGGTTGTAGCGCTGTCCACTGCTGGCCAGGGCCTGGGCCCCCTCCTGGCTCATCGAGGCCCCCAGGTGGCCATGAGCTTCGGCGCTGATCTGGCTGTTGGCCGCATACAGGCTTTCAACGATGCCGCCCTGATAGCTGAGGATCAACCCGGCCGTTTGCTCCGCCGCCAGGCGCGTCCGCGAGGTCACGCTGTTCAGGCCCCGATAGGCCTGCCAGCGCGTGGTGTCGCCCAGATGCCAGTGGGAGCTGGCAGGCCTCGCCATGTGCGCCAAGGCATAGGAGCGGGCAGCCACCGCCTGGGCCTTGAGGGCCTCCAGATCCCAGGAGCTCGGCATCTCTGCACCCACCACCGATGCCACGTAGCGCTCGAGGGGCAGGTGATTCACCACCAGCAAGCCATCACTCTGATTGAGCACCCGCAGTCGGCCCTCGTAGGGCCGACCATTCAGAAGAACGGTGGCACCCGGGGAGCTCTCCAGCCACACCTCCGGTGGCAGGGCATCGCCAGACGACAGGGTCAGACCCTGTCCCGCCGGGCCGCTCTGCAGAACGCCACCGTCACGACGCCGCAGCCACCATGAGCCCGAAGCGGAGAGTTCCAGGCGACTGGCCTGCCGTTCCACCGCCACGCGGATCTCCAGGTTCAGAGGCCTGCCCCGCGCAGGTTCCTCAAGCGCCACAGCACCGCTGGGGGCGGGGCCACGGGAGGCACGCTGGGCAGCAACGCCCTGAAGGTCGTCTCGAGCATTGCTGCGGGGCGCACTGTGCTGCGGTGGGGCCTCCAGCACCGCATCGAGCATCGGCCCACTGAGTGTGGCCGGCCCCGGCATCAGCCCCTGCGCAACGAAGCCGATCCCCAGGGCACCAAGGCCCATGGGGGCACCGACCAGGAAGGAGCGGAGATGCTGCCGGCGACGGCCTGCGATCAGTCGCCGCGACAGACGCCCCAGCCGCTTCCATCGGAGCCGCAGTGTCCAGCGTGAATGTGACCGTCCCATAGGAGATGGCCCGTACCGGTGAGACGGATTCGTTCCGCCTGGTCGAGTTCGCACAGCATTCCACCACGGCGAGCCGAGCACTGCCATCCGGCCACACGTCTGCGGCCAAGCTGCTGCATCCACCACGGGGCCACCAGGGCATGGGCCGAGCCGGTGACAGGGTCCTCCTCGATCCCGAGCTCCGGTGCGAAGAAGCGCAGCTGATAGTCGGCCTTCTGTCCGAACAGCTCCGGGCCCTGTTGTGCCAAGCCCTGCATCAGCACCAGACCCCGGCGATCCGCCCCCTGCAGCGCGGCGCTGGGGCTGGGAAGGCTCTCCAGCGGCTGCAACGGTGGCAGCAGCCCGACCCTGTAGCCCAGCTCTGAGCCCCAGTAGCTGCTGATCGACAATCCCAGCTCTTCGCTCAGGTAGGCGGGCGCCGGCAGGGGCTCCAGCGGACCACTCGGCAGCACCAGGCTGGCGCAGCCGGACCGGCGGGGATCAAGCTGCACCGCCAGGGCTCCGCTGCGGCTGTGGAGCTTCAGGAGCTCTCCGGGCTGGAGCAGGCCCCAGTGGGCGAGTGCCAGCGTGGCGCCGAGCGTGGCATGGCCACAGAGGGGCACCTCACAGCTTGGCGTGAACCAGCGCAGCGCCCACTCCCCTGAGGCCTGGCGCCAGAGGAAGGCCGTTTCCGATTGCTTCAGGCTGGCGGCCACCGCCTGCATCCAGGCGGCCTCTACCGGGTGCTGCAGGAGGACGACGGCAGCGCCGTTCCCCTGCAACGGACCCGTGGCGAAGGCTTCCACCAGCACAGCAGCACAGGCACCGGGTTCGAGCACCACAGGGTTCACGGCTGGATGGCGAGACTTTCCTCGCGCAGGTCTCGCTCCATCAGCCTGCGCACGGCCTCGGCGGCCGTGCTGCGGCCCGCCATCAGCTCCGCCACCTCAGCGCAGATCGGCAGGTGCCATCCGTGTTGCTGGGCAAGCCGGAGCACGGCATCGGTGGTTCCGGCCCCCTCCACGGTGGCTCCCACTTCCACGAGAGCCTGCTCGCGGCCGAGACCCTGAGCCAGGGCGAGCCCGAAGCGGTAGTTCCGGCTGAGGGTGCTGTTGGCTGTGGCCAGCAGATCGCCCAGCCCTGCCAGGCCATAGAGACTCGCCGGTGCACCACCAAGGGCCTGGATCACCGTGCCCATCTCCACGAGGGCGCGGCAGAGCAGCGAGGCCTTGGCGTTGGCGCCCAGTTCCAGGCCGTCGCAGACCCCGGCGGCGATTGCCATCACATTCTTGAGGGCACCGGCCACCTCCGTGCCGATCGGATCGGCGTTGGTGTAGAGCCGCAGCCGTTCACTGCTCAGAGCGTGCTGAAGCCGGCGCGCCAGGGCCGAATCCTCGCCAGCCAGAACGCTTGCCGCTGGCTTGCCGGCAGCCAGCTCGGCCGCCAGGTTGGGTCCGCTGAGTACCAGCAGCGGCAGGTCCGCTCGTTGCCGGCGCCAGAGCTGACTGGGGGTGCACAGGCCCTCCAGGTCGATGCCCTTGCTGCAGCTCACCAACGGCAGGCCAGCGGGCCAGATGGCTGCCAGCTGCGGGGCGAGGGCTCGCACGCCCGCCATGGAAACGGCGACCAGGGCCACATCGGCCTTGTCCAGGACAGCGGCTGGGTCACCGCCATGGCGACGGCTCCAGGGCTGGATGGCATGCCCCTGGTGCCGCAGCAGTCCGGCCAGGGTGTCGCCCCAGGCGCCCAGACCGATCACGGCGATGCGGAGGCTCATGCCGCCATCATGCGCCAGCGGTTGCATGCCCCTGGAGCAGCTCCAGTGGGATCACATCCAGGGTGCTGAGCTCGCAGGCCTCCAGTCGCACCGGTGGGGCCATGCCGTCGTCGTAGGCCTCCAGCCAGCGGGCAGCACAGACGCACCAGTGATCACCGGGCTTCAGCCCAGGAAATCCGTACTGCGGTGCCGGTGCCGACAGGTCGTTCCCCTGGGCGCGGGTGTACGAGAGAAAGCGCTCATCCACCACACAGCAGACCGTGTGACGGCCCAGATCGGCGCGGTCGCTGCGGCAACTGCCGTCGCGGTACCAACCAGTCAACGGCTCACAGCCACAGATGGCCAGTGGTTCACCGAGGACATTGCGCGGCCCTGCAGTGGCACCGCCTGCGGCGTCGATGGCCTGGGTCACAGCGTTGTCGGCATGGAAAGCGCCGGCAGTCTGGCGAAGGTCTGGAACAAAAAACGTCCAGGAGGTTGACGGATTCGGGGGGGCAGGCGTTAAAGGTCTTTCAGCAGACCCCCTTACATGAGCTGGGAATTCTCCGAAGACGCCGCCTTCCTGGCCCTTTGTGACGCCTTCAAGGAAAGCGGCGAGAGCTCGGCGATCGAGTTCCTGGCGAACGGCGAGGGAGCGTTCCACTTCCAGGACCTCACCCAGACCGCAGCTGGCGAGGGGATGGATCTCTCCGATTCCGCCGACCTTGAGGAGTTTCAGCAGGAGGTGATCGAGCGACTCGAGGAGTTCTGCACCTGAGCCCGCCCCCCAGGTCGCGATCCCTGGGCGTCTCTCAGACCTGAGGGACAGTCGCAGCTGACGCTCAACCGCCGTAGAAGAAGGCGATCTCCTTGTCCTTCAGACCGTCCCAGCCAGCCGCCTTGAGGCGTGCATCGAGGGTCTGCTGATCGAAATGCTTGGCCCCGGTCTTGACGATGCGGTTGCGCATCGACTTCTTGACGCCGCTGCGGGCGCGTTGGCTCTCGAGCTCCATGACCTCGTTGTAGAGGGCGAGCATCTCTGCGGGGATCGGCGTGCCGTCGAGGTCGAGGCCTGCGGCGATGGCGTCATCCACGCCGCCGGGTCCGGCGATGGCCATGGGGTGGGTTACAAGGGCCCGGCGAGCCTAGGCAGCGGCGGCCAGGTCGCTGTCCCTCAGGCTGAGAAATAGCGGGCCTGGCTGTGCAGAGCCACCAGGGCGGTGGTGCTTTGCTCGGGTTCCAACTGGTCGCTTTCGTCCATCGACAGGCCGATGCGCTCGGTTCCAAGCCAGAGCAGCTGGTGGCGTGAGTCCGCCACGTTGGGGCAGGCTGGATAGCCGAAGGAGTAGCGGCTGCCGCGGTAGCGCTGGGCCAGCACGTCCCGCAGGGGCATGGCCTCGGGATCGGGGTGGCCCAGCTCATGGCGAATGCGGGCGTGCACCCACTCCGCCAGCGCCTCTGCCAGCTGCACCGCCAGCCCGTGGAAGTAGAGGTAGTCGCTGTAGCGGTCGCCGCGGAACAGGTCCTGAGCGAAGCTGGTGGCCCGTTCGCCCATGGTCACGGCCTGCATCGGCAGCACATCGCTGGCGACGGGGCTGCCATCAGCCCGGCTGCCCAGATCGCGGTAGAAGTCGGCGATGCAGTAGCGGTTACCCGAGCGCTGGCGGGGCAGGTCAAAGCGGCCGAGCTCCAGCTGCGCCGCAGACGGCCCATCACCGGCCGTGAGACCCGAGGGATCGAACACCCGAACGGTGTTGCCGTCGCGGCCGCAGGGGAAGTAGCCGTAGGCCACCCGCGGCGTCAGCAGCTGCTCCTCCAGGCAGCGCTGGGTCCACTGCTGCAGCACCGGCTCGGCCTTCTCGGCCAGAAGAGCCTCGTAGTCGTCGCGCGATTGACCCTGGGCCTTGCGCAACTGCCATTGGCCCGCGAACAGGGCATTGCGATCGAGGTAGGCGAACACCTCGGCCAGGGGGATCTCAGCCTCCGTCAGCACGTGGGAGCCCCAGAAGGGCGGCGTGAGCACCGGTTCCTCGGGCACCGCTTCAGAGCGGTGGTCGTTGGGGGTAGCGGGGCTGGCCGCAGGGGCATCAGACGAGGCGGCTTCATCAGTTGCCCCGTCAGCGGCCCCGGACTCCGTTCCGGCGGCAGCCGTGGCGGGTTCGCTGGCAGCCTCGGCCGCAGCAGCCCCATCGAGCCCCAGGCCCTCGGGAGCGCCGGCGAGGAAGCCCGCCCCGTTCTGCCACTGGCCGGCGTCGCGGGCGGTCACGTAGGCGTCCATGAAGCGCAGGTCGGCGAAGGCATCGCGGCCGTAGATCACCTGGCCGCGATAGACCTCGCGGCAGTCCTTGTTCACAAACCGCGGTGTCAGTGCTGCACCACCGAGGATCACCGGCACATCGATGCCCGCCTCATTGAAGGCCGCCAGGTTGTCCTTCATGAAGGCGGTGGATTTCACGAGGAGTCCACTCATGGCGATGCAATCGGCGTTGTGTTGGCGCTGGGCCTCGATGATCGCCTCAACCGGTTGTTTGATGCCGAGATTGATCACCTCGTAGCCATTGTTGGTGAGGATGATGTCGACCAGGTTCTTGCCGATGTCGTGCACATCGCCCTTCACGGTGGCGATCAGGAACTTCGCCTTGGCGGACCGTTGGCCGCCGCCGCCTTCAAGCTTGTCCATCAGCGGCTCGAGAAACGCAACCGCGGACTTCATCGTTTCCGCGCTCTGCAGCACGAACGGCAGCTGCATCTGGCCAGAGCCGAACAGCTCACCGACCACCTTCATGCCATCGAGCAGGAAGGTGTTGATGATCTCCAGCGGCTGGTAGTGCTCGAGGCCGATCTTCAGCGCATCTTCGAGGCCGATCCGCTCGCCATCAATGATGTGCTGCTTGAGCCGTTCCTCGATCGGCAGATCGCTGAGCTGCGGACCTGAGGCGCGCGCTTCACGGGCGCTGACGCCCTCGAACAGCGTGGTGAGTTCCGTGAGCGGGTCGTAGACGCACACGCCGTTCTCGAAGCGGCGGTTGTCGTTGATCAGATCCCGGCACACCTGCTGGTGGTCCTCGCTGATCTTCACCAGCGGCAGGATCTTCGCCGGGCTGACGATCGCCGCATCCATCCCCGCTTCGCAACAGTCGTGCAGGAACACGGAATTGAGCACGATCCGCGCCGCCGGCGACAGCCCGAAGCTGACATTGCTCACCCCGAGCACCACGTGGACGCCAGGCAAGTTCTCTCGGATCATGCGGATCGCCTGCACGGTGGCGAGACCGTTTTCACGGTCTTCCTCGATGCCGGTGGAGATTGGCAGGGCCAGGGCGTCGTAGAAGATTTCGTGGGCCGGAATGCCGAACTCCAGAGCATCGCGATAGGCACGCTGGGCGATGGCGAACTTGCGCTCCGCCGTGCGCGCCATGCCCTGTTCATCGATGGTGCCCACCACCACGCCGGCGCCGTAGGCTTTCGCCAGCTCCAACACCTTGAAGAAGCGTTCGTCGCCGTCTTCGTAGTTGGTGGAGTTGAGGATGCACTTGCCGCCGGCCATCTTCAGGCCAGCCTCCATCTTCTGCCACTCGGTGGAGTCGAGCATCAGCGGCAGGTTGACGTTCGTCACCAGACGACTCACCAGCTCGCGCATGTCGCGCTCACCATCGCGACCGACGTAGTCGACGTTCACATCGAGCACGTGGGCGTTCTCTTTCACCTGGCCGCGGGCCACGGCCACAAGGCCATCCCAATCCTCTTCGGCCAGCAGTTCACGCACCTTCTTGCTGCCGCTCGCGTTGAGCCGTTCGCCGATGATCAGGAAGGAGTTGTCCTGCAGATAGGGCGTGGTGCCGTAGATCGAGGCCGCTGATGGCTCGTAGGCCAAAGCCGGCCGCGGATCGGTCGCGCTGGCGCGCAACTCCGGGGTGCGCACGCGCCGCTGGGCCGGATTCAGTTCCGAGGTCAGCTCCGCCAGGGCACCGATGTGGGCGGGGGTGGTGCCGCAGCAGCCACCGATCACCTGCACGCCGAGATCCTCGACGAAGTGCAGCAGCTGCATCTTCATCTCCAGCGGCGTCAGCCGGTAGTGGGCGACGCCACCGATGTTCTCCGGGAGGCCGGCATTGGGGATGCAGCTCACCACGAAGGGGCTGTGCTCGCTCAAGTAGCGCACGTGCTCCTTCATCTGCTCCGGGCCGGTGGCGCAGTTGAGGCCGAGCACATCGATCGGGAACGGCTCGAGGATCGCCACCACCGCGGCGATGTCCGAGCCCACCAGCATCGTGCCGGTGGTTTCCATCGTCACGCTCACCATCAGCGGCCGGCGCTGGCCGGTCTTGCTGAAGGCCTGCTCGATGCCCTGAAGCGCCGCCTTGATCTGCAAGACGTCCTGGCAGGTCTCGACGATGAACAGATCCACATCGCCGGCGATCAGACCCTCCGCCTGCTCGGCGAAGGAGTCGCGCATCTCATCGAAGCCCACATGCCCGAGCGTGGGCAGCTTGGTGGTGGGGCCCATCGAGCCGGCCACGAAGCGGGGCTTGTCCGGGGTCGAGTAGGCCTGCGCCATCTCCCGCGCCAGCTCGGCGGCGCGCTTGTTCATGGCGAAGGCCTGATCCTGCAGGTCGTACTCCGCCAGCACGATCGAGGCGGCACCGAAGGTGTCGGTCTCGATCACATCGGCACCCACCTCCAGGAACTGGCGGTGCACCGCCTGCACCGCATCGGGGCGGGTGAACACCAGGTTCTCGTTACAGCCCTCCAGGGCCGGACCGCCGAAATCCTCGGCCGTCAGGTCCATCTGCTGCAGCGAGGTTCCAGTGGCGCCGTCAAACACCAGCACGGGTCGCTCCGGGCTGTGCAGGCGCTCAAGAAAGCCGATCCGTTGGGTGGCGAGCATCAGCCGTTCAGTCGCACGCGGGTGACCCAGTGGTCATAGGCGGGATCGCGACCTTCCGTGATCGCCGTGATGCGGTCGCGGATGGCGTTCATCACCGGACGCTCGCTCCCCAGATCCGTGGTCTCCACACGACGCACCGGCGTCACCTTGGCGGCGGTGCCACTCAGGAAAACCTCATCGGCGATGAACAACTCACTCTTGTCCACCGGTCGCTCCAGGGTGGGGATGCCCATGGCACTCGCCAGTTCCAGCACGCTGGCGCGGGTGATGCCCTCGAGGATGTCCTGATCGACGCCCGGGGTGATCAGCACGCCGTCGCGCACAATGAACAGGTTCATGCCGCTGGCCTCGCTCACCTTGCCGCGGCTGTTCAGCAGCAGCGCCTCATCAAAACCGCTCTTGACAGCCTCGGTTTTGGCCAGGGAGCTGGTGATGTAAGCGCCGCTGATCTTGCCGCGCAGGGGCAGGGAGCGGTCCTCCTGGCGAGTCCAGGAGCTGATCCGGCAGCTCACCCCCTCCGGCGAGAGGTAGTCGCCCAGCTCGAGACCGTAGATCAGAAAATCGGTCTCGATGTTGTGCAGCCGCGGGGCAATGCCCAGATCGCTCGTATACACGAACGGGCGCAGATACACGGGGCAGGTGGGCTTATTGGCCTGCAGGAACTGATGAATGGCGCCGTGGATGGTGTCTTCCGTGAGCTCGGTCAGCAGCAGCCGAGCGCTCTGGCTCAGGCGGCGGGCGTGCCGGTCTGCCCGGAACAGCAGGATCTCGTTCGGGTCGGACGGGTTGGGCAGGGCGCGCATGCCACCGAAAGCCCCGGTGCCGTAATGCAGGGCATGGGTGGCCACCGACAGGGTGGCTTCCGCGAAGGGCACGCACTTGCCACCGAACCAGGCGTAAGGCAGGAACTGATGCATCGGTCGGTGGGGCGGAGCGGCCACTGCTGCCACTGATCTTCTCACTGCCAGGCACGGTGCCGCCGAAGATGGGGGCATGCATCGCCTCGCCGCCGTTCCCGGCAGCTCCAGCCCCGCCGACGGCGTGGTGTTCATCGAACAACCGCCGGCCGCAGCCGTTCTGCTCAGCAGTGCCGACACCGATCTGGCCGCCCTGGCGGCCCTGCTCGATCAGGAGGCCGCCCCCCTGGGGCCAGGCCGTGAGCTGCGCGGCCTGAACCTGGCGGCGCTGCAGCACCCCGCCGTGCTCGACCACTACCTGCGCACCAGCCTTGAGGGCACCCGGCTGGTGCTGGTTCGGCTGCTCGGCGGACGGGGGCACTGGAGCTATGGCCTCGAGCAGCTGCAGGCCTGGGCGCGCAGTGGCGCTGGCCGGCATCTGCTGGTGATGGCCGGCACCGCGGAGGAAGATCCCGCCCTGACTCCCCTCAGCACGGTGCCCGAACGGCTGGCGCTGGCCTGCAGCGGCTGCCTGCGCGAAGGCGGGCCCCAGAACCTGGCGGTGGTGCTGGCCAGCCTGCGATTCCTGCTGGATGGGGGCGATCCTCCCCTGCCCCAGCCTCAGCCGCTGGCAGACCCACAGCCCCACGACTGGCGCGCCGACCCGGGCCCAACCGTGGGCGTGATTCTCTACAGGGCTCTGCTGCAGGCCGGTGATCTTGCCCTGGCCGAGGCTCTGCTCTCGGCCCTGCGCGCGGCGGGGCTAGCCCCGCGGGCCCTATGGGTGAGTGGCTTGCGCAGCCCGGCGGTGCAGCGTGGTGTGGCGGATCTCCTGGCGCTGGAAGGTGTGCAGGCCGTGCTGTGCACCACGTCCTTCGCTTCGGTGCAGTTGGAGGAGGCGGGCCTGGGGGCCCCCTTGTGGGAGCAGCTGGCGGTGCCGGTGCTCCAGCTGCTCTGCAGCACCCAGAGCCGGGCCAGCTGGCAGCTCAGCAGCCTCGGGTTGGCGCCCTTGGATCTCAGCCTGCAGATTGCCCTGCCGGAGTTGGACGGGCGCATCACCACCCGCGTCGGCGCCTTCAAGGAGGTGAGCGGCGCCGATGCTCGCCTGGCCACCGCCTTGCAGCGCTACGCACCGGATGCAGAGCGGCTGGGCTGGGTTGCGCAGTTGCTGGCCAACTGGTGTGAGCTGCGGCAGACCCCGCCGCAGCAGCGACGGCTTGCCCTGGTGCTGGCCAACTACCCCACCCGCAACAGCCGCCTGGCCAATGGCGTGGGTCTCGATACGCCCGCCAGCGTTGCCGCGATGCTCGGCTGGCTGCAGCAGGCCGGCTACACCCTTGGCGTGCCCGAGTTGCCCAGGGATGGCGATGCGCTGATTCAACAGTTGCTGCAGGGGCGCAGCAATGATCCGGAGAGCGGCCATCGGCCGCCGCTGGCGCACCTGCCCCTGCTGCATTACGAACGCTGGTACGCGTCGCTGCCGCAGGAAGGTCGGGAGCGGCTGGAACAGCGCTGGGGCCCTGCGCGGACGGATCCTTCCCTGGAGCCAGCGGGCTTTCCGATCCATGGAGTGCGTTTCGGGCACGTGGTGGTGCTGATCCAGCCATCCCGTGGCTACGACCGCGACCCAGCCCTCAGCTATCACGCCCCCGACCTGCCCCCCACCCACGCCTATCTGGCCCAGTACCTCTGGCTTCGCGAGGTGGCCGGCGTGCAGCTGATCTGCCATGTGGGCAAGCACGGCAATCTGGAATGGCTGCCCGGCAAGGGGCTGGGCCTCTCCAACAGTTGCTTTCCTGAATGGGCGCTGGGGCCGCTGCCGCACGTTTATCCGTTCATCGTTAACGACCCCGGCGAAGGTTCCCAGGCCAAGCGCCGCGCCCAGGCGGTGATCCTTGATCACCTCACGCCCCCACTGGGTCGTGCCGGGCTCCATGGCGATCTGCGCGACCTGGAGGCCCTGATCGATGAGTACTGGGAGGCGGCGCAACTCGGCTCGGAGCGGGCCGAGAGCCTGCGGCAGCAGGTGCTGGCCCGGCTGGCGGACCTCCAGTTGCCTGATCTGCTGACGGCATCTGCGCCCGATCCAGCAGAAGACGCCGACCCGCTTGATCTGGCCGATGGCTATCTCTGCGAACTCAAGGAAGCGCAGGTGCGCACGGGGCTGCACCGCTTCGGCCAGTTGCCCGAGGCTGAAGCTCTGGCGGAGCTACTGGCCTGCCTGGCACGCCCCCCCCAGGCGGAGGGGCCGGGGCTCACCCAGGCACTGGCGATGGATCTGGGGCTGGAGCTCGACCCCTGGGCAGACCCGGAGGAGCAGTCACTCTCCGCTGCGGACCAACAGCGGCTGGCAGACCTCGGCCTGGAGGGCACGCGCCGCTGCGGCGACGCCATCGCCTGGCTGGAAGACCAGGCCTTGCGGCACTGCGCTGCGCTCCTGCAGGCAGCGGGCATGGATCACAACACCCCCACGCACACTCCTGATGCTCCTGGCATCGCCGCACCAGACGCATCCGGCCAGATCACACAGGCGACGCTGGCACGGCTGGCGCAACAGCTGGTGCCCGATCTGCTGCGCTGCGGTGATGCGGAACGAGAGGCCTTCCTGAGCGCCCTGGCCGGTGGCCGCATCGCCGCCGGTCCCTCGGGTGCCCCCACGCGGGGGCGGCCTGATCTGCTGCCGACGGGGCGGAACTTCTACAGCGTGGATCTGCGGGCGCTGCCCACGGAGGCTGCCTGGGATCTGGGCCGCCGCAGTGCCGAGCTGCTGCTGGATCTGCATCTGCAGCAGGAGGGCGAGCCGTTGCGGCAGCTTGCCCTGTCGGTGTGGGGCACCAGCACGATGCGCAACGGCGGCGAAGACATTGCCCAGGCGCTTGCCCTGCTGGGGGTGCGGCCCGTCTGGGACGGACCCAGCCGCCGGCTGATCGATCTGGAGCTGATCCCGCTGAGCCTGCTCGGCCGTCCACGCGTGGATGTGACCCTGCGCATCTCCGGCCTGTTCCGGGATGCCTTTCCCCAGCTGGTGGCCTGGATGAACCGGGCCACGGCCCTGGTGGCGGCGGCCGATGAAAGCGAGGACGACAACCCCCTGGCGGCGGCGGCGGCCCGGGAAGGCCATGCCTGGCGCGTCTATGGCTCGGCACCGGGTGCCTACGGCGCCGGACTGCAGGGGTTGATCGACAGCGGCGACTGGGACGACCGCACTGACCTGGGACGGGCCTATCTCAACTGGAGCAGCTGGCGCTACGAGGGCCTCGGTGCTGCCGATGGCCAGGGCGGCCGCCTGCAGGTGGAGGCGGACCGCCGTGGGCTGGAGCAACGGTTGCAGTCCGTGCAGGTGGTGCTGCACAACCAGGACAATCGCGAGCACGACCTGCTCGATTCCGACGATTACTACCAGTTCCAGGGTGGCCTGAGCGCAGCCGTGGAAGCGGTGCGCGGCTCAGCGCCCCAACTGTGGTTCGGCGACCATTCCCGCCAGCAGCGGCCGCGGATGCACCGCCTGGAGAGAGAGCTGGACAAGGTGCTGCGTTCGCGAGTGCTCAACCCGCGCTGGATCCGTGGCATGCAGCAGCACGGCTACAAGGGCGGCTTCGAGATGGCCGCCAGCCTCGACTATCTGTTCGCTTACGACGCGAGCACCGGCCGCGTGCCCGACTGGAGCTACGGGGCGATCACGGAGCAGTGGCTCAATGATCCGGAGGTGGTTGCCTTCCTGAGGCGCAGTAATCCCTGGGCTCTGCGCGACATGGCCGAGCGGCTGCTCGAGGCCTCACACCGCGGCCTCTGGGATGGGGCCAAAGCAGAAGAGCTGGAACACCTGCGCCAGCTCTTGCTGGAGGCTGAGGCCCTGGTGGAGGGCTGAGGGCTGGGTTGCCTCAGCTGCCTCAGCCGCTGATGTCCTTCGCCCAGCCCTTGAAGGCGTTGATGTCGCCAGGCTTGCTGGTTGCCTGGCTGCCGAACTGGGACTGCGACTGACCAGCCTCGGCATCGTCCTTCTCCTTCTTGATCGCCGCCGGACCACCGGGGACGTTCACGCCAACGGCGGAGCCCTTCATGCGCTGATCGAGCTCGGCCTTGCTGATCTGCTCCGCGAAGGTCTTCTTCACCGGCTTGGGCACGCCGCCGGTCAGGTTGATCTCAGCCTCCTGGCTGGTTGCACCACCGAGGCCAGGGGTGGCTTTCTCCAGGCGGGATTCCATCGAGGCCACTTCCGCCACCATCTCCTTGTTGCCGGGGCTGTCGGCGGTGCCAGGGAAGGTGCGGCGGATGGTGTTGGAGCGGCGCATGAACTCCACGTTGCCCATGGAGCTGGAGGCGTCAGCGTCCAGGAAAAAGGACTCCTGTTTCGGAGCGGGCTTGGCGGGGGTGGTGCCGGTGACCGACTTCGAACCACCGAGGAGACGATCGAGCAGACCCATCGAGAGGCAGCGGAAAACCTGGGGAAACCCTAGCGGCCGCTGAGGTGCAGACCATGGGTATCGGTGCCGCAACTTCGTAGAAGTCCGAGATTGATCAGCAGGGAGTCGATCGCCTCACACACCAGCGGCGTGGGCCTCCACTGGCTTTGCATGTTGTAGTCGTAGAAGGCTTCGGCGCCATCGAAACCGAGCTCGGCCGCTGCTGTGATCAGCCGCTGGTACGGCAGCCGGTAGCGGGCGGGATGGGCCAGCAGCGCCAGACCTCCCGCCGCCTGGACGCGGCAGCGGACCTCCGCAGCCCGCAACTCCGCCCCCACGGGCGCGCATCCCTGTCGATAGGGCGCGAGTGCGCCATGGCCAGCTTCGAAGCCCAGAGCCAGCACGTGCACCAGGCAGCCTTCCAGCAGACAGCTGATTTCGAGGCCCGTCCACAGGGTTGGAACCGATCGGCCGACAGCGGCCTGCCCAGCGAACCAGTCCTGGAGGGGGGGAAAGGCCTCGGTGCTGTGGTGATCGGTGACGGCCAGGTGGCGCAGCCCCACCGCCAGCGCTTCCTCTCCGAGCTGCTCCGGCCTCAGGCTGCCGTCGCTGAAGGTGGTGTGGCAGTGAAAGTTGAGTTCGCCCGGGCAACTGCCGGCATGCACATCCGCCAGCACCGCCCGCAGGGGATGGCCATGGTCGCTGGCGGAAACCACCATCGGCTCAGCCTGCCGCCGCTGCGGCTTCCCGTTCGGACCGGAGCCGCCGCCAACGGGCATAGAACTGGATCGAGGCGGCCATGAACACCACCAGGGCCACGATGAACCAGGTGGCGGCGCCGGTGGGGAACTGGGACTTGAACACCACCAGCATGACCACGATCACCAGCAGCAGCGTGGGCAGCTCATTGAAGGCTCGCAGCTGCTTGGGACTCCAAGCGCAGCTGCCGGCCTGAAGCTGCGCCATCAGGCGGTAACAAAAGGCGTGGTACGCCAGCAGGGCCAGGACGAATGCCAGCTTGGCGTGCATCCAGCCCTGATGCAGCCAGGCCGGATTGCTGACCAGCAGACCCACGGCCATGGCCACCGCCACCACCATGCCGGGAGTGGTGATGATGTTCGCCAGCCGTTTCTCCATCAGGCCGTACTGGGCCTGGAAGGCCTGACGCAGACCTGGTTCGAGCTCCTCCGCCTCACGGTGGTAGATGAACAGACGCACCAGATAGAAGAGGCCGGCGAACCACACCACCACGCCGACGATGTGCAGGGTCTTGAACCAGAGGTAGGCCTCGGGGGGCAGGACCGCCAGGGTGCTCATCGGCTGGAGCTGAACAGGCCATCAAGGTAGAGCTCGCGCACCTCGGCACGGGCATCGCCCTGCTGCACGAGGAACTGAGCCAGGGCGTCCCGCAGCAGCCCACTCACATCCAGGCCGGGGCGCTGGGCCAGATAGCCCTGCATCGCGTCGGCGAGCACCGATGGAACCTGTACCTCCAGCGCGGCAGGCCGACAGCCCCACGGTTTCAGTCCACTACCGGTGGGGGCTGCGTTCGCCATGCATCCAGATCTGGTGGTGACCAGACTCCTGCGGGGCGGTGGGCCTGTCAAGTTGCCATGGCGACCGTGCGTGGGTTTGGCTACCCGATTGGCTTGTGCTGCGCCGCTGTGGCGCGGATCGCTGCCAGGTCTGCGGGATCCAGGCGCTCCAGCTGCTTGAGTACCAGGGCCATGCGCGGGTTGCGGCGGAGCTCCGCTTCGTGGCGCGCCAGGAAATCCCAGTACAGGCTGTTGAACGGGCAGGCCTGCGCACCGCTGCGCTGCTTCGGATCGAAGCGGCAGCCCTGGCAGTAGGTGCTCATGCGGCGGATGTAATTGCCGCTGGCGGCATAGGGCTTACTGGCCAGGCGTCCCCCGTCCGCGAACAGCCCCATGCCCAGGACATTGGTCTGCATCACCCAGTCGAAGCCGTCGATGAACATGCGGTGGAACCAGGTGGTGAGCGCCTGGGGATTGAGTCCAGCCAGCAGCCCGTAATTGGCCAGCACCATCAATCTCTGGATGTGGTGGGCGTAACCGCTCTCTCGGATCTCCTCGAGCACCGTGTCCATGCAGTGCATGCCACTGCGGCCCAGCTGCTCCAGCCACAGCGGTAACGGTGCCTCGGCGCCGAAGTGGTTGAGCCCGGCGTAGTCGGCACCAAACCAGTGGTAGAGCCCGTGGGTGTATTCGCGCCAGCCGAGGATCTGGCGGATCACCCCCTCCAGGCCCGCCAGCGGCACCCCCTGCTCCAGGCCAGCGGCTTCCAAGCGCTGGATCACTTCGAGGGGGTGGAGCAGCCCGAGATTCAGATAAGGAGAGAGCAGGGCGTGCCAGAGGGTGGGCTCACCGCTCACCATCGCGTCCTGATAGGGACCGAACCCCGCCAGCCGTGTGGCGATGAAATGCTCAAGCACCTGCAGGGCCTGGGCACGTGTCACCCCCCAGTGAAACGGAGTCAGCACACCAGGCAGGCTCGACAGGCCAGCCGCCTGGCGCTCGCCATCCAGATGCTCCACACGTTCGATCACGGCGCAGGTGATCCCGTCCGGCTCGAAGCGCAGGGGCGCTGGGCCCTTGAGCCCCTTCGGAGGCGCCTTGCGGTTCTCTTGATCAAAATTCCACTGGCCGCCAAGGGGCTGGGCGCTCTTACCCGTCCCCTCCATCAGCACGCCGAAGCGTCGCCGTCCCTCCCGGTAGAACAGCTCCAGGCGCAGCTGGCGGTAGCCTTTGGCCCAGGCGGCGAAGTCGTGCCGGCTCCAGAGGAAGGCATTGCTGGGCAGCCACACCAGCGGCACCGGCAGTTGCAGGCGCTCGATCGCCGTGCGAAAGCCGCGGTCAGCCGGGTCCATGATCCGCAGCTCGCGGATGCCGTGATCGCAGATCCAGTCCCGCACCGCAGCAGCGAAGCTGTCGGCCTGCCGGTGGTCCACCAGCCAGCCGGCCTGCTGGAGTTCGGCGGCGAAGTGGCGCATGGCACTCCACACCAGCACCAGCTTCTGACGGTGGTAAACCCGCTGGGTCAGCACCGAGCTGCTCTCCACCAGCAACACCCTGCACGCGGCCGGATCCACGCTCGCGAGGGCCGCCTGAGTGGCGTTGAGCTGATCGCCGAGCACCCAGATGCCGATGGTCATGGCCAGCGCTCAGGTGATGGGCTCGCCCGCCAGGCGACAGGCCTTGAGGGCCACGGCGCGGGCATGGCCACGCTCAACCGGGCCGATCGAGGGGCTCAGCTGGCCGTCGCGGCAGTCGACCAGCACCCGTTCGTGATGCCCCTGCTGGTCGCTGAGGCGCAGCCGCAGCTGGAAGTGATGCTTGGCACTGCGGGTGATCTCATCCCCGCAGACCGGGCCGATGCAGAGGCCCGGCGCCGCCAGCACCGGCCGTGGACACACCAGCCCAAGGGCGCAGAGCCAGAGCAGAGCGGTCGTGAGGACGGGCAACAACCTCAACCAGCCAGCTCCAACGAAACGTCATTCTCTCCGTTGCTGGCCTCATCCGCGGAATCGTCCCTCTCGGGGCCATCGGCCTGGGGATGGAAGTACTCCCACACCACCTGCGCCAGGCCGGCACCCAGGCCCGGCGCCTCCGCCAGGGTTTGCGGACTGGCCAGCTGGATCGCATCGATCGAGCGGAAGTGGGCCAACAGTTCCTTGATGCGCTTGGGTCCAAGGCCGGGGATGTCCGACAGCCGCGAACGCTTCATCCGCTCACCGCGTTGCTGACGGTGGTAGCTCACCGCGAACCGGTGGGCCTCATCGCGCAGGCGACGCAGCAATTGCACCCCCAGCTGATCCGGCTCACTCTCAAGCGGCTCCTTCGCCCCCGGCAGGAACACCTCCTCCCGCTGCTTGGCCAGCGAACACACCACCAGCTCCTCGTCGAGGTTCAGCTCCCGCAGGGCCTCCATCACGGCCGAGAGCTGCCCCTTGCCGCCATCGATCATCACCACATCGGGCCAGTCGTTCAGGCCCCCCGTGTGCAGGGCGCTGCCGGCGGCACGGCGCAGGGCCCGCAGATCGGCTCCCTCCGCCTTGGCCTGGGCCCAGCGACGGAATCGGCGGCGGATCACCTCCGCCATGCTCATGAAGTCGTCCGAGTGGCCGGAGCGCACGCTGCTGCTCTGGATCCTGTACTTGCGGTAGTGCTGCTTGGCCGGAAGACCGTCGACGAACACCACCTGCGAGGCCACGGCGTCGCTGCCCTGGATGTGGCTGATGTCGTACCCCTCGATCCGGCGCGGCGGGGTGGGCAGATCCAGCAGCTGCGCCAGGTCTTCGGTGGCCAGCAGGTTCTGTTCGCTGGCCCGCTGGGCCCGCTGCAGCTCATAGCTGGCATTGCGTTCGACCAGCTCGATCAGATCCGCCTTCTGAGCCCGTTGCGGCACAGCCAGCTTCACCTTGCGGCCCCGCAGCTCTGAGAGCCACTCCTCGATCAAGGTCTGCTGGGGCAGTGGCACCTGCAGCAGCAGCTCCGGCGGAATCTCCACCGGCTCCACCTGGCTGTAGTGCTCTTCAATCACGGTCTGGAGGATGCGGCCCAGCACGGGCTCCTTGCTGGCCTCCTCGCTGGTCCCTTCGCAGGCGCCCTCCTCGGGCGCCTGCAGGCCGATGGCATCGGCGGTGAAGCCGAGCCGACCCACGAGCTTGCCCGCCCGCATCTGAAACAGCTGCACAGCGGCCACCCGTTGATCCGCCGCCAGGGCGAGCACATCACGGCTGACGGAGCTGTCGCCGAGACTCATCTTCTGATCGGCGGTGAGGGTGTCGATGCCCTGCAGCTGGTCGCGCACACGGGCTGCACTCTCGAAATCGAGCCGCTCGGCGTAGCGCTCCATCTGGCCGTGGAGCAGCTCCAGCAGCTCCTCGTTGCGCCCCTGGAACACCATCGCCACCTGGCGCAGGGTGTCGTGATAGGCCTCGGAGCTGATCTTCTCCTGGCAGACCCCTGGGCAGCGGCCGATGTCGTAGTTGAGGCAGGTGCGGTCCTTGTGCAGGGGCTGGGGCCGCTGCCGCAGCGGGAACACACGTTTCACCAGCGACAGGGTGCGGCGCAGCAGACCCACATCGACATAGGGGCCGTAGAAGCGATCCAGCGGTGAGCGGAAGCGACGCCGGCGCGTGATGAAGATGCGCGGATAGAGCTCGCTCCAGGTGATGCAGAGATAGGGGTATTTCTTGTCGTCCTTCAGCAGCACGTTGAAGTGCGGCTGATGGTTCTTGATCAGGTTGGCTTCCAGCGCCAGCGCTTCGGCTTCGCTGTCGGTGACGATGAACTCGATCTCGCACACCTGCCGCACCATCAGCGCGATGCGGGGCGAATGGGCATGCCCCCCACCGCTCTGGAAGTAGCTGCGCACGCGGTTGCGCAGCACCTTGGCCTTGCCGATGTAGAGGATGCGGTCCTCGCTGTCGCGCAGCAGATAGCAGCCGGGTTCGGCCGGCACCTCCCGCAGGCGGGCCTTCAGGCGGGCGGAATCCTGCAGGAGTGTTGTGGTGGTGCTGGGCAAGGGCCTCAGCCGCCGTACTGCCAGCCGGTGCTGCTCAGTTCCAGTGCCGCTCCGTCGCGGTGCAGGGTGGCGCTCTTCACCTCGCCCACGAACACGGTGTGGTCGCCATGGGCCACCTGGCCCACCAGCTCGCATTCCACGCAGCCGAGAGCGTCGTTGAGGATCGGCAGGCCCAGCTCACCGAGGCTGAAGGGAGCCGCATCGAAACGGCCGCCAATCGCCTTCTGGGGCTTGAAGAACACGGCAGCCAGATCCTTCTGGTCAGCCGACAGCACGTTGAGTGAGAAGCGGCCGGTGCGCTGGATGATGCCGTTGCTAGTGCTGTCAGCGCGCACGGCCATCACCACCAGCGGCGGTTCGAACGAGCCCTGGGTGACCCAGCTGGCGGTGAAGCCGTTCACCTCTTCCCCCTCGGCCACGCCGCAGATGAACACGCCATGCGGGATCTTGCGCAGCAGGGTCTTCTTGGCGTCGGCGTTGAGGGGCATGGAATCGCTGGCGATGCAAGGACTCTAAGAAGCACGGATGCAGGCCGACAGGACGGTCCATAGGATCCGAGCCATGCAGGCCCTCTACCCCGGCAGCTTCGACCCGCTCACCCTCGGGCACCTCGATCTGATCGAGCGTTCCTCGCTGCTGTTCGACAGGGTGGTCGTGGCGGTGCTTCGCAACCCCAGCAAGAACCCCTGCTTCAGTGTCGAGCAGCGTCTGCAGCAGATCAGGGCCGCAACAGCTCACCTGGAGAACGTTCACGCCGACGCCTTCGAGGGCCTAACCGTGGAATTCGCCCAGCGCTGTGGTGCCGGCGTGATTCTGCGCGGGCTGCGCGCCCTCAGCGATTTCGAATTCGAGCTGCAGATCGCCCACACCAACAAGAGCCTGGCCCCTCAGCTCGAGACGTTGTTCATGGCCACCGCCACGGCCCACAGCTTTCTGAGCAGCTCCGTGGTCAAGGAGGTGGCGCGCTTCGGCGGGCCGGTTGGTCACATGGTCCCCACCGGAGTGGCAGAGGATCTGGCCAGGCTCTTTAATCGGTCATCCCCTGCTCAGGCCTGATGTCCGAGGCGCAGCTCACCTCCGTTCTGGATCAGCTGGACCAGCTGGAGGAGATCGTGCTCGATGGCACCCGGGTGCCCTTCAGCGGCGGTCGGCTCGTGAACGAGCAGGATGCGATCGAACTGATGGATGCGGTGCGGGATGCCCTGCCGCCGCAGCTGGCCAAGGCTGAAGAGCTGGTCCGCCAGAAAGAGGAGTTCGTCGCTCAGGCACGCCAGCAGGCCGAGGAGATCGTCAACCAGGCCCGTCAGCAGCGGGAGCAGCTGATCAACGGCCAGTCGATCCGGCAGGAGGCCGAGCGCCAGGTGGCTGAGCTGCGTGAACAGGCCCGTCAGCAGTGCGAGCAGCTGATCGGCCAGGCCCGTCAGCAGGTGGCCCGCACCGAACAGGAGCACCAGACGCGCCTGGCTCAGATGGAGCAGCAGTTCGGTCAACGCCGGCAGCAGTTGGAGCAGGAAAGCCTGCAACGGCGTCAGCAGCTGGATCAGGAGGCGGTGGAGCTCAAGCGTCAGCTGGTGGAGCAGCACGAGCAGTCCCGCCAGCAGAGCCTCGCCGAGCTTGAGAAGATCCGCCAGGAGGCCCTGCGCCTGCAGCAGAGCAGCCAGGCGGAGGCCGAGCGGGTCCACGCCGATGCCCTGCAGTTCCGCCAGCAGACCCAGCAGCAATGCGAGGCGCTGATCGCCCGCAGCCGCCAGGAGTCCGCCACGATCCAGGAGGGGGCCAACCGCTACGCCGAACAGGTTCTGGGCGAGCTGGAGGGTCGGTTGCAGGAGATGGGCCAGGTGGTGGTGGCCGGTCGTCGTGAGCTGGTGCGTCTGCAGGCTGTGGACCCCACCACGCTGATCCCGCAGGCGCGCAGCACTGAACCTGCCGTGCCGATCAGTCGCGCCCGTCGTGCCGCCGAGCGCCTGCGCCGGGTGTCAGGCGAGCGCTGAAGCGCTCAGCTGGTGCTCATGGCCGTCCGAGATGAACAGCCCTGAGCATCAGAACACTGGGCAGAGGCCCGGGATCCGGCTCTGGCGGAGGATTCCTCCAATGGTGTTGTTGGGGGTGGAAGCACCGTTGGAGATCATGCTGATGTAGCGGGGCCCATCGGCGGTGCTGAGGATTCCGCTGATCGAGCGCACGCCTCTGATCGTGCCGGTCTTGCCGAGGAACTTGCTCTCCAGTTCCGTGCCGCGATAGAGGTTGCGCAGGGTTCCCCGCTGTCCGGCGATCGCCATGGAGGCGCTGTAGTTCGCGGCATACGGGTGATGGGCCATGCGCAGCAGCAGGGCCGCCAGCATGCGACTGGTGAGCCGGTTACCACGATCGAGGCCGCTGCCATCCACCACGGAAACGCCCGCCATCGGCAGGCCCTGGGCTGACAGCCATTGCATGGCCAGCTGCCGGGCCTGGGCCAGGTCCCAGCTGCCGGTGCCCTGGCGGAGCAACACCTCGGAGGTGAAGTTGTGGCTCTCAGTGTTGGCCAGGCTGAGCAGCCCGTGCATGCCAACGGAGCGCTCCTCGTGCAGGAGCACGCCGGCGTCGCTGCCGGCGTTGCCGGCGCTGCTGGCGGCCACCAGGGTGATCGCGGCATTGCCACCCTGGCGCCGGATCTCCTGGGTGAGCAGGCGCTGCAGGCGGCTGGGTGGATTCGGCACCGCCATGTCCAGCGCATTGCTGGTGAGGGCAAGCCGCGTGATCGGGGCGCCGTAGGCCTCGGCCCGATCGGCCCAGTTCCAGCCCTGGGGCCACCAGCGCTGCTGGGGCTCCTCAACGATCTGAATGCGCACGGGGGTGGCGGGACTCTCCGCGCTGCCGCCGCCGGAGCCGAGGGCAAGTTTAGCGAAGCGCTTCAGCTGGGCCAGATCGAGATCGGGATCGCCTTCACCGGTGAGGCGCAGGCTGCCATCCGGCTGCCGCCAGAGGCGCGTGGTGAGGCTGTAATCAGGCCCCAGGCGGTCGAGGGCGATGGCCGTGCTGATCAGCTTCTGGTTGGAGGCCGGGATGCGCGGGCGCGTGCCGTTGATATCCGCAAGCAGATGGCCGCTGCCATCGGCCACGCTGATGCTCCACACCGAGGCCTCACCAGCAACCACGGCCTGCAGACGCTGCTGCAGAGCTGGGCAGGTCACCTGGCTCTGCAGCAGCGGCAGACCCAGGGGCGGCGGCGGTGCCGGCAGCGCCGAGGCGGTGATCTGCGGGATCGCCTGCGGTTCGAGGGCGAGCGCACCGGCGGGCACGAGGCTCAGGCTCAGCAGACCAAGGCTCAGCAGCAACCTGCCGGAACAAGAACGGCGGTCACAACGGAGGCCGGGGAGTGAAGTGCCAACGCCAGCGGGTTCACACATCTCAGGAGGCTCCCAGCTTCAGGCCGGTCACGGAGCCATTGACGCGAAAGTTGCCGCCCTCCAGTTCCACGGGCGCGCCGATCTTGAGGTTCTGGTTGCCGAACACCACACCGTCGGCACCCTTGCGGCCCTCTCCCTGCAGAACAAAGCGGGCATCGAGGGTGCTGAACACCTGCTGATTGGGATCCGGAGCGCTGACCACCTTGCCGTCGGGGGTGAGGGTGGAGATGCGGCGCGGCAGCGGGATCACAGTCTTCACCGCCACGCTGCCGTGCGGTTGATTGCGGATCACGATCGCCACCTTGCCGTCCTGGCGGGCGCCCTCGATCAAGGCCTGCGGATCAGCCACGGGAATGCCGCGGATATCCACCAGCACGGTGACCGGCTGCATGGCCCCGGTGGCCTTGGCAATGGCACCGCTGAGCTTCGGACTCCAGATCACACCGGCTGCGGCCAGCACGACTGCCAGAGCCGCCCCCGCATCCACGAGGCCGAAACGACGGGAGGACAGGGCCATGAACCAGCTGCAGACACCGAAGGATACGGAGCCTGCCGAGCGCGCACAAGGCTCAACGCCAGCCGGCCCAGTGGACCCTTCAGCTGCGCAGGCCCTCAATGAAGCGATCCACGGCCTGCAGGGAGCGGCCCACACCACCGGCAGCCAAGGCTTCGGCCTGCTGCTCCGGATCAGGACGGGTCTCAAACCGAGCCGCCGCGCGATAGCCGTCGGGGTCGCGGCGATAGAGCTGCCAATCGTCCGGGTAGGCGCGCCGCAGGGCACCATCGCCGGTGGGGATCAGGGCGTAGGCGCATTGCCAGCCGGCAAGGAAGCCCTTGCGGCGTTCCCGCGCCACGGTGCCAATGCCAACGGCTGCATCCTCCAGCCGTCCATTGAGCAGCAGCACCGGTCCGCGGTGCTGGGCGCAGACCTGCTCCACCTCCTCGTAGTCCGCGGGAGTGGGCGCCACCAGCATCAGCGGGCCCTCGCTACCGCCATCCGCCTGCTGCAGACGCATCAGATCGCCGAGGCTGGAGAGCTGGCTGGCCTGGTCGGGAGCATCCCGCCGCGCCAGGGCCGCCGCTCCGGCATCGGCGAAGAGCAGGCGAAGCCCGGGTCTGGTGGGCGAGAGCGCCGTCAGCAGGCGCAACGCCACCGGCATGATCCGCAGGCCCTCGAAACGCAACTCCACGGTCCACAACCCACGCGGGTCGGCCGTCAACGCCGCCTCAACGGCCTGCAGCGCCTCGACTTCGGCGCTACGCAGATCGGCAGGCAGCATGGACAGGTGATAGCTGCGCAGACCCTAGGAGCTGATGTTCTCCATGAGGCGCTGTCGTGCCCGCTCCAGCGCTGCCGGCACGCCATCAAGATCCTGCGATTGCAGCCAGGGCCCCAGGCTAAAGCGCAAGCCGCTGGCTGCCTCGGCGGGGCCGAAGCCCATGGCCTCGAGCACCGGGCTGGCCCCACCGCTGCTGCAGGCCGACCCACTGCTGGCTGCCACACCCTCCCGCCAGAGGGCTCGCACCAGTTGCCGTCCGGACAGCGGCTGACCGCTGCGATCGTTGACCAGCAGGCTCAGATGATGGGGAAGTCTGGGCTCGCCGGCTCGTGGATCGGGCCCACTCAGCCGCAGACCCGGCAGCTCCAGCAGACGCGTGAGCAGGTTGTCCCTCAGAGGCGCGAGAGGGTCGCTGCCGTTGTTAGCCAGCAGTCGCGCTGTGGCCAGCTTCAGGGCAGCAGCCATGCCGGCAACGAGTGCCACCGCCTCGGTGCCACCGCGCCGACCGCGCTCCTGGCCGCCCCCACCGATCAGGGCATCCAGCTCCAGGCCAGCTCGCACCAGCAGGCCTCCGATGCCACGGGGCCCCTGCAGCTTGTGTGCGGTGAAGCTGAGCAGATCGACGGGCAAGCTGCGGAAATCCACGGGTTGATGGCCCACCACCTGCACGGCATCCAGGTGCAGCAGCACGCCTGCGCTGCGGCAGCGTGCCCCGATCGCCTCGATGTTCTGCAGGCTTCCCACCTCGCTCTGCCCCCAGATCAGCGACAGCAGACGGGTCGGGGGCTCCAGCAGGGCCTCCAGCCTGTCGATGTCCAGCAGACCTGAGCCATCCACCGGCACCAGCTCAACCTCCCAGCCGCGCTGATGCAGCAGGGCAGCGGCAGCAAGGGTGGCGGGGTGTTCCACCGCGGAGAGCAGCACTCGGCCCGGGGGCCAACGGCTGCACACCCCATGAATCGCCAGATGAATCGATTCACTACCTCCAGAGCTGAACAGCAGCTCCTCGGCATCGGCGCCGAGCATCGCCGCCAGCTCCTGGCGGTCGCGCTCCAGCTGCTCTGCTGCGGCCAGGCCGTAGCCATGCAGGCTTGAGGGGTTGCCCCAGGCCCTGCGGTACACCGCCTGCATCACGTCGAGCACCTCATCCGCCGGCGGGCTGGTGGCACTGGCGTCGAGGTAGATCGGCTGCGGCAGCGACATCGAAGAACAGCGCCCCCGCTCAGCCGTTCAGGCTGCTGTCCCGTTCAAACCGAGCGCGGGTGCGTGATTCCAGCGAGTTGGTGGCGATGCTCACCAGATCATCCAGGGATGTGCTGGTCAACAGGGCCGCCACACGGGCGCGGGCCTCGGCGCTGGGGCAGTTGTCCGGGCGGATGCAGCCGTTGGCGCAGACCGTGGCGCAGTCGATCTCCGGAGCTGCTGGCCTGGCCGCAGCGTTGTCCGATGGCTGGCATTGCTCGGCAGCGTGCTGTCGGGCGGCCGCCACAGCCTCTGGATCTGGAATGAACCCGTCGAACACGTGCTCCGCCGGGCCGTCCATGAACACCTTGCCGCTGGCAGCATCCCAGTGAATCTGCAGCGGTCCGCCGGGCAGGTCGATGCGGGCGCGACGCTCGCTCAGACCAAGGCTGTGGCAGGCCACGAGCGTGGCGCAGGCACCCGTGCCGCAGGCGAGGGTGGGACCTGCGCCCCGTTCCCAGACCCGCATCAGCAGATGCTCAGGATTCAGCACCTGCACGAAATGCACGTTGGTTTTGGCCGGGAACGCCGGATGGATCTCAAATCGACTGCCGAAACGCTCCAGATCGATCTCCTCAACAGCATCCACCGGGATCACCACATGGGGATTACCCATACCGGCAGCCGCCACAGCGAACCATTCGCCATCCACGTCCAACTCCCCCTGGGGAAGTCCGGCAGCACCGACCGCGAGGGTTGTGGGCACCTGTTCGGGCAGCAGGAAGGGCGCCCCCATGTCGACCCGGATCGTGCCGTCATCCAGCAGCTGGGGAACGATGCGGCCCGCCAGGGTGTCGATCTGCCAGGTGCGGCCGGGGCCATCACCGTCACGGTCCGCCAGGAACCGTGCCAGGCAGCGGATGCCATTGCCGCACATCTCTGGCTCGGTGCCATCCGCATTGAAGATGCGCATGCGCAGCTCACCGCCGGCCATGGGCGGCAGCGCCAGGATGATGCCGTCGCCACCCACGCCGAAGCGGCGGTCGCACAGCTGAACCACCAGCTCAGGCGTTAAGCCGAAGACGAACTCCGAATCGCCGGCGCTGCGGCCGTCGAGCATCAGAAAGTCGTTACCCAGACCCTGGTACTTGCTGAACTGGAGCACGCGCGGCAGCCTGCGGGGGCAGATTGGTGTGGTGAAGTCGATCCTATGGGGAGCTCCTCAGGCCGACGGCCCGCCGATCTCGACACCTCCCAGCCTGGAGTGCGCCAGATCCAGGCCTGGATCCGCACACGCGCCAACCTTGTCGTCCAGCTGCAGGACGGCTCAACGGTCTCCGGCATTCCCCGCTGGATCGATACCTGTTTCCTGGCCCTTCAGCAGGACCTGGGCGATGACCTGATCCTGGTCAACCGTGAGGCCATCGGCCTGATTCGCGCCCTGGTGTGATGCACCAAGCTCACGCGTGCTTCTGATGAGGCGCTGCAGCGGCTATGGGAGCATCAGCCCGTTGCACCCCAGCCAGCCCGTGAGCGAGAGCAGCCGCTATCAACCCCAGGCGCTCGAGGTCGGCTGGCAGCAAGCCTGGGCCGGCGCCGGTCTGCACCGCGCGCCGGAGCTCGGCCCCGGCGACGAGGCCTTTTATGCCTTGTCGATGTTCCCCTATCCATCCGGGAACCTGCACATGGGCCATGTGCGCAACTATGTGATCACGGATGTGGTGGCACGGGTGCAGCGGCTGCGTGGCCGCAAGGTGCTGCATCCGATGGGCTGGGATGCCTTCGGCCTGCCTGCGGAGAACGCCGCGATTGAACGCGGGGTGGATCCCGGCAGCTGGACGGATCGCAACATCGCCTCGATGCGCGCGCAGCTCGATCAGCTGGGCCTCTCGATCGATTGGGACCGTGAAGTCGCCACCTGCCACGCCGATTACTACCGCTGGACCCAGTGGCTGTTTCTGCAGTTCCTCGAGGCCGGTCTGGCCTATCAGAAGGATGCGACGGTCAACTGGGACCCGATCGATCAAACGGTGCTCGCCAACGAGCAGGTGGATGGTGAGGGCCGCTCCTGGCGCTCCGGTGCCCTGGTGGAGAAGCGCAAGCTTCGCCAGTGGTTCCTGAAGATCACCGACTACGCCCAGCAGCTTCTTGACGATCTTGATCAGCTCCAGGGCTGGCCGGAGCGGGTGCGCACGATGCAGGCCAACTGGATCGGCCGCAGCACCGGCGCCGAGCTGCAGTTCACGGTGGTGGATGGCGATGGCAACAACGCGGACGAACGCATCACTGTGTTCACCACCCGGCCGGACACGATTTTCGGTGCCAGTTATGTGGTGCTGGCGCCGGAGCATCCCTTGGTGGCGGCATTAACCACCGTTGAGCAGCAGGCTGCAGTTGAAGCGTTCTGCGACCTGGTGTCGCGTCAGAGCGAGCAGGAGCGCACGGCGGACGACAAACCCAAACGCGGTGTGCCGATCGGTGCCCAGGTGCGCAACCCCGCCAACGGTGAATTGATCCCCATCTGGATCGCCGATTACGTGCTGGCCGAGTACGGCACCGGCGCCGTGATGGGGGTGCCCGCCCACGACCAGCGCGATTTCCAGTTCGCCCGTCAATACGAGTTGCCGGTGCGGCAGGTGATCATCCCCGAGGGCAGCGACGAACACGCCTACGAGGGCGGTGCCTGGACCGAAGCCGGTGTGCTGATCCATTCTGGCCGGTTCGATGGTCTGCCCAGCGGGGAGGCCAAGGAGGCGATCACGGCGGCGGCGGCAACGGAGGGCTGGGGGCAGGAAAAGGTTCAGTTCCGTCTGCGCGACTGGCTCATCTCCCGCCAGCGCTACTGGGGCTGCCCGATCCCGGTGATCCACTGCGACAGCTGCGGTGTGGTGCCGGTGCCGTCCGAGCAGCTGCCGGTGGAGCTGCCCCGCGACGTGGCCTTCAGCGGCAAGGGCGGTTCACCGCTGGCGCAGTTGGAAAGCTGGTGGTCGGTGCCCTGCCCCTGCTGCGGCCAGCCGGCCCGCCGCGAGACCGACACCATGGACACGTTCATGTGCTCCAGCTGGTACTACCTCCGCTACAGCGATTCCAGCAACACCCAGCTCCCCTTCAGCCGGGAGGCGGTGAACAGCTGGTTGCCTGTGGATCAGTACGTCGGTGGCATCGAGCACGCGATCCTGCATCTGCTCTACTCGCGCTTCTTCACCAAGGTGCTGCGCGATCGGGGTCTGCTGGGCTTCGACGAACCGTTCAAACGCCTGCTCACCCAGGGCATGGTGCAGGCCATCACCTACAAGAACCCTCTCAGCGGCAAATACATTGCGCCGGCCGATGTGGCCGACCCCAGCGATCCACGCGACCCGGTCACCGGTGACGTGCTGGAGACCTTCTTCGAGAAGATGTCGAAGTCCAAGTACAACGGCGTCGATCCTGCGGCGGTGATCGATCGCTACGGCGCCGACACAGCCCGCATGTTCATCCTGTTCAAGGCACCGCCCGAGAAGGATCTGGAGTGGGATGACGCCGATGTGGAGGGTCAGTTCCGCTTCCTGCAGCGCCTCTGGCGTCTGGCCGATGCAGCCGCAGAGCGGGGCCTGAGCCTGGCCGATGGCTCCGGTGCTCCTGAGGCCGTGATGGTCGCCCTGGCGGCCAACTCAGGGGCATCAGCCGATGGTGGTGCCCTCAGCAGCGACGAGCAGGAGCTGCGCCGGGCCGTGCACACCGCCATTCAGGCCATCAGCGAAGACCTGGACGGCGACTATCAGTTCAATACGGCGGTGTCGGAGCTGATGAAGCTCAGCAATGCCATGGCCAGCCACCTGGAAGCCAGCCGGCCGGTGTTTGCCTGTGAGGCTCTGCGCACGCTGCTGATCCTGCTGGCGCCATTCGCGCCCCACCTGGCGGAAGACCTCTGGCTGAAGCTCGGTGGTCGCAGCGCCGCGGACGATCTGGCCTCAACCAGTATTCACGCCCAGCTCTGGCCCACGGCTGACGCCAACGCTCTGGTGCGCGACACCGTGCCGCTGGTGATTCAGATCAAGGGCAAGGTGCGCGGCAGTCTTGAGGTGCCGGCAGACGCTGACAAGGCCACCCTGGAGAAGCTGGCCCTGGAGAGCGAGATTGCCGCCAAATGGCTGGAGGGCAAGGCCCCCAGCCGTGTGATCGTGGTGCCGGGCAAGCTGGTGAATCTGGTGCCCTGATGCCTCAGTCGTGGATGAACACCAGCGACTCGGGCTTGCCCCAGTCGCCGCGGGCAGTGATGTGGCGGCGATTGGCACAGAGGTGGCGCAGGATCCAGTAGAGCGGCTCGGGTGAGGGCAGAGCCATCAGCGTCTGCAGCTCCGCCAGGGTGTGCTCCCGCTGGCGGCCCATCGCCTCCTCCAGACGAGCCTGCAGATCCAGCAGTTCGGCGGCTGCCTTCTTGCCGGCCTCGACGCCGGGTTGGTGGTAGGCGTTCACATTCACCAACTCCCCATAGAGGCCGACGGCCCGCTCGAACAACGCGATCAGCGCACCGAGGCTGGTGGCATCGAGCCGTTGCAGCGTGATGCTGAGGTTGAAGCGCCCTTCCTCGGTGAGGGCCGAACGGGTGCCCTGCAGGAAGCCATCGAGGAAGTCGCCGGGGTTCTCACCCTCGAGCGGCGGGATGTCGCCGGGATCCTCGAGCACCTCAATGAAGGTCACGAAGAAGTTGTCAACGCCATCACGCAACTGCTGCACGTAAGCGTGCTGATCGGTGGAGCCCTTGTTGCCGTAGACCGCCAGACCTTGGTGCACCACCTGGCCGGCGCGGTCGAGCTTCTTGCCGAGGCTCTCCATCACGAGCTGCTGCAGGTAGCGGCTGAACACCTCCAGCCGATCCCGATAGGGGAGCACCACCATGTCGCGCCGGCCCTGGCCGCCACCGGCCACAAACCAGGCGGCAGCGAGCAGCGCCGCGGGATTGTTCTGCAGATCGGCCACGCGGGTGGCGGCGTCCATGGCGCCGGCGCCGGCCAGGAAGGCGCGCATGTCGCTGCCGATCAACACACCGGGGAGTAGCCCCACGGCGCTGGTGATGCTGGTGCGACCACCCACCCAATCGAACATGTCGAAACGGGCCAGCCAGCTGCCCTGTTCCGCCTCCTGATCCAGGCGGCTGCCCACCATGGTGACCGCCGCAGCCTGGCGGCTCCAGGAGCCGCCATGGGCCTCCACCGCAAGCCGCGCCTGCAGCATGCCGATGTGGGGCTCGGGGGTACCACCCGACTTGCTCACCACGATCACCAGGGTGGTGCGCAGCCGCTCGCCGAGGGCGTCCAGCGTGCGGCGCATGCCATCGGGATCGACGTTGTCGAAGAAATGGAAGGGCAGCCCGGCTCCGGGATCCTGCAGAGCGCGAATCATCAGCAGGGGGCCCAGGCCGGAACCGCCGATGCCGATCCAGAGCACATCCGTGAACTGCTGGCCGCTGGCGGGACCGATGGCACCGCTCAAGACATCGCGCCCGAAGCTCTCGATCCGATCCACCTCCGCCTGAATGTGAGCGCCGCTGGCGGCATCCGGTGCCAGTTCCGGTGCCCTGAGCCAGTAGTGGCCCACCTGGCGGCTCTCGTCGGGATTAGCGATCGCACCCGATTCCAGCGCCGCCATGGCCTCAAAGGCCGCCGTGAAGCGGGGCCGGAGTTCATCAAGCTGAGCCGCGTCAAGCCCCATGCGGCTGACATCAAGCCAGAACCCCATCGCCTCGCTGTGCCAGAGCAGCGAGCAGAAGCGCTGCCACTGGTCCTGGGGATCGACGCCGGGAGCGGCTGAGAGCGGTGTCATGAACCGGGGACGATCGGCTGTTGAGGCGACGCTATGCGCGGACAGGCTCCGGGGCAAAGACCTGCCCATGCGAATCGGCCTGAAATCGCCGTTTGTAGCCCGGGACTGTGTGGACGGTCACACAACGGAACCAGGCACCGATTGGGAATTGTGATTTCTTTCCTACGTTTGTTTCAGCTCTTCCGACTCTCCCTGGCGCCGTTGTTCCCAGATTGGGCCCGCCGCTTCGACCGCGTGCAGTCTTGCAGCGCCCGGTTCAAGGGTCTTGCCGCAGGTGCTGCCCTTTGTGGCCTGATGGCCGCTGCGCAGAACAGCCAGCAACTCGTCGTCGCCACCCCCGGAGCGGGCACGCAGCCAGCACGCGCATCAGCCAAGGACAGCGCCGGCCTGATCAACGAGGGGCAGCGCGTCAACCCAGCCAGCTTCACCCCTGCAGAGCTTCAGGAGCTGCAGCGGCGCTTCGGCGTGCATGGCCCTCAGCCCCGTCTCGCGCAGCTGTTCACCAAGGGGATGGACCAGCTCACCCCCCTGCGTAATCACACCGTCAGCAGGCTGGAGGAGCTGCGGCCGGCGGTTCTCAGGGAGAGCCGTCGCACAGGAGTGAGCCCGATGCTGCTGGCCGCGATCCTGTTCGACGAAATGCAGCACGCCAAACCAGGTGAAGACCTGCCCCTGGCTGCACACTCCGGGCTGTTCAGCACCCATGGACCTGCGCAGTTGGGTCTCAGTGAAATGGTGAAGCAGGGTCTGCTGAGCGAGCAGGCCGGCGAAGCCGAAATTCAGGCCGGCCGCGACCAGCTCCTCGACCCTGATCGCAACGTCACGCTGCTGGCCGGCAAGATGGCGCGCCTGCTGCGCACCCTGGAGCGGCCGGCAAGCGCCACCCATGGCGTGAGCCTTGAACCACGCCACGCCAAAACGGTGGCCACCCTGGCCTACCTCCACAACGGCAAGCTGGATTACCCGACCCGGATCCTGCGCTACATGCAGGACCCCGAACTGCACGGCCTCATCTACGGACAGCACCGCAAGGCCCTGTCCCCACTGATCTGAGCCTGTCCCCAATGGTCTGAGCGCGCTGCTCAGCAGAGCACCCCTAACGCCGCCAGGCGGACCTGAAGCGCCTGCCAGTCGAAACTGCGCGGGTCAGCCCGTTCCATCCCCAGGTCCACGTGCCGATGGGTGGTGATGTGATCCGCGGGAATCTGGAAGCGCTGCATCCAGTCGGCCAGCACCACGGCCATGGCGTCGTACTGGGCGGAGGTGTAACCGCTGTGCCGGGGGGCATCGTTCTCGCCATCGATCGGTGTTTCGAGGCTGAGGTGCAGGGCGAAGTTGTTCACCGAGCCAGCCATGGCTGGGTTGGTGATCGCCCAGCGTCCACCGAAGGCGGAATAGCCGGCTCCGAAGGCTCGCCGGGCGGGGTCAACCGCCTGCACGATCTCGCCCTTCTCGCCGATCAGCGTGTGGTAGCTGACCTGGTCGGCATCATTGGGATGGTGCGTCGTGAAGGTATTGATCGCTGAATTGAGGCCGTAGACGGTTTCATGCAGCACCACAACCTTTGGGGTGTTGGCCACAGCATTGCCGTAGGCATCGCGAGCCAGACGTGGGCCGTAGTTGCTGGGGGCGATGCGCAGCCGGCGTGTGCGCTCAGGCAGGGATTCCTGAAGGCTGAGCAGCCGCTGCATCAGAGCCGGGTCACTGACGCTGCACTGCTGCATCAACGGACTGACCCATGCGGCCTGGGCTGGGGGTGCGGGCGCCACGGCTCTGGGTGGCTGCGGGGGGGCCACCACAGCGTCCTCGCCATCACGCCAGAGCTTGGGCCCCAGCAGGCTGATGGCAGCGATCAGGGCGGCACCACCCACAACCGCGAGCCCGACAACAACCTGACGCTGTCGGTTCGCACCGTCGCCGATCAAGGAGCGGATCATGGCGTCACCCCAGGCAGCAGGGCCAGCCAGCGGTCCTGAAGCGCCTTCTGTTGCGCCGTCGCGCTCGGATCGGCAACCAGACGGAAGGATTCCGGACGTGCGGCCTGGCTGCAGATGCTCAGCGACCGCAGTTGCGAGCGCCGGGTGATCAGCAACTCCTGCAGTTCGCCGGCCCGTAGTGCCGCAGCCAGTTGAGCAGGTTCACGAAGGCGCTGGCCATCGAGACCAACCAGTTCATCGCCAACCATCACACCGGCCTGCTGTGCCGGGCTTGCCCGCTGCACCCGACGCGCCAGCAGCTGGCCTGACTCAACGGCAGCTGTGAGTCCGATCCAGGCGCTGGATGCCGCCACAGGTTCCAGAGAGAGGCCCACAGTGTTGAGGTAGCCATCCAGATCCGGATCGTCCACGGATTGGAGCCATTGGGGCAGACGATCGTGCAGATCCGCCGATCTCTGCGCGAACGCCTCGATCAGATCCGCCTCGGTGTAGCCCCGGCCCCAGCGGCCATGGCTGCACCAGAGACCCTGCAGCACCGCAGCGAGGCAGGAGCCGACAGCGTGAAGATGCAGATCAAGGCAGAGCGCCACCACAGCTCCTTTGAGGTAGTAGCTCACCTGGCTGTCGGCGGAATAGGCATCTGGGCGATAGAGCTTCACCCAAGCTTCCTGGCTGCTGCAGCGCAGGCTCTGCACGCTGCGCCCGGCTGTCAGTCGATAGCGGCTGAGCTCAGCGCCCAGGTCCTCCAGCAGATCATCACGGCTGCTGAGCCCAGCGATCAGGGGCAGCAGCTGATCCACGTAGCTGGTGACCCCCTCGGCAAACCAGAGGCTCGGCACGATGGCCGGCTGGTGGTAGTCGATCGGGCAGAGCTCGACGGGGCGCAGCCGTCGCACATTCCACTGATGCAGGTATTCATGCGCGACCAATTGCAGAAACCTGCGGTAACCGCCGGCCTTCGCGACGTTGCTGCGCCCGTACACGAGCACCGTGCCGTCGTCGTGTTCCAAACCGCCATATCCCTCATCAACGAGGTGCAACACCAGCAGGTACTGCTCAGCGGCGGGTCGTTCAACACCCATCAGGCGGCAACAAGCCATGCAGACCTTCTCCAGATCCGAGAGCAGATCCGGAAAACGCTCCAGCAGCCACATACCGCGACCAGACTCCCCGCCCCAGCACACCAGCCGATGGGGCACATCGGCCACAGTGAAGGTCCACTCGGGGTGCGGACCCACCTCCAGAGGACTGTCGAGCAGTTGATCGAAATCTCTGGCTTCCAACCCCGTGCTCGAATCGCCGGGCAGGGAACTGAAGGCCTGCCAGCCGCTGATCAGGCTGCAGCGCAGACGATGGGTGCTCCAGCGCTCCCCCTCCAGCTCCAGCACCACCCCCGCCAGGGGGAGGAAGCCGTGATCGGCGTCGAGGTGAGGGGTGCGCACCGTGAGTTCAATCGCCATCACCGCGTAGCGGATCTCCAGCTCAGGGCCGGCTGGATCAGGGCAGATCTGCCAGCAGGCCGGACTCAGAAGCCGCGCTTCGAGGCGATGGTCTCCCTGGTGAACCTCAAGCCCCTCCAGCTGGCGGACGTAGTCGCGGATGAGATAGGAGCCCGGTGTCCAACCGGGGAACTGCAACCGCATGCGCGCGAGGCGCGGCTTCAGACGGAGACTGACGCCCACCCGGTGGCTGGCGGGATCGCTCAGATCAAGGTGGACCTCAACCACGAAGACCTCAGCCCACCAGCTGGACGACGGTTCCGGGAAGCTCCCGCGCTGCGGTCTGGAGAGCGAGTCGGGCGGCGTAGCAACGGGTGATGCGGCCGATCAACTGCTGCACCGCATGGGAGCGGCTGAGGCGTTGCAGGTCGCCAACGAGGGCCAGGCTGCCGTCAGGTTGACGAACCCAGCCGATCTGCAGACCATCCGGCAACTGCACCCGCAGGCTCACGGGCTGCTGCTCGCCGGCGAAGCCAATGAGGAGTCCGGCCGGTTGCGGAAACAGCTCGAGATCGGTCAGCGCTTGGGCCAGAACTGTCTCGTCCCGCAACACCGTTGGCAGGATGGAGAGATGGGACATGGCCAGTCGTCCGCTTTTGCTGACCCTAGCGAGCTCGGCAGGGCCGTCCAGTGGCCGTTGTCACCAGCGGAGCCGCCGGCACGCATGGCCAGACGGCTGCGGCTTGGGGTGATGGCCTCCGGCAACGGCAGCAATTTCGAAGCCCTGGTAACCGCCTGCCACAGGGGCGAACTGGCGGCTGAGGTGGTGCTGCTGGTGGTCAACAACAACGACTGCGGTGCTCAGCAGAGGGCCGAGCGGCTGGGCATCCCCTGCCAGCTGCATGACCACCGTCTCCATGACAGCCGTGAGTCGCTGGATCAGGCTCTCGTCGCCAGCTTCCGTGCAACCGGAGTCGATCTGCTGGTGATGGCCGGCTGGATGCGGATCGTCACCCGTGAGTTGATCGATGCCTTCCCACAGCGGTTGATCAACATCCACCCCTCACTGCTGCCCAGCTTTCGCGGCGCCCGCGCCATCGAACAGGCGCTGGCGGCAGGCGTACGCCTCAGCGGCTGCACCGCCCATCTTGTGAGCCTGGAGGTGGACACCGGGCCGATCCTGGCGCAGGCGGCGGTGCCGGTCCTGGCGGACGACGATGTCTCGACTCTGGCGGCGCGGATTCACCAGCACGAACACCGGATCCTGCCGCTGGCGGTGCAGCTGGCGGCAGAGCGGCTCGCTCGTCAGGGATAGAAGGGCAGCAGCGGCAGGCCGGTCTCTGCGGGCAGGCCCGCCAGCAGGTTCAGGCATTGCACGCCCTGGCCCGCCTGACCCTTGATCATGTTGTCGATCACGCTCATCACAATCAGCTGGCCAGTGCGTCGATCCGCCTGTACCGAGAGCAGGCAGCGATTGGTGTTCCGCACCCACTTGGTGGAGGGATAGGTGCCCACCGGCAATACCTGCACGCAGGGCGCGTGGCGATAGGCGGCCTCGAGCAGGGTTGTGCAGTCCTCAGCGGTCAGCCCGGGGTCGCGCAGACGGCCGTAGACGGTGGCCAGCAGACCGCGCACCATCGGCATGAGATGGGGGGTGAACTGCAGCTGGATGGGCTGGCCGGCGGCACGGCTGCAGAGCTGTTCGATTTCGCTGGTGTGCCGATGGCCAACCACGCCGTAGGGGGCAACACCCTCAGAGGCTTCAGCCAGCAGCAGGTGCTCCTTGGCGGCACGACCGCCACCGCTGGTGCCCGTCTTGGCATCGATCACAATGCCATCGGGCTCGATCAGCCCCTGCTTGAGGAAGGGCGTGAGGGCCAGCAGGCTGGCGGTGGGGAAGCATCCGGGGGCCGCGACAAGCCGGGCGTTGCGGAGGCGCTCCTCCTCCCACTCCACCAATCCGTACACCGCCTCAGCACAGAGATCGGCATCGCTGCGCGGGGTCTGGCGTGCCTCACTGGCGTACACCTCCTTCCAGTGCTCCAACGCGCTGTAGCGGTAGTCGGCGGAGAGATCCACCACCTTGACGCCCCGTTGCAGCAGGCCAGGCACCAGCTGAGAGGCCAGCCCATTGGGCAGGCTGAGAACGGCGAGATCGGCCGCGGCGGCGATGGCCTCCACATCCGGGCTCTGCACCACCGGATCGCCGGGGAGTGGCAGGAAGGGGGTGAGCTCGCTCCAGCGTTTGCCGCTGCTGCGCTCGCCGCCAAGGAAGCTCACCTCCAGGTTGGGATGGCCCTGCAACAGGCGCAGGGTCTGCAGCCCCCCGTAGCCGGAGGCTCCGATCACCGCAACGCGATTGCTGGCCATGCCCGGCTGAGTGGAACGCCAGATCGTACCGGGCTTTATAAAAGTGCCAGTGCAGTGGCCTGCAGGCCTGTTTCCCCTGACCAAGCCCGTCTTCCAATTCGATTCCATCGCCGATGGCCTGGCGGCCGTCCGCAACGGCGAGATGGTGGTGGTGGTAGACGATGAAAATCGCGAGAACGAAGGCGATCTGATCTGCGCTGCCCAGTTCGCCACCCCCGAACAGATCAATTTCATGGCCACCGAGGCGCGGGGCCTGATCTGCCTGGCAATGGAGGGGGATCGGCTCGATGACCTGGATCTGCCGCTGATGGTGGATCGCAACACCGACAGCAACCAGACCGCCTTCACCGTGAGCGTGGATGCCGGACCGGAGAACGGGGTGAGCACCGGCATCTCGGCCGAGGACCGCGCGCGCACGATCCAGGTGGCGATCCATCCCGCCACACGTCCGAACGACCTGCGGCGCCCCGGTCACATCTTCCCGTTGCGGGCCAAGCAGGGTGGCGTGCTGAAGCGGGCCGGCCACACCGAAGCCGCTGTCGATCTGGCACGCCTGGCAGGCCTGTACCCAGCAGGGGTGATCTGTGAGATCCAGAACAACGACGGGTCCATGGCCCGCTTGCCCCAGCTGGTGGACTACGCCCGTCTGCATGGTCTGCGGCTGATCAACATCGCGGATCTGATCCGGTACCGGCTCGACACGGAGCGATTCGTGCGGCGCCAGGCGGAGGCCAGCCTGCCCAGCGCCTTCGGACAGTTCCGTGCCATCGGCTATCGCAATGAGCTGGACGGCAGCGAGCATGTGGCGATTGTGAAAGGCAACCCGGAGGCGGCCGAGGCTGCTGTTCTGGTGCGGGTGCACAGCGAGTGCCTCACGGGCGATGCCTTCGGCTCCCTGCGCTGCGACTGCCGTCCTCAGCTGGAGGCGGCCCTGCGCATGATCGAAGCGGCTGGCGAGGGCGTGGTGGTTTACCTGAAGCAGGAGGGTCGCGGAATCGGCCTGATCAACAAGCTCAAGGCCTATTCCCTGCAGGACGGTGGCCTGGACACCGTGGAGGCCAATGAACGACTCGGCTTTCCGGCCGACCTGCGCAACTACGGCGTCGGCGCCCAGATCCTCAGCGATCTCGGCGTGCATCGGCTGCGGCTGATCACCAACAACCCGCGCAAGATCGCTGGCCTGGGTGGCTATGGCCTGCAGGTGGAGGACCGGGTGCCGCTGGTGATGGATGCGGGTCAGCACAATGCGGCCTACCTGCAGACAAAGCAGGAGAAGCTGGGCCATCTGATGGGATCCGGCAGCGCCAGCCAGGGGCCTGCAGCCGTGCTGGCCTGGAAGCGCCCCTGGACGGCCGTGGGTGAGATCGCAGCTGCCCAGCTAGCACAGCAGCTGCAGGAACTGCGCCAGTGGGCGGCGGAGCGTGGCCTGGTGCTCGAACGGGAGGAGCACAACCGGGTTCTGGCTCTGCTGGATCAGCCTGACCTTGCGGTGGTGGTGTCCGGCGCCAGTGCGGAGCGGTTGGGCGAGGGGTTGCGGCGCATGGCGCTCTGGGAGGAGACCCAGAGCGTCAGCCTGCTGCTGGCGGCTGATGCCCAGCGCACGAGTCACCCCAGCAACACTCTGGAGGCTCGGCGGCGACCTCTGCAGGAGCTGGAGAGCACCAGGGGCGGTACTGAGGCCCTCAGCCTCGAAGCCGCCACGCTGGTGCGCTGGTGCTGATGGAGATCAGCCTTCGCTGATCGTCACCTTGTTGATGCGGCTGCCGGTCTTCAGCGCCAGCACAACGTCCATGTTGCCGGTGTGACCGAAGACGGTGTGCACGCCATCAAGGTGAGGCTGGGCCTCGTGGCAGATGTAGAACTGCGAGCCACCGGTGTTCTTACCGGCGTGAGCCATGGCCAGGGTTCCGGCCTGATGCTTCTGGCCGTTGATCTCGCAGTTGATGTGGTAGCCGGGGCCGCCGGTACCGGCCATGCCACGGGCTCCCTCTCGGCTGTTGGGGCAGCCGCCCTGAGCCATGAAGCCGGGGATCACACGGTGAAAGGCCAGGCCGTCGTAGAAGCCGTCCTGCGCCAGCTTCACGAAGTTGGCCACGGTGTTGGGGGCGTCGGCGTCGAACAGCTCGAGTTCGATGCTGCCGGCGTCGGTCTCCATCACGGCTCGGGTCACGGCGGTCTCGGGGAAGGGTGTTGGGATCCGATCAGTATGGGCGCTCCGGTAGAAGGGTTGCAGCAACAACGATGCGATGGCTGGCAGCAGTGGGGTGAATCTCAGTGGGGCACGGCTTGGCGTGCTCGGCGGCAGCGGCCTCTACGCCATGGAGGGGCTGGAGGAGATCCAGGAACTCGAGCTGGATACACCCTTCGGCCCACCCTCCGACAGCCTGCGGCTCGGCCGCCTGGGAGGCATGGAGGTGGTCTTCCTGGCACGGCACGGCCGCCATCACACCTATCTGCCCACGGAGGTGCCCTATCGCGCCAACATCTGGGCCATGCGCTCGCTGGGGGTGCGTTGGATCCTCTCCCCCTCGGCCGTGGGCTCCCTGCAGGAGACGGTGCGACCGCTCGACATGGTGGTGCCCGATCAGTTCATCGACCGCACCCACCAGCGCCCGCTGAGCTTCTTCGGTCAGGGTGCCGTGGCCCATGTGGCCCTGGCGGATCCCTTCTGCCCTGGGTTGAGCCGCCTGCTGGCGGATGTGGCCGACAGCCTGATGCCGGCGGGTCGAACTCTGCACCGTGGCGGCACCTATCTGTGCATGGAGGGGCCGGCCTTCTCCACGCGCGCCGAATCGAATCTCTACCGCAGCTGGGGCTGCACGGTGATCGGCATGACCAATCACACCGAAGCCCGCCTGGCCCGTGAGGCGGAGATCGCCTACGCCACCCTGGCCATGGCCACCGACTACGACTGCTGGTACGCCGATCACGACAGCGTCACCGTGGAGATGGTGATCGGCAACCTGCGGGCCAACGCGGAGCTGGCCACGCAGATCGTGCGCACCACCGCCGAGCGGATCGGCGCCCTCAGGCCCGCGAGCACCGCCCACAACGCTCTGCGCGATGCCCTGATGACCCCGAAGGATCAGGTGCCGGCGAAGACCCGCCAGCAGCTGGATCTGTTCACCAGCCCGTATTGGGGGCCCTTCGAGGCCTGATCGCTTCGGCCTGATGCCTGAGAGCTGATGTCTCAGAGCTGATCCGTCAGGGCCCGCCGCAGCTGCCCGCCGCAGTGATCGAGGTGCTGGCGGGCCTCTCCAACACCAAGCTCACGGCTCGCCATCAGCAGGGCCAGCTTCACCGACCCGCCGCTGCGCTCCAGCAGGCTGCGAGCCTCGCTACGCGGCACAGCAGCCAGATCCTCAAGGATGCGCAGGGCCCTGTCCTCGAGCTTGGCGTTGGTGACCGCCACGTCAACCATCCGGTTGCCGTAGACCTTCCCGAGACGCACCATCACACCGGTGCTGAGGATGTTGAGGGCCATCTTGGTGGCGGTGCCCGCCTTGAGCCGCGTCGAGCCGGTGAGCAGTTCAGGCCCCGTGATCAGGCGAATGTCGATGTCGCAGGGCATCGGCACCTGGTCGGCCGGCACACAGGCCATGGCGATGGCCAGGGCACCGATGGCGCGGGCATGCTCCAGAGCCCCGTGCACATAGGGCGTGGTGCCGCCGGCGGCGATCGCCACCAGCGCATCAGCCGGACCGAAGCCCCGGGCTTCCAGATCCTCCCGGCCGGCATCAAACAGATCCTCCAGTCCTTCGGAACTGCGCAGCAGGGCCGGCGCTCCACCGGCCAGCACCCCCTGCACCAGCTCGGGATCACTGCAGAAGGTGGGCGGGCACTCGGCGGCATCCAGCACCCCGAGTCGACCGGAGGTGCCGGCCCCCAGGTAGAAGAGGCGGCCGCCCTGCCGCAGGCGGCCGGCGATCGCCTCCACCGCCTCGGCGAGGGCTGAGGCTGCGCCCGCCACCGCCTCCTGCGGACGGCGGTCCTCCTCACAGAACAGCTGCACCAGCTCGACACTGCTGAGTGTGTCGAGCGCAGTGCTGAGGGGATTGGCCTGTTCGGTGAGCAGATGGCCGCGACGCACCTCGCCGTTGGATCCGGTGCTCACAGCAGCCCCTCGAGCCGGCGGCGGAAGGCTTCGAGCTCCGCATTGCCGCTGCTGATCGGCTCGCTCGCCGCTTCAGCCACGCCGCCCGGCTGCTGTCCGGCCTCGACTTCAGCCTGCTCGCGCCAGGTGCTCACATCCATGTTCTTCTCCGGCGGTGCGATCAGCAGCCGATCTTCAGCGCTCTGCGGCAGGAAGCCCCCCGGCACGAAGCGGGCTTCGTAACCGGCGTTGGCACAGAACTCCTCCATCTCGGCGCGCTCGATGGACTCGACGCTGGGCATCGGAAAGTCCTGCGCCTCCAGCAAGCCGGCGTAGCGCTCCGCGTCGTCGCGTTCCTCGAACAGCAGCACCACGGTGATGCCATTGAGTTCAAGGGAATGAATCCCCTCGTTCTCGCTCCCCGCATCGAAGAGCAGCACATGCACCGCCATGGTCTGAGGCTTGGACAGGGCTCAGTGTCTCACCGATCCCCGCTGACGCCTAGCGGTTGGCACTGGTTGCCACGCTGCCGATCAGGCAGCACCGCGCTCGATCTCAGCCGCGAGCTGCTGCAGGCGCGCATAGAGGGCCTCCTCGGCCTCCGTGAGCGCCTGGGGCACCACCAGGCGGATCTCCACCAGCTGATCGCCCCGCTGGCCTGCGCGCTCCAGGCCCCGCCCGCGCAGGCGCAGCAACCGGCCACTGGAGGAGCCCGGAGGCACACGCAGCTGAACGGGGCCAGCGAGGGTGGGAACCACCACCGAACAGCCGAGGGCTCCGTCGGCTGGCGCGATCTCCAGTTGATAGAGAACCCGCAGGCCATCGATGCGCAGACCGTCGGGCGTGCGCACGCGAAGCTGCAGGAAATGGTCAGCACCGCCTGGCGCCACGCCGGCAAGTCGCAGCCGCCAGCCGTCACCGGCCAGCGGTGGCGTCCACACTTCAACGGTGGTGCCGTCCTGAAGCTCAAGCTCCACGCGCTCTCCCTCGAGAGCCTGCTCTGGGGTGAGTTCCACGAGGGTTTCGCTGTCGCTGCTGGCCGTCACCGGCGGCGGTGCCGGGGGTGAGGCGGTCACGCGGCCGCCGGGCTGTTGGCGCTGAAACGTATCCCCGGAGTTGTCACCCAGGGCGTCGTCATCCAGGGCGTCCTCATCCGCCGCATCATTCAGAGGCCGGCCATCGCGGCGCGGCTGGGCCTCGCGTTCCTGGTCCACCCGTCGAGGGGCCGCCTGCCGGGATCGCCTCTGCCTGCCGAACAGGGCCTCCACGTAGTCGTCGAACTCCGGAAAGCCGCTGGCGAAGGGATCCAGGCCGGCTTCGGCGGCAACGGCACCATCCAGGCCCGCCTCCCACTGCCGGCGACGCACCGGATCGCTGAGCACCGCATAGGCCTCATTGACGGCCTTGAACTGCTCCTCGGCGTGAGGATCATTGCCATTGAGATCGGGATGCCAGCGCCGCGCCAGCTGGCGGAAGGTCCGTTTCAGGCTGGCGGCATCGGCACCCGGCGTGAGCCCGAGAACGGCCCAGTGGTTCACGGCCGCGGCTGAGGGTGCGGTGGAGGTCACAGGGCTCAGTCCTCAGCCCAGGGATCGTCGTCGTAGGCGGCTTGCTGCCGCGCAGGTGCGGGCGGGGCGCTGTAGCGGCGATCGGAATAGGAGCCCCGCTCCATGCCTTCACCCGCATAGCGATCGCCGGCGGGTTCGCGGTCGTCGTAGCTGGAGTAGCTGCCGGTGGCACCCCCCCAGGGGCGAACGGGTTCGCGATCCCAGCTGCTGTCCCGGCTGCCGGCCGACCAGGAGGGCTCGGACCAGGGGTCGCGGCTGCGGCCGCGGTCCCAGTCATCCCAATCGTCGTCGGCGAAGAGCTCATCCTTGATCGAGCCCAGGGTGTTCTTGAGACCCTGGAGCGGATTGCTCTCCTGCTTGCGCTCGCTGGCCAGGCGACGGTTGAGGCCATAGAGAGCTTCCTGGAGCTGGCTCACGGCCAGATCGAGATCACCCAGATCGCCGCCGGCCAGCTGCTCCTGCACATCGCGCACGGCGATCTCCACGGCCCGCTGCTGGCGCTCGGCGCCATAGGGCCCCAGTTCAAGGGCGGCATCACGCAGGCGGCGCTCCGCCTGGGCCACCAGGGTCTGGGCGCGGTTACGGCGGTCAATCTCGGCCTTGCGGCGCCGATCTTCCGTGGCCTTCTTCTCGGCTTCTTCGATGAGGGTCTTGATCTCCTCTTCGCTGAGATTCGAGCCACCCTGGATGCTCACGCTCTGCTGGCGGCCGGTGGTGCGGTCGGTGGCCGACACCTGCAGCAGGCCGTTGGCGTCGATGTCGAACGAGACCTGCACCTGGGGCACGCCGCGGGGGGCAGGCGGGATGCCGGAGAGGCGGAAACGGCCGAGGCTTTTGTTGCCCTCCGCCATCTGCCGTTCGCCCTGCAGCACGTGGATCTCCACCGAGCTCTGGTTGGCCTCGGAGGTGCTGAACACGTCGCTCTTGCGCACGGGGATCGGCGTGTTGCGCGGGATCAGCACCTTCATCACGCCGCCGATCGTCTCCAGCCCCAGGGAGAGGGGGGTGACGTCGTTGAGCATCAGGTCGCGCAACTCGCCGGTGAGGATGCCGGCCTGCACCGCCGCACCGATCGCCACCACCTCATCGGGGTTCACCGACTGGCAGGGCTCCAGCGGAATCAGGGTGCGCACCATCGCCTGCACCATCGGCATCCGGGTGGAACCGCCCACCAGCACCACGTCGTCGATGTCCTCGGCGGCCAGGCCGGAATCGCGCAGGGCGCGCTGCACCGGCCGCAGCAGCCGGTCGAGCAGATCCGGGCAGAGGCCCTCGAAGACGCGCCGCTCGAGGGTGGTCTCGATATGGAGCGGGCCGCCGTCGCCGGTGGCGATGAACGGCAGTGAAATGGGCGTGCTCTGCACACCGCTCAGTTCGATCTTGGCCTTCTCCGCCGCTTCGGTGAGCCGCTGCAGGGCCTGGCGATCGCGGCGCAGGTCAAGGCCATGCTCCTGCTGGAAGGCATCAGCCAGCCAATCCACGATGCGGCGATCCCAGTCGTTGCCGCCGAGCTGGGTGTCGCCGCTGGTGGCCTTCACATCAAAGACGCCCTGAGCCACCCGCAGTACGGACACGTCGAAGGTGCCGCCGCCCAGGTCGAACACCAGCACACGCTTGACGGTGCTGCGATCGAAGCCGTAGGCCAGGGCCGCCGCGGTGGGTTCATTGAGGATGCGCTCCACGCTGATGCCCGCCAGCCGGCCGGCATCACGGGTGGCCTGGCGCTGGGCATCGTTGAAGTAGGCCGGCACGGTGATCACCGCCGCCTCCACCGGCTCACCGAGATAGGTGCTGGCATCGTCCACGAGCTTGCGCAGCACGCTCGCCACCAGCTCCTCCGGCGCGTATTCGCGCTCGGTGGCCGGACAGACCACGCGCACGTTGCCCTGCTCGTTGGCCCGCACGGTGTAGGGCACCGACAGGCTGCCGTCGTCGAGCTCGTCCCACTGGCGGCCAACGAAGCGCTTGAGGTTGGCGAAGGTGTTGCGCGGGTTGAGCACCAACTGGCGGCGGGCCAGCTGGCCCACCAGCAACTCCTGGTCCTTGCTGAAACCCACCACCGATGGGGTCGTGCGCCCGCCTTCGGCACTGGCGATCACCTGGGGGCGTCCGCCCTCCAGCACTGCCACCACCGAATTGGTGGTGCCGAGGTCGATGCCAACTATGCGCGCCACCAAGCCTTCCCCATCCGATCGGGTCCCCCGGTGGCCCCGCTCCCGTAGCCCAATGCCTGCGCCAATGCCCGCACCGTCAGTCCGCTCGCCCCATTCATGGCTGATGCCACAACGCTAACGGCCCCAGGGGGTTCGGCCATCGGTCATGGGATCGGTGGCCCGATCGGTCCGCGGCTCGGCGGAGTGGCCCAACCCCAGATTTTGAACACGTTAAGAACCCAATGGCCACCGGCACCTGCCTCGCGCTCGAGAATGTGAGCATCAGCTACGGCATGAGGCCGTGCGCGGGGTGTATGTGGAGATTCCCCATGGCCAGGTGACGACCTTCATCGGCCCTTCGGGCTGCGGCAAGAGCACGGTGCTGCGAGCGCTGAACCACATGAACGATCTGAACGAGGGCTGCACGCTGCGCGGGCGTGTGCTGTTCGATGGTCAGGATCTCTATGCCCGCGATGTGGATCCGGTGGAGGTGCGGCGGCGGATCGGCATGGTGTTCCAGAAGCCGAATCCTTTCCCCAAGAGCATCGACGAGAACATCGCCTTCGGCGCGCGGATCAACGGCTACCGCGGCGATCTGAGATGAAACCAAGGACACGCTCAAGCAGAGCAGCTATGCGCTATCGGGCGGCCTGCAGCAGCGCCTGTGCATCGCCCGTGCGATTGCGATCGAGCCGGAGGTGATCATGATGGATGAACCCTGCTCGGCACTGGATCTGATCTCCATGCTGAAGATCGAGGAGATGATGCACGAGCTGAAAAAGAGCTACACGATCGTGATCGTGACCCACAACATGCAGCAGGCGGTGCGTATGAGTGACATGACCGGTTTCTTCAATGTGACTGCCAATGCCGAGGGTGACGTCAAGGTGGGCTGCCTCGAGGAGTTTGCCGAGACAGAAATGATCTTCAATTCCCCGCGTCAGCAGGCCACCCTCGACTACATGGCGGGGCGTTTCGGCTGAACCGCTTGCGGCAACCAGCCGATCATTGAGGCATAAAAAAACCGCCCCTAAAGGCGGAAGTTGAACGGAGAGGGAGGGATTCGAACCCTCGATAGAGTTGCCCCTATACAGCATTTCCAGTGCTGCGCCTTCGACCACTCGGCCACCTCTCCGCGAGGGGCTTTTCGCTGCATCCAGCCCGGAATCCTGAGGGAAACCTGGACGGACGCGGCTGCGCGGGGCAACGGTGAGAATGTAGCAGTCACCTCGTTCAGCGCCGGATTGCGGCCATGCGTAGCCACCCGATCACGGTGCACTGGCGCCAGGAACAGCGCACGATCCGCCTGGAGGTGCCCGAGGGCGAGTACATCCTGCGCAGCTTCGAGCAGCAGGGTGAGCCCCTGCCGTTCAGCTGCCGCAATGGCTGCTGCACCGCCTGCGCCGTGCGGGTGCTCGACGGTGAGATCGATCAGCGCGAGGCGCTCGGCCTCTCCCGCGATGTGCGCGGCCAGGGCTATGGCCTGCTCTGCGTCGCCCGGGCCACCGGGCCGCTGGAGGTGGAAACCCAGGATGAGGATGAGGTCTACGACCTGCAGTTCGGCCGCTTCTTCGGCCGTGGCAAGGTGCGCCCCGGCATCCCCCTCGACGACGAATGACAACCGTCCGACTCTCCGAGCGCAGCCTGGAACTCGCCGGCCTGGCAAGCGGTGAGCTGGAGCGTCTGTCGGCGGTGGCCCGGCGCGCGGCGAGCGCCGGTGCCGACCAGCTGAAGCACCACTTCGGCCAGCTGGAGCGCATCCGCGAGAAGGGCCGCGCCGGCGATCTGGTCACGGAGGCGGATCTGGCGGCGGAACAGGCCGTGCTGGCGGTGCTGGAAGCCGAAACACCGGAGCTCGGGGTGCTGGCGGAGGAGAGCGGCCGCCGGCCGGGCCAGGGCTCGCCGCTGGAGTGGTGCGTTGACCCCCTCGATGGCACCACCAACTACGCGCATCGTTATCCCTTCTTCGCCACCTCGATCGGCCTCACCTGGAACGGCATGCCGCTGCTGGGGGCCCTGGCGGCACCGGCGCTGGACTGCCTCTACTGGGCCGCTCCGGGGCTCGGGGCCTGGTGCAACGACGAAGCGATCGCCGTCAGCGACTGCAACGCGCTGAGCAGTTCCCTGCTCGTGACCGGTTTCGCCTACGACCGCCACACCCGGCTCGACAACAATTACGCCGAGTTCGCCTGGTTCACCCACCGCAGCCGCGGTGTGCGCCGCGGTGGCTCGGCCTCCATGGATCTGGCCTTTGTGGCTGAGGGACGGCTGGATGGCTACTGGGAACGGGGCCTCTCGCCCTGGGATCTGGCGGCCGGCGTTGTGCTGGTGGAGCAGGCCGGCGGTGTGGTGTGCAGCTACGACGGCAGTCCGGCCGATCTGAGCACGGGGCGGCTGATCGCCTGCACCCCAGGGCTTCAGCAGCCCCTGATCGAGGGACTCGCCAGCTGCCGGCCCCTGAGCGGCGCCAGCTTCGGCGCGCCGGAGCTGGATGGGGCTGGGCCAGAAGGCCCCGCGCTGGTCACTCCATAGGATCAGCGGCAGTCCGCCCTGCTGCGCTCGATGGCCCTGCAACCCGCTGCCGGCGCCAGGGATCTCAATCCACGTGAGGTGGATGGCAACCGCTGGCTCTGCGACCAGCTGGCGGAGGTGTACCGGCTGTGGGGCTACGCCGAGGTGTCGCCGCCGCTGGTGGAGCGGCTGGAAACTCTCGAGGCTGGTGGCGGCATCAACGACCGGGAGCTGGTGCGTCTGGCGGCCGATGAACCCCTGGGCCTGCGGCCGGAGATGACCGCGTCGATCGCCCGGGCTGCCTGCACCCGCCTGGCCTCCCGGCCCCGGCCGCTGCGGCTGTGGAGCAGCGGAACCGTGTTCCGCAGCGCTCCGAGCGATTCCGGCCAGCCCCGCCTGGAAGAACGCCTGCAGAGCGGCGTGGAGCTGCTGGCGGCCGCCGATCAGAGCGTCAGCGCCGCCGATGTTGAACTGCTGGGGCTGCTGCTGGCCTGCCTGCGCCGGCTGGGCATCGGCGCCGCCCAGCAGCCCACCCTGCTGCTCGGCCATCACGCCGTGCTCACGGCCCTGCTCGATCAGGTGCCCGCCAGCCAGCGGCTGGCCACCCGCCAGGCCCTGATCAGCTACGACCCCCTGGCCCTGGCGAGCCTCGAGCTGCCCGCCCATCAACGCCAGGGCCTGCAGCAGCTGATGCGGCTGCGCGGTGAACCGGAGAAGGTGCTCTACCAGCTTGAGCAGCAGCTCGGGCCCTCCCAGCTGCTCGATCAGCTGGCCGACACGCTCAAGGTGATGGCGCCGCTCGCCGCTGCCCAGGGGGTTCGCCTGCAGCTCGATCCCAGCTTTCAGCCCCATTTCGACCTCTACGACGGCCTGGTGCTGAAGCTGGTGTGCCAGGGGCCGGAGGCACCCGTGGCGATCGCCAGTGGTGGCCGGTACGACGCCCTGGTGACCCGTTTTGGTGGTGCGGCGGCAGGCCTGGGCTTCGGTTTCGACGTGGAGGCGATCCGCGAACTGCTGGGCACGGAGGCCACGGCGCCGCAACGGGCGGCCACCACGCTGGTGGCCTACGGCGATGCAACGCCCCTGGCGGATGCCCTGGCCGCCCAGGAGGAGCTCCACGCCGAAGGCGTCCGGGCAGAACTGCTGCACCAGGGCTGCGCCAGCGAGGCGGAGGCCCAGGCCATCGCAGCAGAGCGGGGCTGTGCCTCGGTCCGCTGGCTGGATTGAAGCGTCGGCCGTAAGGCCCTGCCTAGGATCCGGGCCGCAACGAATCAGCACCCATGGCCCACACGATCGTCACCGACGTCTGCGAAGGCGTGGCCGATTGCGTGGATGCCTGCCCGGTGGCCTGCATCAACCCCGGCAGCGGCGCCAACGCCAAGGGCACAGCCTTCTACTGGATCGATTTCGACACCTGCATCGACTGCGGCATCTGCCTGCAGGTGTGCCCGGTGGCCGGAGCGATCGTGCCGGAGGAAAAGCCGGAACTGCAGAAGGCCGGCTGACGCCTCGGCCCCGAATCAGACCCGCTGCAGCAGCAGCTGGGTGGAGGCCCGCCAGGCCCCGCTGGCATCGAAGCGGCGGATCAGCCACTGCAACTGATCGGGGGCCGTCAGCCAGCCCGCCTGAACGCTGAAGGCCTGGCGATGGCTCACCTGCAGGGGCGTGAGGTGGCAGCCACCATCCGGCAGGAACTGCAGGCGGGCAGGAGCGTCTGCCTCCAGTAACAGCTGCCGCCCCTGGAGCTGGCCAGTGCTGGCCAGCCGCTCGGATCCGATCTGAAGATCCAGGGTCAGCCTGGCTGGCCCCGGGGCGCTGATGTTGAGATCAGCGCTGCTGTGGTCGGCCTCCGGCCAATCGGCCGTGATCGTGGCCGCCTCACCCCGCCAGGCACCCAGCAGCTGCTCAGGCTCCAGCGGCGGCCGTTCCAGTGCCTCCGTGCCCGTGCGTGTTTCCCGGATCAGCACCAGGCCGTCGAGGGCACCGGCGGCGTTGTGCAGCTGCACCAGCCGGTGGCGACGATCGCCATCGATGAAGCCGAATTCACCGCCGAACGGCGTGCCGGGCGCCACCTGCAGGGTGCCCTTGCAGAAGGTGCCGCTGGCGAAGAACACCACCTGGCGGCCGAGGCTGCGGTAGTCCTCGCGGTTGTCGCTGATGGGTTCGCCCGCATAGCCGCCCGGGCCGAAGCGCCGCAGGCGGAAGCGCACCAGGCGATCCTCCTCAGCGCTCTCGAGGCTGAGAATCGAGGGCGTGCTCTGCCCCAGCTCACCAGCGGTGTTCACCCTGGTGAACGAGCCGCGCCACTCGCCGAGGTTGCGCAGGAAGTTCTGCCACTGGCTGGCCATGCTGTGGGAGCTGAGAGCCGGGCTGATGCCGGAATGATGCGCGCATCCTGGCGCGCCCGCCGTGCCTAGACCGGAACTACCAAGCCGGAGGCCGCCATGTTTCTCAAGACACGCCAGGACGGTTCGCTGATGGAGGTGCTCAACCTGCAGCAGCTGTTCGACCCGTTTGCCGGCAGCGTTTCCGGCCGGCTGCACGCCGGCGAGGAGCTGCAGGACAGCGAGGCCTTCGCCAAGGCTGAGCTGCTGTTTCCCTCCGGTGAGGCGCTGCCGCGCTGCTGGGTGGACGCGGGCTACAGGCAGGGCTGAATCAGCCGTTCCACGACCTCCTGCAGGGATGGAGCCAGGAGCCGGCGCTCCCCCAGGCGCGGGCTGAGCACCTGGCCACTGCTCAGCTCCTCGGTGCTTACCAGGGCCAGGTCTTGCCCCTCCAGCAGTTGCAGCCGCTCCAGGGGCACGGTGAGTGAACCCCGAAACACATGACGCACCCGGCCGTCGGTGGCGCTGCTGTACCAGGGGCTGAGCGGTCCGGCCTCGTAGCTGATCTCTTCGCGCAGCTCGCGGCGCAGGGCCTGCTCGGGCGTTTCACCCGGATCCATATGGCCACCGAACAGGCCCCAGCAGCCGGGCGCCACGATGCCGGCGATGTCGTCGCGCAGCTGCAGCAGCCAGAGGCCATCGCGCTCGAGCATCGCCAGGGCGACCTCAACGGGTGCGGGGGATGGGGACGCCGACATCACGGGGCCACGGGCAGCGATGGCAATGCTGCCGCAGCGGCAGGACGGTTTCCTGCCCATCGATGCCCCTTGGCGGCAAGCCGGCAAACGGGGGAATCTGGCCACAGTTGATTTCCCATGTCGTGGTGCTGCAGGCGGAACAGGGCCAGATCCAGATCCATACCGAGAACATCTTTCCGATCATCAAGAAGGCCGTCTACAGCGGCCATGAGGTGTTCCTGCGGGAGCTGGTGAGCAACGGCGTGGATGCGATCAGCAAGCGCCGCATGGCCTCCATGGCCGGCGACTGCAGCGAGGGCGCCGAGGGCCGGATCTCGATCCGCATCGACCGCGAGGCCAACACCCTCACCATCTCCGACAACGGCATCGGCATGAGCGCCGATGAGGTGAAGCGCTACATCAACCAGGTGGCGTTCTCCAGCGCGGAAGACTTCCTCGAGAAGTACAAGAGCGAGAGCGACGCGATCATCGGCCACTTCGGCCTGGGCTTCTACTCCAGCTTCATGGTGGCGAAGCAGGTGGAGCTGCTGACCCTCAGCGCCCGCGAGGGCAGCGAGGCGGTGCGCTGGAGCTGCGATGGCTCCCCGCGGTTCAACCTCGAGGCGGCGGAACGCAGCGAGCCCGGCACCGATGTGATTCTGCACCTGATGGAGGAGGAGCTCGAGTACATCGAACCGTCCCGCATCCGTACCCTGATCACCACCTACTGCGACTTCCTGCCGGTGGAGGTGCAGCTGGAGGGCGAGACCGTCAACAAGCGCGAGGCCCCCTGGCGCACGAGCCCGCGCGAGCTCACGGATAACGACTACATCGAGCTCTACCGCTACCTCTACCCCTTCCAGGGCGACCCGCTGCTGTGGGTGCACCTCAACACCGACTATCCCTACAACCTGCAGGGCATCCTCTACTTCCCGAAATCCACCGGCCGGGCGGACTGGGAGAAGGGCGAGATCAAGCTCTACTGCAACAACGTGTTCGTGAGCGATTCGATCAAGGAGGTGGTGCCCCGCTACCTGCTGCCACTGCGCGGTGTGATTGATTCGCCGGACATCCCCCTGAACGTGAGCCGCTCGGCCCTGCAGACCGACCGGCGTGTGCGCTCGATCGGTGGCTTCGTGGCCAAGAAAGTGGCGGACCGGCTCACGCAGCTGCACCGCGATGAGCCGAAGCGCTACGCCGAGATCTGGGAATCGCTGGCCCCGTTCATCAAGATCGGCGCCATGGAGGACGACAAGTTCGCCGAGCAGGTGGCCGATCTGGTGCTGTTCGGCACCACGGCTGCAGCGGAAAGCCAGAGCCTTGACCCCATCCCCGCTGAAGGCGCCAAGGCCTACACCACCCTGGCCGGCTACCGCACCCGCCTGGCGGCCGACAACGACAAGCGCATCCTGTACTGCACCGATGAGGCCGGACAGGCCGGTGCCCTGGCGCTCTGGAAAGGCCAGGGTGCCGAGGTGCTGCTGGCGGACACCTTCATCGACACCCAGTTCATTCCCTGGCTGGAGTACCGCCACGAGGAGCTCAAGTTCCAGCGGGTGGACAGCGAACTCGATGAGTCGCTGCAGGAGAAGGAGAGCGAACTGGCCGATGCCGACGGCAAGGACAGCTCCGGGAAGCTGCGCGACCTGTTCAAGACCGCCCTCGCCAACGACAAGGTGACGATCCAGGTGCAGGCGCTCAAGGGCGAGAACGCCCCCGCCGCCCTGATCCTGCTGCCGGAGCAGATGCGCCGCATCAACGACATGGGCGCCCTGATGGAGCAGCGCCTGCCCGGCCTGCCGGACCACCACGTGCTGCTGGTGAACCGCAAGCACCCGCTGGTGGAGGGCCTGATCAAGCTCTCGGCCGGCGCCGTGATCACCGGCGCCGGCAGCTCCCCCAGCCAGCAGCTGGCGGATGACTTGACCCGCCACGTGTATGAGATGGCTCGTCTGACGGTGGGAGGTCTCGAACCGAATCAACTGGCCGGTTTCCAGCAGCGCAGTTGCGATCTGATGGGCAAGCTGATGGAGCGCGGCCTCTGATCACTTGCCGGCTGGCAGCCAGCCCCTTCGAATCGGCTTCGGCGGTCGGCGTCTGCGGGCGCTGACCGTTTGTTGCTGCGCACTCGCCCTGCTGTTCTGGGCGGGCGTTGGCCTGGCCAGCTGGGTTGGGTTGAGGCCGGTGGAGGTGTCGGTGCTGATGCCGGCACCGTTCGCCGATGCCACCGCACCGCTGGTGGCGGCCTTCAACCGCGAGCATCGCGATCTGCAGATCGCCGTGACCCGCGGCCCGCTCGACACCGAGGCCCTCTCGGATCTGGCGATCAGCAGCCTTCTGCTGGGGGACACCCCCTACGACCTGCTGCTGATGGACGTCACCTGGACGCCAAAATACGCCGCCGCCGGCTGGCTGGAGCCGCTGGAGCCCCTGCTGGGGGACGACGCCCTCACCGGCATGGCCCCCGGCGCCCAGCTGGGCAATGCCTTCGGTGGCCACCTCTGGCGGCTGCCCCTGCTGGCGGACATGGGCCTGATCTACTGGCGCACCGATCTGATGGACGCGCCACCCAGATCCCTGCAGGAGCTGGCAACCACGGCGGCGGATCTCCGTCGGCGCGACGTGGTGACCTGGGGCTTCGTGTGGCAAGGGCGCCAATACGAAGGCTTGAGCTGCGTGTTCCTCGAGGTGCTGCGCGATTTCGGCGGCCATTGGCTCCAACCCGGAGACGATCGCCAGGCCGACCTCGACAGCCCGGAGGCGATCGCGGCGGCCGGCTGGCTGGCGGGGTTGGTGCGCAGCGGCGTGACGCCGGCGGCGGTGGCGAACGTCTCGGAATCGGAGTCGTTGCAGATCTTCGGCGCCGGTGAGGCGGCGTTCATGCGCAACTGGCCGTATGCCTGGGCGGAACTGCAGAAGCCCGGCAGTGCCGTGGCCGGCCGGGTGGGGGTGGTGAGCCTGGGCGACGGCACCCAGGGCAGCTGGGGCTTCTCGATGCTGCGGGGCAGCGCGCATCCCCAACAGGCGGCGGCGGTGATGCGCTGGTTCACCAGCGAACCCAGCAGCCGGGATCTGGCGGAACGCTTCGGCTACACCCCCGTGTGGCAATCGCTGCTGAACGATCCCCAGCTGCAGGAGCGGCTGCCGCTGCTGCCGGTGCTGCGCCAGGCCCTGGAGCGCACGGCCCTGCGGCCGCTCACTCCGCTCTACGCCCAATTGAGCGATGTGCTGCAGCGCCAGCTCTCGGGGCTGATCACTGGCTCCGGCACCCCACAGGCAGCCATGGCGGAAGCCCAGCGCCAGAGCACGCTGATCCTGCAAGCCGCGGGCCCAGCGGCATGAGGCGGCCATGACCCTGCTGCTGCTGCTCCCGGCCCTGGCCCTGGTGCTGGGCGTGTTCCTCTGGCCGCTGCTGCGCTACGGCTGGCTGAGCCTGCAGGCCAGCTCGGTGCTCACCGGCCTGGTGCCGATGCCCAACGGCGGCGCCAACTGGCAGCGGCTGCTGGCCGATGCGCGCTTCTGGCAGGACGCGGCTCAGACCCTGCGCTTCGCTGGCCTGTCGCTGGCGCTGGAGCTGCTGCTGGGGCTAGGCCTGGCCTTGCTGCTGCACCGGCCGCTGCCGCGGCGCGGCCTGGTGCGGGCCCTGGTGCTGCTGCCGTGGGCGCTGCCCACCACCGTGATGGCCCTGGGCTGGCGCTGGATCCTCAACGATCCCTTCGGGCCGCTGAACGGCCTGCTGCAGAGCCTCGGCCTGCCGGCCTACGGCTTCCTCTCGCAGCCCGCCAGCACCTGGCTGTTCACCGTGCTGGCGGACGTGTGGAAGACCACCCCGTTCGTGGCCCTGCTGCTGCTGGCGGGCCTGCAGGCGATTCCCAGCGAGCTGGAGGAAGCGCTGCGGCTGGAAGGGGCAGGCCCCTGGCAGCGGCTGCGCCGGCTCACCCTGCCGCTGCTGGCGCCCTACCTGCTGCTGACGGCCCTGTTCCGCCTGGCCCAGGCGCTGGGGGTGTTCGATCTGATCCAGGTGCTCACCGGCGGCGGGCCGGCCAGCAGCACCGAAAGCCTGGCGCTCTACGCCTACCTGAACGCGATGCGTTTCCTCGATTTCGGCTACGCCGCCACCTTGATGCTCGGCATGTTCGCCCTGGTGCTCGGCCTCAGCGCCCTGGTGTTGCTGACCCAGGCCCTGCGCCGCCGCCTGGCGGAGGTGACCCCATGAGATCCGCCGCCCGAGGTCCGATGCCCATCGCCCTGCCGCTGCTGGCGGCCCTCATCTGGAGCCTGCTGCCTCTGCTCTGGCAGCTGCTCACCTCCCTGCGCACGCCGGAGGCGCTGGTGCTGCAGGGGCCGGCGGCCTGGCTGCAGGGCTGGACCCTCGCCAACTACCGCCAGGTGCTGCAGGGGGATCCGCCCTTCTGGCGCTATCTGTTCAACAGCTGCCTGGTGGGTGCCGCCAGCACCGGGCTCACGCTGCTGCTGGCGATCCCGGCCGCCTACGGGCTGCAGCGGCAGCGGCCGGCTCTGCGGGGTGGCATCAGTCTGCTGCTGCTGGCGGCGGCAATGTTCCCCTACGTGCTGCTGTTCCTTGCCCTGCTGGAGCTGGCAAGGGCCCTGGGCTGGGGCAACCAGCTGCTGGCGCTGGCCCTGCCCTATGCGGGCCTGTCGCTGCCGCTGGCGGTGCTGCTGCTGCGGGCGGCGTTCGCCGATCTTCCGGCGGAACTGGAGGATGCCGCCCGGCTGGAGGGCCTCAACCTCTGGCAGCGGCTGCACCGGGTGCTGCTGCCCCTGCTGGCTCCGGCCGTCGCCAGCACGGCGATCCTGGTGTTCCTGTTCAGCTGGAACGAGTACCCGATCGCCCTCACCTGGATCAGCCGCAATGACATGCTCACCCTGCCGGTGGCGATGGCGCGCATCGCCGGCTCCTCGGTGTATGCGGTGCCCTACGGGGCGTTTGCAGCGGCCACGGTGCTCGGCGGCCTGCCGCTGCTGGCTCTGGTGCTCGTGTTCCAGCGGCAGATCGTGAGCGGTCTCACCCAGGGGGCGGTGAAGGGATGACCACAGCCGGACTGCACTGCGAACAGCTGAGCCGCCGCGTCGGCGATCGCCTGCTGCTGGATGGCCTCAACCTTTCGGTGGCACCGGGCGAAAGCCTGGCGCTGCTGGGCCCAAGCGGCTGCGGCAAGACCACCACCCTGCGGCTGCTGGCGGGGCTCGATCCGGTGAGCGGCGGCCGCATCCGGCTGGACGGGCAGGACGTGACCCACAGCCCGGCGGGTGAGCGCCAGGTGGCGATGGTCTTCCAGAGCTATGCGCTCTATCCGCACCTGAGCGTGCTGGCCAACCTGGAGCTGGGGCTGGAGGTGCGGCGCGTGCCGGCGCCGGAACGGCGGCAGCGGATCGCCGAGGTGCTGGCACTGCTGCAGCTGGAGGGCCTGGAGCGGCGCCGGCCGGCCCAGCTCTCGGGCGGCCAGCGCCAGCGGGTGGCCCTGGCCCGGGCGCTGCTGCGGCAGCCGCGGCTGATGCTGCTGGATGAGCCCATGAGCAATCTCGATGCCCAGCTGCGCGATCAGCTGCGGCCGGAGCTGCGCGCCCTGCTGCACCGGGCCGGCCACCCCGTGATCCACGTGACCCACGACCAGCAGGAGGCGATGGGCCTGGCCGATCGCATCGCCGTGCTCGAGAGCGGCGTGCTGCAGCAGGTGGGCACCCCCCAGGAGCTGTATCACCGGCCCGCCAACCTGTTCGTGGCCCGCTTCCTCGGGCGCCCCGGCATCAACCTGCTGGCCGGCGAGGCCGGCGTGCAACTGGGCATCCGCCCGGAACAGTTGCGCCTGGTGGAGAGCGGCGGGCTGCCGGCGCGGCTGCTGCGGCGCGAATGGCAGGGCAGCCAGCAGCTGCTCTGGCTGGACACCAGCCGCGGCGAACTGCTGCTGCTGGCGGAGGCGAGCCTTAGCCCCGGTGAGCAGCTGCAGGTGAGTTGGCGCCCGGAGGACGAACTGCGCTTCAGCAGCGCCTCAGGGGAGCGGCTGGCCTGAGCACCGGCGCGTCATTTCGCGAGGCTGGTGGGAAGGTTCGGGCTGGCGGGATTCACGGTGAGCTGCTGAAGCTGCGGTTGCAGCACCAGATCCATGTCCTCCATCGGGATGGCACCGAGCAGCACCTCGTCTCCAAGCACCATCGCGCCGGTGAAGCAGCGGCGATTGGCAAAGCGCACCTCCACCGGGCCCATGTAGGGAACGGAACGGCGATGGCCATCGGCCAGCACCACCTCGCGGCGCTCCAGTTCCCGCAGCTGCAACTGCAGGGCCAGATGCTCGGGGATGCAGAGGTGCACGGCACCGGAATCGGCCAGGGCCGACACCTCCAGGCCATGGAGGCCCGGTTCGGTGGGATTCAGCAGGGTGACACTGGCGCGAATGAGGCCCATGGCAGAACGCTAGGCAGAGGGCAACAGGGCGGAGCCCTGCAGCAAGGGTTCCCGGCTTTGGCAGTGAAGGTTCCCTCTGTTTGATAGGCTCCGAAGGTGGCTCATGGCCACATCGTTTTCGTTTGGTTGAAGGTCATGTCCCGGGTCTGCCAGCTCACCGGCAAGCGCGCCAACAACGGCATGGCCGTCTCGCACTCCCACGTGCGCACCAAGAAGCTGCAGCAGGTGAACCTGCAGGAACGCCGCCTGTGGTGGGCCGAGGGCAACCGCTTCGTGAAGCTGCGCGTGTCCACACGCGCCCTCAAGACCATCCAGAAGAAGGGTCTGGGCGCCTACGCCAAGGAACTGGGCGTCAACCTGGCCAAGATCTGAGCGAGAACCTCATCCGTCATGAACCGACGCCAGCTGCTACGCGGCCTCGGCATCAGCACCCTGGGCCTGCTGGCGATTCCGCCGCAGGCCCTTGCCATTGGCGGCATCCTGCCGGAGCTGGATCAGGCGGCTCCGGGCTTCAGCCTGGGCGGCGTGGCCCCCGATGCCAGTGGTGAGGCGGTTGAGGCAACCCTGAGCCTGGCCGACTTCGCCGGCCAGTGGCTGGTGCTGTACTTCTACCCGCGCGACTTCACCGAGGGCTGCACCCTCGAAGCGCGCGGCTTTCAGCGGGATCTCGCAGCCTTCCGCCAGGCCGGTGCCGCTGTGGCGGGCATCAGCGCCGACGACGCCGATTCCCACAGCCGCTTCTGCGGCAGCGAATCCCTGTCCTTCCCGCTGCTCTCCGATCCGGGCGGCCGGGTGAGCAAGGCCTACGGCAGTTGGATTGCACCGTTCTCCCAGCGCCACACCTTCCTGATCGACCCCAGCGGCACCCTGCGGGCGCGCTGGACTGCCGTGCGCCCGAGCGGCCACAGCCAGGAGGTGCTGGCGGAGCTGAAACAGCTACAGCAACAGGCCTGAAGCACCGGGAGTTCTGCAACGCCGGCGGCGTGTGCCACTACGGCTGGTCGTCCTGAGCATCGGCGCGGCGGAAGCTCATGCACCAGCCGCTGCCCGGGCCCTCCACCTCCCAGCGCGGCAACCAGTGGCGCCAGCTGTAGGCCACACCCTGGCCGCCGGAGCCGATGCGCACGTAGCCGCCGTTGATCGTGTCGAGCTCGCCGTAGGGGTCGTTGAACAGGCAGAAGCCTGGGGCGAGCCCCACGCTGAGGATCCAGTGGCCGCCGCCGCGGGGTGCCGATGAGGGGCCGTGGTGCAGGAAGCCAGTGGCCAGGGGATAGCCGCTGCGCAGTTCACGCTCCAGCAGGGCGCGATCACCGCGGGTGCTGAAGCGGGCCAGCACGCCGTAGTCCGCGCAGGCGCGGATCTGGGCCTGGGGGGAGGTGGTGTCGCCGTAGCGGCGCACGGTGTGCAGGTAGGCGTCGTCGGCGTTGGAGCCGAGCAGAGCGGCCGGCCGCAGATACTTCACCGCCATGGCGCAGGTGGAGGAGAAGCACATGCGCGAGGCCTGGCCGGGCACACGGCTGTCGGTCTGCACGTAGTACTGCCGCACCGGCAGCAGCAGGCGCGCTCCGGTGGCAGGGGGCATGGGATGGGCACGACTCTCCCCGCTGGTAGCAAGGACACGGCCCGCCGTCAGGCCGCTTCAGCTGGGGAAAGAGCTGATCAGCTCTTCTACGGCCATGGTGGCGTCTAAGGCTGTACAAGAGTCCGTTGCACACCAGAAGCCATGGCGATCGGCGTTCGGATGGCAGCGGCAATGGAAGAGCGTCTTAATGCGGTGGCCAAGCGGCTGGGCAAAAGCCGCAGTGCCTGCATCCGTGAGGCCATCGATCACGACCTGCTGCGTCATGGCGATGGTGATGAGGCCCGCCGACAGTCCGAGCACATCGCCCAGCTCGAGCAGACGCACTGGAGCGAGCAGGTGCCCAACTGGAGCGACTGGACCGCATGACCCGCCACGCGCTTCGGCGGGAAACGTGGTGACCGTGACCAGCCGGCGCCAGGCTGGGGGTAGTTCCGGACGATCCCATGGCGGCCGCAGTGGTGATCCTGCTGGTGATGGTGGCGGTGGGCGTGCTGCTGAACCCCAGCCGCGAGCAGTTCGCCTGGTTCCTGCGGCTGCGGCGGCCGGCCTGGCTCACGTTTGAGGGCCTGATCCCGCTGATCTGGATCGCCATCTATGCCTGCTTCTACGCCTCTGCGCTGCTCAGCTGGAACGCCAGCTGGAGCTGGGGCCTGATGGCGGGCTATCTGGTGCTGCTGCTGCTGGTGCAGAGCTACACCTGGCTGATCTGCCGCAGCCGGAGGCTGGCCAACGGAACGGCCGTCGGCCTGGCGGGCTGGCTGTGGGGCGTGGCCCTGGCGGTGCTGGTGCAGCCGCACTCCGCGGTCGCGGTGGTGCTGCTGATCCCTTTCCTGCTCTGGAGCCCGGTGGGAACACTCGTCACCTGGCAGATGCAGCGGTTGAACCGGTGAGGCACGGGGTGCGGCGGGCTCAGAGAAGCTCCCGAAACTCCTGAGGGGTCAGGCCTGCATCACGAGCAATAGCGCCCATGGTGATCGCGTTGATCGGGTCATGGCGGGGAATCACCAGGCGCCTGGAGCCATTGCTCATAATCAAATGCCCGGATTCGCGCACGACGCGATAGCCAAGCTTCTGAAAGACCTTCACCGCCTCTTTCTGACTGATCCCCGGCAGCCTTGGCATTACACAGCCAACTCCAGCGTTTCCACACTTTTCACACCAGCTTCCTCAGCCTCGACTTCCAACCAGAGGGAAATGGCCTCGCGGATGTTGCTGAGGGCGTCGTCACGGGTTGAACCCTGGGAATGGCAGCCGGGCAGATCAAGGCAGCTGACGGACCAGCCTTCATCGGTTTCCAGCAGGCGGATGCGGTAGGTCATGGTGCCGGCACCTGGTTTGAACAGTCTGGCGCCCCAAACCGCCAGTACCATCACCGGCATCAACACTCTGACTGTGCCGGTGAACACCCAAGGAAGGGGGTAGTCGCCCACCCCAGAAAACCCCGGTGGAGCAAGCTGAAGGCAAGCAAGAGGCCTCATGCCTCAGACCACCGTGGAACAGGATTCCGTTCGGCTCACCACCACCAGGAGCACATCCCAGCAGCAGCGCCCAGCCTCAGAGGCGGCAGCGAGCAAAGGGTTCGGGGGCGGCGGGACGAGCAAAAGCCGCAAACGCAAGGCCGGCGGCAAGCGCAGTCCGGCCCTCAGCAAGGCGGACTGGGGTCCGCTCGGCAAACACCCCGACCTCGATGCGATCGTGGCGCGCCAACGCCTGCAACTGCCCCTCTCGGGGCGCCTGAGCGAAAGCCAGGTGAACCAGGCCTGGAAGCGTTGTGCCAGCGAACATCACCCCGACCGTGGCGGCGCGCACGACACGATGCAGCTGGTGAACGGTGCGCGGGATCTGCTGCTGGGCCGTTCCCTCAGCTGAGCGCCAGCACGCCTGGGAGGCGCCAATGGCGTGGGCTGGGTTGAATCGCCTTGAGGCGCTGAGGGGTGGCGGGTCTTAAACCGCCAACGCCATTCCCTGCATCCACCCCGCCGGGTTCTCCCGGTCTGGCTGGCTGGGTCGTGCCAGAGCACGCCTTCGCGGTGGATCCAGGGGGCGTCGTCGCGCAGGGGCACTTGCCAGAGGGGGACCCTGGCCATGAATGGGAAGGCTGTTCGTCTCAAGCCAGTACGACCTTGAGCTGAGTGATCAGCAAAGGCAGCTCCACCTGAACGACATCCCAGACCACATCTGCGCAAGCCTTGCGTCAGATGGGATGCGGGCTGCTGCTTCGCCGATGAGCTCGATGTTGCGGAGAACCGCGTCCTGAATCAGTTGGTTTTGGGCGAACTGGTCGCGGTTCCGGCCAGACGGGCGATCAGATGCTGATGGCATCAGCCTCCACGCTCTGCCGCAATTCCTGCCTGAGGGCCTGTTCCGTCACCAGGTCCACGGGCCTTCCAAGAAGATCCTCCAGGAACACCTGCAGGCCATAGAACTGCCTGGCGGTGGAGGGGGCTGAGAACGCCACAAGCAGATCCACATCGCTCTCGGGAGTGGCCGATCCCCGTGCCCATGAACCGAAGATCCGGAGGCTGCTGACGCCGAAGCGCTCGCTCCAAGCGGGCGCGTGCTCTCTCAGCAGGCGGATCAGGTCGTCGGCGGTCTCAGCCATTGCGCAGGAGTTGTGGGCGACGATCGGCACCGGATCGAACGCTAAACCGCCAACGCCATCCCCTGCAGCCATACCGCCGGGATCTCCCGCTCCAGCCGCCAGCGGATCGCCATCGGCCGTTCGCCTGCATGGCTCTCGTAGTTCACGAAGCCCAGACACCGGAACGGCTCGGTGACCGTGCCCTGCCTGCGGTGCTCGCGCACAAACAGCAGCACCCGCGAACCGCGCGCCTCGTGGTGGATGTAGCGCTGGCCGGTGGATGAGGCGGCGGTGGTGGTGCTCTGGCTCTCCCAGTGGAACAGCGCGGGGCCCAGGGCCAGGTCGCGATAGCGGGTGGTGGTGGAGAAGAGCGACTCGCTCTTGTTGAGGGTCACAAACAGCAGATCGGTCTGGCTGGGTTCGTGCCAGAGCACACCCTCGCGGTGGATCCAGGGGGCGTCATCGCGCAGGATGCCGAACGCTGCTTCGATCTCGGCGCGGCTGTAGCGGCCGTGGACGCGCAGGGGCACCGGCAGCGCCCAGGGCAGCGGATGGAGGCGGTGATCGGCGGCTTCGGCCAGCAGCTCCAGCAGCTGGCGCAGTTCCTCGCGCCAGGCGTCCGCCTGCCAGAGCAGGGCCAGGGCCTCGGGCAAGGGACACCAGCGGCGGCCGGTGCCGAACAACTGCACGGCAAGCATCAGCCACTGGCGCCGCTCGCGCTCGCCCAGGCCGGCGGGATCGGGGGGTGTGGCGGACTGGAGCTCTGCGGCCAGCCAGCGCAGGCGATCGGGATCGTCGGGGTGGAGCAGGCCGGCGGCGATGGCGCGCGTGAGCCGCTCCTCCTCCGGATGGGAAGCACCTGGGAGCCAGCCGAGGTCGCGCCGCAGGGCGGTGAAGCCGGCGCCGCGTACGCCATAGAACTCGGCCGGCTCCATCCCCAGCGCCTCGAGCCAGGCGGCCAGGCCTGAGGCGGGGCGGATCACCCCCTCGGCGGCCAGGGCCCGCAGCTCCTCGAGCAACTGGGGGCGGCGGCTGGGCAGGCTCTGGCGCAGGTTCGTGAGCACCCGATCCGACGCCACCCGATCGAGCACCAGCCGGCAGCCGGCTGGCAGAAACGGGCAGCCCTGTTGGAGCTGGGTTTCCAGCTGGCGGCGGCTGCCCCCCAGCAGGGCGCGGTAGCGCAGATCGAAGCGGAAGCGGCGGTGCTGCTGGCCGATGAAATCCAGCACCGCGAGGCAGCTTTTGCCGGTTTCGGGGGAGAGACGCAGACCCCGGCCCAGCTGCTGCAGAAACACCACGGCGCTCTCGGTGGGACGCAGCAACAGCACGGTGTCAATGGCGGGGATGTCGAGCCCCTCGTTGAACAGGTCCACCGCGAAGAGGATCTGCAGCTCGCCGTTCTTCAGGCGCCGCAGGGCATCGCGGCGCTGATCAACTGGGCTGCTGGCATCGAGGGCTTCGGCCTTCAGGCCACGGGCGCGGAAGCGCTCGGCCATAAAGCGGGCGTGCTCCACGCTCACGCAGAAGCCCAATGCGCGCATCTGGGCCGGATCGGCGAGCGTCTTGTCGAGCTCGCTGAGGATCAGGTCCACCCGCCGGTGATCGCCGGTGTAGAGGGTGCTGAGCTCGGCCGGCACGTAGCCACCGCGGCGCCATTTCAGGGCGGAGAGGTCGGTGGCGTCGGCCACGGCGAAGTAGTGGAACGGGCTGACCAGGCCCTGGTCGAGGGCGCTCCAGAGGCGCAGCTCGGCGGCGATGCGACCATCGAACCAGTGGAGGATGTCGAGTCCGTCGGCCCGCTCGGGGGTGGCGGTGAGGCCCAGCAGGAGCTTGGGGGTGAGGTGATCGAGCCAGCGCCGGTAGCTGGAGGCAGCGGCGTGGTGGAACTCATCCACGATCACCACGTCGAACAGATCGGTTCGGATCGCAGCGGTGTCCTGCTGGCTGAGGGACTGCACGGAGGCGAACACATGGCGCCACTGGCTGGGCCGCTCGCCATCCACCCACAGCTCCCCGAAGGAGGGATCGCGCAGCACCTGGCGGAAGGTCTGCAGGGCCTGCAGCAGGATCTCCTTGCGGTGGGCGATCAGCAGCAGCGGCGGCGGATCGGGCGAGGGGAACCTCTCGGGGAAGTCGGCATGGAGGCGCGCCACATCGAAGGCGGCGAGCACGGTCTTGCCGGTGCCGGTGGCGGCCAACACGAGGTTGTGCCAGCGGTGGTGCAGCGAACGCTCGGCCGCCAGCTGATCGAGCATCTCGCGCTGGTAGGCGTAGGGGCGCAGGTCGAACCACACTGGTGACGCGCCGCCGCCGGCCGCTGGATCGTCGCCACGGGCGAGGGCGAGCTGGTGGTCGATGCGGGCCTGCTGCTCGGCGGTGGCGGCATAGGGCTCGAATTCGCCCTCCTCCCAGTAGGCGTCGAACGTGTCCTGAAACTTGCGCAGCATCGCCGGGGTTTCCAGGGCCGCCAGGCGCACGTTCCACTCCAGGCCATCGAGCAGAGCGGCACTGGAGAGGTTGGACGAGCCGATATAGGCGGTAGTGGTGCCGCTGGCGCGATGGAACAGCCAGGCCTTGGCGTGCAGGCGGGTTCGGCGTGTGTCGGTGCTGACGCGCACCTGGGCCCCGCGTGCCACCAGCCAGTCGAGCGCTTTGCGATCGGTGGCGCCCATATAGACGGTGGTGAGGACGCGCAGGGGGCGGCCGGAATCCAGATGGGCGCTCAGCTGCTCCTGCAGCAGTCGGAGCCCGCTCCACTTGATGAAGGCGCAGAGCAGATCGATGCGATCGGCTGAGGGGCATTCCGCCTGAAGGGCCAGGCCGACGCTTGGCTCGCTGGGGGCGTTGATCAGCAGGGTGCCGTCGGCCAGGGGAATCAGGGGCCTGGTGATGGGGGGCTGGCCCGGGAGCAGGGGAGCCGTGCGCAGTTCCTGCAGGAGCTGGGCACTGGGGTGCAGTTGGTCGCCGGGGTGGATGGCGGTGGGTACCTGCTGGTGGAGCAGGGCCACGATCTGATTCACCAGGGCCAGCTGCTGCTGTTGCCGCTGTGCTTCTGGCAGGGAGGCCAGAGCTGTTTCGCTGAGCTGGTGCAGGTAGCGGGCCAGGCGCTGGGGGGCTTCGGCAGGGTCGAGTGGCTCGAGGTGGTGAAGTGAGGCAGGAAGGGACGAGAGCACCTGGTGGGTTGCTCCGCTAAGTGGGTGGTCGTAGAGGCCAAGTGGTAGTGCCTGCTTAGCCATAAGAGGTCAGCCGTATGACTAGAGAGGCTGCCGATGATCGGCAGGCAAAACCGTGTATGGCCATGTTATGCAGACCCGCATACAATGGAAGGAGCTGGGGATACCAGGAGCAAATGCCCTCTTCCCGACATAGCTCTTTCAGCGTCACTCTTCATCAATCTGCTTCTTATGCGGAATATCGAGCTCAAGAAGAGGATTTTAGGCGGCTCCGCCCAATGACAAGTTGGGCTGTCTGACGACGGCAAACTACAAGGCCAGAACGGATGCATAGCTTTTCTGTTGAAACCTATAGGGGAGAAGGACTCTCATTTCCATACCATTCCACTGCATATTCATAAAGACTGTCAAGAACCTCAGAAAGCTGTTTCCCGCGCTCAGTCAATCTGTATGCAACTCTTGGAACCGTGCCTTCCTCCACTTGTCTGCTAACAAGCTGAATTGACTCTAATAAGCGCAGTCTATCTGCAAGGACCTTTGTAGATATTCCATTGACCTTCCGCTTCAGTTCACCGAAGTGTAATTCGCCATGTGTGCTTAGGATCCACAAGATGTAGATGGTCCACTGTGCAGAAATATGTCCCATTAACAGTTCAAGCGGGCAGCACATCTGCTTGACCATTGGACGGAGTAGGTAGTTACCAAATGGAAGCTAATTGACTTTTGCGTCGGATGGCGCGAGGTTTGCGCTGTCCCGAACAGGCCCAACGCTAGTCCATGGGAACGCTACTGCACATTGACTCAAGTCCTCGCGGCGAAAATTCCAGCTCGCGACTACTTGCCGGCACCTTTACTGCAGCATGGAAGGAGATCCATCCTGACGACAAAGTTATCTATCGCGACCTTAGGAACACGTCCATACCTCATATTACAGAAGAATGGATTGCCGCAGATTTCACTCCAAGGGATGCATTGACAGCGGAGCAGCGCAAGGTTCTTGGGCTGTCCGACATATTGGTAGATGAGTTCCTTGCAGCAGACAGATGTTTATACAGCGTTCCGATGTATAATTTCGGTATACCATCCAACTTCAAAGCATATATCGACAATCTTGTTCGCTTTGGTCGAACATTTACATCTGAGCAAGGATGCTACCAAGGGCTTGCTAAAGAGAAAAAGGTTCTTTTTGTCACCGCTCGCGGCGTTGAGTATGGCTCAGGCTCGCCCTATCGGGGATGGGATGCGCAAGAGCCTGGGCTAAGGTATGCATTCCAGTTCATGGGAGTTTCTGACATCAGCTTTATTCATGCATGTGGTCTTGACTTGGGAGAGGAGTCTCGGCGCAGCAGTCTTGAGAAGGCCAAGCGCGAGTTGATGAGCATTTTATCTTCCTGGTAGTTGACGAGCAGCCCAACATCAAGATGCAGCGGACGAGATCAGTAGAGTGTCCAAGTCGTCCATCTAGTGCTCGCCGCTGATCTTGAGCGTTCGGCGTAGCACTGCCGCACCACCTCCTCAAAGCGCTGCTCCAGTACCTGCTGAAGGAACTCCTCCCGGGTAGCGAGATAGATGATCACGACGGAGGATGGTGACGTGGACCCCGGCCCAGTCTGGCCGGCTGAGGACTCTCATTCACCCTGGACCGATTGCCGGGGTCCACGTCACTGGCGCCCACCCAGACCCTGCTGGATCAGGAAGGAGGCCAGGGCTGTCTGGATCTGAATGCATGCAGTTCCTGGCAGCCGGCGAAGCCCACGCGTGGCTGTCGAGCAGATCGCCCGACGAGTCGCGCATGGCTGCCGTCACTCAGACACGTGAGCCGCGGACTCCCAGCTGGCCAGCTCGTCTGCGGGCATCGGCTCCAGAAGGCAACGTTGGATGTCGCTGCGGACACCGAAAAGCCGAGATCCTGTGCCGGCCGACACCTAGGGGATGCCTGATCCCGCGCCTAGCTTCTCCAGGAGACCGACTCTCCACCCATGGTCATCCGCACGCGCCTCGTTGAACTCTCCAGCCTGGAGGCCGTGGCCTACCGCCAGAAGCTGAGGGACGGTCAATCGGGAGTGGTGATCCTGCGCTCCGACACCGCCCAGCCAGGCCTCGCACTGCTCAACCACCAGACCGGAGAGCCCGATCCCGCCGCCAACACCCCCGCCGATCTCTACCCGCTGGAGGCGTTCCAGGAGGCCCTGGAACTCACCTCCGGGCTGCCTTACAGCAGCCGTGGCCCGTTGCGTTCGCCTGCAGCGGTGCACGGCGCTCCGGCCTCTGCCCCCCTGCAGGCACCAATCGCCCCAGAGCTGGCCGAGCAACCATCCGGCGCCGATCTGGCCACAGTGAACAGCGCCGATTACCAGGCGATCGTGAAGGCCTACACCAACAAGAAGGGTGAGATCTCCTATGACCTGCTCAACAAGGCCCTGATCCAGGCCGCCCGCTCCAATCCCTACGTGTCCGAAATGGTCGGTCGCGGTGCCAGCGAAGCGGAGATCCGCGACCATGTGGTGAAGGCCAACTTTGAAGCGGTCACGGGCAACCGCGCCATCACCCAGGCCGAGGTGACGGCCATCCTGGAGTTGCTGGATGCGGTGAGCCCCCGCTCGGTGCTGCGCGATCTCAACGAGGAGCTGCGCCGCATCCTGGCGGAGGCCCGCTGAGGCCACCCCCTCACACCAACCGCGCCCCCGGCGCCCAGCGCTGGTCGGCCAAGGGCGATACCCGCAATCGAGGGCGCTCACTGATGCCACGCCGCGTGCCTGGCGTTCGCCCACAAGCAGTGCAAGAGCATGCTCCAGGCGCTGCTGGCTGACAGCCCGGCGGGTGAATTCTTGATGGCAGCCCACCCTGTGGGCGTGGCTACGCTGAGAGAGTCCCGGAGCGGGGAGCCGTCATGGCTTCACATGCCGATCTCGGTTGGGCGGACTGTTCCGCCGTGGAGCGCGACCCGCAGCGCGTGAGTGGCGCCTGGGTGTTTCGCGGCACCCGCATCCCCGTTGCCGCCCTGTTCGAGAACCTGGAAGACGGGGTCTCGCTATCGGAATTCGTCGAGCTCTTCCCAGGTGTGTCCCAGGTGCAGGCACGGAGTGTTCTCGAGCATGTGGCCAGAAGCACGGTGTCCGCAGCCTGAATGCGGATCCTGGACGCCCACGAGGTGGCAACGGCCTATGAGCTGGGGTGGTCGACCGTCACCAATGGCGACCTGATTCGGCTCGCCGAGCAGGAAGGCTACGAGTTGTTGATCACCACAGACACGAATCTCCGATATCAGCAAAATCTCGAGAACCGCAACATCGCCATTCTGGTACTCACAACAACCAGTTGGCCAAGGATTCGTCTCGTCGCCGATCGCGTCGCAACCGTCATTGCAACGATGCAAGACAGGTCCTACCAGGAGCTGGAGATTCCCTGAATCAGCCGTTCAGATTTGCAAGAGATCTGATGATTCCCCGCTGACGGAAGCTGCTGGAAGAGATGGGTCTTGCCTGGCGCACGTTCACCAAGCGCTCGTCGGACAAGGGGCGATGCGTCTGGGGCCCTTCGTGACGGCCATGGGATTCCCCTTGGGCTAAGGCTTCGTTCAGTTCTGCAGGAAAGCCTCGGCAGAGCTGCGCTGGAGCCAGACCGATCCCGGGCGCGGGCTGTGTCAGTAGTAGCGGCCGGGGTACTCACCCGGATGGTCGATGCGCTGCACGCGCACACCCGCGGCCGTTTGGCCGGAAAAGCGCAGGATGTCGCTGCCGGACACCGAAAAGCCGAGATCCTGAGCCAGCCGCGCCACCTCGTCTGCCGTGATCGCCTCCTGCACCTGCTGCTTCAGGGCGGGATCCCGCTGCACCCGCGAGAGGAAGTGTCTGAGCTGCTCGAGCGTCACAGCGGCTCCCTACTGTTGCGAACCCTACGGCGGCTTGTGCTTGCATCAGTGCCCGCACCCACTCAGCACCCCCCATGTCCGTCCTCGGACGCCAAGCCATCCTGGAAGCGATCGAGCAGGGTGCCATTGCGATCACGCCGTTCGAGTCTGACCGGGTCGGGCCGGCCTCGGTGGATCTCACCCTCGCCCCCACCTTCCGCGTGTTCCGCAAGGTGCACCAGGTGGTGGAGGTGCGCGAACACACCGACTACCGCGAATTCACAGACAAGATCGTGGTGCCCGAGGGGCAACACATCCTGATCATGCCGGGCGAAACGGTGCTCGGGATCACCCGTGAACGGCTGCGCCTCGGCCCTGGCCTGTGCGGCTGGCTCGAGGGCCGCAGCCGCTTCGCGCGCCTTGGCCTGATGGTGCACATCAGCGCCCCGTTCATGGGGCCGGGGATCAACAGCCAGCAGGTGCTGGAGATGAGCAACTTCGGTCCCGCACCGCTGGCCGTGGTGCCGGGCATCGCCATCTGCCAGTTCGTGTTTCAACGGCTCGACGGCTCCGAGAGCTACGCCGGCCTGTTCGCCGGGCAAACGGAGGAGTCGTTCTAGGGGTCAGCCAAAGGTGCCGCCGTTCCAGCCCCAGAGGCGACCCGGCACATCCTCGAAGCCGATGTAGGTGCGCTCGGCCGGGATGCCCAGGTGCTGCTCGATCAGGGCGCACACCGCCTGGCTCACCTGGCGGGTGCGGTCGCCATCCAGGGCGCCGATGCTCTTCACCTCCACGTAGCAGGCGGGCGCCGGATCACCGGCGAAGGTCATCGGCAGCTCGGTTTCAAGCAGCGTCATCACATAACGCTCCGGTTTGCCCAGCAGCATCGCCAGTGAGCTCGACAACTCCGTGAGCAGGGCCTCGTCCGCAGCGGCGGCAGCCGAGGTTCTGACGCTGATCAGGGGCATCGGTTCAGGGGTGTCGCTTGCCCCATGTTGGCCGTCAAACGGCGCCACATCCAGCAACCCATCGGGCCGTGACGTGGCCCCAGGAAAACGATCCAGAGTCCACGTCAAGTTGATCCTCAAAGGCCGGATGCCTCAAGGAGTTTGCTGATACAACTGCTCGAGACGTTCCCGACTGAGGTCGACATAGAGAACTTCTTCTCCGGGCTGGGGAGCCTCTGGGTGGCTTCTGCCGCGGTTGCGAGGAGATGGGGAGGAATCCCGGCCTCCGATGCCGCGCAGGCTCTGGTTCATCAGGGCAGCAGTACCTCCAACAATCGCCGCAAAGCAGATCAGATAAGCCACAGCCAGAAGGTCATTCATTTGCAGCTCCTTTTTTCCACACTCTAATGTGAAGAAATATGAAACGCGGCTTCCTTCCGCTTTCGCCTCGGATCCTGTTCAGCCGCTGATGATCTGGGCACTTAGATCCCAGAGCTGCCGGGCCAGGGTGTCTGAGCAGGCTTCTGCACTGGGCTGGCTGGCCTCAAAACGCAGTCGCCCCGGGCCCAGCACCCGATTGCTCCAGTACTGGAATCCGCTGGCTTGCGGCGGTGAGGTGCTGGCCAGGCCGGCCAGCAGGGTTCCAGCCCGCTCCGGCGTTTCACTGAGCCGCAGCAGGTCGCGGGCAACCAGGGCAAACAGAGCCTGCCCCAGCGGGTTGTGGCTGCGGCTGTAGCGGAAGAAGCCGCCATCACTGCGCGGGATCACCAGCCCCGGGCTCCAGGCGAGCACCGTCAGGGGCGTGCCCTGCTCCTGCAGCCGCCGCTCCACCTCCCGTGCCATCAGCAGGTTGCAGAGCTTGCTGTCTTTGTAGGCCTTCTCGGCATTGAAGCTGCTGTTGCCATCCAGCATCGGTGCCCCAGGACCCTGCCGCAGCCCGGCAAGATCACCCAGGCCGGCCGGCAGGCCCACCTTCCCTCCGGCTGTGCTCGGATCGTGCACTTCCGAGGCCGTGACCACCAGCCGTGGTGCCGTACCCCGCAGCAGCAGAGGCAAGAGCTGTTGCAGCAGAGCCTGGTGGCCCAGGTGGCTCACCGCCATGGTGAGTTCATATCCCTGGGCCGACCAGCGGGGCTCGGCACCGCCGCTGTACTGCAGGCCGGCGTTGAGCACCAAGGTGTCGATCGGCTCGCCCTTTGTCAGCAGGGATGCAGCGCAGCGATCGATGCTGCTCAGATCGGCCAGATCGCAGATGGGGGTTTCAATCCGGCCACCCAGGCGCTCGCGCAGGGCCGCGGCGGTGGTGGCATCCCGGCAGGGCAGGGTGAGGCGGTGACCGGCCTTGAGCAGCAGGGTCGCGGCCTCAAACCCGATCCCCGAACTGCCACCCGTGAGCAGGATGCGCCGGGTCGCCCCGGCGCTGCGCTCCTCAACCACCCGGCTGAAATGCATGTGTCGCCACCGTCCGCAGGCCGCCTGGCCCCTCCTCCACCAGCGACAGGCCGCGCATCGTGCCGTCGGCATTGCACCAGCGATCGGCGCAGAGGGCGTCGAACACCTCGCGGGCCTGCTCCAGGGCCGGGAAGCTGCTCACATTGGTGCTGCCCCAGGCGTCGTGGGTGTAAACGATGTAGGTCATGACAAAACCCCCGTGGCGGCTTATTACCACGGGGGCAGACGTGAACGGGTCTGTAAGGCGGGTCGGAGCTGCTGAGGGAGGCTCACCTGGGCTGAGGCGGTGCAGATGGAGTGCCGAGGGATCAGACGCACCGTTTGTTGTCCGATCCCACGACCCACTCACGATCAGAAGAGACTGTTGGAGCAGGAGATTGGTAGCCCTGTGCCCGAAAAACGGGCATCGGCGGGGCAGAGCTGCGCCAACTCAGGCGGCCTGGCGGGCCGCCAGCCGCTCCATGCGGTTCAGATGGGCCAGTCCCACATGCAGGCTCTCGCAGAACAGGCAGGTGCCCTCAAAACACACCTGGAACAGTTCGCCGCTGCTGGCGCTCTTCTGGTGGATGGTGCCGGCGCGCGCACCGACAGCAATGGGGTCGCTCACCATGAATGGCCTCTGGGGTCGGCCAGAGGATGACGAAGCGCCGAGGCCATCGCCATAGGTGTAACGACGCAATGGCACCACGCCGTTGCTACCGCCGCCGTGCCATTCCCCCTGGATGATCAACCATCCAGCCCCGTACGACTCTCCCAGCCGGTCACCTCGCTGCGGTGGGCCGTCCACTGCCGCCGTCGAAGGCGCTCATAGGACTGACAGAACGGCTCACCCAGGGCCGAGCGCAGCACGCCATCGGCGGCGAAGGCATCGAGCGCTTCCCCCAGCGAGGCGGGCAGCGGCATGCAGGTGCCGGCAGCCAGGGGGTTGGCGTAGTTGTCGTTGTCGTGGCGGGGGCCGGGATCGAGCTGGCGCTGCACCCCATCCAGGCCCGCCGCCAGCACAGCCGCCTGCAGCAGGTAGGGATGGGCGGAGCCATCCGGCAGGCGCAGCTCCAGGCGCTGGCCATCGGGGATGCGCACCATGTGGGTGCGGTTGTTGCCCGTGTAGCTCACGCCGGCCGGACTCCAGGTGGCGCCGGAGGTGGTGGGCGGCGCCGCCAGCCGCCGATAGCTGTTCACCGTGGGGTTGGTGAGGCAGCAGAGGGCGGGCGCATGGGCGATCAGACCACCCAGGAAGTGATAGGCCAGCGGCGAGAGGCCCAGCGGGCCGCTGGCGTCGTGGAAGGCGTTGCGCCCCTCGTGGTCCCACAGCGAGAGGTGGGTGTGGCAGCCGTTGCCGGTGAGCGCACCGAACGGCTTGGGCATGAAGCTGGCGCGCATGCCCTGGGCCTCCGCCAGCGTCTTCACCATCACCTTGAAGAAGGCATGGCGATCGGCGGTGCTGAGGGCATCGGCGTAGGTCCAGTTCAGCTCGAACTGACCATTGGCATCCTCGTGATCAGCCTGATACGGGCCCCAGCCGAGCTGCTCCATGCCGGTGAGCAAGTCGGCGATCAGCGGATAACGGCGCATCAGGGCCAGCTGGTCGTAGCAGGGCTTCTCCTGGGTGTCGGCCGGATCGGCGATGGCGCTGCCATCCCCCAGCAACAGGAAGAACTCCGCCTCCACACCGCTGCGCAGCTGATAGCCCAGCTCGGCGGCCCGCTGCTGCTGGCGGCGCAGCAGACGCCGCGGGCATTGCTCCATCGGCTCGCCGTTGAGGGTGAGTTCGGCGGCCACCCAGCCCACCTCCGGCTGCCAGGGCAGGCGCATCAGGCTGCTCGGATCGGGGATCGCCATCACATCGCCATCGGCGGGGCTCAGATCCAGCCAGGCGGCGAACCCGGCGAAGCCGGCACCGTCGGCGGCCATGGCGGCGATGGCCGAGGCGGGCACGAGCTTGGCCCGCTGCATGCCGAACAGGTCGGTGAAGGAAACGAGCAGGAAGCGCAGGTCCTGTTCGCGGGCCAGGCTGGCGAGATCGGTCATGGGGTCAGAGCGGCGCAAGGGTTGCGGTGGAGCGGTGCAGGGGAGCGAGGCAGGGGAGCGGTGTCGAGGCGTGTCAGCCGCTCAGCAGCTGATCGACGATCCGGCGCAGCTGCTGCTGCTCCGCAGGGCTGCTGTGGGGGTTGCCGGCGCGGTGGCCGAGGGTCGAGTGCAGCACCGCAAGCGCTGCCCCCGGAATCGCCGCGGCATCGGCGGCCATGTCGTCAACCGTGAAGTAGAGGTCGTGGTCGCAGGCCACCACGGCGGCGCGGGCCTGGATGCCGGCGAGCGTGCCGGCCAGGTCGCCACCGGCGGCCACATCGTTGGCCAGCCAGGTGTCGAGCATGGCGATCAGGTCGCGCGGATCGTGGCGGCGGTAGTGGGGGAGCCATTGCTGCTCCACATGCACCTCCACCGGTTCCTCGATGCCACGGAACCAGGGTTGGCTGGCGGCCCAGCTGGCGTAGATCAGCGCGTAGGTGCGCAGACCCTGCTCCGGATCGCCGCTGAAACCGCTGCCGGTCCAGTGGGGATCGGCGGTGAGGGCCTGGCGCAGGCTGAGCAGGAACAGGCGGTTGTGGGGGGAGGTGCGGGCGGTGCCGCAGACGCAGCAGATCCGCTCCACCAGATCCGGATGGCTCACGGCCCACTGATACGCCTGCTGCGCCCCCATCGACCAGCCGTAGATCAGCGGCAGCCGGCTCACGCCGAAGCGCTCCACCAGCAGCCGTTTCTGGGCGGCGACGTTGTCGGCATGGCTCACCACCCAGCCCTGCTCCGCCAGCCCCATCGCCCCATGGCTCGGACTGCTCGACACCCCATTGCCGAAGGCGCCGGTAATCACGATGCACCAGCGCTGCGGATCCAGCACCGGCCCGGCGATCCAGGCCAGATCAGCCGGCCGGGCGCCGTAGGAGCTGGGCACCAGCACCAGATTGGAGCGATCGGCGTTGAGCTCGCCGACCTGCAGGTAGCCGATGCGGGCATCGGGGATGGTGCGACCGCAGCGCAGCGGCAGATCGCCGAGCTCAAACAGCTCGGTGGCCGGGGCATTCATGCCGGCTGGCCGAGGCTGGCGAGCCGGCCCAGCAGATCGCGGTGCACGGCGAGGTAGCCGCGATCGAGGTGCTGCAGCCGCGGGCCGATCCAGCGGTGGGCGGCCGGCAAGGCGTGGAAGGGCAGGGAGGGATAGAGGTGGTGCTCGGCGTGGAACGGCATGTTCCACATCAACCAGCGCACGGGGGCCAGGGTGAGGGTGGTGCGGGTGTTGACGAGGCCGTCGCCGCCGTAGGCGCAGCCCGTGTGTTCCGCCAGCAGCAGCAGCCGCAGCACGGGTTGGCCGATCGCCAGCGGCAGCAGCCAGCTCCACAACAGAAAGCCATTGGCGGCGATCAGCGAAACCGCCGCCAACACGCCGTAAACGGCGAACTGCAGCCGGATCGAGCGCCGGATCTGCGGGATCAGCTCCGGGCTCATGTAGGGGATCGCGCTCAGATCACCCCAGAGCAGCCGGGCATGGCCGCGGAGTTTGCCGGTCCACCAGTTCCAGCCGCTGATCTCGCGCAGGTAGCCCGCGAGCGTGGTAGGCACGGGATCCTCCAGCTCGGGATCAAGGCCCGGCTGGTGGGTGTAGCGGTGGTGCCACTGGTGGTAGCGGCGATAGAAGGTGGAGTTGTAGAAGCTCAGCAACCCCATCAGCCAGGCCACACCATCGTTCAGCCGCTTGCTGCGGAAGGCGGTGCGGTGGCCGCACTCATGCAGCGGTGCAAAGCAGGTAGCCAGGCCAGTGCCGCTCACCACCAGGCCAAGCAGGCGCAGCGCCCAGGGCAGGCCGTCGAGCCGCCAGAGCACGCCCCCCAGCAGGACCGTGGCCAGGTGGGACGCCAGCCGCCTCCAGCCGGGGCCATCCCGCAGGGTGTTCAGCTCCGCCAGGGGCTGACGATCAATCAGGGGTGCCGTTGTCTGTGCCATCCCCCCATCCCATCAGCGCGGGCGGGTGATTTCGGTATGCGTTGACACGCTTCAGGGCCAACCGGCCAGTACCAGCTTGCCGATCGTGGCCTGGCTCTCGATGCGCTGATGGGCCAGGCGCAGGTTGGCGGCGTTGATCACGCCGAGCACCTGCTGCAGGGTGCTGCGCAACCGGCCGGCCTCCACCAGCTCCGCCACCCGAGCCAGCAGCTGCCCTTGGGCCGCCATGTCGTCCGTCTGGAACAGCGAACGGGTGAACATCAGCTCCCAGTGCAGCGACAGGCTCTTGCGCTTCAGCGCCAGCACGTTGATCGCCGCAGGATCCGGATCGTCGATCAGGGCCAGGGCGCCCTGGGGGGCTAGCACCTCCACCAGCTGATTGAAGTGCTGGTCGGTGTGGGTGAGGCTCACCGCCCGCTGCACGGCATTGATGCCCAGGGCCTGCAACTGGGGCGCAAACGGCTGGTGGTGATCGATCACGTGCTGCACCCCCAGCTCCTGCAGCCAGGCACGGCTCTCGGGCCGCGAGGCGGTGGCCACCACGATCTGCCCCGTGAGTTGCAGAGCCAGTTGCACCAGGATCGAGCCCACACCCCCCGAGCCGCCCACCACAAGCAGCACCTCACCGCGGTGGGCCTCCGGGCCCTGGCTCAGGCGCAGGCGATCAAACAGCAACTCCCAGGCGGTGATCGCCGTGAGCGGCAGGGCTGCTGCAGCCTCCACGGCCAGGTTGGCCGGCCGGCGCGCCACCAGCCGCGCATCCACAAGCTGCAGCTCGCTGTTGCAGCCGGGGCGGTTCAGGGCACCGGCGTACCAGACCCGATCGCCGGGGGCAAAACCCGTCACAGCAGCTCCGACTGCCTCCACGGTCCCGGCCGCATCCCAGCCCAACACCGTCCAGGAGCCGTCGGCCGGGGCATCGCGGCGGCGCACCTTGGTATCCACGGGGTTCACCGCGATCGCCTCCACTCGCACCAGCAGATCACCGGGGCCGGGGGAGGGATCGGGCAGTGCAATGTCGACCAGGGCGAGCGGATCCTCCGCCGACCGCGACTCTTGGTAGCCGATGGCGCGCATGGGGCTTGCAGATCAGGGGATGAGCGTGTCCAGCAGCTGGCGGTGCACGGCGGTGCTCTGCTGCAGCGCGGCGATGGCCGCCGCCGCAGGGGGTTGATCGAGGGCGGCGCCCCAGCTCTCCAGCAGATCGCCGGCGGTCACAGCGCCGTCGCCGAGATCCACGCAGCCACAACCGATCGCGGCGGCGGCGGCGCGCACCTTGGGGTCGTAGCTCAGGGCCGCCAGGGGGGCGCCGGCCAGGCCCGCCAGGATCAGGGCGTGCAGCCGCATCGCCAGCACCAGGCCGGCGCTGCGGAACACCGCCGTGGCCTCCTGCGGCAGCAGGGCCTCCAGCTCGCGGCTGCGCCGCCGCAGGCCCTCGCCCAGCAGACCCTGGGCGCTGAGCTGATTCAGCAAGCCCTTGTCCTGCTCGAGGTGGAAGGGCAGCCACAGCACCTCACGGTTCTGCTGCTCCGCCAGCCGTTCCAGGGCCTGCAGATAGGGCCGCCAGGCCTCACCGGCCAGCAGCGGCGTCGGCCGCCAGCACACCACGATCGGGCCGCCGTTGCCGAGCCAGGGCTGTCGCGGCAGCGACCACACCGCGTCCGCCCCGTGGGGGGCCCGCCGGCCGAGCCGCGCCGCCAGGGCGGCGGAATCAGGGTCGCGCCAGCTGATGGCCGTGATCGCCGGCAGCAGCGCCTGCACCAGCAGCCGGCTGCGGTGGCGGCGCAGCGGCCCGAGCCCCTGGGCCCACAGCAGCACCGGCTTGCCCTGCAGGCGCGCCGCACTGATCAGGGCGCCGTAATACACAAGGCTGCGGAAGCTGGTGGCGTCCTGCAGCAGGCTGCCTCCCCCGAGCACCAGGGCACGGCAGCGGCCCAGGGCGGCGAGCACCACCTTGAGCCGGCGCCGCGGCACCGTGGCCACACCGAAGCGGGCCTGCACCTGGGTTTCGTCGTGGGCAGTGACCAGCGGAGTCACGCTGGCGGGCAACTGGCCCAGCAGCGCCTCCAGCAGGGCATCGTCGCCGAGGTTGTGCTCGCCGTAGTAGCCGCACAGCAGCACGGGCCGGCTCGCGGCCGGGCCATGAACGGTGATCGGATGCGCCGCCAACGAACCGCCGTCATCTGCGGCGCAGCTTGGCATCACTGCAGCCTTCGTAACGGTGCCGTAATGAAGAGCGCCGCATGGCCAGCAGCGAAGCCCAGCGGCGGATCGGCGCAACTGGCGGATCAGGCAGCGAACTAGGCGGTCGCCACGAGGCGCTGCCGCACCAGCACGATGCGTGCGTCGATCAGCTCCCTGGCCGCACTCAGGCTGGGCGCGCAGCCGATCAGCTCACCACTGTTGTGGTGAATCTCGTAGGCGTCGTCGCACAGTGGATGGCCCACCAGCCGCACCCGGCAGCCGCGATGGGTCCAGCAGGGTGTCAGCGGGGTGGAAGCCATCCGGTGGAGCGACCGAGGAACGGACGGTGCTCAGTCGCACTGAACCGCGGCCCGGGCCTGACGGCAAGGGGCGTCAGGCCGGCAGCAGCGCGCTGAGCTTGGTGCGGAAATCGCCCTTGGGCATGCCGCCGCGGATTTCACCGTGAATGGTGAAGTCGCCCTCGGGATCAGTCACGAGCAGGTAAGTGGGCCAGCCCATGCCCTCCTTGTCGGGGTACTGGGCCAGCAGCACGCGCCGGTAGCGGCGGTAGAGCTGGGTGTCCTGCAGCATCACGCTCACGAACGTGCAGCCGAGTTCATCGCACACCGTTGCGTCGTAGTGGCTCATCCGGTGGCAGGTGCCGCAGTCCTCAGAGCTGAACTTGAGCACGTGCAACATGGGCTGAAGGCGACGGTGCTGCCGTCGGCGATGAATGGTCTGGCGGACCTTAGACAGATCGGCCGATGTGTCGACCGATCTTGACCATGGCGTGCGGAACGGTTCAGCCCCGCGTGGGCGGGCGATGGATCGGGCGGGCCTTCAGGGGGATGGTGGCGGTGCCGGGAGACTGGGGTTGGGCTGGCTGAGACATGGCCGAGACAGCGGTGGAACAGGGGTGAATCCGGGCGCACTGTGCAGCCGGCACTCCTGGTCTGCTGTAGCCGAACACACCACTGCCTTCAACGGTCCTGGGGGGCGCCATTGTTGCGAGGGGTTCGAGCGGATTCGATGCTGAGCTGGCAACTGTGGGCTGGGGCAGCCGCTCTGTTCGCCGCCATCACGGCCGTTCTGTCCAAGCTGGGTGTGCAGGGGATCGACGCCAACCTGGCCACCCTGCTGCGCACCCTGGTTGTGGCCGTGGCCCTCAGCCTGCTCCTGCTTGCCAGGGGGCAGCTGCAGTTGGGCCAACTGCAGGGCCTGCCGGCAGCGAGTGTGGTCGCCCTGGTGCTCTCCGGGCTGGCCACGGGTGTGTCCTGGCTCTGTTACTTCCAGGCGCTGCAGCTGGGTCCCGTGTCGCGGGTGGCACCGATCGACAAGCTCAGCGTGGTGCTGGTGGCAGTGCTTGGCGTTCTGGTGCTGGGCGAAGAGTTGAGCCCGCGCAGCTGGATCGGGGTGCTGCTGATGGGCATCGGTGCGGCCCTGGTGGCCTGGCCCTGAATGGTCCTTGACCGGCCACAGCCCCATTCTTAGCGTGCAATCGAGCACCTGTGGGGTGCATGGGGGACCTGAGGCGGGCTAGACACCCGCCTTTTCCATGTCGCCGCGTTGGGAGCGTTGCGAACGCCGATCCACTGACAAAAAACAGCCCCGGAGGGGCTGTGTGAGGAGGCTTCAGCAGCAGGAAACCAGACGCAACAACGCGCGACCATGGCTGCAAATACCTAGGCAGACGCCTAGAACAGAGATTGCTGAAGCGGATCTGTTGCGCTGGGTCGGGCTCACCCTCTGCCTCCTGTGGATGAGCCATCAGCTCAGCCGCCTGATCACATGGCTGCGCCAGTGGGGCCAGCGCGATCCGCTCAGCCAGGCGTTTCAACAGGAACTGCTGCGGCGGGGTCTGCTCCTGCGTTGACCACCACCACGCACGAATAGCCGCGGAGCTGCAGATCGGCAGCCGCCTCCATGCCAACGGGCAGGTCGCTGGCCAGCAGCAGGATGAGCTGATCCAGTGCCGCGCCGCTCACCGCCACGCGCTCCGGCAGGGCCTCCACACCAGGCGCTTCACTGCGCAGATCCAGCACGGTGCCGCCGTAGGCCATCAGCGTTTTGAGGGCAGCGGGACCGACCACGCGGACGGACGAGCTGGCCATGGTGCGAACTGCGTGGGTGCCGGGATCCTGCAGGCGACGGCCTTGCCAGTCGGTGGCCGTTGTCACATCGCATGAGCCGTCTGACGTTTGCCCTGCCGGCCGATGCGGCGGCTGATGCTGCGCCTGCGCTCCTGGTAGGCATGCACGATCGGCATGCGGTCGCACGCGTAGCGGAGCAGCGCGGCCTGCAGATCGCCGGGGCAGGCCGGCCGACAACAGCAACCGGCTGAGATAGAGGCCTGTACTGCCTCCATTCAGCCCCAGACGGGAACCGGCTCCGGGGTGCACCGCAGCAGTCGCCTCTACAACCAGGCCACCAGCAGGGTGACGAGCAGGGCGATCAGCACGACAACGCCAACCCCTGTGAGGGCGAGGGCGACAACCGTGAGACGGCGGGTGGTGCGCGGAAACAGCAGGTAGGCCGTCAGCACCAGGGCCAGCGGCCAGAACGGGGGCAGCAGCAGCGACACCACCAGCAGGATGAACAGTGAACGGCGCCGTTGCTGGTCAGCGATGGCGCCCTGCTGCAGCTGCAGCCGTTCCGCCAGCAGCTCCTGGCGCTCGTCGTCGCTGAGCCAGCGGCCATCGCGGCGGGCCTGCTCCAGCTCCCGCTCGAGGCTCAGCTGCCGCTGGCTGGGGCTCGGATCCGCCTGCAGCTGCTCGAGGCCATCGCGGATGCCACCGGCCGCCTCCCGCAGCAGCCCACCACCCGCCACAACGGCAGAACGCAGCTGCAGGCGGAGCGTGGAGGAGAGGTCAGCCATGGATCGCAGCCGCAGCTGGGGGCAGCAGAGCCTGTTTCAGCTGTTCACGCTATCGACTGTCAGCGCCGCGGAGGTGTGGGAAACCCTCAGCTCTGCGGCAAGAATCCTCACCACGCCAGGGCCTTGAACAGAAGCGACGCCCCCATCAGCAGCGAGAGCACCTCGAAGCAACGTTTCACCAACCTGCTTCCCCGGGCGATCGCCAGATGGGCGCCGAGGTAGCCCCCCACAACCGAGCCGAGCAAAAGGGTCGGCACCCAGCGCCAGGCGATCTGCCCCTGCAGGCCGAGGGTGAGCGCACCGGTGCCGTTCCAGAACAATCCCACCAGGATCAGGGTGTAGGCCACGGCGCGGCCGTAATCAAGGCCGAACCAACCCACCAGCCAGAGCGTCACAAACAGACCCGTACCGGAGGTGAGGGAGCCGTTGAGCACGCCGATGGCGAACAGCACCAGTCCCCCCAGCAGCAAACCCGCCGGGCCATGGGAGCGTGCCTGCGGCTGGGTACCCAGCTCGGGGCGGCTGAGCGAATAGATCCCCAGGCCGATGGTGAGCGGTCCCAGCAGCAGGGTGCAGAGGCGGTGCGGCACGGCCAGCACCAGGCGCGCCCCGAGCCACACCCCGGGCAGCCCGCTGATCAGGATCAGCAGCGCAAAGCGCAGGTTGAGGCTGCGCTCGCGGGCATGGCGCAACGTGGCTCCCACGCCGAGGGCGACGCTGGCCAGCTTGTGGGTGGCGAGGGCGAGAGGAAAGGGCAGCCCGAGCATGATGAGCAAGGGCAACTGCACCAGGCCGGCGCCGCCACCCGCCAGGGCCGAGAGCAGGTTGGCCAGTAGTGCTCCGGCGAACAGGGCCAGTTGCAGCAGCAGGTCAGGGGCGGTCATGGCCAGTCGGGTAGCCAGTCGGGCCAGCGGTGTCAACCGATACGTGTGCCGGCGCGAGCCAAGGGGCAGGCTCAGCCATCCCGATTGATGGCCCCGTGCAGACCTGTCTCTACCGGAATAGCCGGGATCGGATGGTGATCCTGCGCTGCGTCGGACCCCAGAGCTACTTCCTTGAGAAGGTGATCTTCCCGTTTGAGAGCTGGAGCTTCCTGGCTCCCGCGGATGCGGATGTGGAGCTGTGGTGCCATGGCATCGGTGGCGCCGAACTGCTGGAGCGGCACAGCAGCCAGACCCTCCAGGCGATCACCTGAAGCACTCTGCATCACGTTTGATGTGGGACCGCCGCAACAGGGCCACCGCCGCACTTAAGGTTTTGTTCAGGTTCCCACTGCAGGTTCAGGCCCGGTGAACGACAACCATCCCGTGCTCCAGGCCATGTGTCATCAGCTGGATGAGCTGAAGCACCTCTACCAGCACCAGCCTTCCGACTTCAACCGCTATCAGTTGGTTCGCCAGGAGCAGCGCCTGGCCCAAGTGCGTCCCGACGCGCTGTTGAGCCTCTGAGCGGGCATGCACGCGGCGGCCATCCACCTCAGCGCCGGCAGCGACCTGCGCCGCAGCCTTGAAGAGCTGAGCCGCCAGCACAACGCCAGCGGCTTCGTGCTGAGCGTGGTGGGCAACCTCAGCGAAGCCTGCTTCGCCTGCCCGGGCCGCACCGCGCCCACGCGGCTGACCGGGGAGCTGGAGATCATCACCTTGCAGGGCTCCCTCAGCCCGGAGGGGGTACACCTGCATCTCAGCGTTTCCGATTCCGACTGCCAGGTCTGGGGCGGTCACCTGGAGCACGGCAGCCTTGTGCTCAAGGGAGCCGATCTGCTGGTGGGCTGGCTGACCAGTGAGACCCAGCAGCGGGCAACGCTGCAGGCGAATCCAGGGCATGGCCGGGTCACCATCGCTGTGGCAGAGGGATGTCCCTGGTCTGCGCGCGCCCTGCGCATGTTGCGCACCCTGCAGATCCCCTTCGAGCAGATCCCAGCGACAACGGGCGGCACCCTGCCACAGGTGTTCATCGACGGCGAACCGATCGGCGGCTACAGCGAACTGGCGGAGCTGCACGGCAGCGGCCAGTTGGAGTGGCTGCGGCATGGCTGAGGCGCCCGCCGCCGCCGGCCCGAGCCTGCAGCTGTCCACCCTCGACGGTTGCGGCCTGGTGATCGGCCGTTACCCACGCTTCCGCTACAACGCCAGCGGCGGCGGCGGCACCAGCGATGCGCGCCTTGATGGCGACAGCGTGCAGTTTCCTCCCGGGCAACTCACGATTCCCCCACTGGACTGGCGCTCCACCCGCTTTCTGGGACTGCCCCTGCCCCCGGGCCTCTCGATCCGCATCCAGCCCGAGCAGCTGGAGGGCCAGATCGACAGCCACAGCGGTGCGGTGTGCCTGCGTTTCCGCGCGCGCTTCCGCTTTCGGATCCAGCTGGGAGCAACTGAGCTCTACCAGGCCCCGGATCTGCTGGTGGACACCGAGCTCCGCAGCGACCGCTGCCAGGGCCGGCGCCATCGCGCCAGCGGCCGATCCCTCGATGGCAGCGGCGCGGCACTGCTGGTGGGCGTAGCCACGGTGCCGCCTTGCGGGGATGCCTGGCTCGACCGCTTCCTCGGCCTGCCGGATGAGGCCCTGGCGGTTCTGCGCTGCAGGATCACGAGCGTGGCGGAACAGCCGGCATGAGCGAATCGATCACCAAGCGGCTGGATCGCGGACTGGCCCGGCTGGGGAGCACCCTGTTGATTCCCCCGTTGATCCTGGCGATCCCCTGGACCCAGGAGCTGATCGATCAGCTGCTGTTCGGCGGCCGCTGGAATCTGCCGATGCTGCCGGGCGGATCGTTCCTCGGCGTGCTCACGGCCCCCTTCAGCCACAGCGGCTTCGGCCATCTGCTGGCCAACAGCCTGATGTTCCTGCCCCTCTCCTGGCTGGTGCTGGCCAAGAGTCGGCGCGACTACCTGGCGGTCTGGCTGGGTGTGTACGCCACGGCGATCCCCGTGTGGCTGCTCTGGCCCTCGGGTAGCCATGGCCTCTCCGGTGTGGTGTACGGCCTGCTGGGATACCTGCTGCTGATCGGCTGGCTGGAGAAACGCCCCTGGCCCCTGGCGCTCTCGCTGCTCTGCCTGATCAGCTACGGCGGTGTTCTGCCCAGCCTGATTCCGTTGTTCTCCCCGGCCGGGGTGAGCTGGATCGGCCATGCCAGCGGCTTCGCTGGCGGGCTGCTGGCGGCCTGGGCCGTGCACCGCGACTGAGCCTCTCAGTGCAGCCGGTAACTCAACTCAAGCTGCAGACGATCCGCCAGATTCGCGTCGATGGCACGGAACTGAGCCAGGGCGCGGCTGCGCTGATGGGGATGTAACTGACGTAGGTCGGCGACGGCGAGCTCCAGGCAACGACGATCCAGATCCGGATTCACAGCAGTTCTTCAGCGCCCGGATCAGAACGCCCCCCAGGCGGGGGAGCCAGGAAACGTGGCCAGATCAGCAGCTAGCCCTGCGGCCCTTGCCGGCCGCTCCGCTCGGGCGAGCGGCCTGGCACAGCGCCTGCTGCTGTTCCAGTTCCAGCTGATGCTCCTGCCAGGCCTGCTGCAGGTCGACCCGGGTGATGCGGTAGCCGAGCTTCCGGGCACGCAAGAGCAGCTCCACATCGTTGCGGCAGCCGCGCAGACCCATTCGCACCTCAGGCCGAGCATCGCCATCACGCACCAACCGCTCCAGTTCACGCCAGCTCATCGGCCCAGGCCCGGGTTCTGAACCATGCCAGAGGCCAAGGGGTGGCACCAGAGTTTGCAGGCGAGTCTCCCGAGCCTCCTGAGGCTCAGCCAGGCCACGCCCGGCGGCGGCTGGGATCTGAGCCGCCATGGTTCAGCGCAACGGCGCAGCCCTGATGGCGACATGAGATTGGCCGGCAGCAGCGCTGGTTTTGCAACGAGGTGTGTCCTGATCAGCCGTGGGGCAGGCTGATCTCTTAGCAACGCTGAATGCCGTCCAACGGGCGTGGGCTTCTTCGTCCAACTCACTGAAGCCATCGCCGAGCGCCAGTCGCTCCTGATGACCGGGCTCGACCCGAATCCGGAGATGCTGCAGAGCTGGGCGCAGCGCCGCGGCATGGCCAACCGCTCCTTCCTCAGCCAGGCGCGCCACTGGATCAAGGCGGTGGTGGAGGAAACGAGCCCCCACGTCTGCGCCATCAAGGCCAGCCTCGGCTTCTACCAGGCCCTGGGTCCGCTCGGCCTGGAACTGCTGCTGGAGGTGCGCGACCTGGTGCCGCGCGATCTGCCGCTGATCATCGATGCCAAGCACGGCGACCTCAACTCCTCCACCGCCCTCGCTCACTACCTCTTCAAGGATCTGGGAGTCGATGGGGTGACCCTCTCGCCGCTGGCCGGGCAGGACATCGCAGCACCGTTCCTGCTCTACGCCGACAAGGCCGTGGTGATCACCTGCCGCAGCTCCAACCCGGCGGCCAAGCGCATCCAGTACCACCCCAGTGAGGCTGATCCGCTGTTCCTGCAGATCGTGCGCGAATGCCAGCTGTGGGGCACGCCCGATCAGCTGCTGCTGGAGGTGGGCACCAGCGATCCTGACGTGCTGGGGCTGGTGCGGCAGGCCGCACCGGAGCGGGTGCTGATGCTGCGCAGCATCTGGAGCGAGGAGGAGCGGCTTGATGGGCTGCTGCAGGCGGGGCTGAACCCGGCGGCCGATGGCCTGCTGTTGCCGCTGCCGCAGAACCTCCTGGTGGAGGACGATCTGGGCCCCAAAGCCGAGGCGCTCAAGGCGATGATCAATCGCCGGCGCCAGCGCTGGCTGGATCAGCAGGGGCAGGAGCAGGCCGAGAGCTGCGCCGTGTGGCTTCCTGATGCCTCAGGTGCCGGCGACGCCGGCAGCAGGGAGCCGGCTGCCGATCCCCTCGAGAGCCTGATCGTCGACCTGTTCGACATCGGCTGCCTGCTGTTCGGCGAGTACGTGCAGGCCTCGGGAGCCGTTTTCAACTACTACATCGACCTGCGCCAGATCATCTCCGACCCGAACCTGTTCCATCGCGTGCTGCACGCCTACTGCGGCCTGTTGGAGCAGCTGAGCTTCGATCGCATCGCCGGCATTCCCTACGGCTCGCTGCCCACCGCCACGGGGCTGTCGCTGCAGCTGCACAAACCGCTGATCTACCCACGCAAGGAGGTGAAGGCCCACGGCGCGCGCCGCCTGATCGAGGGCGATTTCAACGAGGGCGACACGGTGGTGGTGGTGGACGACATCCTGATCACCGGCGGCAGCGTGCTGGAGGGCATCGGCAAGCTGGAGAGCTCGGGGCTGGTGGTGCAGGACGTGGTGGTGTTCATCGACCATGGCGGCGAACGCGACCGCCATGCCAGCGAGCGGCTGGCGGGGGCGGGCTACCGCACCCATGCCGTGCTCGACATCGCCCGCATCACCCGTGTGCTGGTGGGGGCGGGCCGGCTGACGCCGGAGCAGGCTGCGGCGCTGGGTTGACCACTTGAACCAGCCAACAGGGCAGAGCAGCTCCACGGCGATCGTGCTGGCGGAGGGATTGAGCAAGGGCTTCGCGGTGGCCGAGAAGGATCCCGGCCTTGCCGGCACCCTGCGCCATCTGCTGCGGCGCCGTATGCGCACGATCGAGGCGGTGCGCGAGGTGAGCTTTGCGATCGAACCGGGGGAGATCGTGGGCTTCCTCGGGCCCAACGGCGCCGGCAAGACCACCACCCTCAAGATGCTCAGCGGCCTGATCCATCCCAGCGCCGGACGGGTGCAGGTGGCCGGCTGCGTGCCCTTCGAGCGGCGGGAGCGCTTCCTGCAGCAGATCACCCTGGTGATGGGCAACCGGCAGCAGCTGCTCTGGGATCTGCCCCCGCTGGAGTCGTTCCGGGTGAATGCCGCTGTGTACGGGCTCGACGACGGCGAGGCGAAGCGCCGCATCAATGAACTGGCGGAGATGCTCGAGCTGGGGGAGGAGCTGCGCCGGCCGGTGCGCAAGCTCTCGCTGGGGCAGCGGATGAAGGCGGAACTGCTGGCGGCGTTGCTGCACCGCCCGGCGGTGCTGTTCCTCGATGAACCCACCCTCGGGCTGGATGTGAATGCCCAGGCGCGTGTGCGCTCTTTCCTGGCCGACTACAACCGCCGCACCGGCGCCACGGTGCTGCTCACCAGCCACTACATGGGCGACATCACCAGCCTGTGTGAGCGGGTGCTGCTGATCCACGAGGGCCGCTTGTTCCACGATGGCTCCCTCGAAGAGCTCACCAACCGGCTCGCCCCGTGCCGCGAGGTGCGCCTGGAACTGCGCCATCCCCAGCCGGCCGAGGCCTTCGAGGCCTTCGGCGCGCTGGAGTGCGACAACGAGCAGGACCAGGAACAAGCCGGAGATCGCGTGGTGCGGCTGCTGATCCCGCGCGACACCCTCACGCAGCAGGTGGGGGAGCTGCTCAGCCGCTTCGAGGTGCTCGACCTGGAGGTGCGCGACCCACCGATCGAGGAGCTGATCGGTGCCCTGTTCCGCGCGCCTGCTGGCGGAAACAGGAGCGACTCGCCAACCTGAGCACGATCAGCCTGTGTTCCAACCATGGCCCGCAGCAATCCCAGCGGCGATTTCGTTCAGTTCCTGATCGGCGGCTGCCTGTTCGGAGCCGGGGGTTTTCTGCTGGCCAACCAGGTGCTGGTGCGTTCGGAGCTGCTGCTGCAGCGAACCCCCGGCGGCTTTGGGCGCTGGGGTGGATGGGGTGGCTGGGGCGGTGCTGGCGCCGCCATGCCATTCGGCACGCCGGGGATGGGGCTGCTGATGCTGCCGCTGGGCATCGGCGTGTGCCTGCTGTTCGCCGGCAGCTATCGCCGCTGGGCGAACCTCCTGATCTGGGCCTCCCTGGCGGCGCTGTTGGTGGGGGTGCTCAACAGCCTGCGCATGAGCTTCATGCCCACCACCCTCTGGCAGCTGGTGGTTTACATCGTGATGATCGCGGCCGGTGGTGGCTTGATGTTTCGTGGCCTCAACGCCTACGACTCCGACGGTCAGACCCTTGCCGACAAGAACGACGCCACCAAGCAGCAGGCTGATGATCTGCGCCGGGAGATCGAGGCCCTGAAGGCACGGCTGGATGAACGCAACGGCGAGCGTTGACGCAGGGGTCACATCAGCAGCGGGTCACCTTCAGCTCAGAGCGGCAGCAGATCGGCGGGATCCAGATCTGGTCGGCGCAGCAGGGCGAAGATCGTGCCGGCATTGCCGCGGCAGAGGCGCAGCTGGGGTGTGAGCACGGTGATGTCGAGCCAGGCGGGGAAGCTCTGGCGGATGCGGGCCAGCAGCTCGGGGCGCAGGGCACCCAGGCGCGGGCCGATCCAGCCACCGCGCTCGAAGGTCACGTTGATGCGCTGGGGGTTGGGCTCAGCCTCCGCCCGCTCCAGGTGCGCCACCACGCTCACCGCCACCAGCGAGGCCAGCGGCCCCTTGAGCCGCAGCAGATTCATGCCGCGCTGCCGCTCGGGATCGAGCACCTGCAGGTTTTCCAGCCAGGGGCCCTCACGCAACCAGGGCTTCGCTGAGCTGCTCCAGCGCAGCTCCCAGACACCGGCCAGCAGCGCGGCATCACGCTCGAGATCGGCGGGCTGCAGCCGTTCCAGCTCCTCCACCAGGGGTCGGATACGGGCTGAAGCGGGCGCGGATCGCAGCAGCTGAACGAGCTCCTCCAGCTCAGCCATGGCCGAACTGGCTGATCGCCCCCACCACGGCCATCACCAGCAGCGCCACACCGCTGATGAAACTGATGCTGAACCCAGGGCCCCGCTTCTCCGTTGCCTGGATGTAACCCACGGCGTAGGCCAGCCGACCCGCCACCCAGACGATGCCCAGCACGGCAGCAGCCGAGGGTTGGCCCAGGAGGCTGGCGAGCCAGAAGGCGGGCAGGAAGAACACCAGCTGTTCAAGGGTGTTCTGCTGCACCCGCAGCACCCGCTCGAACTCCGGCGGGCCGCTGGTGGCCGGCGGCATCACCTTGTGCTTGTAGCGGGACTTGCTCACGGCGATGGCTGTGCCCTGGAAAAGGGCAAGAGCCGCCACCGTGATCAGGGCGGGAATCGCGAGGTTGGTCATGGCTTGATTCTGGGGCGGTGGCCAACACTCTCATCTGCTTCACGTTTCTTTACCGGAATCGCCAGAGTGGATGTCCTGCCAATCGGGCCATGGCCATTCCTCTGCCTCTGGAAATCGTTGCGGGCGTCTCGGCCGCCTCGCTCACCATCGGTCTGCTGCGGGGCAGCGTGGATGACGCAGCCCTTGCCCAGCAGCCCAACGAATCCACCACCTGGGCACCGTTGTCGGCCCTGCCGGCAGGCCTGGTTCAGAGCCTGCGCCAGGGCCTGCGCACCTACCTGCTCGGCCAGGGACGCCTGCAGAGCGTCGGCTTGCTGCTGCTGCGCCTGGCAGTGGGGATGATGATGATCCACCACGGCCAGGACAAGCTCGCCGATCCCCAGGGCTTTGCCACCAACTACGTAGCAGCGCTGCACCTGCCCTTCCCGCTGCTGATGGCCTATGCGGCGGGCTATGCCGAGATCATCGGCTCGTGGTTGCTGATCTTCGGCCTGTTCACCCCCTTCGGCGCCCTGGCCCTGAGCGGCACCATGGCGGTCGCGGGCTACCACCACATCCTCACCAGCGGGCTGAACATCTACGTGCTGGAGCTGGTGGTGTTGTATCTCGGCGGCAGCCTCGGCCTGCTGCTGCTGGGGCCAGGCCGGTTCTCCTTCGATGCCGGCATCGCCCGCGAACTGCTTCAGGACGACGACGGAAGCGAGAGCGAGGCCAATCAAGTTGCCACTGAAGTTGCCACTGCCGCCGTCGCTGGCTCCAGCGCCGTTCTCAGGCCGATCCCCGTGGCGGTGAATGGGCGCTGACCACTGAAGTGAGACTTCAGACCAACCTCCACCTCCAGCCGTGACCACGTTTCTGGTGACCGGTGCCAACCGCGGCATCGGCCTTGACTACTGCCGACAGCTGCTTGACCGCGGCGATCGGGTGATTGCCGTCTGCCGCACGGCGACGCCGGAGCTGGAAGCGCTGGGCCAGCAGGGGGCGCAGGTTGAGGTCGGCATCGATCTCACCAGCGAGGCCGACCTCGCCGCGCTGACGAAGCGTTTGGCCGGCGTGGCCCTCGACGGCGTGATCCTCAACGCCGGTTTGCTGGAGAACAACCGCCTCGACACGCTCGATGCCGAGAGCGTGCGCCGCCAGTTCGAGGTGAATGCCCTGGCGCCGCTGCGCCTCAGCCAGGCCCTGCTGCCGAACCTGCCGCCGGGCTCAAAGCTCGTGCTGATGACCAGCCGCATGGGCTCGATCGACGACAACACATCCGGCGGCTCCTACGGCTACCGGATGTCGAAAGTGGCGCTCAACATGGCCGGGCGCTCCCTGGCGATCGATCTGAAACCGCGCGGCATCGCCGTGGCGATCCTGCATCCGGGGCTGGTGCGCACGCGCATGATCAACTTCAACCCCCAGGGCATCAGCACCGAGCAGGCGGTGCAGGGCCTGCTGGCCCGCATCGACGCCCTCACACTGGAAACCAGCGGCACGTTCTGGCATGCCAACGGCGAGCTGCTGCCCTGGTGAGGGGCAAAAAATCAGGCCGGCAGCGGTGACGATTCGAGCAAGGCCATCCCACGCCGATGGATCTCGCGGGCGTAATCGGTCCACTCGCCCTGGCCCCAGTAGCGGAAGCAGCTGGTTTCCAGCAGCAGCAGGTGCAGCAGAGCCTCCTGATAAGCGGAGGTGGACGTGATGGCGGGATCGGCCGCCACCAGGGGATCGAAGTGCTGGTGGAAACGGGCGCTCAGCTGGTTCATCGGTTCGAGCACGTTGGCGTAGCCCTCCACCCAGCTGAGGTTGTTGGTCCAGGAGGCACCGGTCATGGCGAAGGAGGGATCGTCGGCCTGCAGATCGGCGATGGCGGCGGCAACGTCGAACGGCGCCGCGGCGTTGGCCTCGCGGTATTGCCAGAGCCTGTGCTGCTGCACCGCCTGGATCGGCGGCAGGTCCGCCTCGCTCACACCGGCGGCCTCGAGAAGATCAAGGTATTCACTGCCGTTGAGGGCCACGGTGGCGTCCTCGGCAACGGGGCCAGCGCCGGCAAGGCGCTGGTGCGCCTGAATGAAGGCCTGCGGGAACTCGTTCATCATCACGCCACCGTTTTCGCCATCAGCGATCTGGGACACGAGCGGCGGCACAACGCGGTTGCCCAGCTGCAGCCGGCCCAGGCTCAGAGCCTCGTAGCAGGGCTGCATCTGCCCCACCAGCTTCGTGTCGGAGCCCTGGGTCTTGATCAGGGCGGTGATCGTGGCCACGGCACCGCTGGAACTGCGGGCCACCAGCAGGTTGGGCAGCAGCGCCTGCTCGCGGCTCAGGGGAGTTCCATCGGGATTCTCAACGCTGTGCTCCTGCACCAGCAGCCAGCGGTAGCCGCACTCACGCAGGGCGCTCACGAAGGCGAACAGCGTGTCGGGGTGATTGGGCAGCGCCATCTCCGGCGGCGAGAAGCCACGCACCCGCTGCAGGGCAGCGTCGCCGAACAGCCCGGCGAAGTGCTGCTGCCAGGCCTGAATCTGCAGCTTGAGATCAGGGATCGGCGTGGAAGGGGCCACGGCGTGGCTCCAGAAGGTGCCGAGCCACTCCACATGGGGCTGCAGCGCGGGATTGCCGGCCAGCTCGCGCAGCGCCGCGAGAATGTCGTGGCGGCCCATCTGCTCGAAGCCCCAGAGGAGATTGCCGGAGTAATCGAGCATGATCCGCGGGTTGCAGCCCTCGCCGATCAGCTGGGGAAGGATCTCCGCCAGGCGGCGGTAGCAGTGGGCGAAGGGCTCGGCGTTGTGGTTGTCGCCCTGGCCGGGATGCTCGAGCATCCACTGCAGATGAGAGATGAGCCCGCCATCGGCCCCGGCGGGGATGGTGGGCTGATGCATGTGCAGGGCACAGGCGAAGGCTGAGCGAATCGTCTCCAGCGGGGGAGAGATGGCGGCACCAGTCGGCGGGCTGGGCTGCGCCATCAGGGCCTGCAGCTCGGCTTCACGCCCCGCGATCGGCGGCAGGGGGAGCGGCATCGGCGTTGGCATCGGCATGGGGCTCAGGGCAGCGGAGCGGGCCATGGTCTGCAGCGCGCTGCCCCCAGCTTGCCCGCAGTGCCCGCCTTGCCCGCCTTGCCCGCCTTGCCGTCGCCGCGAGGCGAGCCAGGGTTCGGGATCCCGCCGCTGGCGCGCCCGCAGCAACCCCGCTCAACCCCGTAACGTTTTGTGAAGTCCATCCCGTTTGCGCCTTCTTTCCCATGGCTGAGCTTGAACTGGCACGCCGCTTCGCCATGGAATCCCAGTCCCGGGCGATCGACGAGTGCAACGACATCGACCAACTGCGCCAGCTCACCAAGAAGCTGCTGGTGGCCTGGTATCAGCAGTCGGACATGACCCGTCACTACGGCGCCCAGGTCATGGGTCTGAACCTGAGGTGATCTGAACCTGAGGTGACATGTTGCCCAGCGGGCAGGTCAAGACACCAGCGGCATCATGGGCCCGCAGCAGCACACCGGCGATGCGCCAACTCTCAACGCTGGCCCTGGTTGGGCTCTGCCTGGCGCTCAGCGGCTGCGGCGCCAGCACGGAGGCAGGCAAGCAGGGCAACAGAGCGACGGCGCAGGCCACCGGGCCGATCCGGATCGAGCTCGACCCGAGCGATCCATCGCTGAGCTTTGGGGTGCTGCCCCGCGGTGAGCAGCGCACCATCTTCAAGGTGGGTTTCGGGCGCAAGGGCGTCACCTGCGCCGGCAAACGTTTCGAAGAGGGCTACACGCCGCTGGGCCGCTTCCGGGTGAACGCGATCCTCAGTGGCGATCGCTTCGTGATGGATCCAGCGTTGATCGCCAGCTCGGGCAAGCGCGAAGCGGAGCTGCGCCGCACACTCTTCGCCAACATGGACGCGATCGACTTCGACGGCGATGGCGAAACCGGCGAGTACGGCATCGGCTACGTGAGCCTGGCGCCGGTGGGTGGCGTGAAGCAGCCGTTCACCTTCAACACCTACAACGGTCGCTTCCGCTGGTACAGCTTCGCCATCCACGGCAGCAACAACGACAAGCGCATCGGCCAGAAAGTGACCGGCGGCTGCATCAATGTGAGCGAGCCCGAGCTCAAGACCCTCCTCTCCGCCCTGAAGCTGGGCGATGAGGTGGTGGTGAACACCAACGGCCCCTGCACACCCTGATGCGCGCGTCTCCCCGTCCACTACCCAGCACCGGCGCCATCACCGGCGTGCTGGAGGCGCTGGCCTTCTTCCGCGATGCGGACTTCGCCCGGGCCCGCTTCGAACGGTTCGGCGATGTGTTCGTCACCAAGCTGGTGGGCCAGCCGCTGGTGTTCATCCGCGGCGAGCGGGCGATCACGGCGGCCTGGATGCCGGTGATGGCGTTGGCGGCCTAGCCTCTGATCAAATCCCTCAGCGCACGACAGGCCTCGAGCGCCCATGCGTCTCGCCGAACTGCAGCAGTTGGCCCCCCAGCTCCATGAGCTGCTTGCCCGCCATGGCGCCAGCAATCCGGCGGTGTTCGGTTCCGTGGCGCGGGATCAGGCCACCCCCGGCAGCGATGTGGATCTGCTCGTGGACCTCCCGGCCGGCACCAGCTTGTTTGACCGTGTCAATCTGAAATCTGCCTTGGAGGATCTACTCCTCACCCGGGTTGATCTGATCCGCCGCCGCAACCTCAAGCCCGATCTCAAAGCCACGGTAGAAGCCGAAGCCATCCCCTTGTGATGGACGCAAGAGATCGCCAGGCTCTGGTCGATATCCGAGGTGTGCTGGATCGGGCCCTTGGCTATCCGATTCACAACGAAGAGACATTCGTCGCCAAGGATTATTTCCAGGATGCCGTAATACGTTGTCTTGAGATTCTTGGCGAGGCGACCAAGCGTCTCAGCCCGGAATTCCGTTGTCGTCACCCCGATCTTCCGTGGCGGGCCATGGCAGGGATGCGAGATGTCCTGATTCACGCTTACGACCAGGTGGATCTCGAAGAAGTCTGGATGGCCTATCTGCGCTTTGCGGAGATCCGTCGCGAGATCAACGGCATCCTCAATCAGAGCTGAGGACGCCAGCCAGCGGTACATCCACTACCCCCACGCAATGGCCCGCAAGCTGCTGGGCAGCACCGACAGCACCGACGGAGGCGACGCACCGGGCTGGGGAGCTCAGATGGTGGCCATTCGTTGGCGAATCAGAGGCACCGTTGCGCTTGCATGCTGATGCTGAGAGAGAATGAACTGACCGCGTTCCCAGGCAGATCGACGCGACAGGAGTTCCAAATCATCAAACCATGCTGATTTGGTCATCTGTCCAACATGGAGGCGTATGTGATAGACGTAATCAGCAATCAACACTCCCGGCGCTGTGCTGGTGACGGCGATCATCATGCCCAGATCTTCACCTTGAGGTAGGCCCATCCAGCCGCCGACCCGCTTGAGCAAGGCAGCCTCAACAAGCAGGGTAGTTGGGCCCAGGGGAATGCTGTCATGGGGAGATGGCCATGCACGCCAGACATCACCTGCCAGGCATGGTCCTGCAGCAACGATGGCCGGATCGTTCTTGAGGTCGTCGGTGCAATAGCCGGCTGCCCACAGGGCCCCGGCCTGGTCATCGATCGCAGCCAGGCGTTGGTCGATGGAGCGGGGATAGAGCCAGTCGTCATCGTCGGCGCTGGTGATCCACTCACCCCGTGCAACAAGCAGACCAAGATTGCGAGCTGCTGCCTGACCAATGGGCCGCGCGGAAGCGATCACAGTGGCGTTGGCCGCAAGATCCGGAGGAAGCGATTCGATGCCGTTGCCATCAACGACAATCACGTGTTCCGTCTTGCAGTTATTATCAGCGAGGCTACGGTTTAAATCGCTCAACATAGGCAAGCGATCCGGCAAAAGCCTGGTCGGCGTGATGACGCTTACGGTTGTCAAATGGGAGGCGTCATTGCGAGCTCCACCACGCTAGTTGAGCCTGTTGGACTGAATGGACCATTCACCGGCCTTATGTGGCAGGTGGATGGCGGCCGCGAGGCCTCACGAGGAACAGCTGTAGTGCGACACGCCGCCAGCATTGAAGAACTCCCTGGGCTTGAGGCGGTCGTAGGTGGCCGCAAGCTCCGGAGCCAACGCCTCGTAGGGATGGCGAAACACCGCCTGCAGCTCACTGATCGCTGTGGTGTCGCCCTGCGCTGCCTGCTCGTAGGCCGGGGCGATCAACCATTCGCGCCAGGTGATGGCTGGGTTCACACGTTGCATCACAGCAGATGTGGCACTGAGGTCGCCGTCGGCCGTGATCTGATCGCGCCAGAGCTCCAGCCATTGGATCCATTGCGCATCAAGCGCGTCGGAACTCGGCACGTAGAAGCTCTCCTTCAGGGCTGCAAGGTGCTCTGAGAGATCCGCCGGAATGGCCGACAGCCTGCGGAAGACCATCGTGTAGTCGGCCCTGGAGCTCACCAGCAGCTGCAGCAGCTCGTTCACAAGCGCGGCATTGGGGCTGCTCAGACCGAGCTTGCGGGCCCACATCGTGTCGAGCTGCTGCTGCATCGCTGCGGCAAATTCTTCGCGGATCTGATCCAGCCGGGCCAGGGCCTCGCTATTGCCTGCAAGCAGCGGCCGCAGAGCCGTCCAGAACATCTGGAAGTTGGTCTCGGCCGCCTGCGGTTGGTTGAAGAAACTGAAATGCTCGCCACCACCGGTCCAGGGCTGAAAGCGGGGATCGAACAGTTCGCAGAAGCCGAAGGGGCCGTAGTCGAGCGTGTAGCCGCCGGCGGCGCAGTTGTCGCTGTTGAAATTGCCTTGGCAGTAGCCAACCCGGATCCAGTTCGCCACCAGGGCCGTGAGCCGAGAACGGAACAACCCCGCCAGCTCCACCACCTGCTCGCTGAACGGCAGCGCCGGATTGATCTCCGGCCGGTAGTTGCGATCGATCAGGTGCTGAACGATCAGCTGCAGCTCATGCAGCGCCTTCGGGTGGGCCTGGCTGCGGGCGCGGCGGGCGAACAGCTCCAACTGCCCCACCCGCAGGAACGACGGCGCCACCCGGGTCGTGATCGCCGCCGGGTTGTCGACCATCACGTCGGGATCGAACGAGCGTGAATTCGGCGAGTACCAGGGCCTGCGCACTGTTTCCGCGTGCGAGGCATACAGCGTCAGCGAGCGAGATGTAGGCACCCCAAGGGCGTGCATGAACTCCTGTGCCAGAAATTCGCGCACGCTGGAGCGCAGCACAGCGCGCCCGTCGGCGCCGCGGCAATAGGGGGTGGGGCCGCCGCCTTTGAGCTGCATCTCCCAGCGGCGGCCGTTGAACACGCCTTCGAACACCGAGATGGCGCGCCCGTCGCCGTAGCCATTGCCGGTGCCGAACGGGCACTGCTGGATGTATTCCGTGCCATAGATCGAGAGGGCATAGCCGGTGGCCCAGCCGAACGGCCGCATCGGCGCCTGCGCCACCGTGATGTCGCCGGAGAACAGACGCCGGAACTGGTCATCGTGAGCCAGCGCCTCGCTCAGCCCCAGCTCAGCAAACAGGTCGCTGCTGTGGGCCACGTACTCCGGCGCCGGCAGCGGAGAGGGTGTCACCGGCACGTAATGGCCGGAGAACACCTGGCGCGGCCGATGATCGTGGCCATCGCCGCTGGCCTGAGGATCCGGCTTCAGCGCCTCCAGCAGCGAGTAGTCGGCCTGTTGCGCAAAGGCCGCGAAGCTGGTGGTCGGCACTGTGCCCAAACGCTGCTGGCACCATCCTGGCGGCGCAGGCGGCTTCAACGAGACCAGGGCTGTACGGGCGAGCCTTGGCCAGCAAGGCTTTGATCCGGCAGACATCGAAGCCGCAAAGCGGACGGGACGGCCCTGGTGGTTGTTGCCAGCAACAGCCTGGCTCATCTGCTTCTGCCAGGCAGCGCCTGGGCCAGCACCGTGATCAACGCTGTATCCACGCTCAGAATCCGTTCACCCAAACCCACGCGCTGAGCGATCACCGCTTCAGCAAGTTGGACTTCAAAGGGCACGAAGCCGCCCTCCGGGCCGATCATCACGACCGCGGGCACCGGCGGCGCTTCTGCCAGCGTTATCGGCGCACCCATGTCGGCGATCCAGCAGGGACGGCCCGCACACAGTCCCGGCAACTGGTCCTCCACAAAGGGGCGAAACCGTTTGTGCAGATGGACCGTTGGGGCCATCGTGTCGCGTGAGCGCTCCATGCCCGCCAGCAGCGCCTCCTGCAGCCTGGCCGGTCGCAGCAGCGGGCTCTGCCAGTAGCTCTTCTCCACCCTGGCGCTGTTGATCAGGTGCAACTCGGCGACGCCGAACTCGGCGCACTGCCGCAGGATGCGGCGCAACATCTTCGGGCGCGGCAGGGCCAGCACCAGGTCGAAGCGGTGCCGGGGCGGTGGTGGCTCACTGAGCCGAACCGTCAGCTGAACGCCAGTCGGATCCACCGCCTCGATCACCCCCTGGCCGCAGAGCCCACCGAGCAGGCCCACCCGCAGGCTGTCGCCTACATCGGCATTGAGCACAGTCCGGATATGCACCGCACGCTGATCGCGCAGCACGACGACATCGCCCGCAATCCAGTCGTCCGGATGCAACAGAACGATGTTCATCCGTTCAGCAGAGAGGGTGTGGAGGCGGGCAGCAGGACGCGGGGGGAAAGGGGGATTCTCGTTCAGATGAGAGCCAGCGCCGCAGGAGCTACCGCTGAAGGGGCACCCGGGAGGGGCACCCGCTGATCAACCCAGGCCGCTCCCCCATGAAGCCCCCTTCATGAAGTCTGATGGCCCGCGGTGAAGAGCGGTGTCGATCGTCCTGCAGAGCTTGCCGAGCCGTGCAGGCCGCTTCATGGTGGCTGCAACGGGATTCGGAGGCTCCATTGATGGACGACACCCCCCCTGAGCACCAGCCAGGAGCGCGCTGACGATCCGGCCCCTGCTCCAACACTTTCAACGGATCACTGATGTTCCTGGCGTGAAACGGTTGCGTCTTGCAGCCCAGCGCCGTCCACTGCGCCGTTCACCGCTGCCTGCCTCACGGCTCAGCATCAGGTGCCCCGGACCCTACGGAACGTCCCCCTAGACACCTGGCCCCAGGTGCCAGCGCCGGCAGCTCCGACCCCACAACCGAAGACACACCGATCGGACACGATCAAAGACCGCGCAGCTGCGCCCTGCCCCACCGGCAGGCACCACGGCTGAGCAGACAAGAGCCCGGGGCGGATGCTCCGGGCTTTGTTGTTGGCGCCTGGTCTGCCTGTCAGAGTGCTGCGGTTGCTGGAACAGTCATGCGCTTCTCTCTGATCTGTGCCGGTGCAACACTTCTCGCCTGCACGGCACCCCTCGGCGCCAGGGCTGTGTCACTCGATCAGGCCTGCCAGATGTTCGCCGGCAAGCTGAGCGCCGCGCAGGCAGCGGGCGACAGCCAGAAGGCGCAGACCATCTACAAGGAAGGCAACCAGCGCATCGCCTCCCGGTTCAACGGCGCCACCTGCCCGAACATCAAACCGCCCACGCCCTGAACGTCCGTCAGAGCCCGGCCTGTCGGCGCCTGTGGCGAAAGTCCCACGGGCGCGTGATGCCACCGTTCACCTGCCACACGCCGTAGCGCCGCCGACTGGCGCGGTGCTCCGCCTCGAGATAATCCTGGGCATCGCAGCCGGAGAGGTAGCGGCGATAGGCGAAGGCCTTGCCGTCCTCCACCATCACCAGGCCGATGTTGAGCTCGCCGATCACCTCGGCCACCAGCCGGCCATAGCGATCCACCGCCTTGCGTTGCAGCGTCACCACACTGCCAAGCGGCAGACGCTCCTGCAGGTAGTGGCGGGCCAGCGGACCCCAGGGGCGCTGGGTCAGTTCCGGAGCATCAATGCAGGCCAGCCGCACCGTGAGCAGCCGGCCGGCCTGCCGCAGTCGCAGCGTGTCACCATCGCCAATGGACATCACCGTGGCGGTCGTTTGCTCTGGCTCCGACCACGCAGCTGGAGCAGCCAGGCCCGGCAACAGGGCGATGACTAGGGGCAGAAGGACCGCCAGGGCCGCCCGGGCTCGAGCGCGCTGCACGCCGGAACGCCTCAGCTGTCAGCCCGCACCCGTTTCACCGCCAGGCCGGCTTCGGTGGCGGTCACGCCCGCCAGCAGCAGCAGGCCGAGCAGCCCCACCAGCTGGTTCTGAGCCTCGGCGGCGGCATCGGCGTTCTGTGCCAACACCGCACCAGCCACGAACCAGCCGCTGGCCAGCAGCGAGGTGATCCAGTAGGCACGCCAACGACGCTGATACAGGTAGCCCGCTCCCAAACCGGGGAGCACGTTGAGCAGCACCGCCACCCAGCCGGCGGAGGCGGCGAGGATCTGCTCTCGGGATGGAGTCATGCTGGCGGGTGGTGGCTGGCGGGACACTCTGGCAACGCTCGGCCGCTCAGCGCTGCCGTGAGCGCCCCATCGACGACCAGATCCAGGCCATCAGGGTGCTCACAGCAGCACCGAAGGCCAGAAAGGCGATCAGCAGATCAGTCCGTTGCATCGCCCTCCGCAAGCGTTGTGGCCAAGACCCTAAAAGCGCGCTGACGCAATGGCGTAGCCGGAGGTACAGCTGAGGCCGGGTGTCAGCGTTTCGGCGCAGGCTGCAGCTGATCCGCGGGCAGGTAACCGCGCAGAGCACCACCCCGCTGCTGCACCTGGCACCAGAGGCGGCCCTGGCTGCGCTGGCAGCCGAGCCTGTCCACCAGCGTGTCGCTGGCCAGGCGGCCCAGCACCTCGGCCGACCAGGCCGGTTGCTGGCGCAGCAGCACCGGCCCGCTCACCTGCCAGCTGCCCGCAGGCTCCCAGACGACGATGCCGCCGTCCGCCAGCAGGCTGAGCATCAGGCGGCCGTCCTTCAGCAGATACGACCTGATGTTGGCGGCCTGGGCCAGCAGCACCGCATCCAGGGTCGGCGGCGGACAGAAGGCCCGCGTGGCGGCCAGGGGCCCGAAGCGGAAGCCACCGCTGCTGCCCTCGGTGCTCCCCTGGGCAGACCAGGTGCCGCGGGCGCGGTTGCAGTTGAGCTGCATGGTCACGCTGCCGTCGCGGCTCAGCTCCATCGTGTAGGTGGTGCCGGGGCTGGGGCGGGTGGTGCCCTGGGCCGAATCCATCGACTGGACCTCAACCAGCCGCCACTGGCTCTCGGCCAGCTGGGCGGGCAGGGCAGCAGCCGGTGACACATTCAGCGGCACGGCAAGGAGCGCCGCAACCGCCATCACCGCTGGATTCAGCTGCATGAACAGCACGCGCATCATGGCCGCAACTTAGCCGTGGGAGGCCACAACCTGAGCCGCTTCCAGCACAGCGATCGACACCGAAATAAAGAAACCGAGAACCGTGAAGATGCCAGCCAGCTTGCCGGCATGGTCATACGATTCGGAAATCATCGAATTGGTCAGCATCACCAGAATCGCGCCACCGGCGAAGGCCTGAATCAGCGACAACCAAGCCTTCGGCGCGTCCTCGAACAGCCCGTAGCCAAGGGCCGAGGCCGAGGCACACACCAGGGCGATCACCATCCACAGCAGCAGGATCCGGCCCGCACTCCAGCCACTGCTCTTCATGCCCACCGTGCCAGCCACCGCCTCCGGCAGGTTGGAGAGAAAGATCGCCACCAGCATCGCCACCAGCACCGACAGGTTCGGAGCCCGGCGGTGGCACTGCTGAATGGCTTCGATCCAGCGATCGCAGAAGTAGAAGCACAACGCACCGGCGAGATCAGAGTGCCAGCACCGAACGCCATCAACAGCCCGAGGGTGCGCCGGCTCAGCGCAAACCGGCAGGCCAGCCAGCCGCCCAGCAGGAGCGACGATGTCGCCAGCGCTCCCCACATCCAGGCCTCGAGCATTCAGCTGACACCGCTGCCATGAATCCTGATCACGCTCCCAGCATCCGGCCAGCGATGCCGAACCACTACCGCATCGTGCGCGACGACGGAATCAGCGACAGCATCGCCGGGCGCAGCTTCACCAGCTACAACGACGCCTACGACGTGCTCGAGCGCTACTACGGCGACCTCTGCTGCTCCGACGATCGCGAGCACTACCGAATCATCGAGGAGACGATCTGATGCGGCGTTCACGTGATCGTGCTCGCCGCAGCTGGCGCATCGCCCGCGCCCTGCTCTCGAGCCAGTACGCCACCATGCTCGAGTACCGCGCCGAGATCGCCCTGTGGGCGCTGGCGGGCGTGCTGCCGCTGATCATGCTGGGGGTCTGGCAGGGATCCGGAGCCGGCGTTGCCGCAGGCCTTAGCCCCCAGGCACTGGGCCGCTATTTCCTGGCGGCGTTCGTTGTGCGTCAGTTCACCGTGGTGTGGCTGATTCACGTGTTCGAGGAGGACGCCCTGCAGGGCAAGCTCTCGCCCCAGCTGCTGCAACCCCTGCACCCGCTCTGGCGCTATCTGGCCAGCCACCTGGCGGAGCAGGCGACCCGCCTGCCGTTCGTGCTGGTGATGCTGGCGTTGGTGGCCCTCTGGCAGCCAGGGATCCTGCCCATGCCCGGCCCTGGCCGACTGCTGCTGGCCGTGTTGGCGATCGCTGCGGCCTTCGCGCTCCGCTTCATCCTGCACATCATCCTCACCATGGCCTGCTTCTGGACCGAGCGTGCCGCTGCCCTGGATCGGCTGCTGCTGATCCCCTATCTGTTTCTGTCCGGCCTGGTGGCACCGCTCTCCACCTTTCCGCCATCGGTGCGCGCCCTAGCCGAAGCCACGCCATTCCCGTCGATGCTCGCCTTTCCTGCAGCCCTGCTGGCGGGTGAACCGGTGAACGTGGCCGCCGGATTCGCCGGCATCGGGGCCTGGTGCGCCCTGTTACTGCCGATCGCGCTGCTGCTCTGGCGGACCGGCATCCGCCGCTACGCCGCCCTGGGGGCCTGAACGATGGTCCGCGCCAGCCGCCGTTCCAGGCTGCAGCGGTATCGCCGCACCCTGCTGCGTTTCTGGGGCACGGCTCTAGCGGCCGAACTGGAATACGGGGCCAACGCCCTGGTGGAGCTGCTGGCAGTACTCGGCAACCTGGCCGGCAGCCTGTTCGTGCTGTCGCTGCTCTACGGCAACGGCCGCAGCCTGGGGGGCTGGAGCTGGGATGCCGCCTTGGTGGTGCTCGGGCTTTACACCCTGCTGGATGGCTTCACGAGCTGCCTGCTGCAACCGAACCTGAGCAAGATCGTGGGCCACGTGCAGAACGGCACGCTGGATTTCGTGCTGCTCAAACCAATCGACAGTCAGTTCTGGCTCTCCGCCCGCCAGGTCTCACCCTGGGGGCTGCCCGGCGTTCTGGCGGGTCTTGTACTGATCGGTGTGGGCCTGGCCAACGCCACACCGCCCATTGGCTGGCGTGATCCCATCGCACTGCTGCAGCCGCTTGGCCTCGGTTTCACTCTGCTCCTGTGCGCCGCCGCGATCCTCTACAGCCTGTGGTTTCTGATGGCCGGGCTCAGCATCTGGTTTGTGAAGGTATGGAACGCAACCGAGGTATTGCGCACGACACTCGTGGCCGGCCGTTATCCGGTGAGCGCCTATCCACCAGCCCTGCGCCTGCTGTTCACCTTCGTGCTGCCCGTGGCCTTCCTCACCACCGTTCCGGCAGAAGCGCTGCTGGGGCGGGCCTCCACCGGGTGGGTGGCCGGCAGCTTGCTGGCAGCCGTGCTCAGCCTGATCTTCAGCCGGGTGTTCTGGCGCCGGGCCCTGCGCCATTACACGTCCGCCTCCAGCTAGCCAGGCGGGGGGGGATCTCGCTTACGGTGAAGCCTGATCCGAGGGCTTGAGCATGTCCAGCACCAAAGGCCTGACGATCGGTGAACTTGAGGCGAAGTATTTCCTGTACCGCAAGGCCCTGAAGCAACTGCTGCTGGAGGGTCGTTCCATGGCGGGGATCGAGAAGACGCTCTGCTGGAGCCGCCTCGAAACCCTGCACAACTGTCTACCAAGGCAGTACAAATCACCCGATCACATCCGCCACCAGCTGAGGCGCGAAATCGAACAGGAGCAGGCCGCCTCCGCAGCAGCTGCAGCCGGGGCCTGAACAGAAGCTGACCCCGGCAGCCCGTCGCGGCCGCCCGGCGCTGCCAGTGTTCCTTCAGAACACAGAGTGCAGCCGACGTGAGTCAGGCCGTTGAACGCCGGATCGAATCGCTCGACGATCTGCGCGATGTGGCCTCGGCCTTCGATCTGACCGCTGCCGTTTGCAGCATCGTGCCGCTGGGCAGCGGCAATGTGAACGACACCTACCTGGTTGAGGCTGGCGATCAGAAGGTCGTGCTGCAACGGCTCAACACTGGTGTCTTTCGCCGGCCGGAGCTGGTGATGGGCAATCAGCAGATGCTCAGCCGCCATGTGCAGAAGAGGCTGAACGCCGATCGGAACCTCGGCGAGGCAGGGCTGCTGGCCGGCCGTCGCTGGGAGCTGCCCCGCCTGATCTGCACCCGCGATGGCGGCTGCACCTGGCACCGCTGCAGCGACGGCGGCTTCTGGCGCACCACCACCTTTGTGGCCGATGCCCACAGCGTGGATGTGATCGAGCACCGCCGGCAGGCACGCGAGCTCGGCTGGGGACTCGGCGTGTTCCACCAGCTGATCAGCGACCTGCCGGTGGAGCAGCTGGCGGACACCCTGGAAGGGTTCCACATCACCCCCCGCTACCTCGAGGCCTACCACCGGGCCCTGGTCCACACCAGCGTCCCTAGCACGCCCCTAGGCCAGGAGTGCCTCGCCTTCATCCGCGAGCGTGAGCTGATCGTTTCACTGCTGGAGGACGCCAAGGCCCGCGGCGACCTGCCCCTGCGCCCGATCCACGGCGACCCGAAGATCAACAACATGCTGCTCGAGCGCAGCAGCGGCGAGGCCATCGCCCTGATCGACCTCGACACAGTCAAACCCGGGCTGGTGCACTACGACATCGGCGACTGCCTGCGCTCCTGCTGCAATCGCCTCGGCGAGGAAACCACCGACTTCGACGCGGTGCACTTCGATCTCGACCTGGCCGCCGCCATCCTCGAGGGTTACCTGGCAATGGCCAGCAGCTTCCTGCAGCCGGTGGAGCTCGGCTTCATCGCTGATGCCGCCCGCCTGATCAGCTTCGAGCTGGGGCTGCGCTTCTTCACCGACTATCTCGCCGGCAACACCTACTTCAAGGCCAGCCATCCCGAACAGAATCTGCACCGTGCCGTGGTGCAGTTCCGGCTTGTGGCCAGCATCGAAGCCCAGGAGGCTGCGTTGCGAGCGCTGGTGCAGCAGCTCAGCGAGCCGACGGCGCTGACCCTTGCCGCCTGATGGCCCTCCGATGGTCAGCCACGCGTCCGCTCCCTTCAGCACAGTCGGTCCTGCCCCCAAACCGCTGATCCCGTTTGCGCCCGAAGCGCACCTGCAGGGCCTGGCCCTCAGCTGCACCGCCCGCTGGCATGAGGGTGTGCTCGAACTCCACTACCGCCTCAGCGGCCCCCTGCCGCGGCTGCGGCTCGCCAGCCAGATCGGCGGCGAACCACCACAGCGGCGCGATCAGCTGTGGCAGAGCACCTGCTTCGAGGCCTTCATCGGCCGTGCAGGCCAACCGGGCTACTGGGAACTCAACCTTGCTCCCAACGGAGACTGGAACTGTTATGCCCTCAACGGGTACCGGCAGGGGCTGCAGCCTGAGCCCCGCATTCAGGCAATGCCCTTCGTTCTGAAGCAGCGCCAGCTTGAAGGCGAGCTGGAGCAACTGGAGCTGACGCTCAGCCTGCCCATTGGCGCACTGATCCCGGCCGCATCAGCGCTGGAGTTGTCCGCTACGGCTGTGCTGGATGACGTGAGCCACGGCTGCAGCTACTGGGCCTGGCTTCACAGCGGCCCCGAACCGGACTTTCACCGGCGCGAGAGCTTTCTGCCACTGGCTGAAGGCTGAGGCCCTCGCACAAGGCTTCAGCGTCACTTCTGGGCAGCCTGGGCCGCAGTGTCAGAGCTGTTGCTGTGGCCGTGCAGATGCTTCTCACACGCTTCGGCGGAGCACAGGCCGAGGGCAATGGTGCAGGTGAGGGGAAGCAGCAGGGCACTGCGCAGGAAGGAAAGCACTGAGCCAGGGCAAGTACCTGAACCGTAGGCGGCGCGGGCGTTAACGCAAGCGATCGCCACCAAACCCGGAAGAACCCGGCGCCGATCTGTTCAGACGATCACAAAACCGAAATCAAACCGCTGCTTCCGGGAGTCTGCGTGGATCGCCGTATCGTGCGCTACAGAAGGAGGGGTTGCTGTGCACGTCACACACATCGGCGATGACCATCTGATCAACCTGTCCAGCAACGAGGCCTCAGCCCTGGTGGATGCCTGTGCTCTGCTGCTGCTAGCGGCCCAGTCGGTTCCGGGCTGTCAGCTCAAACCCGAGATGTCGGCCGTGCTGGCCACCGTGTACGAGCAGTTCAGCAGCCGCATCGTCTGAGCCGCGTCGCCAGTGCCGCACCGTCTGAGCTACGCGGGTTAGAAACGGGCGATGCACGCCCTCTCGCTTCCCACCTGGTGGATCCACGTCGCCTCGATGCTGGAGTGGGGCCTGGCGATGGTCGCCATTCAGCGCTGGGGCTTCCAGAGGCGCGAGCGCGCCTGGAGTTGGCTGGCCCTGGCGATGCTGCCGGCCCTGATCAGCGCCATGGCGGCCTGCACCTGGCATCTGTTCGACAACGCCCGTGAGCTCAAGGGTCTGGTGGTGTTCCAGGCCGCCACAACCCTGATCGGCAACGGCACCCTCGCGCTGGCCGCCTGGAATCTGGCCCGTCAGCCGGTGGTGCACCAGCAGGCGGCCAGTCAGCCGGTGGTGCCGCAGCCATGAGCCTCAGCACAGCCTTGACGGCACTGGCGGGTATCGATCCGGCACCCCTGTTCGCGCTCTCGCTGTTCCCCTATCTGGCCTTCCTCTGGTACGCCTGGCGCTCACAGCGGCTGCCGCGCCTGGCCTTGATCGGCTTCGGCCTCACGCTGCTGTTCGTGGCCGTCACCATCGTGGCTGCCGTGGTGGCGGAGAACCGCTACGGCCAACAGCTCGCCGATGTGGACGCTCTGCACGGCGGCGCCGAGGCGTTTCTCACCCTGGCCAACCTGTTCGTGCTGCTCGGCTTCAGCCGCCCGGCCGGCTCCTCGCCTCCGCCATGAGACAGGCCCGCACCATGCTGCGAGCCGCCGTTCGCTTGATGGGGACGGCCGCAACTGTCGCAACGATCGCGTCGGTCGCGACGCCCGTGCCGGTTCTGGCTGAAGGCGCCGGTTCCGCAGCGCTGGCCGGCAGCCCGCAGCCCGCCTCGCGGGTGCTGCGGGTGGGAGTGCTGGATGGCGCCCAGCCCTGCTCCGATCTCGAGAGCGGTCAGTGGCAGGGCCTGGCGGTGGAGTTGTGGTCCCGCCTGGCCAGCCGCGAACGGCTGCCCTTCATCCTCGAAACCCGTTCCACCGCAGCCAGCCTGCTGCAGGACGTGCAGGCCGGCAGCCTCGATGTGGGCGTGGGCTGCCTGACGATCACCCCCGAACGGGTGAATGACGTTCGATTCTCCCTGCCCTTCCAGGAGATGGGGTTGGGGGTGATGCAACGTCGCAACCGCCTGGAAGCGGGCGAGGCGGTGCTGCGCTCCTTGCTCAGCCGCGATCTCCTGCAGTTGCTGGCGGCCTATCTGGCCAGCATCACCGTGGTCAGCGTGTTGCTGTGGCAGAGCGAGGCCCATGGCAGCGGCGAGGAGCATCGCCGCCACGGCCGCCGCCGCACCTTCGCCAAGGTGTTCCAGATCCTGGCCACCGGCCCCGGCACCAACACAATCGCCTCCACCACCCGCGGCCACGGGCTGGTGATCGTCAGCTACCTGATCCGCATCATCACCGCATCACTGCTGGTGACCACGATCACTGTGAAGGTGGTGCGCGAGCCGGCTGCCGGCGTGGCGGACCTCCGCCAGCTCTCCGACCTGGAGGGCCAGCGGGTGGCGGCCCGCCCCGGCAGCGTCAGCCAGGAGGTGCTGCGCCAGATCAACGCCTCCGGACCGGAAGCGCCGATTCGGATCGTGCCGCTGCCCCAGGTGAGCCAGGCGCCGAACCTGTTGCTGGACCAGAAGGCCGAAGCGGTGCTGGCGGAAGACCAGCAGCTGCGCTGGGCGATGAACCGCACCCCAGGGCGCACGCTGCAGATCAGCCTGCAGGGGCTGCAGCGGGAATCTCAGGCCTTCGCCCTGTCACCGCTGCTGTCGAAGGCCACCGAGGACAGGATCAACAAGGGGATCAGTGCCCTGAAGCGCAACGGCACCGTGACCCAGTTGCAGAGGGAGGCAGTGAACAAGTCTTAAGCGGGCCTCGCTGCCAGCCGGATCCGCTCGGAAGATGAGGCGTCGCCCCGAGAATTCGATGCTCGCTCCCCTGCTGGCCATCGCCCCTGCCTCCGTCGCCTGGTCCCCCAAGGTTGGCCTGGTGATGATCATCGCCAACGTGATCGCCATCGGCATCGGCAAGGCCACCATCAAGTACCCCAACGAAGGCGCCAAGCTGCCCAACGCCGCCATGTTCGGTGGCATGAGCCATGCCGCTCTGCTGGCCACCACCTCCTTCGGCCACATCCTCGGCATGGGCGCAATCCTCGGCCTGGCCGCCCGCGGCGTGGTCTGAGATCAGAGCGATCGTGTTGCAGGCCTCCACGCGGGGCCTGCTTTTTCGTTCCAGCCACGGCTGCGTCAGCGCCAGCCGAGCAGATAGGGAAGCGCCCGAGGTCCGTAGCGCTCAAAGCGGTAGTCGAACAGCAGGGCGGAGAGGTCCTCAGCTCCGGCACCCGCCTCGAGACCGGCCAGCAGGCGCCGCAACCGCCCATCGGCCGTGGGGCCATCCAGCCCCAGCCAGGTGCGGCGGGCCAGGCGGCCGCTCAGGCTCCAGCGCCAACCCAGTCGCCGCCGCAGCCGACGTGGATAGCGGCGCAGGGCCGCAGGCCTGCCCGCCAACGCCTGCAACAGCAACGGGGCCAGAACGGCACTGCTGCTGAGGGCATGGCGGATGCCTTCGCCACCCAGCAGGTTGGCCGTGCTCACCGCATCGCCAAGGCCCAGCAGGGGACCGTTCTGATGGGGTTCGCGCCGGCGGATCGTGCTGCGAATCACGCCGCCATGGCGATCCAGCACCAGCGCCTGGGCCAGATCCAGCCGCTGCAGCACGTTCTGGAGCAGCCCATGCAGCGGTGGCTGCGGTCGGCCGGGATCATCCAGCCGGCAGACGCCCACCTTCAGCTGGCCCGGCGCCATCGGGAACACCCAGCCGTAGCCCTGGGGCACCCAATCCGATCCCAGCAGGAAGCTGAGCCGATCCGCCCAGATCTGCCAGACGGCTTGGTCCACCTGCAGCAGCCATTCCACGCCGCCGCCACTCACCAGCGGGTCGTCGGCGTGGTCGGGCTCGCCGAGCAACGCCCGCTGCTGGCCGGTGGCATCCACCAGCCAGCGGCTGCGGATCCAGCGTTGCGCACCAGCTGGCCCCCGCAGCAGCGTGCGGGCCTGCGCGCCATCGGGCTGCCACTCCACTGCACGCCAGCCCAGCCGCAACTCGGCCCCAGCGGCCTCCGCCCGCTCCGCCAGGCAGTGGCGCAGGGCGCCGAAATCGAGAACCGCTCCGAGTGGCGGCACACTCTCCTCGGCCGCCGCGGTGCCGGCAGCGTTGGCCGCAGGCGTCGCTGATGTCCAGCTGCGCCGGTCTGAGCCCGGCCCCAATAGGGTCCAGCTCGACCAGCGGGCCGCCACCACCGCATCCGGAAGGGCGTGCTCCTGAACCGCCGCCCAGGGGAGCGCGGCACTGCTGAAGGCGGCCTGGCGGAGATCCACCAGGCTGTCCACCAGCAGCACTGAGGCACCGGCCTGAGCCAGCCGCCGCGCCAGATCGGCACCAGCAGGGCCGGCGCCGGCGATCAACACATCGCAGCTGTCCTCGCCCGGAGTGGCCAGCAGCTCTCCTCCGGGATCAGACACCCACCGGCTGACGCCGCAGGGCGCTGAAGCGCTGGAGGATTCCGTCCGCCATCTGCGGCGGCGTCAGCCCGAGGCTCTGCTTGCTTTGCTCCGGGCTGGCGTGATCCACCAGCACATCGGGAATACCGATGCGGTGCACCGGCACGAGCACGTCGTGGTCGTTGAGGGTTTCCACCACCGCAGCGCCGAAACCTCCGGCCAGGCAGCCCTCCTCCATGGTCACCACCCGACCGATGCGCTGGGCCATCGGCAGGATCAGCGCCTGATCCAGCGGGCGCAGGAAGCGCGCATTGATCACAGCGGCACGAACCCCCTGCTCCTGAAGCAGGCCGGCAGTGGCCATCGCCGGCGCCACCATCGCGCCGTAGGCCACGATCAGCAGATCGTCGCCGTCGGCCAGCAGCTCGCCGCGACCGATCTCCAGGGGCTCCCAGCCCTCCTCCATCAGCGGCACGCCTTCACCCTCGCCCCGGGGAATGCGCAAGGCGGTGGGTCCGCTGTGCTGCAGACAGGTGATCAGCATCCGCTGCAGTTCACCCTCATCCTTCGGTGCCATCACCGTGAAGTTGGGCACGCAGCGCAGGTAGCTGATGTCGTACTGGCCTTGGTGGGTGGGGCCATCGGCGCCGACGATGCCGGCCCGGTCCATCACGAAGGTGACGGGCAGGTTCTGGATGCCCACGTCGTGAATCAGCTGGTCGTAGGCACGCTGCAGGAAGGTGCTGTAGATGGCGCACACCGGCCGCAGGCCCTCGCAGGCCATGCCGGCGGCCATGGTCACTGCATGCTGCTCGGCGATGCCCACATCGAAATACTGATGCGGCCGTGCCTTCTCCAGCAGATCAAGGCCCGTGCCGGTGGCCATGGCCGCAGTGATGCCCACCACGCGCGGATTCTGCTCGCAGATCTTGATCAGCGTCTGGCCGAACACCTTGCTGTAGCTGGGCGGCTTGGGTTTGCTCGAGGGATACGCCTTGCCGGTGGCCAGATCGAAGGCGCTCTGGGCGTGGTAGCCCACCTGGTCCTCCTCGGCATAGGCATAGCCCTTGCCCTTGGTGGTGGCCACGTGCACCAGCACCGGCCCCTCGTGCTCATGGGCCTGCTGGAACACCTTGATCATCTCGGCCATGTCGTGGCCATCGACGGGGCCCATGTAAGTGAACCCCAGCTCCTCGAACACGGCGCCCAGCTTGGGCACCGCCAGGCGCTTCATGCTCTCCTTGAGGTTCTTCAGCTCGGTGGGCAGCTCACCGTGCATGAACGGCAGGTGCTTGATGGCCTCCTCGGCGTTGTCCTGCAGGAACTGCAGCGGCTTGCTGTGCCGCATGCGGTTCAGGTGCGTGCTCAGGGCACCCACCGGCGGGCTGATCGACATGTCGTTGTCGTTCAGAACCACCAGCAGCCGGGTTTTCGGCAGGTGGCCGGCATGGTTGATGGCCTCCAGAGCCATGCCACCGGTGAGGGATCCATCGCCGATCACGGCGACGCACTTGAAGTCTTCACCGCGCTGATCCCGGGCCAGGGCCATGCCCAGGGCTGCCGAGATGGAGGTGCTGGCGTGGCCGGCACCGAAATGATCGAAGCGGCTCTCGCTGCGCTTGAGATAGCCAGCCACGCCATCCTTCTGGCGCAGTGTGCCGAAATCGTTGTACCGGCCGGTGATCAGCTTGTGGGGGTAAGCCTGATGGCCCACATCCCACACCACCCGGTCATGGTCGAGATCGAGGGTTTGATAGAGGGCCAGGGTGAGTTCCACCACCCCAAGCCCCGGACCCAGATGGCCGCCGCTGGTGCTCACCACCTCCAGATGGCGTTCGCGGATCTGACGGGCGACGTCCTGCAGCTCGGCGACGCTCAGCCCGTGCAGCTGATTCGGATGCGTCAGCTCGCTGAGATGCATGCCACGGGCCTTCAGTGGGAATCAGCCTACGTGTCTCACCTGAGCCGTTGGCGTCGGATCACACCGTCTGCGGCGGGTCGTCATGAGCCGGCCACCGGGCTTGGCACACTGAGGCCATGACAGAGGCGATGCGCGATTCAGGCGGCGACAGCCAGGCGGGAGCCGGGGCGCGGCAGGCCGCTGCCACCACCGAGGACCCCTGCTCGGACATGCTCCAGCGGATCCTGCGGGCTCGCGTGTACGACGTGGCGGTCGAATCGCCCCTCGATCCCGCCCCCAACCTCTCCCGCCGCCTGGGCAACACCGTGCTGCTCAAGCGGGAAGACCTGCAGCCGGTGTTCAGCTTCAAGCTGCGCGGCGCTTACAACAAGATGGCCGGCCTGACGCCGGCGGAGCTGGAACGCGGCGTGATCGCCGCCAGCGCCGGCAACCACGCCCAGGGCGTGGCCCTCAGCGCCCAGACGCTGGGCTGCCGCGCCGTGATCGTGATGCCGGTCACCACACCGGAGATGAAGGTGCGGGCTGTCGCTGCCCGCGGCGCCGAGGTGGTACTGCACGGCGACACCTACGACGCCGCCTGCGCCGAAGCCTGGCGACTGGCCGAGGAGCGCGGCCTCACCTTCATCCATCCGTTCGACGATCCTGAGGTGATCGCCGGCCAGGGAACCATCGCCCTGGAGATCCTGCGCCAGTGCTCCTCGCCCCCCGATGCCATCTACGTGGCGGTGGGTGGTGGCGGCCTGATCGCCGGCATCGCCACCTACGTGAAATCCCTCTGGCCCCAGGTAGAGGTGATCGGCGTGGAGCCAGAGGATGCCGATGCCATGACCCGCTCCCTCGCCCAGGGCGAACGGGTGATGCTGGAGCAGGTGGGCCTGTTCGCCGATGGCGTGGCCGTGCGGCAGGTGGGGGAGCGCACCTTCGCCCTGGCCCGCCGGCATGTGGACGCGATGGTGACCGTGAACACCGACGCCATCTGCGCAGCGATCAAGGACGTGTTCGAGGACACCCGTTCGATCCTTGAACCCGCCGGGGCCCTGGCAGTGGCCGGCATGAAGGCGGATGTGGCCAGACGCGGCCTCAAGGGCCGCACCCTGGTGGCGGTGGCCTGCGGGGCCAACATGAACTTCGATCGGCTGCGCTTCGTGGCCGAGCGCACCGAGATCAGCGAAGACCGCGAAGCGATGCTGGCGGTGGAGATTCCCGAGCAGCCCGGCAGCCTGCGCCAGTTCTGCAACCTGCTCGGCAGCCGCAACCTCACCGAGTTCAGCTACCGCCTGGCGGATCCCGGCCGCGCCCACATCTTCGTGGGGGTGCAAACGAGCGGCAGCAGCGATGAGCAGAACCTGATCCACGATGTGCAGGGCGCCGGCTTCCCCTGCCTCGACCTCTCCAACGACGAGCTGGCCAAGCTGCACCTGCGCCACATGGTGGGCGGCCGGATGCCGTCCAGCGCCGGCGAGGCCGCTGGCCACGGCCGCGAGCTGCTCTATCGCTTCGAGTTTCCGGAGCGGCCGGGGGCGCTGATGCGCTTCCTCACCAGCCTGCATCCCGACTGGAACATCAGCATGTTCCACTACCGCAACCACGGCGCCGACGTGGGCCGCATCGTGGTGGGGGTGCAGGTGCCGCCCGCCGAGATGCCCGCCTGGCAGACCTTCCTCGACGGCCTCGGCTATAGCTACGTGGACGAGACCGGCAACCCTGCCTACCGCCTCTTCCTGGGCGAGCTGGCCGGGGGCGTTGAGGTTGGGTAACTTGCGCGAACCGCAGGTGGCGCCGGTGGATTCCAACCCCGAGGGCCTCACGCCCGCTTCCAGCGAACCCGCCGCGTCAGTGGCCGCACCCGGGCTGGAGTTGCTCTCCCTGCCGGCGCGGATCGAGGCGATCCTCTACCTCAAGGGCAAGCCCCTCAGCCTGGGTGATCTGGCCGAGATCGCCGGCATCAACCGCGATGAGGCCGAGATGGGGCTGATCACGCTGATGGCCGACTACGCCCACCGCGACACGGCCCTGGAGATCCGCCAGGAGGGCCAGCGCTACAGCCTGCAGCTGCGCGATGGCCTGGGTGGGCTCGTGCAGAACCTGCTGCCGGTGGACCTCTCCACCGCCGCCCTGCGCACCCTGGCCACCATCGCCTTGAAGAAGCGCATCCTGCAGTCGGATCTGGTGGAGTTGCGCGGCTCCGGCGCCTACGACCACATCAAGGAGCTGCTGGCCCAGAACTTCATCGAGCGCAAACGCCAGAGCGAAGGCCGTTCCTACTGGCTGACGCTGAGCGAGAAGTTCCACCGCACCTTCGCCATCCGCACCGACGATCTGGTCGCCCGCAGCCGCACAGGCCGCCGTGAGGAGCCAGCCCCGGAGATCGCCCCGGCGGAGCCCCTCAGTAATGCCGACTGGGAAGCCGCCTGAGCTGCATCTGAATACGGCATCTGAATACAGTCAGCCCAGACACGCACAGCCCCATGGCCCCCATCCTCGGCGACCTGATCGGGGTTCTGATCCAGACCCTCTCGATCTACACCCTGGTTCTGCTGGTGCGGGTGCTGCTCACCTGGTTCCCGAATCTGGACTGGAGCAACCCGGTGCTCTCAAGCGTCAGCGCCATCACCGACCCGTACCTGAACATCTTCCGGGGCCTGATCCCGCCCATCGGCGGATTGGATCTCTCGGCGATCGTGGCGTTCCTGGCCCTGCAACTGGTGCAGACCCTGCTGGAGCAGAGCCGCGTGCTCTTCTACCCGTCGCTCTACTGAGGCCAGCGACTGAGGCCATCTACTGAGGCCAGCACGTCAGGCTGACCAGCCGAAGCCGCTCAGCCGCCAGCCACCGCCTGCTCCAGCGGCAGCAGATCATCAAACTCACCGGCGCGGGTACGTACCGGTGCGCTGAAACCGCGTGCCTTGACGTTGGCGAACGTGAAGGGGCCGGGTGTGCCGGCGGGCACCGCCAGGCGCAGGGCAAAGCTGGAGTCACCGGGCGGCACATCACCGATCGAACCCACCCGCGAGCGGTTCTGCAGCACCGGTTCACCGCTGGCATCGAGGATCTGGGCGAATACATCGGTGTCGACCACCGGCTTGCGGCCGGGGTTGCTCACCATGCCGCGCAGCACGTAGCAGCTGGCACCGCTGGGGCGGCGCAGCTGCGGCTGGGAGCCGATGTCCTCCGAGGGGCAGGGATCCAGGCTCACCTGGCTCACGCTCAGGCCCGCAGCCAGGGCGGGCGGCACGCCCGGCCCCAGCAGGCTGAACAGGCTCAGCAGGCAGAGCGCGAGGGCCAACAGCGGCTGGGCCGGGAAACGTCGGATCACGGAACGCGCAGGCGGTGGGCAGTTGCCCCATCCTGCTCAGCGCAGATCGCCGCTGCCGCCGATCACATTGCGCTCGGCGCGGCTGGCCAGCTTCGCCAGGTTGGCCTCGCCGATCTCCGCCAGGCTGAAGCCAAGCTCGCTGGCCAGCTGGGCCACGTACCAGAGCACATCGCCCAGTTCCAGCTTGAGGGCCTCGCGCACCTCGGGAGAGAAGCTGCCGCCGTGATCGCGCAGCACTTTCTTCACCTTGTCGGCCACTTCGCCGGCTTCGCCGCATAGGCCCAGGGTGGGATAGATGGGGTTGGCGCCCACGTCGGGGTAGCGGGCCGTGCGCCTGGCCCCTTGCTGATACGCGTTGAGATCCATTGGCGCCACAGGGCTGGAGGGCCCAAATGATAGTGTCGGCCTACCGTCTGGCCCTGCCGAATGGCCCTGCCCGATCTCACGCGTCGCACCAAGATCGTGGCCACCATCGGCCCCGCCACCGAATCTCCAGAGCAGCTGCGCCGCCTGATTGAGGCCGGTGCCACCACATTCCGTCTCAACTTCTCCCACGGCGACCACAGCGAACACGCCGCCCGCATCGCCACCATCCGCCAGGTGGGCCACGAGCTGGGCATCCACGTCGGCATCCTGCAGGACCTGCAGGGCCCGAAGATCCGACTCGGCCGATTCAAGGACGGCCCCATCACCGTGGCCAAGGGCGATCGCTTCACGCTCACCTCCCGGGCTGTGGCCTGCACCCAGGAGATCGCCACCGTCACCTACGACAAGCTGGCCGATGAGGTGATGGCCGGCAGCCGGATCCTGCTGGACGACGGCCGCGTGGAAATGGTGGTCGACAATGTCGATAAGCCTGAGCAGACCCTCTATTGCACCGTCACCGTGGGTGGCGTGCTCTCCAACAACAAGGGCGTCAACTTCCCGGACGTTCAACTCTCGATCCGCGCCCTCACCGACAAGGACCGCACCGATCTGGCCTTCGGTCTGCAGCAGGGGGTCGACTGGGTGGCACTCAGCTTCGTGCGCAACCCCTCCGACATGCTGGAGATCAAGGAGCTGATCGCCAGCCACGGCCACAGCACGCCGGTGGTGGCCAAGATCGAGAAGTTCGAGGCGATCGATCAGATCGACGCGATCCTGCCGCTCTGCGACGGCGTGATGGTGGCCCGCGGCGACCTCGGCGTCGAGATGCCCGCCGAGGAGGTGCCGCTGCTGCAGAAGGAGCTGATCCGCAAGTGCAACGCCCTTGGCATCCCGGTGATCACCGCCACCCAGATGCTCGATTCGATGGTGAGCTGCCCGCGGCCCACCCGCGCTGAGGTGAGCGATGTGGCCAACGCCATCCTCGATGGCACCGACGCCGTGATGCTGTCCAACGAAAGCGCCGTGGGCGACTTCCCGGTGGAAGCGGTAGCAACGATGACCCAGATCGCCCGCCGCATCGAGCGCGACTACCCCCGCCGCGGCGACGAAAGCCAGCTGGCCTCCACGATCCCCAACGCCATCAGCCAGGCGGTGAGCTCGATCGCCCGCCAGCTGGAAGCCTCGGCGATCCTCACCCTGACCAAAGGCGGCGCCACAGCCCGCAACGTCAGCAAGTTCCGCCCGAGCACACCGATCCTCGCGATCACCAGCGAGGTGTCTGTGGCACGCCGGCTGCAGCTGTGCTGGGGCGTCAGCCCGTTGCTGATCGAGGAGCAGACCTCCTCCACCAGCACCTTCAGCATGGCCATGGGCATGGCCCGCGAGATGGGCGTTCTCAGCGACGGCGACCTGGTTGTTCAGACAGCCGGCACCCTGGCGGGCGTGAGCGGCTCCACCGACTTCATCAAGGTGGGCATCGTCTCGGCTGTGCTCTCCAGAGGCCTCGGCATCGGCACTGGCTCGGTGAGCGGTCGCGTGCGCCTGGTGGAGAGCCCTGAGGCTGCTGCCTCGATCCAGACCGGCGAGATCCTGGTGGTGCGTGAAACCACGGCCGACTACGTGGAAGCGCTGCGCAGGGCCAAGGGCGTGATCGCCGAACAGGGCGGCAGCGAGAGCCACGCCGCCGTGATCGCCCAGCAAACCGGAATCCCGGCGATCGTGGGCGTGGCCAATGCGATCGAGAGCCTGCGCCAGGGCGAGATCGTCACCCTCGACCTGCTGCGCGGTGAGGTGCACCGCGGCGCCCGCAGCCACAACACCGACAAGCACGGCGCCATCGTCTAGTCAGACCTTCAACGTCCGGAACCTCAATGGCCGCGAAGCTGCCCCTGCGTGAAACCGTGGGGATGGCCCTGAACACCCTGCGGGCCAACCGGCTGCGCTCGCTGCTCACGATGCTCGGCATCGTGATCGGCAACGCCTCGGTGATCACCCTGGTGGGCGTGGGCAAAGGTGCCCAGAACCTGGCGGAGGGGCAGCTCAACACCCTCGGCGCCAACGTGCTGTTCGTGGTGCCCGGCAACAACGACAGTCGCCGCCAGGGCATCGACTTTCCCAAGACCCTGGTGCTTGAGGACGCCGAGGCGATCGCCGAACAGGTGCCCTCAGTGAAGCGGGTGGTGCCCCAGATCACTCTCAGCGCCGTGTTGCAGTCCGGTTCCAGGAGTTCCAGCAGCAGCGTGTCGGGCATCACGCCCGACTTCATCAGCGTGCGTCGCTTCGACGTGGCCCAGGGGCGCTTCATCGACCGCCGCGATCTGGACGGAGCACGGAACGTGGTGGTGATCGGCCCCGATCTGCGCGAAAAACTGTTGCCGGCGGGCTCGGCCATCGGCCGCAGCCTGCGCATCCGCGACCAGAGCTTTGAGGTGATCGGCGTGATGGCGTCCAAGGGCGCCGTGTTCGGCCAGAACCAGGATGAAGCGGCCTACATCCCGCTGAGCACGATGGTGAGCAAGCTCTCCGGACGCGATCCCACCTACGGGGTGAGCCTGAACTTCATCAGCGTGGAAGCGAAGGATGAGGCCAGCACCGGCGCTGCCAAGTTCCAGATCACGAACCTTTTGCGCCAGCGCCACAACATCCTGCGCGAGGACGACTTCGCCGTGCGCTCCCAGAAGGATGCCCTCTCGATCGTGGGCACGATCACCGGCGGACTGACTCTGATGCTGGCGGCGATCGGAGCCATCTCCCTGCTGGTGGGTGGGATCGGGATCATGAACATCATGCTGGTGTCGGTGAGTGAGCGCACCAGCGAGATCGGCCTGCGCAAGGCGATCGGCGCCCGCAGCAGCGATGTTCTGAGCCAGTTCCTGGTGGAGGCCCTCGTGCTCTCCAGCCTCGGCGGCGTGATCGGCAGCGCCCTCGGCATCTCCGCCGTGGCGGCGGTGGCGGCGTTCACACCCCTACCGGCCTCGATCGCCGCCGCCAACGTGCTGATCACGGTGGGGCTCTCTGGCTCGATCGGCCTGATCTTCGGGGTGCTGCCGGCCCGACGCGCCTCCCGCCTCGATCCGATCACAGCCCTGCGCAGCCTCTGAAGCCCGCAGGGATTCGGTCCGGCGCGGCACAGTTCCGGCCGTCAACAGCACAGAAGCGGTGCCTAGCTCAGGAAGAAAACCTTAAAACCCGGGATTCACCCCAAAAGCGTGTCGGATGCCACCAATGCCTGACCGCAGGGATGGGTTCATGGTGGATCCTTCACACCCGGCGACACCCTTGGCGCAGCTTTCTTGCGGCTACCGCAACAACAGCGATCGCATGGTGATCGTGCGTTGCATCGGCCCTGAGGAGTTCTTCCTCGAGCGGGTGGTGTTTCCCTTCGAGCTGCTCAGCTTCCTGGCGCCGCCAAATTCCGTGTTGGAGATCTGGACCCACGGCCTCGGCGGTCCTGAGCTGGTGGAGAGCCTGGAGGTCGCCAACCTGCAGGTGGAGTCGCCCGAGGAGGCGAACCATCTCAGCCTCGCGCCGGAGCCGGAAGCCCGCCTGGCAGAACTCGACTGGCAGGAAGCGGTCTGATTCGTGCCGCTGGCGCGACAGACAGGATGAGGGCCGCTTTACACTTGTTAAACAACCGGCATTTCTGGCAGCCATGAATCAGCGCTGGCGCTTCATCGCCCTCTGGGTTCTGCCCATCGGCGTGGCCCTGTTCCTTGGCTGGCAGGTGCTCGGAAGCGGCGCCAATCGCATGGCCCCAGCCGCATCCGGTGGCCCCACCGTGGCACCGCGCAATGCCGCCGTGGCTCGCATGAGCTACGGCCGCTTCCTCGACTACGTCGAGGCCGGCCGTGTCACCGCGGTCGACATCTTTGACGGTGGCCGTACTGCCGTGGTGGAGGCCGTTGATCCCGACCTCGACAACCGGGTGCAGCGCCTGCGCGTGGATCTGCCCGGTCTGGCACCCGAGCTGGTGAACAATCTCAAGCAGCAGGGCATCAGCTTTGACATTCACCCACCCCGCCAGGCCCCGCCGGCCCTGGGGCTGCTGGGCAACCTGCTGTTCCCACTGCTGCTGATCGGCACGCTGGTGTTCCTGGCCCGGCGCGGCAGCGGCATGCCCGGCGGTCCTGGCCAGGCGATGCAGTTCGGCAAGACCAAGGCCCGTTTCGCCATGGAAGCCGAAACCGGCGTGAAATTCGACGATGTGGCCGGCGTCGAGGAGGCCAAGCAGGATCTCCAGGAGGTCGTGACCTTCCTGAAGACTCCGGAACGCTTCACCTCTGTGGGCGCCAAGATTCCCAAAGGCGTGTTGCTGGTGGGCCCCCCTGGCACCGGCAAGACCCTGCTGGCCAAGGCGATCGCCGGCGAGGCCGGTGTGCCCTTCTTCTCCCTCTCCGGCTCGGAGTTTGTGGAGATGTTCGTTGGCGTCGGCGCCAGCCGCGTGCGCGATCTGTTCAAGCGGGCCAAGGAGAACAGCCCCTGCCTGATCTTCATCGATGAGATCGATGCCGTGGGCCGTCAGCGCGGTGCCGGCGTGGGCGGCGGCAACGACGAACGGGAGCAGACCCTCAACCAGCTGCTCACCGAAATGGACGGCTTCGAGGGCAACAGCGGCATCATCATCATCGCCGCCACCAACAGGGCCGATGTGCTGGATTCCGCCCTGCTGCGCCCCGGTCGCTTCGACCGTCAGGTGCAGGTGGACGTGCCGGACATCAAGGGTCGCCTCTCGGTGCTCAAGGTTCACTCCCGCGACAAGAAGCTTGCCGAGGATGTGAGTCTTGAATCGATCGCCCGCCGAACCCCAGGTTTCTCCGGTGCGGATCTGGCCAACCTGCTCAACGAAGCCGCCATCCTCACGGCCCGCCGCCGCAAGGAGGCGACGACCCTCGCCGAAATCGACGACGCGGTGGACCGGATCATCGCCGGCATGGAGGGCAAACCGCTCACGGATGGTCGCAGTAAGCGCCTGATCGCCTACCACGAGGTGGGGCACGCCCTGGTGGGCACCCTGGTCAAAGCCCACGATCCCGTGCAGAAGGTCACCCTGATTCCTCGCGGCCAGGCGCAGGGCCTCACCTGGTTCTCCCCCGATGAGGAGCAGATGCTGGTGAGTCGCGCCCAGCTGCGCGCCCGGATCATGGGTGCCCTCGGCGGCCGTGCCGCCGAGGATGTGGTGTTCGGCTACGCCGAGGTGACCACCGGCGCCGGTGGCGACATTCAGCAGGTGGCCTCGATCGCCCGGCAGATGGTGACCCGTTTCGGCATGAGCGAAGTGGGTCAGCTGTCCCTGGAGGCCGGCAACCAGGAGGTGTTCCTGGGCCGCGACCTGATGACCCGCAGCGACGGCTCCGATGCCACCGCCGCCCGCGTGGATCTGGCCGTGCGCCAGATGGTGCAGAACTGCTATGCCGACACGGTCAAGCTGGTGGCCGCGCATCGCGCCTGCATGGATCGGGTGGTGGAACTGCTGATCGAGAAGGAAAGCCTGGATGGCGATGAATTCCGCGCCATCGTCAGTGAATTCGCCACCATCCCTGAGAAGGAGCGCTTCTCACCGTTCCTCAGCAGCGAGGGTGAAGCCCAGCCAGAGCCTGCCGCTGCACCGGCCAGCGCCTGAATTGTTGGTTTCTGATTTCTGATTTCTCAATGCCCGGGCGCAGAAACGCTCGGGCTTTTTGCTGGTCTGGCAGGACAGCAGCTCAGGAGTCCGAGCGCAAGCTGCGCTGACCACGGCAGCGATCCGAGCAGTAGATCACCTGCTCCCACACCGCAGCCCAGCGGCGACGCCATGAAAAAGGCCTGCCACACACGGGGCAGACCTTGCTGGGTCGCTGGCTGGGCGGTAGGCCCTTGCCGCCAGGACGCGCGTCTGACTCTCCGCGACCGCGCCCCAAGGTCAGACCGAGCGAACGGGGCGCTTGTCGATCACCTTGTCGATCAGGCCGTACTGCACCGCCTCGGCGGGCGACATGAAGAAGTCGCGGTCGGTGTCTTCCTCGATGCGGTCCATGGGCTGGCCGGTGCGATCGGAGAGCTCCTGGTTGAGCTTCTTCTTGAGATAGAGAATCTCGTCGGCCTGGATGCGGATGTCGCTGGCCTGACCACGCGCCCCGCCCAGGGGCTGGTGAATCATGATCCGCGAATGGGTGAGGCTGCTGCGCTTGCCCTTGGCGCCGGCGCAGAGCAGGAAGGCACCCATCGAGGCGGCCAGACCCACACACACCGTCTGCACATCGGGTTTGATGTGCTGCATCGTGTCGAAGATGCCCAGGCCGTCGTACACCGAACCGCCGGGGGAGTTGATGTAGAGGAAGATGTCCTTCTCCGGATCCTCGGCTTCGAGAAACAGCAGCTGGGCCACGATCCGGTTGGCCGACTCCGCTGTGACCGGCTCACCAAGGAAGATGATGCGCTCGCGCAGCAGGCGCGAATAGATATCGAACGCCCGCTCACCCCGGCCCGACTCTTCGATCACGATCGGGATCATCGACACGGGCGGCAAGCAGCTGGCGGGATCCTACTGAGGCCGAGCCGGGAGAAGCGTTCCCCGCGAGCTAGGGTCGCCCCACCTTGAACCCCTGAGCGTGGGCGCCAGCCTCACCGTTGCCGACAGCAAGCGGGCCTTTCACACCGCTTTCCCCCACGTGATCGCGCCGCTCTACCGGCGCCTGGTGGATGAACTGCTGGTGGAGCTGCATCTGCTCAGCCACCAACAGGGTTTCCAGGCCGACGGCCTGTTCGCCGTGGGGCTCACCCAGGTGTTCGACAGCTTCTCCCAGGGCTACCGCCCCGAGCAGCAGCGTGAACCACTGTTTATCGCGCTGTGCGCCGCCAACGGCTTCGATGGCCCCGCCCTGCGCACGCAGGCAGAGCAGGCGCGCAGCGGCGTGGGGCATCACAGCCTCGAGGAGGTGAAGGGCTGGCTCTCCAACCGCGGCGAGGGTGCCCCGGCGCCGATTGCCGGCTTGCTGCAGGGGGTCGTACGACCCGACTTCCACTATTCCCGCCTGGTGGCCGTCGGCCTGCTGAGCCTGCTGCAGAGCGCCCAGGGCGCCGATGCCCTGGAGCCCCAGGCCCTGCGCAACGCCGCCCATGAGATCGGCGAGGCGATGGATCTGATCAAGGATCGCGTGGACAAGGACCTGAGCCTCTACGCCGGCAACATCGAGAAGATGAGCCAGGCGGTGGAGCTGATGGAGGAAACCGTGGCCGCCGAGCGACGCCGTCGCGAGAGGGCCGAGCAGGAGCGCTTTGGTGCTTCAGCCGATGAAGTGGCGGGCAGCACCGATCCCGCTTGAATCCACTGCATTCAGCGCAGCGCCGACGTTCAGCGCGGCGCCGAAGCTGAGCCTGCAGCACGCAGCTCCAGGCGACCCGCCAGGCTGCTGCGCCGCTCACCGGAACGCTGCCCGAGGGGCAGACCGATCAGCTCCAGCTGTTGGGAGCGTTGCACCACCGGCGGCAGGCCGCTGGGCAGCAGACTCGCCGTGGCCATGGCAGCGGGCTGAAGCCGCAACCTCCAGGCAGACTCCGTCAACGGCAGGCCAGCGGGAATCCTGGTCGGCACAGGGCCCAGGAACAGCAACAGCTGCCCCTGCGGCAGCCAGCGCCATCCACCAAGCAGCGTGCCATCCTCCCGGCTCCAGCCGGTGATACCCGGCAAAGGCTGCGTCGCGGCCAGGCCCTGATCCTCAAGGGCATCGCTGAGGTCCTTCAGCCAGCGCTCCAGCACAGGACGGCCGGATCCCGCTGTGAGCTGGAGCTGCAGGCCTGCCAGGAACGGGCCCTTCGGCACCGCCTGCAAGCGCAGCTGGAAGGGTGAAGCCTGAAGCTGCCGCAGGGGAACCGGCCCGAGGCCGTAGGTCTGCGCGAGCGACTGGCTCAGCACCGGGCTGGCCAGCAGTCCACGCAGCAGCAGATCCAGCCGACGGCCGCGCAGCTCCAGCAGCTGATCACCGGCCAGGGGAGCCACGGTGGGCACCGGCAGGCTGGCTGGCGCCGCGCCGAGGGCGCCTTCACTGCCATCGGCCTCCCCCTGCCAGAGCAGCGAGCGCCCCTGGCTGCTGAGCACCAGGCAACCCTGCTGGAGATCCTGGGCGAGGCTGGCCAGCGGGCCCAGCATCTGGCCCATGGCGCCGCCATTCCAGTGCACGGCCTGACTTTGACGCAGATGCTGCGTGCAGCGCAGGGCAAGGCCCCGCGGCGGCCGTCGGCGGGCCCGCAACTGCTCCTGCAGAAGCTGGCGTGCCAGAGGATCGGGAGCCACCACCACCAGATTATCGAGGCGCAGGCTGTTGGCGGGGAGCGGCAGCGAGGCTGGCGCGCTCAGCACCAGGTAGGCCCCGGCATCACCATGGGCGCCCCAGAACTGCCACCACAGGCGGCGCTGAGCGGCCCACAAGCGCCCGGCGCTGGCTGGGCCCAGGCGCTGAACCCATAACGGCGGTGGCGGCTGCGCCGGCTGGGCTGCGAAGCTCTGCAGGAGGGCCGCAGCTGGCATCAGACGCTCAAGGCCGGTGGCGGTGCGCCGGGGGAAGCTGAGCAACAGAAGCGCCGGCACCAGCAGCAGTGTCGCCGTGGTGAGCAGGGTGAAAGCCAGTGGAGGCCTTAGGGCTTGAGCTGGCCGCAGCGCCAGCGCAGCCTGCAGGGCAAGGGGATTCGGCAACCTCAGGCGCATGGCAGAACCTCTCCATAGAGGGTGGTGCGCTGACGCACGGGCCGACCGAGACCCCGGGCAGCCGCCTGCAGAGCCTCGGGGCTCTGGGCCGTGCCTCCCAGGGCGCCAGCCATGCGGGTAATCGTTTCTTCCATCAGGGTGCCGCCGAGATCGTTGCAGCCCCAGCGCAGGGCCTCGCTGGCCCCGGCCAGGGTGAGCTTCACCCAGCTGGGCTGATGGTTGCGGAACCAGACACCAAGCAGCAGGCGGGCCTGGGCGGTGAGGGCCAGCATGGCGGCGAGGTCCGGCTGATCGCGCCCCACCCGCTGCCGCAGGGGGGCCGGCGCCGCGGCGCCGATGAAGGGGAGCAGCACGAACTCGCTGAAACCACTGCGGCGATGCTGCCAGGCCCGCTGCTGCAGGGCTACCAGCGTGAGCAGATGCGCAGCGCGGTCGGCAACGCTTTCCAGATGGCCGGCCATCAGCGTGGCGGTACTGGCCAGGCCAGCTTCGTGCACCTGCAGGATCACGGCACACCACTGCCGGGCCGTGAGCTTCTCAGGGCAGAGACGCTGCCGCAGCGGTTCGCTCAGCACCTCGGCGGCGGTACCGGGCACAGAGCCGAGCCCGGCGCCACACAGGGCCTCCAGCACCGCCTGAAGACTGAGTTGATCCTGCTCGGCGATGAACAGCAGCTCCTGCGGCGAGAAGGCGTGCAGATGCAGGCCGGGTGCGGCTTCAGCCAGGCCCCGCAGCAGCTGCACGTGATACGTGAGCGCCGAGCCATCGATCCGGGCGGCGGTGTTCAGACCACCCTGGATGCAGAGTTCGGTGGCTCCGAGTGCCCGGGCTTCAGCGGCGCGCTGCTGCAGGCTGTCAAAGCTGTGCCAATAGGCGCCCGCCTGGCCAGGATCGCGGCGGAAGGCACAGAAGCTGCAGTGCTTTTGGCAATGGTTGCTGGTGTTGAGATTGCGGTTCACCACATAGGTGACCGTGTCGCCCGCCAGCTGGCAGCGCAGGCCGTCCGCCTGACGTTGCAACGGTTCGGCCGAAGGCTGACTGAGCAGCCTCAGGGCCAGAGACGAGCTGCGAGGGCTGGCCGGATCGTCGAGGAGAGAGATGGCAAGGCTCTCCTGTTCAGCGTCCGTCCAAGCGGAAGGAGCACAACGCTCAGCTTCTGGAATCTCACCAGCCAGATCCTCTCGGGGAGGCACCAGCAGCACGCCTGCTTCCTGCCAGGCCCAGGCTTCAAGGGCCGCCGGGCCCTCGCTCACCGGCGTGAACGGCCCGAGGAAGCGGAAACCGGCTGCTGACGACGGCGGCGATCCCGCCACTCGATCGTGGAGAGATAGATCACACCGCCACTCACGAACACGAGCAGGGTGGCCGCCGCGATGGCGAGGATGTTGTTGAGGCTGAGGCCGGTGGCGGCCAGCACGACATCATTCACGGCGCCGGTTCGGCTGTCAGCCCATCAGAAGTTGAGAAGGTTGTCGCCGTTGCGGCCCCACACCACCATGGCGATCGAGAAGGTGAAGGTGGCAGCAAGAGCGGCCCAACCCACGGTGATCAGCATGGTCGAGAGAACAGCGGTCAGCGGCACTGTACTCAGCCCAGGGCATCAGACTGGGAGGCCCTTGATGGTCTGTCGCCTGATGCCTGCGCTCCATGCCAGCAGTTCCGATCCGGGCGGCCAGGCCGTGATGGAGCGGCAGCAGCTGCGGGCGCCCTACCCCAGTGGACGCGTGATCGTGCTCGACGACGACCACAACACCTTTCAGCACGTCGTGGAGGTGCTGGTGCGCCACATCCCCGGCATGACGCCCGATCGAGCCTGGTCGCTGGCCCATCAAATCGACTCCAGCGGCTCGGCGGTGGTCTGGACCGGGCCGCTGGAGCAGGCCGAACTGCATCACCAGCAGTTGGCGGGCGAGGGGCTCACGATGGCGCCGCTGGAACGCTGCTGATCTCAGGGGCGGCGGCTGTGCTGGAGCAGATCGAAGAGCGGGCGGGTGCGCAACCGCGCGTCCTCGGCCTCGAGCACGAAGCTGAGGATCCGGCCGGCACACACCGCCACGCCGCGAAGTCGCTGCTCGCCGTCCTCACGCAGGGACACCACAGCGGCGTCATCGCCCAGCTGCAGGCGCAGAGCGTGATCGAGCCGCTGACGCAGCTCGGGCGTGGTGGCGGAGGAAGCCATGGTTGCGTCGGCCCGCACAGGCGGATCTGATCTCTAGCAGGGTTCCCTAAGGTTGACCAGCCCACACAGGCAACTGCCCATGGGCCGGCTGGTGATCACCCACAGCACCTATCTGGAGGGCCTGATCCCACTGCTGAAACGGCTTGTGCGGCATCCCCGCATCGACACGATCACCCCGGCGGTGATCGCCCGGGTACGAGGCCGCGCGCCGGAACTGCGTCTGCGGGTCTCAGCCCCGATCACCGGCGGCTGGAAGGTGCTGGCCCGCCGCGGCAGCTCCGCCCAGGAGGTGTTCGTGGTCACCGAGCTCGATGCCGCTGAACTGGAGCAAGCGATTGCCCGCGAGCTGGGCAGCTGAGGGGGCGATGGTCAACGGCAAAGGGTTAGCCGGGAGTGTTAGCAGGAACTCAGCCGAAGGCGTTCTTGAGCACGGCAGCAATGCTCATGTGGCCATGGAGATAGAGGCCGGCCGCCAAGGGCAGAACCGACAGCATCAAGGCGCTGAACAGGATGGTGAGTGGAAGGCGGTTATCCAAAGCAGATGAATTCAGTGCTGCGTGATTAACACATTGGCCCTAAAAACGGTGCCGATGATCACGCCATCAGAAAAGGGTGAACCGCTGTGCCGTTCTGCCCCAGATTCCGACCTGGATAAACCAGAAGGGGAGTCAGAGCGGAGATTCGTTTCCGGCTACGAGGCCGGTCTACGGCACTGTCGCGACAGACGCCCCAAGTCGAAAAGGGAGTCAGATCAGAAAACTGTAGAAGGCAGTCACCAACACAGCAGTTCGAGACGAATTCTAGGCCCTCCTCAGGGGTCTCAGGGCTCTGGAACGGGAGGAAGGGGCCAGATCTGCCGCACCTGGGCGAGGCGTTCCATCGCCTCCTGGCGGCGAGCTTCGGGATCCCCCTGGCGCAACAACAGGGTCACGTGCCCCAGCTTGCGGCCGATCGACGATCCCCCCTTGCCGTACCAATGCAGGTGGGCCTCCGGCAGGGCGGCCAGCGCCTCGCGCTGGCTGGCGTAGTCGGCGCCGGGGTCGGCCACCTCGCGGTTCTCAAACCCGAGCAGGTTCACCATCAGGGCACCGGGGACCACCAGATCAGGCTCAAGCGCCGGCTGCCCGCCCACAACCCGGAGCTGCTGGTCGAACTGGCTGACCGTGCAGGCCTCGATCGTGTAGTGGCCCGAATTGTGGGTGCGGGGTGCCAGCTCGTTGATCAGCAGGCCGCGGGGCCCGTAGAAGAATTCGATCGCCAGCACCCCGACGTACTGCAGGGAGGTGAGCAGCGAGGCGGCAATGTTGCGCACCGCCTGCTCCAGAGCCTGGCTGGCATCCAGGGGTGCCAGGACCCAATCGCACACCTGACCGTGCTGCTGGGTCTGCACCAGCGGGAACACCACCACCTCCCCCTGGCTGTCGCGTGCGGCCACCACCGCCAGCTCCTGCTCGAACGTCACGTACTCCTCGACGATCCACTCCGCAGGCGTGACCCGCTCCAGCAGGGCCTCCAGCTCGGCGGTGTCGCGCAGCAGCACGGTGCCACGGCCGTCGTAGCCGCCGCTGGCGGCCTTGGCCATCAGGGGGTAGCCGAAGCCATCCGGCAGCCTGGGGGGCACCACTCCCACCGCATCGACGGTGGAACCGGCAGCGGAACCAGCGGGATCAACGCCCGAACCGGACGGGCCGCTTCGATCGGCGCCACCAGCACCACCAGGATCAGCGGCACCATCGGCACGACCATCCGACGGCTCCTGCGCCTGCAGAGCCAGCTGCTCAAGCGGGAACCAGCGTGGCGAGGGCAGATTGAACCGTTGCAGCACCTCCCGCTGACTGCGCTTGCTCACCAGCGGACGCAGGGCATCGAGACGCGGCACGAAGTGCACACCACCGGCTTCGAGTGGGGCGAGGCCATCGAGATCCACCCACTCGTTCTCGAAACTGATGGCCTGGCAGCGGCGCGCCAGTTCAGCGGTACCAGCCACATCGCGCACCTCAGCGAGCACCACGCTGGTGGCGATGGCCACTGCCGGATCCTGCGATCCTGGGGTCTGCACGTGCAGGGGCACGTCGTGGCGACGGGCAGATTCGGCCAGCATCCAGGCCAGCTGGCCGCCGCCAACGATGCCGATCGGCTGGCCGATCGCGTTGCCGATGGCCGCTGGATCAGCCTGTCCTGGCCCGCTCGACGCGCCCATGCGCCTGAAGGATCAATCACTCAATGTCGCATCTATGAGGCCCCCTGCCCAGACCCAGTGCCTCAGCTGACATCCGACTGACACCTGAAGCGGCGCTTCAGCTGATGCCGCGGTCGCCGGCGAAGGCGAAACGAATGGCGCTGAGCAGCAGCACGATCACGAACAGCGCCAGGCCGACGGTGCAGGCGTAGCTGATCTCCAGCTCGGCGAAGGCCTGGTCGTAGACGTAGTAGACGAGGGTTCGGGTGGCATCGGCGGGCCCCCCCTGGGTCATCAGGTAGACCTCCTCGAACACCTTGGTGGCGGCAATGGCGGAGATTACGGCCACCAACGTCACGTAGGGGCGCAGCAGCGGCAGGGTGATGTCGAGGTGCTTGCGCCAACCCTCACTGCCATCGAGTTCCGCCGCCTCGTAGAGGTCCTGGGCGATGCCCTGCAGACCCGCCAGGAAGATCACCATGTAGTAGCCGAGGCCCTTCCAGAGGGTCACCACCATCACCGCCGGCAGGGCCAGAACAGGGTTGGTGAGGAAACCGATCGGCGTGAAGGCGGGGCCGAGCAGGGCGCTCAGCCAGCCGTTCACCAGGCCGGTTTCGGCGTAGAGCCAGCGAAAGGCGATGGCTGCCACCACGATCGACACCAGCACCGGCGTGTAGAAGGCGGCCCGGAACAGATGGATGCCCGGCAGCTGACGGTTCACCAGCACCGCCAGGGCAAGGGAGCCCAGAACCACCGGCGGCACGACCCCCACCAGATAGAGCAGCGTGGTGCCCAGCACCCGGAAGAACATCGGATCGGCCAGCAGGCGGCGGATGTTGGCCAGGCCGATGAACTGCAGGGGCTCACTCACATCCAGCCCACTGCGGCTGAAGCTGATCACCAGCGCCATCACCGCCGGGATCAGAACCGACAGGGCCAGCAGGATCAGGCCTGGTGCCAGGAAGGCCCAGGCCGTGCTGCTGCGCGGGGCGGTGCTGCTGCGCGAAATCGGCCCAGGGCCAGCAGGGGCGGACATCGGCTCAGGCACCCGGGCGTGATCGCGCCATTGTGGGAGATCTGAAGGCATGAACCAGTCCGTGGGGCCCAAGCCCAGCCAGCCAGAGCGATCCTGCGAGACCGCCGATCCACGGGCGGTTCTGCGCAGCGTGTTCGGCTACGCCGACTTCCGCGGGCCGCAGGAGGCGATCGTGCGCCACGTGATCGCGGGTGGTTCGGGGCTGGTGCTGATGCCCACCGGTGGCGGCAAGTCGCTCTGCTATCAGGTGCCAGCCCTCTGCCTGCCGGGGCTGGCGGTGGTGATCTCGCCCCTGATCGCCCTGATGCAGGACCAGGTGGAGGCGCTGCAGCAGGCCGGCGTGGCCGCTGCAGCGCTGCATTCCGGTCTGGAGGCGGAGGAGGCAAGCGGCGTGTGGCGGCAACTGAGCAGCGGCGCGCTGAAGCTGCTGTACGTGTCGCCGGAGCGGTTGCTGAGTGGCGACCTGCTCGAACGTCTGGCGGCATCCCTGCCGATCAGCCTGTTCGCGATCGACGAAGCCCATTGCGTCTCGCAGTGGGGCCACGATTTCCGCCCTGAATACCGCCAGCTCGATCAGCTGGCGACACGCTTCCCGCAGGTGCCGCGGCTCGCCCTCACCGCCACGGCTGATCCCCGAACCCGCGAGGACATCCGCGAGCGTCTGAGCCTGCAGCAGGGCCAGGTGTTCCTGGCCAGCTTCGATCGGCCCAACATCCGCTACCGCGTGCAGCCGCTCGACAACCTGCGCCGTCAGCTGCTGCCATTTCTCGACCAGCATCGCGGTGCCTCAGGCATCGTCTACGCCCGCTCCAGGTCGCGGGTGGATCGGCTCTGCGCCGAGCTGCAGGCCGCCGGCTTTGATGCGATCGCCTATCACGCCGGCCTGGAAGCGGAACAGCGGCGCGCAGCGCTGCAGCGGTTCCGGCTTGGCAGCGGCGTGGTGGTGGTGGCCACGATCGCCTTCGGCATGGGCATCGACAAGCCCGATGTGCGCTTCGTGGCGCACGTGGATCTGCCCAAGAGCCTGGAGGCCTACTACCAGGAAACGGGCCGGGCCGGACGTGACGGTCTGCCGGCCGTGGCCTGGATGGTGCATGGCGGCGGTGACATCCCCCAGCTGCGCCGCTTCATCGACGACTCCGGTGCCGCCGAGGAGCAGAAGCGGATCGAGCACGGCAAGCTCGATGCCCTGATCGGCTTCACCGAAGCGCCCGGCTGCCGGCGCCGCCTGCTGCTGCGCCACTTCGGCGAGGAGCTCGTGGCCGACTGCGGCAACTGCGACGGCTGCCTCGATCCGCAGCCCCGCAGCGACGCCACGGTGCCGGCCCAGAAGGCGCTTTCGGCGGTGTACCGCACGGGCCAACGCTTCGGCGCGGCCCACGTGGTGGACGTTCTGCTGGGGGCCAACAGCGAACGGATCCGCGCCCTCGGCCACGACCAGCTGAGCGTGTACGGCATCGGCGGCGAGCTCGATCGCGGCCAGTGGCGCGCCGTGCTGCGCCAACTCACCAGCCTCGGCTACCTGCAGGCGCCGGCGGAATCCCGCGGCGGACTCTGCTTCGGCGATGAGGCGCTGGTGCGGCCGCTGCTGCGGGGTGAAACCAGCCTGGAGCTGGCGCTGCCGCCGCCGCAGAAGGAGCGGCTGAGCGGCAGCGCCGCTGGCGCGAGCCAGGCGATCGCAGCGGACAGCGTCGACGGTGTGCTGCTCAATGCGCTGAAAAACTGGCGACGGGAACAGGCCCGCCAGCAGGGAGTGCCGCCCTATGTGGTGTTCCACGACCGCACCCTCGTGGAGCTGGCGGCCCGTCGCCCAGCCGACATGGAGGAGCTCAGCGGCGTCGGCGGCATCGGCGCCGCCAAGCTGGAGCGGTATGGCGAAGAGCTGCTGGCGGTGCTGGCCTCTGACATCCAAGTTCCTCAGCCGTGATCAATGGGCCCTGGCGAACCCGTGCCATCGCCCGCTTCAAGAGATCGCAAACGCAACAACATGGCGCCGGGGCTTTCAGGAGCCTCCACGATTGGCTCGAGCAGTGCGCAGGCCTGGTGGTCGTTCCAGCCCTCACCTCGCCACCTCTCCCCCAGAGCTGCCGCTGCGGCTGCCACCAGCAACAGCAGCGGAAGCAGGGACGCATCACCCTGAAGCGTGAACACGAAGGCCGCACAGAACAGCGGTGCGCCATGGGCAGCAGCGAACAGGGCCGTGGCACCCACCGCCGCCAGCTGGGCAAGATCGCTGGCGGCGAGCCCAGGCAAGCCCTGAAGCGGGCTGATGAGCAGGGCGCCCAGGCTCATGCAGTCGTGCATCAGGCCACCGGGAGCCCCCAGCGAAAGACTGATCAGGCTGGCCAGCAGGCGCCACAGAAGCAGAAGCGGCGAGCCGACGGCTGCACCGGAAAGGGCCGCCGCCAGCGACAACGATCCGTCGTTGAGGCTGAGTCCCTGGCTGAGGAGTGCCAGCAGCGTGAGGCTCGCGGCGAGCAGCAACGCGCCGATCAGCAGCCGCCCCGCCAACAGACCTTTGACCCACGCGGCCAGAGGCAACAGCAGGCGGATGAACAGGGCACCGGCAGCGGCCCCCACGAGGGTGAGCAGCAGGATCAAGCCCCAAGTGCCCGGATCCAAGCCCCCAAGATCCCGACCCGGCAGACGGGCCGGCTGCCCCATAGTGGCGGCCGACAGGCTGGCACTGCCCGACAGCAGGAGCGCCGGCAAAACGAGGGGTAGACCGCTGCGCTGGCCCAGCTCTTCCAGTCCGTAGGCAACGGCCAGCAGGGGCGAGCGAAACGCTGCCCCCAATCCGGCCGCACCACCGATGACAGCCACCAGCTGAGGGGAGAGGGAGGCCAGCGGCTGCAGGGCCGGCCAGCGCCGGCGGATGGCCAGGAACACACTCGCCCCGAGCGCAACCGAGGGGGATTCCACCCCGACCGCCAGGCCCCCCACATGGGTGAGGACCATCAGCGGCAAGCGGCGCAGCTGGGTGGTGAGGTTCAACTGCTCGAACCAGCGAAGCTCACCGCTGCTGCGCTCAGCCGGGGTGGCACGATCGAGGGCCAGCAGCGCTGCTGTGCCGCCACCACGGCCAGCAGCCAGGGGGCCCCAGGCCAGCAGCACCAAAGCGCCAGTGGCCGCGAACACCACCAGGCAGCCCAACAGCGGCTGGGGTTGAGCCGCGAGCCACAGGCCACGCTGCACCCTGAAGCCGAGTTCCGAGAGGCCCTGGTAGGGCCACATCAGCAGCCCGAGCAGCAGTCCCAGAAGCAACCAACCGCTGAGGGCTGAGACAAGCGGTGAACGCAAGCGTGCCATCGATGCGTTGCCACTGATCGATTGTGGTCGCTTTTTCGGGCGGCCTGTCGCCGTAGCCTCAACGCCTTCTGGCCGCGCTCCCCGCTCCATGACCGCCACGCCCACCGCGCTGCGCACGATCCGGGTGGAGCTCAGCGCCAACCCCTACCCGATCGTGATCGGCGCCGGGGCACTGCAACAGCTGGGCGAGCAGGTGCGCGCGGCGGGCATCAAAGCAGGCACCAAGGTGCTGGTGGTCACCAACCCGGTGGTGGAGCAGCACTACGGCGCCACCGCCCTGAGCAGCCTGCTGGCGGCCGGCTTCGAGGCCAGCAGCCTGATGATCGAAGCGGGAGAAGACCAGAAAACCCCTGCAACCGTGGCCCTGATCCACGACGCGGCCTTTGAACGCAGGCTGGAGCGCGGCTCGCTGATCGTGGCCCTCGGCGGCGGCGTGGTGGGCGACATGGCCGGCTTCGCCGCCGCCAGCTGGCTACGCGGCATCGCCGTGGTGCAGGTGCCCACCACCCTGCTGGCGATGGTGGATGCGGCGATCGGCGGCAAGACCGGCGTAAACCATCCCGGCGGCAAGAACCTGATCGGCGCCTTTCATCAGCCGCGGCTGGTGCTGATCGACCCCGCTACCCTCGGCACCCTGCCGGAGCGGGAGTTCCGGGCCGGCATGGCTGAGGTGATCAAGTACGGCGTGATCGGCGATGCCGAGCTGTTCGCCGATCTGGAAGCTGCCGCCGGCCGTGATGCCGCCACCGGTCTCGCCAGCCTGAGCGCCGTGGGGCCAGCCCTGCTGCAAACGTTGCTGGAGCGCTCCGCCGCCGCCAAGGCGCGGGTGGTGGCGGGCGACGAGCGCGAGGGCGGCCTGCGGGCAATCCTCAACTACGGCCACACCCTCGGCCACGTGGTGGAGGCCCTGTGCGGCTACGGCACCTGGCTGCACGGCGAGGCCGTGGCCATCGGCATGGTGGCCGCCGGCGAACTGGCGCTGGAGCTTGGGCTCTGGAGCCAGACGGAGCAAAGCCGCCAGCGGGCGGTGATCGCCGCCGCAGGGCTGCCTCAGGCCTGGCCTCAACTGGAGCCCGAAGCCGTGCTGCGCTGCCTGCAGGGCGACAAGAAAGTGCGCGACGGCCGCGTGCGCTTCGTGCTGCCCACCGGCCTGGGCACGGTGGAGATCTGCGACGAGGTGAGCGGAGCTCAGGTGCTGGCAGCCCTGGAACGCTGCCGCTGAAGGATGTTCAGGTTGTGGCGCTGACGGCCCTGGCGATCAGCACCGTGAGCATCAGCATCGCCAGCAGAACCTGCAGAGCCATCACCAGCTTGGCGGGCCGGGAGATCAGCGCCTCACTGGTGGGGCCGTAGGTGGAATTGACATTCAGTGAGATGAACAGGTAGTCGACGATGTGGGGCACAGGCGGCGTTTCCCCCTCCCGACTGGGCCAGACAAAGGCACCACCAGGTGTGCTCACATCCAGAAACACATAGATGAACATGAACACCAGCACGCTCTCCATGTAGACGGCCGCCACATCCCAGAGGCTCACCAAGCCGCCGCCCTGGTGATGGCCGGCCGTGAAGATCATCGCGATCACGTTGGCGATCACCTGCAGCACCGAAAACGAGAGATACAGCAACCCCCACTGGAAGAGACGGCGGCGACTGCCGCGGAACAGCGACAGCACCAGCCCAACGGTGACCACGACGAACAGCAGCGTTCCGAGCCGTTCGATACCGCTCACCACACCGAGCATGGCGGGCGCAATCGCCTGGTCGCGCTCCAGGTGCTGGGCCAGCAGCAGATCCATCAGCCACACGCTCGAGGTGGCAACGATCACCGCCAGCCGGCCACGGCCATGGGTGAGGCGCTGGCGCAGCTGCTCGGCGGGTGAGTCCGGCAGGGGATCCATCGCCGTGGTGTCGCCGGGCGTTGCGCCGCTGGCCATCGATCCGCTGCCTTTGCCTGAGCCGCAGCTTGGCGCGGAACAGCGAAGGCGTCAGCCGAGCGGCGGATCCTGCAGGAACAGCGGCAGTGCCTCGGGCTGAGCGCGTTCGGGCAGAGCACGTTCGGACTGATCGGCAACGCCAGAGCGGCAGAAGGCAATCCAGCGGAAGTCGCCGAGGGCGGTGGGATCCACCAGCCGCAGCAGGGCCTCGCGGCGGCGCAGCAGCTCCGGCAGCTCGCCGGCGGCACTCTGCTGCAGGCCATGGAGCTGCTGCGCCAGCCCCAGAGCCAGCAGGGCTTCACCCTGGCGCCGCTGGCCAAGGGGCGTCCACCCGCTGGCCTCGGCGGCGGCCTGAAGGCTCTCCAGGCAGAGGTGTGCCGTGAGATCCCAGTGGCCAGGCTCCAGCAGCGGATCGTCGCAGGCCTGCTGCTGGCGGTAGGCCATCAGCGTGCCGTTGCTGCGTTGGGGGCCGTAGTAGCGCCAGGCTTCGTGGGCGTAATCGATCACCAGCAGCTGTCCCGCCGCCAGGGCGGCGGCGGCGTTCGCCAGCCAGGGGGTCAGCCCCGGATGCAGCTCGGTGGTGAAGCCCGCAGCACGTTGCGGACCTGGCTGCAGCAGCCCCAGGGGCTCCAGCTGCGACAGGGCCTGCGGCTCCAGGGGCTCGCCGGGGACCAGCTGAAGCGAGGGCGGGGCGTCCAACTCCTCGTGAAGGGCCACCAGCTGTTGGCGCCAGAGTGCCCCGTCCCACTCGATTCGCTCCACCGCCAGGGCATCGAGCACCTCGTGGGCCAGCATCACGCCCACCAGCGGGGAGGCGGCGAGTTCAGCGAAGCTCAGCCAGCGGCAGGGCAGCGGTTCTGACGCCAGCAGGCGGCGCTGCCGCTGGGCCATGCCGGCATTGGGCTCCACCAGCACCAGCGTGGTGCGGGCCGCCAGCTCGGGCCAGCGGGCCGCCAGGGCCTCGGCCAACTGCAGGGCGAGGTGGCCTTCGCCGGGGCCGGTTTCCACCAGGGCCAGGGGCCCGTCCCCGGGTTGCTGCAGCAGCCACTGGGCGATCTGGGGGGCCAGCAGGGCCGCAAAATCGGGGCCCAGTGAGGGCGACGTGGCGAAGTCGCCGCGGGGTCCCACCTGCAGCCGGCCGGAGCCGTAGGCGCCGTGCTCGGGATCGTGCAGGGCCCAGTCCATATAGGTGCGGAAGGGCACGGCGCCACCGGCAGCCCGCAGGCGCGCCTCCAGCCAGGCGGGAGCTGGCGACGGGCTGGTGGATGCGCTCACGGCTGCACGATCGGCTCAGGGAGAATGCTGGCTACTGAAGCAGGCGCCATGGATCGGCCCACCGCAGCGATGGCGCAGCCTCGGAATCGCAGCACAGCGACCCCGCGCAACCTGCTGCGCTGGCTGGCCGGCCTGGCGCTCACCCTGGTGCTGCTGCTGGGGCTGGGAGCCGGGCCTGCTCTGGCCTACGACAACCCCGATCTGCTGCCGGATCACCCCACGCCGGTGATCGACCTGGCCAAGATCCTCACCGACCCCCAGCGCACCGCCCTGGAGGCGGAACTCGAGGATTTCGAGCATGTGAGCGGCTGGAAGCTGCGGGTGCTCACCCAGTACGACCGCACCCCCGGCCTGGCGGTGAAGGAGTTCTGGGGCCTCGATGAGCGTTCGCTGCTGCTGATCGCCGATGAGCGCGGCGGCAACCTGCTCAACTTCAACGTGGGTGATGCCCTGTTCGCTCTGATGCCGCGCACCTACTGGGTGGAGCTGCAGACCCGCTTCGGCAATCAGTACTACGTGCGCGACAACGGCCAGGACGCCGCCATCGTGGATGCCCTGCACACCGTGAAGGGCTGCCTGGAGATCGGTGGCTGCCAGGTGGTGCCCGGTCTGCCCCAGGAGCAGTGGATCCTCACGCTGATCACCTCGATCCTGGGCGGCCTGATCGTTGGCTTCGCCGCCTACCCGCGCAAGCCGGAGCACACGGTGGAATGGGCCTGGGTGCTGCTGCTCTCACCCCTGTGGGTGATCCTGTTCGGCGTGTTCGGCGTGGCGCCGATCGTGACCCGCACGCCCGACCTGCTGCCGTTGCTGCGCAATGCCCTCGGCTTCATCGGTGCGATCGCGGCGGCCTACCTGATCGCTCAGAACACGGTGGGCAAAGCCAGGCTGCGGGACAGCGAGGGCTGATTCAGCTGCCCTGGGCGACGCTGCGGGGGCCGAGGCGCTCCAGGGCCTCCAGACGACAACGCAGGGAGTCGACCGGTTCGCAGGCAGGCTGCTTGGCCACCTCCTGCAGTCCGCCGGCTGCAGCACGCAGTTCAGCCAGGTTGCGCTCATAGAAGCTGCGCAGCACGGCGTAGCGCTGCACCGGCTGTCCGTAGTAGCTGTTGCCTGCGAGGGTGGGGAACGACGCCCACTCCGGCGCCAGGCGCGCCGCCAGATCGGGACTGAACACTCCCTGATCAGCCAGCGCCAGGGCACCACGGAGCTCGATCAGGAACAGGGCGGCCTGGTCTTGCACATGGGGGCCGAAGCCAGCGAGCTGCAGGGAGCGGCTGGCGCGGTTCCAGGTGAACGGCATGAACTGGTAAGCCCCAGCGGCGGCACTGGCGTAGCCACCCGAGTAGTTCACGCGATCGGGATGGCGCTCAAGGCTTGCCATCAGGCCACCGCCGAACATGATCCGATAGCCGATGTCCTCACCGCGGGCCCAGGTGCCTTCGGCGAAGCGAATGGTGTTCAGCAGCGCCCGACGCTCGGGGGTGATGGCGTAGCGAGCGGCTGCCGGAGCTGACTGCGGATTGAGCAGAGCAAGGCTGGTGCGCTGTGCAGGCATGGCCGGCTGCGCTTCCGGAGCGGACTCCGCCCGCACGGACGCCACCAACGGGGCAGGAGGCGCAACGATCTCGTACGACTGAGCGCGTGCAGCCACCGGCAGGGCGATTGGTGCGGCAAGCACAGAGGCCAAAACCGCCACCAGGCTCACACCGGACGGGCTGTGGAACTCGCGGCGGCAAGCGCTGCGAGCGGAGCACAAAGAGGAGGATCGAGCGGGAACCAGCAAACCAGGAGCGCGCGAAGAACAGCCGCAACATCCAGACAGATGCCTGGCGTCACAGGGGGTTAAGTCGATGGACGTCCAATCAAAAACCCTGAAATCAAAGGGGCGAAGGACGTTGGATTGATCGGCTTAAAAGGAGTTAAGAAAGGGTAATGAATGGAGCCAGAACGTCAAACAATCGCGAAGCCGGGAAAGAAACGATTGAATCAGCTTTGGATTGCGGCCATTGTGTCAAACAACCGGCGCGAACGCCAATGGATTAGGGACGGTCAAAAAACCGTCCACCAATATCACGAACCCACTTGCACAGTTCGCAACGCTTTTGGGGCGGCTGAATTGGTGGCGTTTGCAACAGAAATGCCCGGGATCTGTTGTCGCAGCAACAGTGAGGCACCGCTCAGCGCGCCTGCAGCAGGCTGCGCTCAATGGCAAGCTCCCGCAGCCGCTGCGCAGCGTCCACCTCGCCGCCGGACGGCAAAGGGCCCGTGCTGGGCGGCAGTAGAGGCTGATCCAGCTGCCAGTCGCCCCGTTCGAGCTGCTCGCGGCTGAGCAGACGGTGCCAGCCATGGCGCTGCAACGCGGCCTCGAGCACCGGCGCTTCAGCAAAGCCGTGGCGTTGCACCAGGTGAATGCCGGTGCCCAGGCTGAGAGCCTCGCAGAACGTGCTGTAGCCCGGTTTGGTGATCACCCGGCCGCAGAGCGGCAACAGCTCAAGCGGCCGTAGATCCGCTGGGATGAGGACGGCGTTGCGCACAGCCGCGGCAAGGGCCGGATCACTCACCAGGAACTGATGCTCGGGCCAGCGCGCAAACGGAGCGGAATCGAGCGCAAGGCCGAGCCCGCCGAAGGCCACCATCACCGTGCCCTCCCGCGGCTCGCTGAGCTGCAGGCGCTCACGCAGGGCTTCCGGGCGGTGACGCGGCCGACCGGCCGTGAGGCCCACAGCAGTGACGGGCAGATCCCAGGGCATCGGCATGGCCAGAGGGCACTGAATCAAGGCATCACCAAGGCGGTAGGCGGCGTGAGCCCGATCAGCCAATGCGCCGAAGGCACCGCCCATGGGGCGGTAGATGGCATCCCAGCCGAAGTTCCCCATCCACACCAGTGGCGCCGCCAGCCGTTGGGCCAGCTCCGCGGCCGCGGGCGGCACATCCCCGAGCAGCAGCAGCGGTTCACCCTGGCTGCGGATCCAGGCGACCTCGCGCTCCAGCTGCGCCGGCAGATCCCGCTCCAGCTGCTCGTGGGCGTTCAGGGTGGCCGGGCCGTCCGCACCAAGGGCATCCGCCTGGATCACGCCCACATCCCAGCGGCAGGATCGCAGCTCAAACGGCACAGGACCGAAGGCAAGCTCGAGAAAGGAGCGCGGCAGGGAGGTGGACAGCACCAGACGCCAGCTCGGCTCCAGAACGTGCAGGGCCGTGAGCACCGAGGCCACCCGCGAGCCGTGGCCATAGCCATGGCCGCTGACGCAGGCATGAATCAGCACGCCTGCAGCTCCAGGCTGCGATGCAGGGTCTGGCGATAGAGCAGGTCGCCGGCGGGGCTGTACCAGCGGTGGCTCACCTCCTGCAGCACGCCGTCGCTGAGCTCCACCCAGCTGAAGTGGCGCAGGGAGCGTCCCTGGGGATCCAGCCCGTGCCGTGGCACGCAGGCGCTGTTGAGATAGGCGGTACCGGCCCGATCGATGCAGAAACTCAGGCGATCCCCCGCACCACGACGCAAGCGGTGGTGCATGTGGCCGAACACCACAAGGGGCAGTGGGCGATGGCGGCGGATGCGATCAATAGCCAGGGCCAGATCCTGATCGCCCCAGTCGCAGGCGGGAGGTTTCCAGTCGCGGCCGCAGGGGTCGGCGGCGGCGCTGCCAAGACCGCTGGGGCCGCTGTGGGCCAGCAGGATCAGCGGCAGCAGCGGATCGGCCGCCAGTGCGGCCGCGGTGATGCGCTGAACCGAATCCTCCAGGCTCACCGGTCCGAACACGGCGGTGGCACCGCTGTTGAGATGGAAGCCGCCTCCGGCACTGGCGGGGCGGCCGCCCACCACGGAAAGCCCGGGGGGATGGAGCTCCCGAAGGCCCCAGCCGCAATGCCGATCCCCGAGGGCATCAAGCTGACGGCGCAAGGTGCGGCCACTGGAGTCGCGGCCGGTGTCGTGGTTGCCGAGGATGCAGGCCACGGGCAGATCCAGCGCCGCCAACCGGGCCGGAATGCGGCGGTTGCCATCACTGAGATCGCCCACCACCAACAGGGCGTCGGGCGCCAGAAGACGCAGCAGCTCCTCATCGGAGTTGTCCCACTGGCCGTGTAGATCACCGGCGATGGCGATGCGAAGCTCTGCCAAGCCGATGCCTAGGCTCTCACCATCCTGCATCACATGGGGTAGCGGTTGGTTTTCGCGGCAGCGCAGCACACAGATCCCAGTGCCGGCAGCGACAGCCCTGCCACAGCTGATCTGCCGGCGGCGATCCGAGCGCTGCAGCAGCAGCGCAAGGCGGTGATCCTGGCGCACTACTACCAGCAGCCTGAAATTCAGGACATCGCTGATTTCATCGGCGATTCACTCGAGCTCTCCCGCAAGGCCGCCGCCACCGACGCCGAGGTGATCGTGTTCTGCGGCGTGCACTTCATGGCCGAGACGGCCAAGATCCTCAGCCCGGGCAAAACCGTGCTGCTGCCTGATCTGGAGGCCGGCTGCAGCCTGGCGGACGCCTGCCCGGCCGATGCCTTCGCGCGCTTCCGCGCCGAGCACCCCGACCATCTAGTGGTGAGCTACATCAACTGCTCGGCGTCGGTGAAGGCCCAGAGCGACCTCATCTGCACCAGCAGCAACGCCGTGGATCTGGTGCAGCAGCTGCCGGCGGATCGGCCGATCCTGTTTGCCCCGGATCAGAACCTGGGCCGCTGGGTGCAGCGCCAGAGCGGCCGCGAACTCACCCTCTGGCCGGGCAGCTGCATCGTGCACGAAACCTTCAGTGAGCAGGCGCTGCTGCAGCTCAAGCTGGAGCACCCTGGCGCCGAGGTGCTGGCCCACCCCGAATGCCAGCAGCATCTACTGGATCTGGCGGATTTCATCGGCTCCACCAGCAAGCTGCTGCACCGCGCCGAGGCCAGCCCCGCAGAGAGCTTCATCGTGCTCACCGAGCCGGGCATCCTGCACCAGATGCGCAAGGCCGTGCCGGCCAAGCAGTTCTTCGAGGTGCCGGGCGCCGATGGCTGCAGCTGCAACGCCTGCCCCTACATGCGGCTCAACACGCTCGAGAAGCTGTGGCATTGCCTGCACACCATGGCCCCGGCGATCGAACTGGATGAGGCGCTGCGCCAGCGGGCGCTGGAACCGATCCAGAAAATGCTGGCGATGAGCCGCTGAGTTCGTCGCTCAGTAGCTGTAGTTGGCCACGAACAGGCTGGCGTCGTCCGAGGGTTCAGAACCGGCCGCGTAGACGCCGCGGCTGGCGGCGCCGTTCGCGCGCGCCCGGGCCAGCAGGGCCGCCTGGCCGGCAACCACATCGGTGCCGCCCCAGTGCTGGAGGCAGGAGTGCTGCAGGGCCCGGCCGAACGAGAAGCCCAGATGCCAGGGGGCGCTGCCGGCGGCGGCCTGGTTGATGGCGTTGAGGCAGAGGCTGGCGTCCTCCTCGCTGAGGCCACCACTGAGGAACAGGATCGCCGGCACGGCCGCGGGCACCGTGCGGCTGAGGGTGCGCGCCGTGAACGCCCCCACCTCCTCGGCACTGGGGCGTTGCGGGCAGTCGGCGCCGGCAAGGGTCATCGAGGGCTTGAGCAGGCTGCCCTCCAGCAGCACGCCGTTGAGCGCCAGGGCCTCATAGACGGTCCGCAGCACCCACTCCTGCACAGCGGCGGAGGTGACGATGTCGTGGTCGCCATCCATCAGGATCTCCGGCTCAACGATCGGCACCAGCCCCTGCTCCTGCACGGTGCGGGCATAGCGGGCCAGCCCCCAGGCGTTCTCACGCACCGCCAGCTCCGAAGGGCAGCCTCCGGCACTGATCTGCAGCACCGCCCGCCATTTGGCAAAGCGGGCCCCAGCGGCGTAGTAGCGCGCCGCCCGCTCCGCCAACCCCTTGAGGCCGGTGCACCAGCTCTCCCCAGCCAGACCACCAGCCAGCGGTTCCACCCCCTGATCCACCTTGATGCCGGGCACGATCCCCTGCTGCTGGAACAGCTCCGTGATCCGCACACCCTCGGCGCCGGCGATGGCGGGGTCAGCCTCCTGAACCAGGGTTTCCTCGAACAGGATCACGCCGGAGATGCTCCCGTTCAGGCCAGCGCTAGTGGCCAGCAGGCTGCGGTAGGCGCGGCGGTTGGCCTCGCTGTTCTCGAGGCCGATCGCCGCGAAGCGCTTGCCGATCGTGCCGGTGGATTCATCGGCCGCCAGCAGGCCGGTGCCGGGCGCCGCCAGGGCCGCAGCCGTAGCGATCAGCTCCTCGCGAAAATCGTCCAGGGACATGGCGGCCGCTTGCAGGAATCCACCCCTGGCTAAGGACGGGCAGGGGAAGCGTCAACGCCCACCCGTGGCGCTCGCCACAATCGCCGCACCCCAGCGCCGTGGATGCTCCCACCGGATTCCCTGCTGACCCTCACCCCCGAGGGCCTGTTCTGCAGGGCCGCCCAGGCCTGGATCGATCCCTGGCGGCCAGTGCCGCGGGCCCTGATCACCCACGCCCATGCCGACCACGCCCGGCCCGGCTGCGGCGAGTACTGGGCGGTCGGCAGCAGTGAAGGCATCCTGCGGGAGCGGCTGGGCAGCGGCATCCGCCTCCTGCCGGTGGACTACGGCCAGTTGCACCGCATCGGCGACGCGCGCGTGTCGTTTCATTCCGCCGGCCATGTGCTGGGTTCGGCCCAGATCCGAATCGAGGCAAGCGGCGAGAGCTGGCTGGTGAGCGGCGACTACAAACGTTGCGCCGACCCCAGCTGCGCGCCCTTTGAGCCCGTGCAGGCCGATGTGCTGATCAGCGAGGCCACCTTCGGCCTGCCGATCTACCGCTGGCAGAGCGGTGCGGCCGTGGCGGCCGAGATCGTGCGCTGGTGGCGCAGCGCCCCGGATCGGCCCTCGCTCCTGCTCTGCTACGCCTTCGGCAAGGCCCAGCGGGTGCTGGCGGAACTGGCCGGGCTGGGGGTGGAGGAAGAGGTGCTGCTGCATGGGTCAGTGCAGCGGCTGATGGAGCCCTACCGCCAGGCGGGAGTGGCGATGCCTCCCACCAGGCCCCTGGCGGAGCTGCCGCGGGGCGAGAGCCTGGCCGGCCGGTTGGTGATCGCCCCACCGGGGGCCATGCGGGGCCGTGGCCTGCGCGGACTCGCCCAGGCGCAGAGCGCTTTTGTGAGCGGCTGGATGGCAGTGCGCGGTGCCCGCCGCCGCCGTGGCACCGGCCGCGGCTTCGTGCTCAGCGATCACGCCGACTGGCCCGGCCTGCTGCAGACCGTGCGCGACAGCCGCGCCCGCCAGGTGTACGTGACCCACGGCCAGAGCAGCGTGCTGGCCCGCTACCTGCGCGAGGTGGAAGGCCTCAGCGCCGCACCGCTGGAGGGGGCCTTCGAGGCGGAGCGCTTCGAGGGAGATGGTGAGCCGCCATGAACCGGTTCAGCGCCCTGTTCAGCCAGCTCGATGGCACCACCCGAACCGGCGCCAAGCTCGAGGCGCTGGAGCACTATTTCCGCAGTGCCGATCCGGCCGATGCCGCCTGGGCGCTGGCCCTGCTGCTGGGCAAGCGGCGCCGGCGGCTGATCACCGGCCGGCGGTTGCGGGAGATCTGCCTGCAGGCCACCGGGCTGCCGGACTGGCTGTTCGAGGCCTGCCACAGCCAGGTGGGTGATTCGGCCGAAACCGTGGCGCTGCTGTGGCAGCAGGCCCGTCCATCGGGATTGGAGGCAGAGCCCCCCCAAGATGCCGCGGCCAATCAGGCCAGCCAGGTGCCGCTGCATCAGTGGATGGAGCAGCGTCTGCCGCGGCTGGCGGCATTGCAAGGGGAAGAGCAGGCCGCGGCCGTGGGCGTCTGCTGGGCAGCACTGCCGGCAGACCACCTGCTGCTGGTGAACAAGCTGCTCACCGGCGGCTTCCGGGTGGGGGTGTCCACCGGGCTGGTGACGCGGGCCCTCGCCCGCAGCGCAGACCTGGAGGAGGCGTTGCTGGCCCACCGGCTGATGGGGGGCTTCGAGCCCAGCGCCGAGGCGTTCACCACCCTGCTGCTGCCGGCGGAGCAGGGGCAGGAACTGCGCACGCGGCCCTATCCCTTCTTTCTGGCCAGTCCGCTGGAGCCCGGCCAGCTGGAGCCCACCGCACCCGGCAGCTGGCAGGTGGAGTGGAAGTGGGATGGCATCCGCGGCCAACTGATCCACCGCAAGGCCGGCTGCAGCCTCTGGAGCCGCGGTGAGGACCTGATCAACGACGCCTTCCCGGAGCTGATCGCCTTGGCGGCCGCGTTGCCAGAGGCCACGGTGCTCGATGGCGAGGTGATCATCTGGCGCCGCGGTGAGCCGCGCCCCGAACCCTTCGCCAGCCTGCAGCGGCGGCTGGGACGCAAGGCACCCAGCGCGGCGCTGCAGCGGGAGTGCCCGGCCTGCTTCATCGCCTACGACCTGCTGGAGCAGGGGGGAGAGGATCTGCGCGAGCTGCCACTGCAGCAGCGCCGCCAGCGGCTGGAGACGTTGCACCGCCAATGGCTCCGGAGCTGCGGCGATGGCCCCCTGGCAGGGCGACTGCAGCTCTCCGGCACCGAGGTGCTGGAGCACTGGAGCGGGCTCGACGACCTGCGCGATCAGGCCCGCAGCCGCAGCGCCGAAGGGCTGATGCTCAAGGCCCTCGACTCCCCCTATCTGGTGGGGCGCAAGCGGGGCTTCTGGTGGAAGCACAAGCTCGAGCCGCTGCGGCTGGATGCGGTGCTGCTCTACGCCCAGGCCGGCAGCGGACGCCGCGCCAACCTCTACACCGATTACAGCTTCGGCCTCTGGGACGGCGACCCAGCCGGCGGCGGCCAGCTGGTGACCTTCGCCAAGGCCTACTCCGGCCTCGACGACAGCGAGATCCGCGAACTGGATCGCTGGATCCGTGCCCACACCACCGAGCGGTTCGGGCCGGTGCGCTCCGTGCAGCCACTGCAGGTGTTCGAACTGGCCTTTGAAGGGCTGCAGCGCTCGCGCCGCCACAAGTGCGGCATCGCCGTGCGCTTCCCCCGCATCGCCCGCTGGCGCCGCGACAAGCCGGCCAGCGAAGCCGACAGCCTGGCCAGCGCCCTGGCCCTACTGGAGGCACAGGCATGACCCCGCTGGCGCCGATCGAGGCCTGGTTCAGCCACCAGGGCTGGACGCCGATGGCCTTTCAGCGCGAGTGCTGGCAGGCCTACCTGGAAGGCGAGAGCGGCCTGTTGCAGGTGCCCACCGGCTCAGGCAAGACCTACGCCGCTGTGATGGGCCCGATCGCCGAACTGCTGGCCGAACGGCGCAGCGCCGCCCAGGCCCCAGGCCGCCTGCACCTGCTGGTGATCACGCCGCTGCGGGCCCTCAGCCGCGATCTTGCCCTGGCGATCGAGGAGCCGATCCAGGCCATGGGCTGGCCGCTGCGGGTGGGCATCCGCAATGGCGACACCAGCAGCCATGAACGCACCAAGCAGCTGCGCACTCCCCCCGAGATCCTGATCACCACGCCCGAGTCGCTGTCGGTGCTGCTGGCCAACCCCAAGGCGCCGCAGCTGTTCGCCGGCCTGCAGGCCGTGGTGCTCGACGAATGGCACGAGCTGATGGGCAGCAAGCGCGGCAACCAGTGCGAGCTCTGCCTGAGCTGGCTGCGGCGGCTGCGACCCGGCCTGCGCACGTGGGCGATCAGCGCCACCATCGGCAACCTCGAGGAGGCCGCCCACGCCGCCCTTGGCCCCGGACTTGGCCTCTGTGCCAACGCATCCCCCCGCATCATCACCGCGGCTCTGCAGCGCGACACCGCCATCCGCAGCCTGCTGCCGGAGACGATCGACGGCTTTCCCTGGGGCGGCCACCTGGGGCTGCGCATGTATGAGCGGTTGGTGGCCGGACTGGATCCGGCCGTGAGCACGCTGCTGTTCACCAACACCCGCAACCAGGCCGAACGCTGGCACCAGTGCCTGCGCTTCGCCTGCCCGGAGATGGAGGACGCCCTGGCCCTGCACCACAGCGCCATCGACCGCAGCGAGCGCGAGGCGATCGAGGCACGGGTGAAGAGCGGCGCGCTGCGCTGGGTGGTGTGCACCAGCTCGCTCGACCTGGGGGTTGACTTCCAGCCGGTGGAGCGGGTGGTGCAGATCGGCTCGGCCAAGAACCTGGCGCGGCTGCTGCAGCGGGCCGGCCGCAGCGCCCACTGCCCCGGCGGTACCTCCCAGGTGCTGTTCATGCCCACCAACGCCCTGGAGCTGCTGGAGGTGAGCGCCATGCGCCGCGGACTGAGCGAGGGGCTGGTGGAACACCGCCGCCCACCGCTACTGCCCCTCGATGTGCTGCTGCAGCACCTCACCACGCTGGCCTGCGGCCCGGGCTTCGAGCCCGCTGCCGAGCTGGCCACGGTGCGCCGCTGCTGGAGCTTCCGCTCGCTCAGCGATGCCCACTGGCAGTGGTGCCTGCAGATGCTTGAGCACGGTGGCGCCTGCCTGGGCGCCTATCCGCGCTACCGCAAGCTGGTGCGCTGCGAACCCGGCAGCGACGAGCCTTCCGCCGAAGGCGCCCCCTACCGCTACCGCGTGCTCGACAAGGCCATTGCCCGCCTGCACCGCTTCAACATCGGCACCATCACCGCCGATCGCGCCGTGACCGTGCGCTTCGTGCGCGGTGCCGTGCTGGGCCATGTGGAAGAGGCCTTCATCTCACGGCTCAAACCCGGGGATGTGTTCTTCTTCGCCGGCCGCCAGCTGGAGTTCGTGCGCCTGCGGGAGATGACCGCTCAGGTGAAGGCCACCACCCGCAAGAGCTCCACCGTGCCCGCCTGGGCCGGCGGCCAGATGGCCCTCTCCGACCTGCTCAGCCAGCAGCTGCGCGATGAGGTGGACCGCTGCGCCCGCGCCCTGGCCGACGAGGTGGAGCTCGACAGTCCCGAACTGCAGGCCCTCGAACCGCTGCTGCAACGCCAGGCGGATCTCTCCTGCCTGCCAAAAGCCGATCAGCTTCTGCTGGAGGTGTGCCGCAGCCGCGAGGGCAGCCACCTGTTCGTCTACCCCTTCGAGGGGCGCTTCGTACACGAAGGCCTCGGTTTTCTCTGGGCCTGGCGGCTGGCACGCCACCGCGCCAGCACGATCACCGTGTCGGTGAACGATTACGGCTTTGAGCTCCTCGCGCCGAAGGGGTATCCCTTCGAGGAGCTGATCGAGCTGCATGGCGATGCATTGCTCGACGTGGAGCACCTTGATGCCGACCTGGAGCAGGCGGTGAACCTCTCCGAGCTCTGCCGCCGGCGCTTCCGTGCCATCGCTCAGGTGAGCGGCCTGATCAGCCAGAGCATGCCCGGGCAGAACAAGACAGGCGGCCAACTGCAGATCAGCGCAGCGCTGCTGTTCGATGTGTTCCGGAAGCACGAGCCCGATCACCTGCTGCTGGAGCAGGCCCGCCGTGAAGTGCTCGAGGAGCAGCTGGAGCGGCACCGGCTGCAGGCCGCCCTGGAACGAATGGCATCCAGCCAGTGGCGGCTGGAGCGCATCCCCCGCCCCGGCCCCCTGGCCTTTCCGCTGCTGGTGGAACGGCTGAACAACCGCCTGAGCAATGAATCGCTGCTGGAGCGGGTGCAGCGGCTGATCAGCGAGGCGCAGCGGGCGGAAGCTCTGGGATGAGCCGAAGGGATCAGAAGCGCAGGATCCACAGCGGTGAGACCAATGACAATGCTGCAGGGATGTTCTGCACAGACCCGCGATCGGTCTGATCATGACCAGCACCGACGAACCGGGATTGGGGTCGATCGTGACAACGCTGCGCCCCACCGGCTGGCTCCGCCAGCGCCTGCGCACCCGCCCTGACCCCAGGGCACTGCCCTGGCTGGTGCTTCTGGGCGGACTGCTGACGACAACGTTGTTCTGCAACAGCGAGCGTCACTACAAGCAGCTGGAACATGAGCGGATCGAGCGCACACTCGCCACGGACATCATCGAAGGGATCGAGGCGCGGCTCGGGACCAACATCGCCATGCTCGATGCCACGGTGGGGCTCTTCAACGCATCCGAGAGGGTCACCCGCGACGAATTCACCCGATTCGCCCAGTCTCTGATCAGCCATGGTGAGAACCTCAAGGGCATCCAGGGCGTGAGCTTCGCGGCGGTGGTGCCCGGCAACGACGTGCTCGCCTTCGAGGCCGAGATCCGCCGCGATGGGCAACCGGACTTCCGCATCCGACCAGCCGGGCCAAGAGCGCTGACAACGGCAATCGTTTATCTCCAGCCGGATGACTGGCGCAACCAACGGGCCATCGGCTTCGACATGTATTCCGAGACGGTGCGACGCAGCGCCATGCAGATGGCCGCCAGCACCGGCGAACCGGCTCTCACCGGCCCGGTGCGTCTCGTGCAGGAGATCAATGTTCTGCCACAGGCCGGCACCCTTCTCTATGTGCCGATCTACGAGAACCCGAACGACAGGTTTCTATCGCCTCAGGATCGATTGCGTCGTCTGCGCGGCTGGGCCTACTCACCCCTGCGCATGGGCGATCTGATCAACAATGCCCTGTCGGATGTGAAAAATCCCGACAAGATCGGCACCGGCGTGCTGATCTACGACGGCAACCAACCGCGCCGTAATCGGCTGTTGTTCGACAACCTCGGCCTCGACGGCAGCGCGCGGCTGACCCATCCCACCTGGCTGAAGGTGATGGTAGCCAAGCGCACCTGGCTGATCGGCATCCAAATCGATCACCGCAGGGTGAGCCCCGGCGGCTGGAGCCGAGAGCTGCTGCTGATGGCGCTGCTGGGCCTCAGCCTGAGCGTCCTACTGGCACTGATCACGCTGCGCCTGGTAACGAACCACCTCCGCCTGCAGGCCGCGCTGGCCGGCGAACAGGCGGCAACCAGTGAGCGCGCGCTGGCCAGCGTGGTGTTTGACAACAGCCCGGTGGGGATCGTGGTGACCGACCCAGACGGCATCATCATCCGCGTCAACCCGGCCTTCACCCGGATCAGCGGCTACGCCCTGCAGGAATGCCGCGGTCACAAATCCAACCTTCTCCGATCCGGCCGCCACGATCAGGAGTTCTACTGCGAGATGTGGGAAGCGATCATCCGGAACGGCCACTGGAGCGGAGAGATCTGGAACCGCCATCGCACCGGTCAGATCCGACGGCACGACCTGACGATCACGGCGGTGCTCGACAACAAGGAGCAGATCGTCAACTTCGTCGGACTGCTGCGGGATGTCACCGAGCGATACAGCCAGCAGGAGGAGATGCGGCATCTGGCCACCCACGACCAGCTCACGGGTCTGGCCAACCGAACGCTGTTGATGGAGGCGCTCAACCGCAGCCTGGCTCTGGCTGCACGCCAAGGACGGCGGGTGGGTCTGCTGTTTCTCGACCTGGACGGCTTCAAACCTGTCAACGATCACTTCGGCCATGGAACCGGCGCTTGCCTGCTGCAGGCGGTGGCCAACCGGCTGCTGAGCAGCATCCGCAAGAGCGACACGCTCTGCCGGCAAGGGGGTGATGAGTTCGTGTTGCTGGTGCCCGAGGTGGAGGATCTGGCCCAGCTGCTGAGCCTGGCCGAGAAGCTCCTGCTCAGCCTGCAGGAGCCCTATCCCGATCTGCCCTCTGGGATCAAGATCGGGGCCAGCATCGGCGTGGCCTGCTGGCCGGAGCATGCCGAGGATGCCGACGGTCTGCTGGATGCCGCCGACAACGCCATGTACCAGGCCAAACATCGAGGCGGCGGAGCGATCGCCGTGGCCGGAAGCGCCAGCTAGAACGGCACCACGCAGAGCAGGGCTCGATGGGGCAGCAGCAGCAACCCCGCTTTCTGGCGGTGCGCGTGGGGGATCTGGTGGCGGTGCAGGCCTGCGGTGATCTGGCTGTCGACTGGTGGCTGGGGCAAGTCATCCACGCCGAAGGGGGCGCCCGCTGCAACGCCAATTCCCTGTTTCAGATCGCCTGCGTCGACACCGGCGTGATCCGCACCGTCAACGCCGATGCGGTGATCGAGATCCTCACGGCGGCAGCTGATGCGCGATCAGGTGCGTTCGAGACGGCGCACGATCACAGCCATCAGCGCCAGCGAACCGGCCAGGGCAATCAACAAGGCAATCGTCATGGCGGCCAACGCGGAAGACGCTGATTCTGCCGCCCTGGTGTTCGTGTACGGCAGTCTCAAACGGGGCCAGGCCAATCACCACGTGCTCGAGGGCGGCCGCTGGCTGGGAACGGCGACCCTGGTCGGACTGGCGCTGTACGACCTCGGCCCGTTCCCGATGGCCATCGCCAACGGCGACGCAACCTGCTCACTGGAGGGAGAGGTCTACGCCGTCGGCGCCGCCTTGCTGGAACGTCTTGACCGCTTCGAAGGGGCGCCGCGCCTCTACCAGCGCCAGGCCCACGCCCTGGCCGACGGACGGACGGTGTGGGTGTACGTGGGGCGGGCGCGGCAGGTGCGGCATGTCCAGCGGATCCCATCCGGCTGCTGGACCGGCCCGCGCTCCGCTGACTGATGGCGCCCGGTCCGCTCTGATCAGCGCTGCGCTCCAGCCCCTGACGCTTCCATGCCGCTGACACACCTGTTGCCGGGGTCGCTGGCGCTGCTGCTGCTCTTGCTGTTGCAACCGGGGGCCGCCAGGTCGGAAGACCTGCGCCATGACTGCCTCGCCTGGCAGCGCGCCCATGGGTCCGAGCAGGTGGCTCTCGCCGATCGGATCGGCAGCGCCCAGCTCCTCACCCGGGCCCATCAACCAGCGGAGGTGGGCAGCAGCGACTCGCGCAGCCTCTACAGCTGGAGCGACATCCAACGCCTATGTCGCCGCCAGTAACGGGACAAAGGGGAACGGCGCGGGAGCAGCAGTCCGTCAGGCGGCCACCAGCCAGCGGCCGCAGCACGCCAGCAGCAGCGCCAGGGCCGAGGCGCCGAGCCAGGCCGCCCGGTTGTTGGCCAGCAGCCGCCGCAGCACCACCACGGCAGCCAACCAACCCAGCAGCACCGCAGCGCTCTGACAGAAGGCGATCACATGCGAATCGGCACGCCAGGCCGGCAAAGCGGCCAGCCAGGTGACGAGCCAGGTGTCAAGCCAGCCTGTATCGCCAGCGCCGACCAGCGGCGCGAAGCTCACCGGCAGCACCGCCCCAGCCTCCGCCATGCCGATCGGCAGGTGGCGAGCCAGCAACAGCGCCCACAGCAGCGGCAGCAGGCCGTAGAGCGTGCGGCGCAGCCGCGGCGCCGAAAAGAAGGGCCGCGCCAGCAGAAACAGGGCCGACGGCAGGGCCAGGGCGAGGGTTGCGAAGGCGAGGCGAGGCAGCAGGGGGCCGGCCACCAGGCTGGCGGGGGCCAGCGGTAGCCAACCCAGCAGACGCTGGGCCTGGTGCAGACAGAGATCCCCCGCGAGCACCAGGATCAGGCCGGGTTCGCCCACGGGGGTATCCATCTCGCGCTGCAGATCAGCCGCCGGCGGCCGAAGGGCCAGCTGCACCGAGCGATGCGGACAGGCCTGGGCGCAGGTGAGGCAGAGCACACAGTTGCGGTTGTCAGCCAGGTGGGCGGGATGGGTGCCGAGCGGACACCCCCCCGTGGTCAGCCCTTCGCCGTCAGCGGGACCACCCTTGAAGCAGGCGTAGCTGCTGCAGCTGCCGCTGCAGGTGCCCACCTGAGCGCGCAGCTCCAGCACCGACAACTTGGCGAACAGGCCGTTCATGCCGCCCACCGGACAGAGGTAGCGGCACCAGAACCGCTTCTCGAAGCGCAGCGAGCCGATCACCGCACCGGCAGTGATCAGCAGCAGCAGGCAGCTGCTCAGCCAGGCGGTGTTCTGCAGGTTCCACACCTCCTCCCAGAGCAGGATCAGGGCGAAGCCCGCCGCCAGCAGCGGCGAGGCCCAGTCGTCGCTGTTGCCGCGCGGCCAGCGGGCCGGCTGCCAGCCGAGGGCCCGCGCCGCCCGCTGGGTGATCTCCCCCCAGACCATGAACGGGCAGAAGGAGCACCACAGCCGGCCCACCAAGGGAAAACCCAGCAGGATCAGCGGCCACCACCAGGCCCAGAACAGATTGAGGGCACCGTTGTGGTCGCGATCCTGCGGCCCCAGCCACAGCCAGAGGTTGACCAGCACAAACAGCCAGCTCACCAGCCCGTACAGGAGCGTGTTCCAGAGCCATGGCGCCCGCATCCACTCCCTGAGGCGAGGCTTCCAGCGCCAGATGTCAAAGCGCAGGCGCTGCTGGCGGGGCGACGTCCAGAACACATCCTCCGGCAGGAGTGCAGGCCAGGCGGCCTGTCCGTTGGTCCCCCCCTGGCGCCGCACCTGTTGCAGGGCGCGGTAAATCAGCGTCTCGAGCTCGCGCAGATTGTTGGGGAAGTCGTAGCTCTGCAGCCGCTTGACCACCGCCTCCGGGACCTCCGGGGGATGGGGCCAGCCGAGCTTGCGGCTGCGCTGACGCACGCCGTAGCGGAGCCATTCGCCCAGATCCTGGCGCCGCACCCGCAGGGGCGGCACGCGGATCAGGCTGCAGGCACGATCAAAGGCCGGCGTTGCCTGCTCCGCGGTGAAGAACACACGGCCGGGAAAATGACGCCAGGGGCCGGCGGCATCACCATCGGAACAGGCGGGCCGCCATTGACCGGTCTGGGCCAGATGCAGCAGCAGAGGCCGCAGGTCGACCGGCACCTGATCGAGCTTGTCGATCAGCAGGGCGCCGCGAGCAAGCAGTTCCAGCAGCGGTCGTTCAGAGTCGTCGGCCACGGTGCCGAACAGATCGGATCCATCAGGCCGCAACAGGGCACCATCGAGCTGCAGCATCAGCTGGTGGCGAGCGGCGGAGCCGAAGTGGATCAGGGCAGCCAGGTTGTCCTTCTCTAGGCCGGGCTCTCCGCTGATCAGCACCGGCCGTGCCGTGACATCAGCGGCGGCGAGCCTCACGGACTCGCGCAGGCTGCGGGCATAACGACTGCTGCCAACCACGCCGCGCCGGGCCCGACCCACCAGCAGCGGCGCCAGCCGCAGCAGCTCGGCCGGCTGTCGCAACGGTGACTCCAGCGGTGCTGAGCTCACGGAGGCGTCGGCAGTGTTCTCCAGTGTGATGCCGAGGCCGCAACGCAGCAGCACCGGGTCTGAGCCGATACTGGCGCGTCGAGCGATCTCCTTCCCCTGCGATGACCCTCACCCTCTACGGCGGTGCCCGCAGCCGCGCCTCGATGCCGCGCTGGTACATGGAAGAGAAGGGCATCGCCTACGCGTGGCACCAGCTGGATCTGGAGGCGGGTGAGCACCGCTGCGAACCCTTCACACGCATCAACCCGTTCGGCAAGGTGCCGGCCCTGGTGGAGGAGGACCCGGGCCTTCCCGGCGGGCGGGTGCAGCTGTTCGAGAGCGGCGCGATCCTGCTCTATCTGGCCGAACGCCACGGCGGTGAGTGCCGCACAGCCGCCGAGCGGGCCCTGGCCCAGCAGTGGGTGCTGTTCGCCAATGCCACCCTGGCCACAGCTCTGTTCGTGCCGAGCAACCGCGAGCGCGAGTTTCCCCGGCTGATGACGGTGCTCGATGGGCTGCTGGCCGGCGGACATCCCCTGATCGGCAGCGACTGGGGCGTGGCCGACTGCGCCGTGAACGCCTATCTGGCCTATCTGCCGATCTTCTTCCCCCAGATCGACCTCAGCCCTTATCCGAACGTGCAAGCCACGATCGCCGCCACCCAGCAGCGCCCTGCCTACCAGCAGGCCATGGGGCAGCGGTGAGCGGGGCCGGCCGGGCCTGGCCGGGAGCCGCGGAGCTTCACTGGCATGGTCACCGCCTGGAGCTGCTGCCGGAGCGCGCTGTCTGGGATCCGGCCCAGGGGCTGCTGCTGCTAGCGGATGTCCATCTGGGCAAGGCGGAGTGCTTCCAGGCCAGCGGCATTCCCCTGCCCAGCGATGGCGACCTGGCCAATCTCAACCGTCTGCTGACGCTGGCCCATGGCCTGAGGCCGCAGCGGGTGGTGGTGCTCGGAGATCTGATCCACAGCCGCCTGGGCCTCACCGGCGAGCTCCGCCAGAAGCTAAGCGCGCTGCCGGAGTTGCTGGGCTGCCCGCTGCAGCTGGTGGGCGGCAACCATGAGGCCGGCAGCTGGCTGGCGCGGCTGCCGGCGGAGTCGTCCCAAGGCTGCGGCCCGCTCTGGCTGAGCCATATGCCGCAGCAAGCGCCCGGTTCTGAGCAGCTCAACCTCTGCGGTCACCTCCATCCCGTGGCACTGCTCGGCGGCGGCGCCGACCGGCTGCGGCTGCCCTGCTTCGGGTTCGACCGGCAGCGAAGGCAGCTGCAGCTGCCGGCCTTCGGTGACCTCACCGGCGGCCATCCCTGCGCCCGAGAGCTGCAGCGCTGGGTGGTGGCGGACGACCAGGTGCTGGCCCTGCCATGAAGCGCAGCAAACATGGCGCCGGTGAGAAAGCCCCGTAGATTTGCGGCCGCCTTACTCGGCCCTCTGACTCGCGCCACTTCGCCACAGAGCGCAGCCCGCGAGGCTCCGTCGTTGCCGGACCCGAGGCCCTGGTGGTGGCGCAAGCGCTGGCTGACCATCGGCGTGCCCGCTGGCGCCGTGGCTTTTCTTGTGGCGATTGCACCACCGCTGCCCGAAAGCCAGCGCACAGACTCGAAAGCGGCAGCAGCGGCGGCGGCCGGCAGCAGCCGCGGCTTTCGCTACCAGCCGGATGCGCAGGCGTACGCCCTGGATTTCGATCCGCGCAAGGTGCGGCTGGATCTTCTGGAGGGCTGGGACCGCGAGCAGGATGCTTACAACGACGCCGCTGCCCTGGCCTACATCTCCGGGCCGATGTACGAGCGGCATGTCAACAACAGCGGCCAGGAGATCACCGTGCCGCTGGGGGATATCAAGCTCGGCGAACGGGTCTGGCGCGGCCGCAACCGCACCGCCGCCCGCCAGCGCGCCTTCATCGGCATCCGGCACGACGGACGGGTTGACTTCGGCTACGGCGAGCTCACGCCCCAGCGAGCCGCCCAGTACGACAGCTTCATCGGTGGCCTGCACAGCGTCTACAACGACCTGGAGGCCCCACCGCCGGAGTACCGCGGGGCCTACAGCATCTCGATGGGCCAGCAGATCCGTTATTTCCTGCCTCGGATCCGCATGCTGATCGGCCTTCGCAGCGACGGCCGGCTGGAGGTGCTGATGAGCCGCGACGGCCTGACATTGGAGCAGACCCGCTCCCTGGCCCGTCAGCGGGGCCTGCGGGCCGCTTACCTGCCGGATCACGCCTCCAAGAGCCGTCTGATCATTCCGGGGGTGAAGGGCTTCAGCGACGAGGACGCCAACTGGATCAGCGGCGGCGCCACCAGCTTCGTGCATGTGCCCTACATGCTGCGGCTGAGTGAGCGGACTGTGCCGCTGCAGGGCAATCTGCTGGCCAGCCTCACCCCACGGCTGGATTCCGGCAGCTGCGGTGGCCCGCTTCGCTGCGGCCAGACCCTGGGAACGCAGATCCTCGATCGCGCCCTGGCAGGCCTCAACCGGCTGATGGAGCAAGGGGTGGAGCCGCTGGCGCGGCTGATCTGGGCACCGAAGGGCGATCCTGCACCCCGTCGAGCCGCCCTGCGTTCGCCCTTGCGTGAACCGCCGATCACCGCGGATCCGATCGCCCTCCGGGAGCTGCAGCAGAACGGCACCAGCAGCACGGGCAGCAATCAGGCCACACCGCTGGCACCGGATCTGCCGCCACCGCTGCTGATACAGCAGGGTCAGGCGCTACCGGCCGACCCGGAAGCCAGCAGCGTGGCGCCAGCGCTGGAGGCAGCGAGCCCAGCGATGGGAAGCAACGCCATCACCGCACCAGAGGTGGACAGTGCCAGCGGAGCCGCGGGGGGAGCACCACCGCCGCCACCGCTACCTCCACCAGGCCAGGCCCCAGCGGCCCAGCCCGACGCTTCGGTGACGACAAATCCTCGTCCCTGACGTCAGCCGGCTGCGGCCAACGCCCGCACCACATCGCCGCGGGTGAGAACGCCAACCGGCTGGCGCGCCCCATCGAGCACAAACAGGCGCTGGGTGCTGCCTTCGTGCAGCTGGCGGGCGGCGGCAGGCAGGGACAGCTCACCACTGCAGGTGTGGGGGTTGTGGCTCATCACCTCACCCACCGTGCTGCCCAGCACCTGGTGCACCTCCTTGTCCCAGTTGAGCGGGTTGCGGAGGTAGATCACGGCATCCAGAAGCATCACGTAGGGGCCGGCCTGAAAGCCGCTCTCACGCACCATCAGGTCCTGCTCGCTCAGTTCCCCCACCAGCGCACCGCTGGCATCGAGCACGGGCAGGCCGCTGATGTGGTGCTCGCTCATCAGCGTCACCGCCTCCTGCAGCGGCGAATCCTGGTTCACGCTCAGCACCGGGGTGGTCATCACGGCGGAAACGGGCTGCTGCACCACGGGCGAGTCGGTTGGCTGCCCGCATTCTGAGGCCGCGGGCTCGCCGCGCTGCGAGGCCAGACCACTCCCAGCAGACTGCAACCAATCCACCTGCAGCTGATGAGCCGTTTTCAGGAGGCCCTGCGCGCCACCAACAGCCTGCGCCTGCTGGCGGCCGCGGGCCGCAGCGGCGGCGAACTCAGCAGCATCGCCGACCTGATCGACAACTTTCTGGGCAGCCCCCAACTGGCCGCCAGCGTGGAACGGTTCAAGGCCGTGCCGGGCGGCGCGGAGATGCTCAGCCAGCGCTACCCGCCCCTGCAGCCGGACATCGACAGCCTGCGCCAGCTGCCCCCCGACAGCCTCGGGCGCCGCTATGCCGACCTGATCCTCTCCCTAGGCTACGACCCCGAGTTCTTCAGACCCCGCGATGTGAGCACAGACGACCGCTGGCTCACCCAGCGCATCGCCACCACCCACGACATCCACCACGTGGTGGCCGGATTCGGCACCGAGACCGCCGGTGAGAACGGCGTGCTGGCGATCACAGCTGCCCAGATCGGCTTTCCTGGCTATGTGCTGCTCACCAGCGCGGGCCAGCTGGCGGCCTTCCGCTTCCAGCCAGAGCGCTTTCCACTGCTCAGCGCCTCCCAGGCCCACGGCCATGCCATCGCCCGCCGGGCCCAGTGCATGGCGGCGGTGAAGTGGGAGGAGGGCTGGGAGAAGCCGGTGCGTCAATGGAGGGAGGAGCTGGGCATCAGCGATCCGGCCGACGCCGAGCCCTACGGCCTCGATGTCCAGCTGGGCCCCCTGCCGTGAGCTGGTCCCCTGGTCCCCTGCGCCGCCTGGCCGATGCCCTCACCGTGGCGAGAGCCGTGGCGGGCCTGCCGTTGATCCTGGCCCTCGATGCCGGCTGGGAAGTCCTGGCCTGGTGGCTGCTGCTGCTGGGGGGGCTCAGTGATGCCGCCGACGGCGCCCTGGCCCGCCGCGCCGGTGGTGGATCGGTGTGGGGCGCCCGGCTCGATCCCCTCACCGACAAGATCCTGATCCTGGCGCCACTGCTGTGGCTGGCCACCAAGGGCGTGCTGCCGCTCTGGGCGATCTGGCTGCTGTTGGCCCGCGAGCTGTTGATCTCCGGCTGGCGGGCCGGTCACGGCAGTGGCGGGCCCGCCTCCTGGGGCGGCAAGGCCAAGACGATCCTGCAATTCGCCTCACTGCTGCTGCTGCTCTGGCCCAACGGCTGGGGGGCCGCCCTGGATGGAGAGAACAGCTTCGGACTGACCGGGCTGCTGCACCTGACGGGCTACTGGTTGTTCTGGCCGTCGCTGCTGCTGGCCATCAGCTCCGCCTGGGGCTACCTGAAGCGACGCTGAACCAACAGCACCGCCCAAGCAGCCGGCCCCGCAGTTCTGAAAGTCAGCCGATCAGCGCCGCATCACCGGAGAAGTCAGGGTCGGTGGGCATCCGCAGGGCGTAGTCGTTGGCATAGCTATCGGCGAGGGAGCGCTCAACGTCGTAGCGCGGCGTCCAGGCCAGCTCGCTCTGCACCCGAGTGATATCGGTGAGGAAGTGGGCCAGCCGCAGCGGGAAGGCCTTGCGGGCCTTCTTGTCGAGCCCGGAAGGATCGAAGCTGCGGATCTCAACCGTGGCCGGATCCTTGCCGCAGGCGCGGGCGGCGGCGGCCACCAGGCCCCGGAAGCTAATGCCCTGGGCGCTGCTGCAGTTGTAGATGCGGTTGGCGGCGGCATCGACGCCGATGCAGCGGGCCATGGCTGTGGCCAGATCGTTCACATGGCCCAGCTGGGTGATCGTGCTGCCATCTCCTGGCAGGGGCACCGGCCGCCCATGCACGATGCGATCGAAGAACCAGCTCTCCACCGGGTTGTAGTTGCCTGCACCCACGATGTAAGTGGGGCGGAAGCTGGTGAAGGGGATCGTCTCGGCGCTGAGCCAGGCCTCGGTGTCGAGCTTGCCGCTGTGGCGGCTCTGGGGATCGGTGGGGGAGTCCTCATGCAGGGGCCACAGCTCGCTGTCGGCGTAAACGCCGGCGGAGCTCACATAGACGAAGCGATGGCTTGGGGCACCGGTGCGCTCGATCACCGCCCGGCTGTCGTCCACCGTGCGGCCGGAACTGTCGACGATCACATCGAAACGACGACCCTCGAGAGCCGCCAGGCCCTCGGCACTGCTGCGATCCCCGCTCAGATGCTCGACGCCGGCGGGCACGGGGTTGCGGCCGCGGGTGAACAGGGTGAGGTCATGCCCCTGGCTCAGCAGCTGCGCCACAAGCGGCCTGCCCACGAAACGGGTGCCACCCATCACCAGGATCTTCACGCCAGGGCCTGCCAACTGGGCGCCATTCAAACCCCGGGCCCGACGGGCCAGCCGACGCACCAATGGAGCAGCTGCGCCCAGAGCGGCACGCTGACCAGCGCCAGCGCCGTACTCCAGAAGACCAGAGCTGCCGCTGCCGCGGGCCCCTCCCGCAGTTCCGGCGCTCGCGCACTCCCCGGACTCGCCTCCGCCAGCAGCAGCACCGACACGGCGGTGGGGGCCGCCGCCTGCAGCACCAGCGCCGCCTGGGCCAGAGGCGGCAGTGCCAGCGGCGTCAGCAGCAGCAGCCGCACCAAGGCCAGTAGCAGCAGCGGGAACAACAACAACTTGATCGCCAGCACTAGCCAGAGCCGCCGCGGCAATCCACGGCCCGGCGCGGCGGCCAGCCGCATCCCCACCAGCGTCAGCGACAGCAGCACCACCGCTCGCGCCGGCCACCACAACCAGCTCGCCAGAGCCTGATGCCAGGGCGTGAGCAGCAGCAGGGCAGCACCCAGTGCGCCACGGCTGGCAGGACTGGCAATCAGCTCCTCTAGCAGCGGCCGCAGCCGCAGAGGCTGCCCCGCCAGCAGCAACGGCCCGAGGCTCCAGGTAAAGAGGGTGGCCACCAGGTCGTAGCTGATGGCGTAGCCGACCGCCTGGGCCGGCAGCAACGCCAGCACCGCCGGGATTCCAAAATAGGCCGTGTTGCCCACCACGGCGCCCATCTGCTCCACCGGCTGAGGCAGCCAGCGGCGCAGAAGCAGCAAGCCCCCCGCCACCGCCAGCAGGGCAAGCAGGGCCACCAGGGCGGAGCTGCGGTTCAGACCACTGCGCAGCAGCAGCCCCATCAGGCTGAACGGCACCCCCCACTGCACCAGCGGCGGAGCCAGCCGCTGCGACAACCCCGGCCAGCGACGGCCAAGTGCGAGGCCGAGCAGCAGCGCCGGCACCAGCTCCAGCAGAAAGGTCAGGGTCAACGGGTCAGGATCAACGGGCCGGGGTCCTCCAGGATGGCCCCGACAGCCGATCAGCCCGGCACATCAAGCCGTTCGAGCATGCGCACCGGTCCGGCCTACACCGCACAGCCGGCCGTCCTGACCCGCAGCGGCGGCTACCGGCACTTTCGCCTCGTGAGTGAGCGAGGCCGCGGCGCCCAGAGGGCGGCAGAGCTGGCGGCCGTGCTTGAGCCCGGCTTCCGGATCGTGGTGCCGCTGCTGGAGCTGCGGGATCGAAGCCTCTGGCAGCCTGGCTGGCAGTCGTTGCCCGCGCCGGCCGCCATGCAGATCATTCCCGCCATCGACCTGCTCGACGGCCACTGCGTGCGGCTGCACCAGGGCGATTACGACCAGGTGACCCGCTTCAGCGACGATCCGGTGGCCCAGGCGCTCGACTGGCAGCGCCAGGGAGCGCAGCGGCTGCATCTGGTCGATCTCGATGGCGCCCGCACCGGCCAGGCGGTGAACGACCAGGTGGTGAAGGCGATCACCGCCGCCCTCTACATCCCCGTGCAGCTGGGGGGCGGCGTGCGCACGGCGGCGCGTGCCGAGGAGCTGTTGGCCTGCGGCCTCGATCGCGTCATCCTCGGCACCGTGGCGCTGGAGCAGCCCGAGCTGGTGGATGACCTGGCAGGGCGCCATGCCGGGCGGATCGTGGTGGGGATCGACGCCAGGAACGGCAAAGTGGCCACCCGCGGCTGGATCGAAGAGAGCAGCACGGAAGCCACCGCCCTGGCCCAGCGCTTCGCCGCCAGCGGCGTCGCCGCGATCATCAGCACCGACATCGCCACCGACGGCACCCTGGCGGGCCCCAACCTCGACGCGCTGCGCGCCATGGCCGAGGCGAGCAGCGTGCCCGTGATCGCCTCCGGCGGCATCGGCACCCTGGAGCACATCCTCTCCCTGCTCAGCCTGGCGCCGCTGGGGGTGGAGGGGGTGATCGTCGGCCGTGCCCTCTATGACGGCCGGGTGGATCTGGCCGAGGCCCTGCAGGCCATCGGCGAGGGGCGGCTGCAGGATCCGCTGCCGTTCACGCTCGCCTGAAGCTGGCGCGGAGCACAGGGCAACCCGTAAGCGGAACGGTTGCAGCCTGGCCTATAACAGTTTTTAGGTCTCTGAGGTGTGTGGCGTGTTCGCCGACGCCCTTCCATCCGAACCGGGCGCATCCCCGGACGCCATCGCAACGCCGGCCAGCAACGTCGACGAGGTATACCGGCGCTGTCGTCATCTGGGGATGCGGCTGAGCCGGCAGCGGCGCATGGTGCTGGAGCTGCTCTGGGATGAAAAGGACCATCTCAGCGCCCGCGATATCTTCGAGAAACTGAATACCCGTGGTCGCAACATCGGCCACACCTCGGTGTACCAGAACCTCGAAGCCCTCCAGAGCGCGGGCGTGATCGAGTGTCTCGATCGCGCCAGCGGCCGCTTGTACGGCTACCGAAGCGATCCCCACAGCCACCTCACCTGCCTGGAATCCGGCGCGATACAAGACCTCAATGTCGAGCTGCCCGAATCCCTGCTGCAACGCATCGAGGCCGAGACCGGCTATCGAATCGAGAGCTACACACTCAATCTGAGCGGCCGGCGCCGGCCCTGAGCCCTCAGATCGATGGGACCAAGCTGGCACTGGAGAAGCCAGTCTGCTGCCGTTAACTTGAGCACCGAACCGATGCGCCAGGCGGCGCGCTCACGGCACCGTGCCCAAGGCAAAGGCTGCACCATCCCTGCTGATCCTGGCCGAGCCACTGCTGCGTGAAGGGCTGCTGCGATTGCTCGAGATTCCGGCGCAGTCAGGTCGAGAGGATGCGCCTTACAGCCTGTTCAACGAGGAGGAGGGCTCGGCACGCCGTCCCCAGCTGGTGATCTGGGGGCCCAGTGCCTCCATGCCAGCCGCCAGCCTGAGCGCCGAACTGCAACAACTCCGCGAACGCTGGCAGCCGGCTCCGCTGCTGCTGTTGCTGGCCGGTGAGGTGCCCTATCCGAGCGCCTGGCTGCTGCAACTGCCGGCGGAGGGCCTGCTGCAGCAAGCGGAGCCAGCGGAGATCCGCAGCGCGGTATCCACCGTGCTGGCAGGTGGTCGCGTACTGGAACTGCGCCCCCTCGCCGCAAGCCCGGCAGGCGAGGCCGCCGGTGCCATCGGCCTCGGCCAGTGGCTGCTGCAGAGCGGTCTGGCCCAGATCACAGCGGAGCAGCAGCGCTGCCGGCACTGGCTGGAGCTGAGCCCGGGCGGTCTCACGGGGCTGCTGCTGCGCGGCCGGCTGCGGGAGCTGGCCGTGGCCCGCCGGCTTCTGCTCTGGCTGTGGGGGCCGATCGCCATGGCCTTTCCCCAGCAAGTCGAGCCAGCAGAAACAACCGCCGGGCCGACTGGCCTCGCCGCCACCGCCATCAGCCTGCGGGAACGCACCGCTGTGGGGGTATGGGAGGCGATCCAGGGGCGGCTGGTGGCGGCCGTGCAGCAGGGCCTCAGCAACCGCAGCGGTCAGCTGCTGGCCCTGGAGGGCCTGAGCCCGGAGCACCGGCGCGACCTGCTGCTGGCCCTGCTCAGCCAGCTGGATCTGCTGATCACCCGCCTGCGCCACGAGCAGCTGCGCGGCGAAGTCCTCGAGCTGCGCTGGCAGGAGCAGCAACCGGAGCTGCGACGCCTGTCGCTGCGGCACATGGCCGGCGAATACGTGCAACTGCCTCAGGCCGGTGGTCTGCTGCCGGTGGCCGAGAGCCTCAGCACCGCCAGCAATCTCTCAACCAGCGATCCGGAACTGCCCCAGGCCCTGCCGATGCTGGCCGCCCTGGTGCAGGCACAGCCACTGCTGGTAGAAGGCCGCTTGCTGGCCCCGGATGAACCCCAGGCCCTGCTCCATCTCGAGGCCCTGATCAGCAACTGGCTGATCCGCAGCGCCGAGCTGATCAGTGCCGAGGTGCTGGCCTGCTGCAGCAGCTGGCCGGAGCTGCGCCGCTATCTGCTTTGCCCGGAGCTCCTGGCCACCCGCAACCTGGAGCGCCTGCGCAACCAGCTCAATGCCCAGCAACGCTGGGGCAGCTGGTTCGAGCGGCCTGTGCAGCTCTACGAAAGCCAGCGCCTGCTCTACCGGCTGCAGGAGGGGGCCATCGTGCCGCTGCAGCTCACCGAACCGCGCGACCCTGAACTGCGCCAGCTCAGCTGGCCCCAGCAACTGGTGACCCTGCTGCTCGAGGCCCGCGATGCCCTGGCCCCCCAGGTGCAGTCGCTGCTGCGTCGCTTCGGCGACATCGTGGTGGTGGTGCTCACCCAGGTGGTGGGGCGGGCCATCGGCTTGGTGGGCCGCGGAATCATGCAAGGCATGGGTCGCAGCATCAGCCGGGGCTGAGGGGCCGCGGGCCACAATGGCCCCAGCCCGCTCTCCTCTTGATGCCCCGATCGCTGGCCCGGCTGCTCCAGCCCCTGGCAGCCCTGGCCCTCAGCCTGCTGCTGGCGTTCGGCCTGCTGCCCACTGCCGCCGAGGCCGCCCGGGACACCAACAGCTACGACGGCAACATCTACGCCCTCTACGCCGGCAACGGCTCGCTGGTGCCGCCACGCGGCAGCCTGGCGCAGGCCATGGCCGACCACCGGCCGATCGTGCTGGGCTTCTTCCTCGACGACAGCGCCGCCAGCAAGCAGTACGCGATTGTCTACAACGAGCTGCAGAGGCTATGGGGCCGCACGGCCGAACTCATCCTGCTGCCGACCGATCCGCTGCAGAATCGTGCCGGCCAGGGCCCAACCGATCCCGCCTCCTACTGGAAGGGCGTGATTCCCCAGGTGGTGGTGTTCAACGCCGATGGACAGCCGGTGCTTGATGAAAGCGGGCCGGTGAGCATCGATGCGATCAACGCCGCCCTCACCAAGGTCACCGGCCTCAAGCCCCAGGGCGACGTGACCCTCAGCCTCAACCGCGAGGTGAACGAACTGAACAGCGAAATCGTCGCCAGCCGATGACCCATCGCCAGGAGAGCGACAGCATGGGCACCATCGCGGTGCCCACAGCTCATTACTGGGGCGCCCAGACCCAGCGCTCGATCACCAACTTTCCTTTCGGCCAGCAGATGCCGCTGGCGATCGTGCACGCCTTCGGCCAGCTCAAGGCCGCCTGCGCTGAGGCCAACCGCGATCTCGGCAAGCTTGATCCCTCCCTCTGCGCGGCGATCGTGACGGCGTCGGACGAGGTGGCCGCCGGCAGCCTCGATGCCGAGTTCCCGCTGAAGGTGTGGCAGACGGGCTCCGGCACCCAGAGCAACATGAACGCCAATGAGGTGATCGCCAACCGGGCGATCGAGGGCCTCGGCGGGGTGCTGGGCAGCAAGAGTCCGGTGCACCCCAACGATCACGTCAACCTCAGTCAGTCGAGCAACGACACCTTCCCGGCGGCGATGCACATCGCCGCGGTGCTCGAGCTGGAGCGCACGCTGCTGCCGGCGGTGGAGGAGCTGGCCGCCGCGCTGCAGGCCCGCGCCACCGCCTGGGCCGGGCTGGTGAAGATCGGCCGCACCCATCTGCAGGATGCTGTTCCCCTCAGCCTCGGCCAGGAGTTCAGCGGCTATGTGGCCCAGCTGCAACTGAGCCTGGAGGCGATCCGCGCCAGCCTGCCGCGGCTGAGGGAGCTGGCCATCGGCGGCACCGCCGTGGGCACTGGCCTGAATGCGCCCCGCGGTTTCGGTGAAGCGGTGGCAGCGCGGCTGAGCGAGCGCCTCGGCACCGCCTTTGCCAGCGCCCCCAACAAGTTTCAGGCCCTCGCCGGCCACGAGGCGATCGCTACCACCCACGGTGCTCTCACGGTGCTGGCCGGCTCCCTGATGAAGATCGCCAACGACATTCGCTGGCTGGGCAGTGGCCCCCGCTGCGGCCTAGGGGAGCTGGTTCTACCGGAGAACGAGCCGGGGTCCTCGATCATGCCGGGCAAAGTGAATCCCACCCAGTGCGAAAGCCTGACGATGGTCGCCGTGCAGGTGATGGGCAACAACACCGCCGTGCAACTGGCCGCCAGCCAGGGCAACTTCGAGTTGAACGTGTTCAAGCCGCTGATCGCCCACAACGTGCTGGAGAGCATCGAGCTGCTGGCCGGCGGCTGCCGCAGCTTCCGCGAGCACTGCATCGAGGGGCTGAAGGTGAACGAAGCACGGATCGAGCGGCTACTCAACCAGAGCCTGATGCTGGTCACCGCGCTCACACCCGCCATTGGCTACGACCGAGCCAGCGGCATCGCCAAGCATGCCCATCGGCATGGTCTGAGCCTGAAGGAAGCGGCGCTGGTGCTCGGCGAGATCAGCGGTGAAGAATTCGATCAGTTGGTGCGCCCCGAACGCATGGTGTAAACCGCACTGCGATGCAGACACCGGCAGAAGAGCAGCAGCGTGGGGATATCGGGCACCGTCACCCTCAGGATCGGAGGACAGGCACAGCAGCCTCTCCACCGCAGGAACGTTCAGCATGGGGATCGACATCGGATCCAGCGCCTTCAGCGACGCCGGCATTCCCATGGCGTTCGTGACCCCATGTCAGGAGCCCGGAGGGCTAGGCACGATCCTGCTGGCCAATGGGGCGATGGCCTGGTTCAGCGGCCGATCGATAGATTCACTGCCAGGGCTGCCGTTCGCAGACCTGCTCCATCCCGACGACATCGCCGTCAGCGACGACCTGATCGGCCGGCTGCGCAGCGGTGCGATGGACAGTTGCTCCTTCGAGAAGCGCTTCGAGCATGCCGATGGTCATCACACCTGGGGGCTGGTCACCGTCTCCGAATCCCAGGACCTGAGCGGCAGCCTCAAGGGCGCGCTGATCGTGCAGGTGCAGGACATCTCCCAGCGCAAGCATTTCGTCGGACAACTGGAGTATTTCGTCGACCACGACCCGCTGACCTGCCTGTACAACCGGCGCCGTTTCGTGATCGATGTGGATCGGCAGCTGGCCTACGACCGCCGCCATGGCGGCACAGGCGCCGTGCTGATGCTGGACCTCGATAACTTCAAGCAGATCAACGACCAATACGGGCATGCCGCCGGCGACGCAATGCTGATCGCCGTGGCGGAAGCCCTCAGCGGAGCATCACGTGAAACCGATCTCGTGGCGCGGATGGGTGGGGATGAATTCGCGATCCTGCTGCCGCAGGCTGGACTAGGAGAGGCAGAGCGGCATGCCCGCAAGCTGCTGAACGCCATCGGTGCGGTGGAGGTGGGAGGCGGAGGTCGGGGCATCAAGGTGGCAGCCAGCTGCGGCGTCGCCGACTTCAGCAGCGGGGACAACCAGTGCGCCGATGATGTGCTGATCAATGCCGATCTGGCCCTCTACCAGGCCAAGGAATCGGGCCGCGGTCGCGTGCGGGTGTTCCACATCGACAGCGGGCTGCATGAAAAGGTGCATGCCCGACTGCTGTGGTCGGAGCGACTCCGCGAAGCCCTCAATCACGACGGCTTCGTGCTGCACGCCAAACCGGTGATCGACCTGAAAACCGATGCTGTGGTGTATTTCGAACTGCTGATCCGCCTGCGCAGTCCCGATGGCAGCCTGATTCACCCGTCGGTGTTTCTGTACACCGCCGAGCGCTTCGGCATGGCGATCGCCATCGACGAATGGGTGACCGGCCGGGCCATCAGCCTGCTGGATCTGATGCCGGCAGACCAGAGCACCGCCCTGGCGGTGAACATCAGCGCCGCCTCCCTGCAAGGCGATCAGTTCATCACCTTTCTGCAAACCCGTCTCGCCAGCACCAGCTTTCCACGGGAGCTGCTGATCTTTGAGCTGGCCGAATCGGTGGCCATGGCCAACCTGGAGCGGGCACGTCACTTCGCACGCAGCCTGAAGGAGCTCGGCTGCCGGCTGGCGCTCGACAACTTCGGTGCCGCCTTCGGCAGCTTCTACCACCTCAAGCATCTACCTGTGGATCTGCTCAAGATCGATGGCGAATATGTGCGCAGCCTTGGCAGTGAAAACGATCCCACCGATCGGCTGATCATCGAAGCGGTGGTCAAGCTGGCCCGCGGCCTGAACACGATGGTGATCGCTGAATTTGTAGGCGATCAGGAAACACGCCAGGAGCTACTGGCCATGGGGGTGCATCTCGGCCAGGGGTCCTTGCTCGGCAGCACGCAGGATGTGTCAGAGATCGAAGCGCTCCGGCCTGCGCTGCAGGCAGCAGGCCAGTCGTCCAAGCACAGCCGTGAAGCGACAAGCAACAAGGCCTTGATTAGCCCGCCACAACCAATTGAACTGACTGAAGCAAACGACCCAATTGAAGCGATCGTGACCATCAACACCCGCCGGACTGCTGCCAGCCCCGAACCCCGCCATGCCGCCATCAAAGCAGCTGCAGGAGTCAGAGCAGATTCGCCGCCAGCTCCGCAAGCTCGCTGCGCTCGCCCCTGATCAGGGTCACATGGCCGGCCAGGCTCTGGCCCTTGAAGCGCTCCACCAACCAGGTGAGGCCATTGCTTTCGGCATCCACGTAGGGATTGTCGATCTGATATGGATCACCGGTGAACACAATCTTGGTGCCCTCGCCAACGCGGGTCACGATCGTCTTCACCTCATGGGGGGTGAGGTTCTGGGCCTCATCCACCACCATGAACTGGCGGGGAATCGAGCGACCACGGATGTAGCTGATTGCTTCCACTTCCAGCAGGCCCATGCCTTTGAGGTCGGTCCAGTTGCTGCGCGCCGGACGATGACTGCCCGGGCGAGCACCAGCACCACCGCCCCCCGTACTGCGCGCGCCGCCGCGACCTTCCTCCTCAGCACTGCCGCCCAGCAGGAAGTCGAGGTTGTCGATGATCGGCTGCATCCAGGGGCCCATCTTTTCCTCAAGGCTTCCCGGCAGAAAGCCGATCTCCTTGCCCAGGGAGATCACCGGCCGCGTCACCAGCAGGCGCTCGTAGAGATGATCGTCGGCCACCTGATGCAGGCCGGCCGCCAGCGCGAGCAGGGTCTTGCCGGTGCCCGCCTTACCCACCAGCGTCAGCAGCTGCACCGCGGGATCGAGCAGCAGCTCGAGGGCAAACGTCTGCTCGCGGTTGCGAGCGCTGACCTTGCCGAGGCGGACCTTGCCGGCCCGCAGCAGCGGCACCAGGGCCTGGCGGGCGCCATCGAAGCGCGCCAGCAGCGTGTGGTTCGCCTGGGCCTCATCCACCAGCGTGATGCCCTCGTTGGCCTGCAGGGCCACCCCCGTGGCGGCGGGCAGAGCCGTCAGCGCCAGGCTGCCCTCGCTCCTGAGGGTCTCCATGGCCGTGGCACTCGCCATCAGCTCGCAGACGCCGGGGTAGAGGTCGGCGATGGTGACCTTGTCGGTTGTGTAGTCCTGGGCGATCAGGCCCACCGCATCGGCCTTGATGCGCAGGTTGGTGTCCTTGGTGACCAGCACCACCGGCGGCTGATCGGCGATCACACCCGAGCGCAGCTGCTCGAGGGCCACCGCCAGGATGTTGTTGTCGCCATTGCCGCCCTTCAGCTCCGGCGGCAGCTGCGCCAGGGTTTCGCTGCGGCAGAACACCACCTGCAGCGTGCCGCCGCTGGCCTCGTCGATCGTGACGCCATCGGCGAGGTTGCCCTTCTCCCGCAGAGCATCGAGCAGGCGCGAGATCTGGCGGGCATTGCGCCCCTTCTCGGAGGGATCGCGTTTGAAGCGATCGATCTCCTCCACCACCTCGATCGGGATCACCACCGCGTTGTCCTCAAAGCGGGTGAGGGCCTGGGGGTCATGCAGCAGCACATTCGTATCGAGCACGAAGGTCTTGCGCATGAGCCGGCCCTGTGGTGGCGGTGCCGAAACGCTAGGGGCCTTTCCCGGCCTCACGGCCTACGCTCCCGCAGAACGAAATCTGCCGGCTTTGCTCCCCCTGCTCGCTGTTCTGCTGATCACGGCCCTGATCTTCGGGCTGTCCCTGCTCTGGCTGGAGGCTCGCCATCGGCTGCGGCCCGCCTCACCGCTGCAGCTCAGCACCTCCGACTGGAAGGTGCTGCGCCAGAGCGACCAGCAGCTGCTGATCAAGGGCACCCTCTCGATCACCAACCCGCACGGGCGCATGGAAGTGTTCGTGCCGGAGATCAGCCTCAGGCCAACCCTGCTGGGCCGAGGCGAGCTGAGCGGGCTGGAGATCCGCAGCGAGATCCGGCCGCAGCACCCCGATGAAGAGGCTCGCGACGACGGCTACTGGTTCGCGTACATCGTCAAAGGGCACAAAACCACCCAGGCCCAGGCCAGGGTCAGCATCAGTGCCCCCGAGGGCACCGACCTCAGACAGCTGCTGGACACCCTCTGGCTGGAGATCCTCTGGGTGAACTACGGCCCCTTCGGCCGCCTGCAGCGACGCGACGGCGTGCTGATCCCCCTGCGTCGTCCCGCGGCCGCCAGCCCAGCCAGCGCCCAGTGGCGCCAGGGGGACCAGTGCTCCGTGCTGCCGATCCGCACCCATCTGCTGGGCACCCTCGACGATCCAGCCGAGGTGCTGCGCCACTACGCCGGTGCCGTGCTGCAACCTGGCGACGTGCTCACGATCGGTGAAACGCCGCTGGCGGTGATGCAGGGCCGTTACCACCACCCCGCCATGGTGGAACCCTCCTCGCTGGCACGCCTGCTCTGCCGCGTGTTTCACCCCACCAGCTCCCTGGCCACCGCCTGCGGTCTGCAGACCCTGATCGACGATGTGGGTCCGGCCAGGGTTCTCTGCGCCTGGCTGGTCGGTACCGCCCTCAAGGCCGTGGGTCTGAAGGGCTGGTTCTACAGGCTGGCCGGCGAGCAGGCCCGCCTGATCGACGACATCACCGGCACCACTCCCCCCTACGATCAGACCATCGTTCTCGGTCCCGCCGAGCCCGACATCGTCTGTCGGCAGCTGGCGGCGGAGCTGGGGGTAGCAGTCGCCGTGGTCGATGTGAACGATCTCGGGCGCGTCAAGGTGCTGGCCTCCAGCCCCGGCTGCGATGAAGGCCTGCTGCAGCGGGCCCTGCGACCAAATCCCGCCGGCAACGCCAACGAACGAACCCCACTGGTGCTGGTGCGCCCTTAGGCCACCGGGCCCATAACATGGTGGAAAGGCCCCAGCCGGTGGCCGCCCTGCACCCAGGCGGAGTCGCTCCCTGGGACGGTCAACTCCGGGGATCCCACCGTGTCGCCAGCCACCCAGCCCCCGCCAACCGAGGCCCCGCCTCAAGGCACTCCAGGGCCCGACACCCCCCTGCAGGTGCGCTCGCTGCGTGGCTGGCAGTTGCCCTTGCTGCAGGGCCCGGTCTTTCTTGATCTGCTGCCCCTGCTGCAGCGCTCTCTGCTCCTGCAGGGTCCGGAGCGGCTGCTGCACCGCCTGACGCCGCGGCCGGCCCTGGCGCCCGACGTGCTGGTGGCGTCCCGCCATCCGCAACACCCCCTGGGCCTGGTGGTGAGCCAGCGCCTCAACCGCAGCGGCAGCTGCTGGCAGCTGCTGCACCTGCGCACCAGCGACAGCTGCCTCGAGGCCGGCGAGACCGGTCGTCTGGCGATCGAGGCGGCCCTCGTGCGTGAGGCCATCCAGCGCAGCCGCCACGCCGCCAGTTGGATCGCCACCAGCTCCAGTGGCGACGAAGACCGCTTGGCGGTGCTGCGCCAGCAGGGTTTCCAGCCCCTGCGCCGCGAAACCCTCTGGCGCTGGCAGCGCACAGCCGCCACCAGCGCATCAACCGCCAAGGCCCTGCCGCGCGAGCTGCAGCTCAGGCCCTTGAACCGCCGCACCGCCGCCGCCATGTGGCAACTGGAGCAGGCCGTGCTTCCGGCCCAGCTGCGCCAGCTGCTCGATCGCCGCGTCGACGATCTGCTCGATCAGAGCGAGCAGCCCAGCCTCATGCTGATCGATGTGGCCCGCAACCAGGCTGTGGCCGGTGCCCGTCGGCTACGCCCCTGCTCAGGCGGACTCCCGGAACTGGAGCTGAGCCTGCATCCCGGCTGGCAGCACCTGCTCGGCGAACCGCTGCAGCTGCTGCTGGAGCGCTGCGCCGCCGGCGCCGAGCAGCTGGTGGTGCGCAGCGACGTGCTCGACGACGAACGCAGCCGCTGGCTGCAAAGTCTGGGCATGGTGGCAGAAGGCGAGGAGGTGCTGATGGCCCGCAGCGTCTGGCGCCGCCATGCCCCGCAGCCCAGCCAGGAGATGGCCCGCCGGCTCGAGGCGGTGCTGGGGCAGCTGCAGCCTCGCCAGCGCCCGATTCCCACCCCCCTCGGCCGCTGAATGGCGGCACCGGCACCGGCTCCACGCTCGGTGCTGGCCCTGGATGTGGGTCGGCGACGGATCGGCCTGGCGGGCTGTGACCCCCTCGGCCTGACGGTGACCCCGCTTCCGGCCCTCCGGCGGGGCCGGTTCGCGGCCGACATCAGCCTGCTGGCCCCCCTGGTGCAGCAACGGCGCATTGCCGCGCTTGTGGTGGGTCTGCCGCTCGACTCCGCTCAGCAGCACACCGAACAGGCCCTCCACTGCCGCCGCTATGGCGAGAACCTCGCCCGCAGCCTCAACCTGCCGCTGGCCTTCGTGAACGAACACGCCAGCAGCTGGGCCGCAGCCGAACGGCACGGCCTGCATGGCGACCGCAGCGGCGCCCTCGACAGCGCGGCCGCAGCCCTGCTGCTCGAGCAGTGGCTGGCGGAGGGCCCCGAACCTGCGCCGGTCGCGCCGGCGACCCCTGCCCGTGGCCCGGGGGCGGACGCCCAGGCATCCTGAACTAGCACCCTTGGCCCGCCCCATGAGCTCCGACGGCACCAGCAGCCCCAGCGACGGCAGCAGCAGCAACGGTTCCGGTGATGTGCCCACGGTGCTGGTGCGCGATGGCCAGGGCCGGCAGCTGCTCTGCTTCCTTGAGCAGCTGATCCCCCTCGATGGCCACGACTACGGCCTGCTCACCCCCGTGGATACCCCGGTGTGCCTGGTGCGCATCGCTGGCGATGACGACGAGGAGGACGAGGTGATCGAGGAGCTGGATGGCGCCGAGCCGATCCTCTCGGTGGCGGAGGTGGTGCTGCAGGAGCACGAACTCACCCTGGTGCGTTCCGCGGTCACCCTCACGGTGAGCGGCGAACTCGAGGAGCCCGATCAGGACGAACTCGATGAGGAGATCGACGGCGAGGACGACGACGACACCGACCTCTACGAAATGCTGATCCAGTTCCGCGCCGAGGGGCAGGACTACGGTCTGTTCATTCCCCTCGACCCCTTCTTCGTTGTGGCGCGCATCCAGAACGGCGAGGGTGTGCTGGTGGAGGGCGAGGAATTCGAGCGGGTCCAGCCCCGCATCGAAGCGGAACTGGAGGAGCGCGAGCTCGCCGCCGACTGATCCAGACTGATCCTGTCTGAACAAGTCCACATCCCTCCTCCGCCTCTTCCCCCGGCCAGCCCCTTGCTCCCCCGCTCGCTTCCGCAGCTGCTGCAGCCCGACTGGGTGGCCCCCGGCACCCTGGCGGAGCTTCCCCTGGAGCATCTGCTCGAGCGGCGGATCCGGGCCCTGGTGCTGGATGTGGATCGCACGCTGCTGCCGCGCCATGGCAACCGCATGCCGCAGAGCGTGGAGCACTGGCTGCGCCAGGCCCAACAGCGCATGCCGCTGCACCTGTTCAGCAACAACCCCTCCCGCAGCCGCATCGGCGCCGTCGCCGAGCAGCTCGGCGTGACCTTCACCACCAGCGCCGGCAAACCGCGGCGGGCCCCCCTGCGGCGGGTGCTGGAGGAGCTGGCCATGCCCGCCGGCGAGGTGGCGATCGTGGGGGATCGCGTGTTCACCGATGTACTGGCCGGCAACCGCCTGGGCCTGTACACCGTGCTGGTGAAGCCGGTGAACGCCGAGGGACGTCCCTGCCGCCACGATCGCTGGCAGAAGCTGGAGGTTCAGCTGGCCCGCCTGGCGGGCGCCCCGCTGGCCTGAACCGCGATGCCGATGCGCCGGGTGATCAAGGTGGGCACCAGCCTGCTGCGGGGCCGTGAGGGCCGCAGCACCGAGCAGGTGATCGATGATCTGGCCGCCAGCCTCTGCGGGCTGTGGCAGCGAGGTGAGCCGGTGGTGCTGGTTACCAGCGGCGCCGTTGGCCTGGGCTGCCATGCCCTGGGCCGCTCCGACCGCCCCTCCGAGCTCGAGGCCCTGCAGGCCGCCGCCGCCGTGGGGCAGGGCCGGCTGATGACCCTCTACGACCAGGCCTTCGCCCGCCGCGGCCGCTGCGTGGCCCAGGTGCTGCTCACCCGCGGCGATCTGGCCTCCCGGCGCCGCTACCAGAACGCCTGCCGCACCCTTGAGCAACTGCTGGCCTGGGGCGTCACACCGGTGATCAACGAGAACGACACCCTCGCTACCGACGAGCTGCGCTTCGGCGACAACGACACCCTCTCCGCCCTGGTGGCCGAAGCGGTGAGCGCAGATGAGCTGGTGCTGCTCACCGACATCGACAGCCTCTACAGCGGCGATCCACGCAGCGATGCCAATGCCCGCCCGATCGCGGTGGTGGAGGGCCCGGCCCAGCTGGAGGCCCTCAGCGGCGCCGCCCGGGGAGGCGGCCGCTGGGGCACCGGTGGCATGACCACAAAGCTCGCCGCCGCACGCATCGCCACCGCCAGCGGCATTCAGATGCGTCTGGCCGACGGACGCGAGCCGGCGGTGCTGGAGGCCCTGCTGGCTGGGGAATCCTGCGGCACCCTGTTCCGCGCCAGCAGCCAACCCCTGAGCAGCCGCAAAGGCTGGCTGGCCCATGCCCTGCTGCCCAAGGGCAGCATCCGCGTGGATGCCGGCGCCGAGCAGGCCCTGCTCGGGCGCGGCGCCTCCCTGCTGGCGGCCGGCGTGCGCAGCGTGGAGGGGGCATTCGAGCGGCGGGAACCGGTGCGGGTGCTCAGCCTCGATGGGCGTGAACTGGCCCGCGGCCTCGCCGCCCTGAGCAGCGCCGAGGTGCACCAGCGCATCGGTCAGCGGGGGCTGGTGGTGCACCGCGATCACCTGGTACTCACAGCCAGGCCGGCTGAGGCCAGCTGACGGGGCCTACGATCCGGCCGACCGCCCGGCCGCCCCATGCGCTTCAGCGACCTGCTCAGCCATCTGAGCGAAGTGCAGGCCGGCGGCGGCAGCCAGGCTCTGGCCCTGGCGCACGACCTGGCCGCCGACCCTGACCTGCGTGGTGCAGCCGCTCTGGATCAGGCCACCAGCGGCCAGCTGAGCTTCCTGGAGCCCGGCAATGCCCTGGCCGCCGGCCTGGCCGCCAGCGGCGCCTGTGCCGTGCTGCTGCCGGCCCGCGGGGAGGAAGCCGATGCCCTGCAGCAGCAGGCCAGCGCGCGGGGCCTGGCCTGGATCGCCCTGAACGACCCGCGTCTGGGCTTCGCTGAAGCCCTCGATGCCCTGCATCCACGGCGGCCCAAGCCAGCCGGAATCCACCCCAGTGCCGTGATCGATCCAACGGCTGTGTTGGGCATGGGCTCCCACGTCGGCCCCCAGGTGGTGGTGGGGGCCGACGTGCAGATCGGCGCCGGCTGCACCCTGCATCCCCAGGTGGTGCTCTACGACGACGTGCAGATCGGCGAAGGCTGCGAGATCCACGCCGGCGCGGTACTACATCCGGGCTCGCGTCTGGGCCGCGGCTGCGTGGTGCACTCCAATGCCGTGGTGGGCAGCGAGGGCTTCGGCTTCGTGCCCACCGCCAACGGCTGGCGCAAGATGCCCCAGACCGGCCTGGTGGTGCTGGAGGACGGCGTCGAGGTGGGCTGCGGCAGCACGATCGATCGGCCCTCGGTGGGCGAAACCCGCATCGGCGCCGGCACCAAGATCGACAACCTCGTGCACATCGGCCACGGCGTGACCACCGGCAAAGGCTGCGCCCTGGCCGCCCAGGTGGGCATCGCCGGCGGCGCCAGGCTCGGCAACGGCGTGATCTTGGCGGGCCAGGTGGGCCTGGCCAACAAGGCGGTGATGGGCGATCGCTCGATCGCCTCCTCCAAATCTGGCGTGCACGGCGAGGTGGCCGCCGGGGAGGTGGTGAGCGGCTACCCCGCCATCCCCAACAGGCTCTGGCTGCGCTGCTCCGCCGCCTTCAACAAATTGCCGGACCTCACCCGGGCGATCCGCCAGCTCGAGAAGGGCCGCACGCCCTGAATCTGGCGCAGGGCATCGGGGAGGAGATTGCTGAGGACGCTGCGGCGTAGCCTCGCGCCACGCCCTCCATGCCACGGCAGCCGCCGTGCAGCCGCAGTCCCCCATGACCAGCTACCGGATCACCCTGCTCCCCGGCGACGGCATCGGCCCGGAGATCACGGATGTGGCCCGCCAGCTGCTGGATGCGGTGAGCCGCCGCCACGGCTTCGAGCTCGTCTACGACGAGCAGCCCATGGGCGGCGCCGCCATCGACGCCACCGGTGAGCCCCTGCCCGCCAGCACGCTGGCGGCCTGCAAGGCCGCCGATGCGGTGCTGCTGGCCGCCATCGGTTCCCCCCAGTACGACGCGCTGCCCCGCGAGAAGCGCCCGGAGTCCGGTCTGCTGGGCTTGCGGGCCGGCATGGGGCTGTTTGCCAATCTGCGGCCGGTGACGATCATCCCGGCCCTGATCGATGCCTCCACGCTCAAGCGGGAGGTGATCGAAGGGGTTGATCTGCTGGTGGTGCGCGAGCTCACCGGCGGCGTGTACTTCGGCACCCCCAAGGGGCGCGTCGAGGCCGACGGCCATGTGCGTGGCTTCAACACCATGGCCTACTTCGACTACGAGATCGACCGGATCGCCAAGGTGGGCTTCGATCTGGCCCGCCAGCGCAGCGGCCGCCTCTGCAGCGTCGACAAGGCCAACGTGCTGGATGTGAGCCAGCTCTGGCGGGACCGCGTCGAGGCACTGCATGCCAGCAGCTACAGCGACGTGGCCCTGAGCCACATGTATGTGGACAACGCAGCGATGCAGCTGGTGCGCAACCCCCGCCAGTTCGATGTGCTGCTCACGAGCAACCTGTTCGGCGACATCCTCAGCGATGAGGCCGCCATGCTGAGCGGTTCCATCGGCATGCTGCCCTCCGCCTCGCTCGGGGAGAGCGGGCCGGGCCTGTTCGAACCGATCCATGGCTCCGCACCCGACATCGCCCGCCAGGACAAGGCCAACCCGATGGCGATGGTGCTCAGCGCCGCGATGCTGCTGCGGGTCGGACTGAAGCAGGATGCCGCCGCCGCGGATCTGGAAGCCGCGGTGGATCGCGTACTGGCCGCCGGCTATCGCACCGGTGACCTGATGGCCGAGGGCTGCACACCGCTCGGCTGCAAGGCCATGGGCGATCAGCTGCTGGCGGCTCTGGAGGCTGCTCAGCCCGCCTGAGCACGATCGGCGCAGCGGCGCCGGAGCACGGCGGTTTCGGGCCGGGTCCCACGACCTGCCAAACTCACGGTCGGTTTTCTGGATCCCAGCGCATGTCGAAGCGTCACCCGGTCGTATCGGTCACCGGCTCCTCCGGCGCTGGCACCAGCACTGTGAAGCGCGCCTTCGAGCACATCTTCAAGCGCGAAGGCATCACCCCGGCCGTGGTGGAGGGCGACAGCTACCACCGCTACGAGCGCGGCCCCATGAAGGAGGCCATGGCCTCGGCCCTGGCGAAGGGCGAGAACTTCTCCCACTTCGGCCCCGAGGCCAACCTGTTCGACAAGCTCGAGGAGTTGTTCAAGACCTACGGCGAAACAGGCAGCGGCCAGAAGCGCTACTACCTGCACTCCGTTGAGGAGGCCGCCGAGCACAACGCCCGCCTCGGCACCACCCTCGAGCCCGGCCAGTTCACGCCCTGGGAAACCATCCCGGCCGGCACTGACCTGCTCTTTTACGAGGGCCTGCATGGCGGCGTGAAGGGTGAGGGCTACGACGTGGCCGGCCTGGCCGACCTGCTGGTGGGCGTGGTTCCCGTGGTGAACCTCGAGTGGATTCAGAAGATCGCCCGCGACAACAAGGAGCGCGGTTACTCCGCTGAGGCGACCGTGGACACGATCCTGCGCCGCATGCCGGATTACATCAACCACATCTGCCCGCAGTTCAGCCAGACGGACATCAACTTCCAGCGGGTCTCGACTGTCGACACTTCGAACCCCTTCATGATCCGGGACATCCCCACCCCGGATGAGTCGTTCGTGATCATTCACTTCCGCAAGGGAGCCCGCGAGAAGTGGGGCATCAACTTCCGCCACCTGCTCGACATGATTCACGACTCCTTCATGTCCAGCCCCACCTCGATCGTGGTGAACGGCGGCAAGATGGGCTTCGCGATGGAGCTGATTCTCACCCCGATCATCCACCGCATGATCGAGGAGAAAAAGAAGCTCGACTGAACAACAGCGGCGACTCCACCGTTGCGGGCCTACTCTTAGCCCCATCGGCGGACCCGGTGACGGCCATCGCGCTCGCTCCAGAGCCCACCACCACCGGGCAACCCCGGCGGCTTAACCCACCGACCTCCCCCTCCTTCGAGATCCGGGGAGCGGTGGGTATTTCTTTATCCGGGCCACGCTGGGATCGCATCAACAGCGCTGCCGTGATCGCCTGCGCCCGGCGCATTTATCACGACTATCTGGCGAGCGGCTGCGTGTGCGCCGAGCCCATCGGCATCGTGATCGCCGCGACCCCCAGCGGCCAGAGCGTCAGTCTGGGCCGGGCGGTCTTCGAGCCGCCAGTGCTGCTTCCCGGCGAGCAGTACATCCCCCTGGAGCTGGTGCGCCCTCGCACCAGCCGGGGCCGCACCCCCCGCCCCTTCACCCGCGGCTGATGCTGCTGCAACTTCCAGAGCCTCTTCTCTCCACAGCCGCCCTGATCTGTGCGGTGCTCGGCGCCTGCCTCGGCAGCTTCCTGAACGTGGTGGCCTGGCGGTTGCCTCGGCAGGAATCGGTGGTGTTCCCCGGCAGCCACTGCCCCCGCTGCGGCACCGCGCTGCGCTGGTACGAAAACCTACCGCTGCTGAGCTGGCTGCTGCAGCGGGGCCGCTGCCGCCACTGCGGCACGTCCATCTCCGTGCGTTACCCGGCGGTGGAACTGCTCTGCGCCGGCCTGTTCGTAGCCGCCGCTGCCGCTCAGCCCAGCGGGCTGGGGCCGGCCGCTGAGCCGCTGCTGCAGCTGCTGGCCGGCTGGCTGCTGGTGGGGCTCTTGCTGCCACTGATCCTGATCGACCTCGACCATCTCTGGCTACCGGAGCCCCTCTGCCGCTGGGGCGTGGTGCTGGGATTGGTGGTCACCGCGGTGGCGGGCTTCAGCCAGGGCGACGGCGTGGGGCGGTCCCTGCTCTTCTGGCATCTGCTGGCGGCCAGTGCCGGCCTGCTGGGGTTTGAGGCGATGAGTGCCGGCGCCGCCCGGCTGCTCGGCAAACCGGCGCTCGGGCTGGGCGACGCCAAGCTGGCGGCCCTGCTCGGCGCTTGGCTGGGCCTGAGCGGTCTGGGGCTGATGGTGGTGCTGGCGGTACTGAGCGGCGCCCTCTTCGGTGTGCTCGGTCTGGTCAGCGGTCGCCTGCAGCGTGGTCAGCCGTTCCCATTCGGCCCCTTCCTGGCCGGCGCCGGTCTGGCGGTGTGGATCGGCGGTAATGCGTTCTGGGTGCAGCAGATCAGCGGGTTGCTGGGCTGGAACAACCTCGGCTGAAGCCCGCGGCTGCGCCAGCCGGCCTGCCAAGCGGGCGCGCCTTTAATGGTGTGATTCATCCCATCGCCATCGCCGCCAGCCCATGTCGCTGTTCGACTGGTTCGCCGATCGCCGCAAGACCGCGCCGGTGGTGCGCAATGCCCAGGAGGTGAACGAGGAGGACGGCCTCTGGAGCAAGTGCCCGGAGTGCGGGCTGGTGGTTTACCGCAAGGATCTGGCCGCCAATGCCAGCGTCTGCAGCGGCTGCGGCTACCACCACCGCATCTTCAGCGAGGAGCGCATCCGCCTGATTGCCGATGACGGCAGCTTCGAGCCCCTCGATTCGGATCTGGCCCCCACCGATCCGCTGACCTTCAAGGATCGGCGCAGCTACGCCGACCGCATCCGTGACACCCAGCGCGCCACCGGCCTGAACGACGGTGTGATCACCGGCCTGTGCCGCATCGAAGGGCGCCCGCTGGCTCTGGGGGTGATGGATTTCCGCTTCATGGGTGGCTCGATGGGCTCGGTGGTGGGCGAGAAGCTCACCCGCCTGATCGAAACGGCCACCGCCCGCCGCATGCCGGTGCTGATCGTGTGCGCCTCCGGTGGCGCCCGCATGCAGGAGGGCATGCTCTCGCTGATGCAGATGGCCAAGATCTCCGGAGCGCTGGAGCGCCACCGCCAGGCTGAGCTGCTCTACATGCCGCTGCTCACCCACCCCACCACTGGCGGCGTCACCGCCAGCTTCGCCATGCTCGGCGACCTGATCCTGGCCGAACCTAAGGCCCTGATCGGCTTCGCCGGGCGGCGCGTGATCGAGCAGACCCTGCGCGAAAAACTGCCCGACGACTTCCAGACCGCCGAATACCTGCGTGATCACGGCTTCGTGGACCACATCGTGCCGCGCACGAAACTGCGCAGCACCCTGGTGAGCCTGCTCACCATGCACGGCTGCGGCCGTGCGGTGCCGGCATGAGCAACCACCGGACCGCAGAACGGCCGCGGCTGCTTCAGCAGCTCTGGCACCTGCTCGTGGCGCCGCTGGTGCCGGCGATCCTGCTGCTCTCTCTGGCGTTGCCTCTCCCCCAGGCCGCCCTGGCTGGGCCTGTCGACTGGCATGAGGTGACCGCCACCGCGGAGGGCCGTCAGTGGTGGGATGCGGGCAGCCTGCGCCTCAGCCGCGACGGCAATCTCAGCGTGCTCAGCCGCTTTCAACCCGCCGCCGACGAGGCCGAAGGCCAGCGCCCGCCTGCCAGCGACCTCTATGTGATGGAGGTGGACTGCGGCCAGAGCCTGTTCCGCGACACCTCGATCAACGGCATTCCCCAATGGGGCAGCCACTGGCAGCCAGTGGGCGCCGATGGCCTGATCGAGGAAACCCTGGCGGCTGTGTGTGTGGCCGGGTCCGATCTGCTGGCAGGCTCCTGAGCCAGCCCCTGCAGCAGCCGCCACCTTGACCGCCGCTCTGACCGCCCTCCGCTCCCATCCACAGCCGCTGGGCGTTGCCGTTGCCGGCCTCGGCTTCGGCCAGGCGGTGCACCTGCCCGCCCTGCGCGACTGCCCGCTCACCCAGCCCGTGGCCCTCTGGCACCCACGCCGCGAGCGGCTCGAGCAGGCCTGCAACGCCGCTGAGCTGCAAGGCTTCACAGACTTCAACGCCCTGCTGGCCGATCCACGCGTGGAGGCCCTGGTGATTGCCACGCCTCCGGGGCCGCGCTTTGCACTGGCCAGCGCCGCCATTGCCGCCGGCAAGCATCTGCTGCTGGAAAAACCAGTGGCCCTGGAGGCGGCCCAGATCGAGGAGCTGCAGCGGCTGGCCCTGGCGGCCAGGGTCACCGTGGCGGTCGACTTCGAATACCGGGCTGTTCCAGCCTTCCAGCAGCTGGCTGCCCTGTTGGACAGCAATCCCATCGGCACCCCCTGGCTGGTGAAGCTGGACTGGTTGATGGGCAGCCGCGCCGATGCGTCGCGACCATGGAACTGGTATTCGCAGCGCGCCGCCGGCGGCGGGGTGCTGGGATCGCTCGGTACCCACGCCTTCGACACCCTCCACTGGCTGCTGGGGCCCACCCGCAGCGTCAGCGCCAGCCGCAGCCTGGCCATTCCCCAGCGGCCCCTGGCCGATGGCAGCGGCAGGCCGGCAGCGGTGGACGCCGAAGACATCGCCCTGCTGCAGCTGGAGCTCGAACTGGCCAGCGGCCGGACGTTGCCGGCGCAGGTGAGCCTGGCCTCCGTGACCCGGCCCGGGCGCGGCTACTGGATCGAGCTCTACGGCAGCGAGGGCAGCCTGGTGCTCGGCTCAGCCAATCAGACCGATTACGTGCACGGCTTCGAACTCAGCCAGGCCGCCGGCAGCGGCCCGGGGGCCGGCCGCTTCACGCCGATCCCGCCAGACCCGCAGCTGGCCGTCCCAAACACCTGGCCCGATGGCCGGGTGGCGCCCGTGCGGCGTCTGATCCAGTGGTGGGCCGAAGCCATCCGCGACCAGCGGCCGATGCGGCCCGGACTGGCGGAGGCCGTCCTGAGCCAGAGGGTCTGCGACCTGGCGCTGGTGTCGGCCGATACAGGGCTGCGCCAACGGATCTGAGCGGCTGCCAGTGCGCCCGCAGCGACCCGTCTGCGGGCGGGAAGGGGCCTTCAAACGGGCGAAAAGTCGCCGGTTAGGATCGCCCGCATTCCCACAGAGGTTTCCCCCATGGCGCTCGTCCCTCTTCGGCTGCTGCTCGACCACGCCGCTGAGAACGGCTACGGCATCCCTGCGTTCAACGTGAACAACCTGGAGCAGGTGCAGTCGATCATGGAGGCGGCCTACGAAACCGACTCTCCGGTGATTCTGCAGGCCTCACGCGGTGCACGCCAGTACGCCGGCGAGAACTTCCTGCGCCACCTGATCCTGGCCGCCGTGGAAACCTATCCCGACATCCCGGTGGTGATGCACCAGGACCACGGCAACAGCCCTGCCACCTGCTTCGGAGCCGCCGCCAACGGCTTCACCTCGGTGATGATGGACGGCTCGCTGATGGCCGACGCCAAGAGCCCTGCCAGCTACGAGTACAACGTGGCTGTCACCAAGGAAGTGGTGGACGTGGCCCACGCCATCGGCGTGAGCGTGGAAGGCGAGCTGGGCTGCCTCGGCTCCCTGGAAACCGGCATGGGTGAAGCCGAGGACGGCCACGGTTTCGAGGGCAAGCTCGACCACAGCCAGCTGCTCACCGATCCCGCCGAGGCCGCCGACTTCGTGGCCAAAACCAAGGTGGACGCCCTGGCCATCGCCATCGGCACCAGCCACGGCGCCTACAAGTTCACCCGCAAGCCCACCGGTGAAGTGCTGGCCATCAGCCGCATCGCCGAAATCCACAAGGCCATCCCCAACACCCACCTGGTGATGCACGGCTCCTCCTCGGTTCCCCAGGAGTGGCTGGACATGATCAACAAGTACGGCGGTGCCATCCCCGAGACCTACGGCGTGCCTGTTGAGGAAATCCAGGAAGGCATCCGCAACGGTGTGCGCAAGGTGAACATCGACACCGACAATCGCCTCGCCTTCACCGCCGCTGTGCGTGAAGCCGCCGCCAAGGATCCTGCCAACTTCGATCCTCGCCACTTCAACAAGCCCGCCCGGGCCTACATGAAGCAGGTGTGCCTGGATCGCTACCAGCAGTTCTGGTGCGCCGGCAACGCCAGCAAGATCAAGCAGCGCGACATCAACTACTACGCCGGCCTCTACGCCAAGGGCGAACTCGACCCCAAGACCGCCGTTGCCGCCTGATCAACCTCCGATCCTTCGGGTTTGATCGATTCGGGGCCCTCTCAAGGGGCCCCTTTTTCATGGCTGCGCGCCGGCGCCAGCTGGTTTGGCTCCCCGTTCGCCTGCCGCCAGCAGGGCGCTGATGGCCGCGTCGAGGCTGCGCTCCATCACGATGCGCGTGCCGTCGCTGACCACCACCCGGGCCAGGGTCGGCAAGCCCCCCTGCCGGGCCCGCAGGTAGATCGGTTCCACATACAGCAGGGCCTCTCCCACCGGCACCACCAGCAGGTTGCCTTCAATCACTTCGGCACCAGAACGATTCCAGAGGCCGAACTGCTGGCTGATCACCGGATCCTGGTTGATCAGGGCGGTGATCTGCTCGGGGCCGAAGATGGTCGTCTGGCTGGGGAAACGCAGCAGCACCAGCTGGCCGTAGTGGGGGTCGTCGCTGCGGGCGGCCAGCCAGGCCACCAGGTTGGGCCGGGCCAGGGGGGTGAGCGGCTGCAGGAGCAGAAATTCCGGAGGCAGCTGCGGGCTGAGCTGGGCGCTGATGTGATACGGCCGCACGGGCACCTGGCGCTGGCCGTAGACCTCCTTGGGCACCTGCCAGACATCGTCTCCGCTGTAGAAAACACGCGGATCGGTGACGTGGTAGCGCAGCATCTGGGCGGTCTGCAGCTCGAACTGGCGGATCGGGTAGCGCACGTGCGCCTTCAGGGCAGGCGGCATCGCCCGCAGCGGCTCGAACAGTTCCGGGAAGAGGCGCCACCAGCCGGCGATGATCGGATCGCGCGGTTCACTCACGTAAAGCCGCACGCTGCCGTTGTAGGCATCCACCACCGCCTTCACGGAATTGCGCAGGTAGCGGATCTCCGGATGGCCAGGCACCGGTGCGCTGTACGGATAGCTCTGGCTGACGGTGAACCCGTCCACGATCCAGTACTGGTGCTGCTTTGCCGGAAACGGCTTGCCGGAACCGATCTTGGCCGACACCAGGTAGGGCTCGGCGGTGAAGCGCACGAACGGCGCCAGGGTGCGCAGCCGCTGGCGTACCTCGCGGCGCAGCAGCAGACGGCTCTTGGGGGTTAGGGCACCACGGCTGAGCAGCTTCGGCTCCCCGAGGTAGAGCGCCGCCGCCAGGCGCTGCAGCGGCGCACCCACCGGCACACCGAGGTTGCCGGTGTAGTGGGTGTAGATGTTCTGCTCTCCCTGAGGGAAATCAAACTCCTGCACCCGCGTGGGCGCGATCGCATAAGGGCTGGGCAGGGCTCCGAAATAGAGGCTGGGGCGGCCGATCGGGATCGCCGCCTTCACCTGGTCGCGGGTGATGCCGAGCTGGGGATTGCCTGAAATCCGGGGGGGGTTGCCCAGATCGCTGATGAAGTATTCGGGCAGACCATCCGGACCACTGGTGTTCACCGGCGACACGGTGAAGCCCATACCGTGCGTGAACACGAGGTGACGGTTCAGCCAGGTGCGGGCAGGGACCGGCAGGGCTGAGGGGTCCATCTCCCGGGCGGTGATCATCACCAGCTGACGGCCATCAGCGCGGGGCTGGCCCAGGTCGTAGCGGTCGACGGCCGGTTCGGAGAAGCGGTAGTAGACCCTCAGCTTCTGCAGCTGATTGTTGGTGGCCAGTAACGGCTGGCTGTCCCACAAGCGGATGTTGCGCAGGGTGGCGCGACTGGCTTCGACATCCGCACGGGTGAGCCGGGTTTTCGGGTTGACGTTGCGGCTCACCATCCGGTTCAGCTGAAAGGCCTCGCGGGTGGCGCGGATCGAGCGGGCCAGGTAGGGGGCCTCGCGTTCCAGCTCCCGCGGCTTGACGACGATCAGCTGCAGCACCGGCAACAACACGGCCTCCAGCAGAGGCACCAGCAGCAGCACCCCCCCACTGATCAGCACGGCTGGGGCACGTAGCCCCGGACGAGGCAGCCTGAGGGTCACGGCCACGGCAAGCACCAGGGCCAGCAGGGCGGCCAGGGTGCGCATGGGCAGGGACAGGTGGATGTCGAGCCAGCCGGCACCGGGCACGCTGCCCTGGGTGCTGAGCAGCAGTTGATGCCGCCCCAGCCAGAAGGCAGCGGCCGTTGTCAGCGCCAGTAGGCCGAGCGGCCGGCGCAGGGCCCTCAGCTGCGCCGATGAAAAGCCGCCGAAGCGGCCATCACTGAGCTGGGGCGCGCGGGCCATCAGCCCCCAGAGGCCCGCGGCCAAGGCGGTGATCAGCAGCCCCGCCAGCAGCGCCAAGATGAGGGCCAGGGCTGGGAAGCGCACCAGGCCGAAGCTGATGTCGGCCCCGAGCACGGGCTCGCTCACCCCGGCGTTCGGGGCGACCAGGGCCAGGCTCCACACCCCCCAGCCCCTGGCCAGGCAGGCCGACGCCGCCACAGCGGCGAGTGCCGCCAGCAGGCGGGCGGTGGCCAGCGGACGCAGCAACAGGCCGGCAGCGCAGACCAGGCCCAGTCCCAACAGCAACGGCAGCGGTTCGCTGGGCAGCGACAGGCTGCCCAGCAGGGGAGTCGCGACGAAGGGGTCGACCACAAGACGACGCGCCAACCGCAGCAGCAGCAGCCCCGGAAGGATCTGTCCAAGGGCGAGCACCACCAGCGAGCCCGCGTAGGGGAGCGGCGCCAATGGCATGCGCCGGCGGCCATCGCGGGGGAGGCGCCAGAGGCGGGTGAGCCAGGCCTCCATCGCCCAGCAGAGAGCAAAGCCAACCCCCGCACCCAGCAACTGCAGGGCCCAGCGGCGGGCGAGCAGCCCGGTGAGATCGAACTGGCCGAACCACTGCCACTCAACCCAGAGCCGGGCCAACAGCCAGACGAGCAGGGCCGCGGCAAACATCGCGACCCCGACGACGGCGACGCGACGCAGGCTTGGCGACGGGATGGAAGGGGCAGATCGCACGCCCGGAGCGTAGGCAGAACCCCCGAGGTGACAAGAGCGAATTAATCCCGATCCCACGCATCGGATTTAATCCACCGCAACGGCCGGCGCTGATAACCTCATCTCCACTGCCGGGCCGTCCGTGACCGTCACGCTCTCCCGCTCCACCTTCACTGGCCTGCGCTGCAAGGAGTGCGGCCATGCCTACGAGGCCGGAGCACGCCACGTCTGTGAGGACGTCTGCTTCGGTCCGCTGGAGGTGGTCTACGACTACGACGCGATCCGCAGCCGGGTCAGCCGCGCCACGATCGAGGCCGGCCCCGCCTCGATCTGGCGCTACCGCGAATTCCTGCCCATCGAGGGGGATCCGATTGATGTGGGCACCGGCTTCACGCCTCTGCTCAAGGCCAACAACCTGGCTCGCCGCCTCGGGCTGAAGAGCCTCTACATCAAGAACGACGGCGTGAACATGCCGACGCTCTCCTTCAAGGACCGTGTGGTGAGCGTGGCCCTCACCCGCGCCCGCGAGCTCGGCTTCAAGACCGTGAGCTGCGCCTCCACGGGCAACCTGGCCAACTCCACCGCCGCCATCGCCGCCCACGCCGGCCTCGAGTGCTGCGTGTTCATCCCCAGCGATCTGGAGCTGGGCAAAGTGCTCGGCACCCTGATCTACAACCCCACCCTGATGGCGGTGCACGGCAACTACGACCAGGTGAACCGCCTGTGCTCGGAAGTGGCCAACACCTACGGCTGGGGCTTCGTGAACATCAATCTGCGCCCCTATTACTCCGAAGGTTCCAAGACCCTCGGCTTCGAGGTGATCGAACAGCTGGGCTGGGAACTGCCCGATCACATCGTGGCGCCGCTGGCCTCGGGCTCCCTGTTCACCAAGATCCGCAAGGGCTTCGACGAGTTCATCAAGTGCGGCCTCGTGGAGGAGAAGTCGGTGCGCTTCAGTGGTGCCCAGGCTGAGGGTTGCAGCCCGATCGCCCAGGCCTTCGCCGAAGGGCGTGACTTCATCACGCCGGTGAAGCCCCACACCATCGCCAAGTCGATCGCCATCGGCAACCCGGCCGACGGCCCCTACGCGATCGATATCGCCAACCGCACCGGCGGCACCATCGCCGCCGTGAGCGACAGCGAGATCATCGACGGCATCAAGCTGCTCGCCGAAACCGAGGGCGTGTTCACCGAAACCGCCGGCGGCACCACCATCGCCGTGCTCAAGAAGCTGGTGGAGCAGGGGAAGATCAACCCCGAAGAGCGCACGGTGGCCTACATCACCGGCAACGGCCTCAAGACGACGGAAGCCGTGGTGGATGCCATCGGCAAGCCCTACACGATCGAGGCCCAGCTCGACAGCTTCAATGCCGCCTGGCAGCAGGCCCAGGCCTCCCAGAGCAACGGCTGAGCCCACATCCCGCCAACCACCCCTCCATCCGACTCGCCCAATCCGACTCGATCCATGCCCGTTCAGGTTCTGATCCCCACCCCCCTGCAGAAGTTCACCAACGACGAGGCCAGCGTCAGCCTGGACGCCGGCAGCGTGGATGCCCTGATCGATGCCCTCGACGGCCGCTATCCCGGCCTCAAGGGCCGCCTCTGTGATGAAGCCGGCAAGCTGCGTCGCTTCCTCAACGTCTACGTGAACAGCGAGGACATTCGCTTCCTCGACAACCAGGCCACGGCCCTCAGTGATGGCGACGAGGTCTCGATCGTGCCCGCAGTGGCCGGAGGCTGATCGGTAGCGAGGCTGGCAGTCGTCAGCTCCGACAGGCTGCTCAATAGGTTGATTCCACTGCCAGGGGACGCGTGCCATGACCCAGACCCCGGAACGGATGAGTGTCGAGCAGCCGATGGTCTGTTCGGCAGCCGTGCACCCTGAGGGGGAGAGCAAGGCCCTCCTGTACGACTACCGCAAGGCCGCCAACCCGGTGCGGCGCGGTCTGAGCGACCCGATCCCCTACCGCTGCTGGGGCCCGGAACTGCATGCCTCCGGACCCAGCGCCGTGCTGCCGCTCGATCTCAGCGAAGAGCTGGGAGCCATCGGGCCCGCCACCAGCCCCGGCCTGGCAGCCCACTTCATCCGGATTGAGCCTGGCGAAGGGGTGAAGGCGGCGGCCAATGCCACCAGCTCGCTGTTCTATGTGATGTCCGGCAGCGGCCGTTGCGAGCGGGCTGGCGATGGCCAAAGCGCAGGCACAACCCTCACCTGGCAGAGCGGTGACCTGTTCGTGCTGCCCGCCGGCCCGGCGCCGCTGCTGCAGGCCGACAGCCGCAGCATTCTCTACTGGGTGCACGACGCTCCCCTGCTCGATTACCTGGGGGTGGTGCCCAGTGCACCCCGGTTTGAGACCACCCACTATCCGGGCTCCTGGCTGAAGGCAGAACTTGCCCAGCTGGCAGCGGATCCAAGCAGCGCCAGCAGCAACCGCCTCAGCCTGCTGCTGGCCAATCGCGACCTTCCCAACACCCGCACGGTGACCCACGTGCTCTGGGCGATGTTCGGCATGGTGCCCTCCGGCGCCACGCAGGCCCCGCACCGCCATCAGTCGGTCGCCCTCGATCTGATCATCGACTGTGACCCCAGCTGCTACACCCTCGTGGGCACCGAGCTGGCCGCAGACGGCACGATCCGCGACCCGAAGCGGATCGACTGGCAGGCCGGTGGCGCCTTCATCACCCCGCCGGGTCATTGGCACGCCCACGTCAACGAGAGCGGGCGCACCGCCTACCTGCTGCCGATCCAGGACGCCGGCCTCAAGACCTACCTGCGCAGCCTCGACATCCGTTTTGCCTGAACGGCGGGGCCCTCAGGCCCCGGCCTGCACCGCCAGGGCTGGATCGGCTTGCACCGTCGCTGCCCCGGCGGCCTGCTCGTAGCGCTCGACGATGGCACTGAAGGTTGCCCCATCGATCGTTTCGCGCTCGATCAGCAGGTTCACCAGTTCATCCAGCAGCGGACGCCGCTGCTGGAGCAGCTCGACGGCCTGCTCCAGCGCCTGCCGTGCCAGCTGCTGCACCTGTGCATCGATGCGATTGCCGGTCTCCAGGGAGTAGTGAGGCTCGGAGCGCAGCCAGTCGCGCCCGAGGAACACCTCGGCGGCATCGGACTCCAGGGCCACTGGCCCGAGGCTGGAAAAGCCGTAACGGGTGACCATCTCGCGGGAGATGCGGCTCACCATCTGAAGATCAGTGCTGGCGCCCTGCGTGATCTCGCTGGGACCGAACACCACCAGTTCGGCGGCCCGGCCACCCATCGCCACCACCAGACGGGCACGCAGGTAGGCCTTGCTGATCAGCCCGGAATCGAGCACGTCCTCATCCGGCATGGTGCGGGCGAAACCGCCAACACCCCCGGCACGGGGCAGCAGGGTGACCTTGTCGAGACGATCGGCCGCCGGCAGCAGCGTGGTGAGCAGGGCGTGGCCTACTTCGTGATAAGCGATCAGCCGCTTCTTGGCGCTGTCCTGCAGGGGAGCGGCGGTGAGGCCCATGGTGATGCGCTCGAGGGCATCCCCCAGGGCCTGATCGTCGATGGTCTGGTGGTCGCGGCGGGCCGTGAGGATGGCGGCCTCGTTCAGCAGGTTGGAGAGGTCGGCACCGGAGAAGCCAGGCGTGCGGCTGGCCCAGTCCGGCAGGGAGACCTCCGGATCAAGGGGGCGTGAACGGGCATGCACTGCGAGGATCGCCTCTCGCCCTCGGCGATCCGGCAGATCCACCTGGATGCGGCGGTCGAAGCGACCGGGGCGCATCAGGGCCGCATCGAGCACATCAGGACGGTTGGTGGCCGCCAGCAGAATCACCCCGGAGTTCTCGGCAAAGCCGTCCATCTCAGTGAGAAGCTGATTGAGGGTCTGCTCCCGCTCATCGTTGCCGCCACCGATGCCGGCACCACGCTGACGCCCCACGGCATCAATCTCATCGATGAAGATGATGCAGGGGGCCTTTTCCTTGGCGCGGCGGAACAGGTCCCGCACCCGGCTGGCCCCCACACCCACGAACAACTCAACGAACTCCGAGGCCGCCATCGAGAAAAACGGCACACCGGCCTCACCGGCGATCGCCTTGGCCAGCAGCGTCTTGCCGGTGCCGGGCGGACCCACCAGCAGCACACCCTTGGGGATCTTGGCGCCCACGGAGGTGAACCGTTCCGGCTCCTTCAGGAAGGTGACCACCTCCTGCAGTTCCTCCTTGGCCTCGTTGATGCCGGCCACATCCTCGAAACGCACGGCCACGCTCGCTTCCGGCTGCACCATGCGGGCCTGGCTGCGGCCGAAACCCATGGCCCGGTTCGCCACCTGAGCCGAACGGCGGATCAGCAGCGCCAAGCCACCGAACAGCAACAGCAACAACAGGCCATTGGCCACAAGGCTGGCGGTGGCTTCGTCCTGGCGGTCATCGCGCACGCTCAGCGGAATGCGGGCCTCCTGGGCCGTACGCAGCAGCAGCTGATCGTTGCTGAACACCGGCACCTGGCTGCGCCGGCCGTCGGCATAGGTCACGCTGACCTGGCGCTGCGCCATCGACAGCTCAAGGTCCTTGATGCGATTGGGACCCTGGCCCTGCCGCATCTGCTGCAGCAGCTGGCTGTAGCTGGGGGCTGGCGGGCGGCTCAGGCCCAGATCGCGCAGCAGGCCCCGACCAGGGCCCTCCGGCTGGAGAGGACCTGCGGTGCGGCCAGGCTGAGTTTCAGAAGGGGATGCAGCGGAGGGAGACCCCGGGGAACTGCTGCTGCTCACAGGGGTCTGCCGCTGGGATGAGCTTAGCGATTTGACGAAAGGGAGGACGGCAGCGGAAGATCTTGGTTTGGCAAAACGAGAGCGGGATGGCTGTTCCCAAGAAGAAAACCTCCAAGGGCAAGCGGAACCAGCGCCATGCCACCTGGAAGGCCAAAGCCGCAGTGGCTGCTCAGAAAGCACTCTCGATCGGCAAGGCTGTGCTGAGCGGTCGCGCCCAGGGCTTTGTCTACCCCGTGGCTGAAGAGCAGGCCGACGAGGACTGATCCAGTCGCTTCACCAGCTCGCCGCCAGGGCCCTGCCAGCGGCACCTGCGGCGGGCATCCAGTTCACGCACCCAACGGGCCTGTTGCAGCAGGGGACGTTGGTAGAGCGGTGCAGGCAGCGATTGCAGCGTGGCCTGCACCAGCTGATCCAGCCGCTCCGGCCTGAGCCAGCCGCCACCGCTGCGCCGCTGGCGGGCCTCCGCCTGAAAGCGCCAGCGGCGGGGCAGGTTCCAGCTGGATGGCCACAACATCACGAGTTGATCGATCGTGCCCCAGAGCTGCAGATAGGCCAGCAGTGCCTGATTGCTGCGCTGCAACCAGGCCTGCGCCGGCGCCTCAAGCCCTGCAGCAGCTGACCAGGCCAGCAGCTCTTGCTCCGGCACCGGCCGGCAGCCCAGCAGCCACCCCTCAAGCAGCACGGCATCGGACTGGCCATGCCAGTTCGGCGTGCGATCCCCCTCCCCATCGCGGAGGGTCTTGTCGAACCGGGGCAGGTCCAATGCTGCGGTGGCCCGGCCATCCCCTCTCCAGGGCTGTTCCCGCCAGCACAGGAGCGGCTCTGCCAGGGCCGCCGGATCATGGCTCCCGGGCGGCACGCGGCTGACGCCGAATGGATTCCCGGCCATGCGCTGCCGGCGCTCGGCCCAGGGCAGGTAGGCATCGTCGATCGAGGCCACCGCCAGCTGCAGCCCCGCCCGGGCGAAGTCCTGGCGCAACTGGCGCGAAAGGGTGCTCTTGCCGGACCCCACCGGCCCGTTCAGCCCGAGCACAGGACGATGACCGGCGTCGATCATCCTGCGGCAGTCCTGCAGGAGCAACAGTGTCAGCGCCTCCTGCTCCTGCCCCAGGGGCTGCTCCTGTGGCTGCTCCTGTGGCAGCGGCTGGATGGCCTCGCTCATGAGCCGAGCTTGAAGGCCTCGAGCACCAGCGCATACACCAGACCGATGCGCAGGTTGTCGAGCAGCAACCAGCCCAGGGGCGTGCGATCGGCCACAAAGCGGCTGCGCAACCGCACCATGAGTTCAATCACCAGCACCAGCACCAGCACCACCTGAGGGCGGCGGCCGATCTCCTCCAGCCAGAGGGCCGTCATGTTCTGGCCCCCGTAGAAGCCCAGCAGCAGCGCCAGCACGATGAGGCTTCGGCGCCGCCAGCTGCCGCGCAACCCCGACAGCAGCACCTCGCCAACCCGTCGCTGGAAGCGATCGAAACGGGTGACCTGGAAGGGAGGCGGACTCATCCGCTCGGCAGCAGCTGCTGCAGGTAGGAGAGCGTGATGCAGCCCTCTGAGCAAGCGGGACCGTGCAGTACGGCACAGGGCTGATCCCGATCCCCCAGGTGCGTCACCTGGGCGCTGGCCAGCGCGAAGGCCTCGGCAGGCTCCGCGGCGCTGGCGGCGCTGCGGGTCACCAGCACCGCCAGGCCAGCGTCATGGGCCGCCGCCAGGCCGTTGGCGGAATCCTCAATCGCCAGCACCCGTTCGGGAGGCAGTTTCAACTCGCGAACGGCCAGTCGGTAGGCCTCGGGGTCGGGCTTCTTGGCGGCCACATCCTCCCCGCACACCCACAGCTGCAGCTGCACGTGGTGCTGGGGCAACAGCTGCTCAAGCAGGGCTGCCACCGCCGTCCGGCCGCTGGTGGTCACGATCGCCTGCACGATTCCGGCCTCGGCCGCTGCCGCCATCAGTCGCGCCACGCCTGGTCTGAGCGTCAGCTCACCGGCGGCCACCAGCCGCTGGTAATGACGTTGCTTGGCAGCCTGCAGGGCCTCCACCCGATCCGGGGCCGCAGGTCGCCCATCCACCTCCGCCAGGAAATAGCTCAGTCGCTCGCGGCCACCGCTGATCCGCAGCAGCTGGATGTAGCGCTGCCGATCCCACACCCAGGGCAGGCCGGCCTCCTCGAAAGCGCGGTTGAAGGCCCGGCGGTGGCCTTCCAGCTCCGTCTCCGCGAGGGTGCCATCCACATCCCAGAGCAGAGCCGCTGGATGTGCTGCCATCAGACCTGTGGTTCCGTGTGGAGGCTCGATGCGGAGGCTAAGTGGGAACCCTCAGGGACGACAGCGCCGGCGCGCATGAACCGAATCGCGGATGACCACCCCGCCACCGACCACTGGCTCCCGGCCGGAGCGCCCCGCACAATGGGAGGCCTGTCGATCGGTGCCGTTGCTCACCTCCATGCCTGAGCAACGCTGGCAGCTGCCGGCCGCGGTGAGCGTCACACCAGAGCTGCGCCAGCTGGGCTTGCCCGATGCCCTGCTCACGCTGCTGCTGCGCCGTGGTCACACCAGCCTGGCGGCGATCAAGGCCTTGCTGGATCCGCCCGAAGCCCCGGATCCCAGCCGCCATTTCCCCGACCTGCGACGTGCCGTGCAGCGCCTGCGCCAGGCCTGCCGGGCCGGCGAAGGAGTGGCGATCTGCGGCGACTACGACGCCGACGGCATGACCAGCACGGCCCTGCTTGTGGGTCTGCTGCAGCGCCTGGGTGCGGCAGCGGTGGCGGCGATCCCGAGTCGGATGGACGACGGCTACGGGCTCAACAGCGCCATGGTGGAACGGCTGGCGGCTGATGGGATCCGACTGCTGGTCACGGTCGATAACGGCGTCGCCGCCCGTGAAGCCCTGGAGCGTGCCCGCGAGCTGGAGCTGGATGTGATCCTCACGGACCACCACACCTTGCCGGCCGAACTCCCACCCTGTCTGGCCTTGCTGCATCCAGCCTGCACCCCGGAGGAATCGCCCTACCGCGGTCTGGCGGGTGTCGGCCTGGCGACGGTGCTGGCCCAGGCCCTGGCCCGGGCCTGCCGCTCCCGCGAAGGCCTGGCCCTGGCACTCGATCTGTTCTGTATCGGCACCATCGCCGACATGGCCCCACTGCTGGGGGTGAACCGGCGCTGGCTGATGGACGGCCTGCCCCAGCTCAAGGAGAGCACCCTGGCGGGCCTGCAGGCCCTGCAGCAGGTGGCGGGGCTCGATGACGTGCCGATCGACGCCACGGCCGTGGGCTTCCAGATCGCTCCCCGCATCAACGCCGTGGGGAGGCTGGGGGATCCTCAGCTGGTGGTGGATCTGCTGACCACCACCGATCAGGAGTGCGCCCTGGAACTGGCCCGCCAGTGCGAGAGCCTGAACCGCCAGCGCCGTGAGCTCTGCGATGCCGTCGAGGCGGAAGCCCGAGCCTTAGTGGAGGCCGATGGCGAGCAGCGCAGCACGTTCCTGCTCCTTGCCCAGAGCCACTGGCACCACGGTGTGATCGGCATCGTGGCCGCGCGGCTTGTGGATCATTTCGGCTTGCCGGTGGCCCTGCTGGCCAGCGAGGGAGATGGCCGGCTGCGGGCTTCCGTGCGCGCTCCGAAGGGGTTTGCCGTGGATGCGGCCCTGCAGTCCTGCACAGAGTTGCTCGAGCGCCACGGGGGCCATCCGGCCGCCGGCGGCTTCACGGTGCGCGCCGAAAGGCTCAGCGAACTGCACGAGCGCCTGAATCTGTTGGCCGAGCGCTGGCGGGATGCGCACGGCGGCAGCCAGCTGCTGGAACCGGAGGTGCGGGTCGACCTGGCGGAGCTGACTCCGGATTTTTGGCGACAGCTGCAACGGCTTGAGCCCTTCGGGATCGGCCACGCCACGCCGCTGTTCTGGAGCAGCCGCTGCCGGGTGGTGCAGCAACGCCAGCTACGGGGCGGCCATCTGCAGCTCACCCTGGAGCAGGAGGGGGCAACGGCCCGGGCGATTGCCTGGCGCTGGGCCGGTGCGTGGACCCTGCCGAACGAGCTGGACGTGGCCTTCCACCTGCGGCTCAACCGCTGGCAGGGTCAGGAGCAGCTGCAGCTGGAGCTGAAGGGATTGAGAGCCAGCACAAGCGAAACGGTGCTGCTACTGCGCCAGGAGCGCCGCTACTGGGTGCGGCGTGACGGTGAAGCGCTGGTGATTCGCAATGCCGCCGGCGACGAGTTGAGGGGGATCGCCGGGGCAGGGAGCGGCTCTGAGGCTGGCGAACTGGCCCTGGAGGATCCCCAGACAAACCACCCCTATGTCCGGGCCCTCTTCCGCGAGGCCGCCATGGCCTTGGGGCTGGCTGCCTGAGCAGCGGACCGGATCCAGCAGCGGACTTCTGCTGCTGAACGGAAAGGTTGAGAGGCAGACGTCGGCTCGCCTTGGCAAGCCGACTTCAAGGTCTCAGAGGGCGCCGCGGCGATAGAAGAGGATGAAGATCACGGCCGGGCCGGCGATGGTGATCAGGAACAGGGCCGCGAAGTTGGCGATCAGATGGAAGTCGATTCCCATGGAAGAACGGCGCAGCGGCTGCACAAATCGAGGCTCAGACTACGGGGCGATCGGTGGGCGCCAAGTCCTGCAGCACCGTCACTGTGACGGGTTGTCACAGCAGCGCGGAGGGCTGGCATGAGTAAGGAACTGCACTGGTGCTGCATCAGCGGTTGTGGCTCCTGCTGCCGCCTGGATCCAGGGGAGCGCAACGAAGCCCTCGAAGCGCTCACGCCGGAACAGCAGGAGCAGTATCTGGCCATGGTGGGGCCTGACGGCTGGTGTATCCACTTCGACACGGGCTCAAGCACCTGTCGCGTTTACAACGAGCGGCCGATGTTCTGCCGCGTCGAGAACCTGGCACGCCTGTTCCACGTTCCCGAGCAGGAGGCCAATGATTTCGCCATCGCCTGCTGCCGGCAGCAGATCCGCAGCGAACACGGGGGTCGTGGCATGGTGATGAAACGGTTCGAGCAGGCGATCCGCCAACCTGCAGACCCGCTTCCTGACGAGGCCCCAGAGACCGGCCACCACCGCTGATGTCTGAGCTGCCACCCCCCGCACCTGAGCCCGTCAACGGCCAATCGCCCGCCGACACTCAGGCCTCGACCGAGGCTCCGACGCCTTCGCCACAGACGACAGCAGGCGGTACCGACCGTGCCGGCAGCTTCGGGGCTGTGTTCCTCACCACCTTCACCACGGTGTTTCTGGCGGAACTGGGCGACAAGACCCAGCTGGCGGCCCTGCTGCTCTCCGCTGAATCCGGCCGCCCGGTGATCGTGTTCATCGGCGCCTCCCTGGCGCTGATCAGCTCCAGCCTGGTTGGGGTGGTGCTCGGCCGCTGGCTGTCTCGGGTTCTTCCCCCCCAGCAGCTCGAGCGCCTGGCCGGGATCCTGATGATCGGCCTGGGCCTCTGGCTGGGCCGTCAGGCCGCCATGACCATGCTGCCCCTGGCCTGACCCACCACCGCGATGCAACTCCCCCTGCTGGCCTCCACGTTCGTGACCGTGTTCCTGGCGGAGCTGGGCGACAAGACACAGCTGGCGATCGTGACCATCAGCGGCACCTCCAGCCGCAGTGGCGCGGTGTTTGCCGGCAGTGCCGCCGCCCTGGTGCTGGCCAGCCTGCTGGGGGCCGGTGCCGGCGGCTCCCTCGCCAGTGTGATTCCGCCTGATGCCCTCCAGCTGGCGGCCTCAGTGGGGTTCCTGGTGATCGGCGGACGGCTGCTGCTGCTGGCCGGCCGCAATCAGGACACGGAAGCGAACGCTGAGCAGAACGCTGAACAGAACGGGGACGCGTGAGCCAGCGGACAGCGGCGCAGCCTCTGTCTACATTGGTGGCATTGATCCATCAGTTCAGGGCGTTGGCCGTCCTGCGTTGGTGCGAGCAACACGCCGGTGCCGGGCTCTGCTGCTCAACACCCTGGTGATCCAAACAGGTGAACCAAACCAGGTGAACCACCCCAGCTGACCGGCCCGCACGAGAGAACGTTTCGTCATCCCCATGAAGTTCACGGTCGCCGATCTGATCGACCAGCTCCCCGCCGAGGACGCGCTCAGCGTGGCGAAGCTGGAGAAGGCCCTCGGCCTCAGCACCAAGGCCGATCGCGAACAGCTGCGCATCGCCCTCACCGCCCTGGTGAAGGTGGGCGTGCTGGAGGAAGCGGAGGACGGCATCAGCCGGGTGCAGGACGAGGGCCTGATTGAGGCCCGGTTGCGCTGCAGCAGCAAGGGTTTCTGTTTCGCCCTGCGCGACGATGGCGGCGAGGACATCTACATCCGCGACAACCAGCTCAACCACGCCTGGAACGGCGACAGGGTTCTGGTGCGCGTCACCCGGGAGGGTGGCCGACGCCGCTCGCCCGAAGGCGGCGTGCAGTGCATCCTCGAGCGCAGCACCACCAGCCTGCTGGCCCATGTGGAGCAGCAGAACGAACGGCTGGTGGCCGTGCCCCTCGACGACCGGCTGCTCACGGCGGTGGAGCTCCCCGCCAGCGATGCCGAGCACCTGAAGCCTGCCGAGGAGGCCGTGGTGGAGGTGAAGGTGGATCGCTTCCCCGTCGGACAACTGCCCCCCCAGGGCCATGTGGCGCGCAGCCTGGCCGTGAATGCAGGTCCGGAGGCCGATCTCGATCTGCTGCTCACGAAGCACGACCTGCGCGACCGGCCGGCAGCGCCCAAGGCCACCGCCAAAGCGCTGGACAGCAAGAACCGCGACGATCTCACCGCCCTGCCGACCGTGCTGCTGCAGGGCTGGGACGGCAGCGAGGCACCGATCCTGCCGGCGGTCTCACTGGAAAGCATCGACAACGGCCTGCGCCTGTGGGTTCACGCCCCGGCCGTGGCCGAACGGGTCGGCTTCGGCAGCGCCCTCGATCAGCACCTGCGGGAGCAGGGCGAGGCCTTCTGTGTGGGCACCACCTGGCTGCCGCTGCTGCCGCCCAGCCTTACCAAGGCGGCTGCCTTCCCGCTGGGCAGCAGCGCCGCTGCCCTCTCCGTGGCCCTGGACTTCAGCGCCGATGGCGTTCTGGAGCACTACCGCTTCAGCCGCAGCACCATCCGCCCCGACGGCGTGGTGAACCAGGCGGCACTGCAGGCCTTCGCCGAGCGCAAGCCCAAGGCACGTACCACCCCGGCCGCCCTCAAGGCGCTCAAGGATCAGCTGCCCCTCCTGGAGCAGCTGATCGCTCTGGCCGAGCTGCTGCGCCAGCAGCGCCTGAGCCACGGCTCGATCGATCTCGATCTGGCGATGCCCGCCATCGAGGGCCTCGGCGATCTGGCGATTCCGGAACCCGATGAAAGCCGCCAGGGATGGCTGGTGCAGCTGGATCCGGCCCTCAGCGCCGCCGGGCTGCTGCGTGAGCTGGTGCTGCCGGCCCACCGCGCCTTCGGTCGCCACATGGCCGCCCTCGAGCTGCCGGCCATCTACGCCCAGAACCCGCCTCCCGAACCCGATGCCGTGAACGATGTGGCCAAGGCGGCCCTTGCCCTGGAGATCCCGCTGGAGCTCTCCGCCGACGGCAACGCCACTGCCCAGGAGCTGGCGTTGGCGTTCGCCGCCAGCGATCGCTGCCGGGTGCTGCAGCAGCAACTGCGCGAGCCGCTGCGGCCAGTCACCCTGAGCTGCGAGCCGGGAGCGAACATGCTCGCCGGCGAACCGCTTGCCTACGCCCCCTGGTGCTGCCCGTCGCTGCACTACGCCGACATCTGGAATCAGCATGTGCTGGTGCTGCTCCTCGCCGAGGGCAAGGACCGGCCCTCGGTGCGACACAAGACCCGGGTGGACATCGCCGGCGACAGCAGCCACGGAGTGATCGACTGGCCGCTGCTGGCCCCCAGCCAGATCAATCCGGCTGAGGAGGGCAGGAGCGTTGGCCTGCTGCACCGCCTCAACGGCCGCTCCCGCTTCGCCGCCGAGCTGCAGGCCGATGCCCTGGCGATGGCCCAGGCCCGCCAGGCGGAACCGCTGGTGGGGCAGACCCTCACCGGTGTGATCAGCGGCGTGCAGAGCTATGGCTTTTTCGTGGAGGTGCCGCCCTCCCAGGTGGAGGGGCTGGTGCACGTGAGTTCCCTCAAGGACGACTGGTACGAGTACCGCTCGCGCCAGAACCGCCTGGTGGGTCGCAAGAACCGCCGCACCTACATGCTCGGCGACGCGGTCGAGGTGATCATCCAGAAAGTGGATGTGCTCCGTCATCAGATCGATCTGGCCGTGGTCCTGCCGGAGGGCTACGAGGAGCTGGATGGCGATCAGGGCGGGCACCGCGCCGAAGGCCCCGATGACGCCGAAGGCCCCGATAACACCGAAGACAACGAAGACAATCTCCAGAACGGAGAGGACTGAGCCATGACGACCGCCGGCCGCGAGCCGATCGTGCTGGCGGTGTCCGGCGCCAGTGCCCAGCCCCTGGCGGAACGGGCCCTGCAGCTACTGCTGCAGGCGGGAGAGACCGTGGAGCTGGTGGTCAGCCGCGGAGCGATTGGCGTCTGGCAGGCCGAACTCGGCATCCGCGTGCCCTCGGAGCCGGAGAGCCAGGCGCTGTTCTGGCGGGAACGCACCGACTGTGAGGCAGGCACGCTGCACTGCCACCGCTGGAACGATCAGGCGGCCGCCATCGCCAGCGGCAGTCACCGCACCCGCGGCATGGTGATCCTGCCCTGCTCGATGGGAGCCGTGGGCCGCATCGCCGCCGGCGTGGCCACCGACCTGCTGGAGCGGGCTGCCGATGTGCACCTCAAGGAGAGCCGGCCGCTGGTGATCTGCCCCCGGGAGACTCCCTGGAACCTGGTGCATCTGCGCAACCTCACCACCCTGGCCGAGGCCGGTGCCCGCATCGCCCCACCGGTGCCGGCCTGGTATCACCGCCCCACCACGATCGAGGACATGGTGGATTTTCTGGTGATCCGCGTGTTCGATGGCCTCGGTTACGAGCTCGGCCCCCTGCACCGCTGGAACGGTCCCGTCCAGCCGCAGAGTCCCTCAGCACCCTGCTGATCAAGCGCCCAACGCCTGCATGAGCCCCCTGTGAGCCTGTTGCAACGCCTGCTGCTGCTGCCGCTGCTGAGCCCACTGCTGGCGCTGCTGCTGCTGGCTGCCGTCAACCCTCGCCCCTGGGTGGCACTGCGCCTGCTCACCTGGACCTCACCGGCCTGGCCCCTGGGGGCCTGGATCGGCGCTGCCGCTGCCGCAGGGGCCGGCCTCAGCGCCGCTGCCACGGGTCTGGCGCTGCAGGGGGCTGCCCAGACGCTCGAACGCCGGCAGGTGCGCCGTCGGCCCGCAGACGACGGGTCGGCGTCGGCTGAGGTGGACGAACCCCAGACCCGAACAGCACCCCCACGGCAGCGGCAGAGCGCTGAAACCTCCGAATCGGCCGCCTGGGGCGGCTGGAGCGGCTGGGCTGGTCCCACCCGAGCGGCCGCGGAGCCGGCTCCCACCGTGTCCGTGCCGTTCCGGGTGATTCGCAAGGGACGCGCCCAGTCCAGCGCCGGTGCCACCAGCAGCGCCTCAGCAGCCAGCCCAGGAACCACCAGCCAGCCCTCGGGCGGATCCAGCACTGACGACTGGACAACTCCCGCCTCCGACGACTGGTGATCCCACGGTGTGTCGCGCTGCATGGCATCGGCACAATCCTGCCCGCCACCCTCCCTAAAGTTCCGCCAGCGTTCCGCCCGAGGCCCGCGACGGTGACCGACTCCGCCCAGCCAGCTCCCGCCGCCGCCAAGGCTGCCACCACGGCCAAAGCTGCCAAGCCACCTGCACCGGAGGACAAACCCTTCGGCGAGTTCGTACCGGATCTGCTGATCCCGGCGATCGCCAGCGAGATCAAGACCTACGGGGGCCCCGACACGACCCTCAGCTTCGAGCAGGGACCGATGCCGGTGGTGGGCAGCACCGCCTGGATGGTGAAGGGTGAACTGCCGGGCGGGCGTCGGTTCTGGCTCTGCTTCACGGCGGACTCGATCAGCTCCAGCAAGACCATCGCCGTGGCCGAGGCCGGTGCCGAGCCGAGCCTGCTGGAGTCCTTCCTGATCGACGAGAAGAAGATGACGCTGGCGCTGATCGTGTCGCGGCTGGTGCAGCGGCTGAACGGCCAGAAGTGGTTGGGCGCCAACTGAGAACTCTGGGCTAGGCGCGTCGCCTAAACGCTGGGCATGGCAACAGGTGGCTTGCCAACAGATGGCTTGCCCACACGTGGCTTGCCAACACACGGCTTGCCAACGCATGAACGTGGCGCCGCCAAGCCCCCGGCGACTCCTACGATGCAAGCCCGTCCACTGCCGCCGCCCCGATGGTGCCTCCCTCCGCCGTTGCTTCGCCCGACGCCGCGACAGCCGCCATCGGCACCCCTGACGCACCGGCCGTCAAGGATCCGGTGAAGGACACCATCCTCACCCCGCGGTTCTACACGACCGATTTCGAGGCCATGGCCGCCATGGACCTCCGCCCGAATGAGGTGGAGCTGGAGGCCATCTGCGAGGAGTTCCGCAAGGACTACAACCGCCACCACTTCGTGCGCAACGAGGAGTTCGAAGGCGCGGCCGACAAGCTCGATCCCGATACCCGCCGGGTGTTCGTTGAGTTTCTCGAGCAGAGCTGCACCTCCGAGTTCTCTGGCTTCCTGCTCTACAAGGAGCTGAGCCGACGCATCAAGGAGAAGAACCCCCTGCTGGCCGAGTGCTTCGCGCACATGGCCCGCGATGAAGCCCGCCATGCCGGCTTCCTCAACAAGTCGATGAGCGACTTCGGTCTTCAGCTCGACCTGGGCTTCCTGACCGCCAACAAGGCCTACACCTACTTCAAGCCCGCCTACATCTTCTACGCCACTTACCTGAGCGAGAAGATCGGCTACTGGCGCTACATCGCCATCTACCGCCACCTCGAGAAGAACCCCGACAGCAAGATCTTCCCGATCTTCAACTTCTTCGAGAACTGGTGCCAGGACGAGAACCGCCACGGCGACTTCTTCGATGCCCTGATGAAAGCTCAGCCCAGCACGGTCACCGGTCTCAAGGCCCGCCTCTGGTGCCGCTTCTTCCTGCTGGCGGTGTTCGCCACCATGTACGTGCGTGACGTGGCCCGCAAGGAGTTCTACGAAGCCCTCGGCCTCGATGCGCGCGAGTACGACAAGTACGTGATCGCCAAGACCAACGAGACCACGGCGCGGGTCTTCCCGGTGGTGCTGAACGTCGACCATCCGAAGTTCTATGAGCGGCTGGAGCAGCTGGTACAGAACAACGCCCAGCTCAGCAAGGCCGACGAAGGCTCGGCACCGGCGCCGCTCAAGGCACTGCGCAAGCTCCCCTTCTGGATCGCCAACGCCGCCGTGATGGCCAAGTTGTTCCTGACGAGCCCGATCCGCAGCGAGCAGTTCCAGCCCGCCGTGCGCTGAAGCGGCAAACGCCGCAGCGTCCCCTTGGCCCTGGCCGTTGCGGCCGGGGCTTTCTTGCAGGGCCCTCCAGCAGGACTCTCCAGCCGCGCTCCCGCAGGCTGTCCTGCAGACCAACAGCCCAACACCCGCCCATCCAAGCCCTGATCGCCAGAGACCTCGCGTGATCGCCACCCCCTCCGCCAGTCCATCCACCGCAGCGAACGCCAGCCTGGCCGACGGCTTCGGCGATCACTGGCGCCCCAGGCTGGAGACCCTTTTGGCCGATGGCCGGGCCGCCGGTGCTGATCTGGTGGAGGTCTTTCTAGAGCGCACCGACCACCTCGGCGTGCTGGCGGAGCAGGAGCGGATCACCAGCGTGACCCCGGCCTTCGGCATGGGCGCCGGCATCCGTGTGTTCCTGGCCCACCGCGATGGCTTCGTCAGCACCAACGACCTCAGCGAAGCGGGGCTGCAGCGGGCACTCGAGCAGGCGCTGGGCATGCTCGGCCTGCAGCGCAACAGCCAGGCGGCCTCTCTCTTCGACGGTCTGACGCCGCTGCGCGATTTCGCTGCCACCAAAGCCGACTGGCTGCAACGCTGCCCGATGCTGCAGGAGGCCACCGTTCGGCTACTCGACGGCACCGCCGCCTTGCAGCGACGCGGCCGTCATCTGCAGGCTCGCCGCGGCAGCTATGCCCGCGACTGGCAGGAGGTGCTTGTGGCCGCCAGCGACGGCACCTTCGGCCGCGACGTGCGCCTGCATCAGTCGGTGGGTCTGAATGTTCTGGCAGCCGATGGCGACAACCGCGCCGGCGTCGGCCGCCGCTACGGCACCGAAGGGCGGCCGGACGATCTGCGCCAGTGGGACGCGGAAGCCTCAGCGGCCGAGGTATGCGAAAGCGCCGGCACCATGCTCTATGCCGACTATGTGGAAGCGGGACAGCTTCCGGTGGTGCTGGCCAACCGCTTCGGCGGCGTGATCTTCCACGAAGCCTGCGGCCACCTGCTGGAAACCACCCAGGTGGAACGCGGCACCACACCCTTCGCCGAGAAGGTGGGCGAGCCGATCGCTCACGCCGCCGTCACCGCCATCGATGAGGGCCTCACCGGCGGCGCCTTCGGCTCGTTGTCGATGGACGACGAGGGCATGGAACCGCAGCGCACGGTGCTGATCGAGAACGGCGTGCTGCAGCGCTTCATCAGCGACCGGGCCGGCGAACTGCGCACGGGCCACGCCCGCACCGGTAGCGGCCGCCGCCAGAGCCACACCTTCGCGGCCGCCAGCCGCATGCGCAACACCTACATCGCCGCCGGCCCGCACACCCCGGACGACCTGATCGCCTCGGTGGACAAGGGGCTGTACTGCAAGTCGATGGGGGGCGGCAGCGTGGGCCCCACCGGCCAGTTCAATTTCGCCGTGGAGGAGGGCTACCTGATCGAGAACGGCAAGCTCACCAAACCCGTGAAGGGCGCCACCCTGATCGGCGAGGCCAAGGAGGTGATGCCGCGCATCTCGATGTGCGCCAACGATCTCGAGCTGGCCGCCGGCTTCTGCGGCTCCGTGAGTGGCAGCATCTTCGTCACCGTCGGCCAGCCGCACATCAAGGTCGATTCGATCACCGTGGGGGGCCGCTGACCATGACCATCTCCACCCCTGCCGGCAGCAGCAGCGCAGACAGCGCGACCAGCAGCCTCAACGCCGAGCACCTGCGCCAGCGCCTCGAGCAGCTCGCCAGCTCCGCCGGAATCCGCCAATGGGATCTCGGCGCCGCTTGCAGCACCGACACCTCCGTGCAGGTGGATCGCGGTGAGGCCAAGCAGCTCAAGGGCGCCCAGCGCAGTTCGATCACCGTGCGCGTCTGGAACGACGACGGCCTGGTGGGCGTCACCAGCACCTCCGATCTGTCCGACTCCGGACTGGCCCGTGCCCTCTCCGGGGCGCGCGATGCCAGCGCCTACGGCAACCCCGACGACACCCCCGCCTTCTCACCACTGGCCACCGCGCCTCTGGCGCACCTGGATCAGCCGCTGCATGAACCGCGCGGCATCCTGCAGCTGCTCGACACCCTGCGCGATGCCGAGCGACAGCTGCTCGGCCGCCACAACGCCATCGGCACGGTTCCGTACAACGGCCTGGCGGAACGCAGCAGCGAACGCATCTATCTCAACAGCACCGGCGCCTGCCGTCAGCAGCGCCTCACCACCGCCAGCCTCTACCTCTACGCCCGCGCCGAGGAGACGGGCCGCAAACCCCGCAGCGCCGGAGCCGTGCGGCTGGGCTACGGCGCCAGCGAGCTCGACATCGCCGGCTGTATCGACGAAGCCGCTGAGCGCACCATCGCCCACCTCGACTACGCCCCGATCGAGACCGGCCGTTACACCTGTGTGTTCAGCCCCGAGGCCTTCCTTGATCTGATCGGCGCCTTCAGCAGCCTGTTCAATGCCCGGGCCGTGCTCGACGGCGTCAGCCTCAGCAACCGCGAGTCGATCGGTCAGCAACTGGCGGTGCCATTCCTCTCGATCCACGACAACGGCCTGCACCCGGGCAACATCGGCGCCGCCGCCTTCGACGGCGAAGGCACACCCACCAGCCCGCTGGCCCTGCTGGAAGGCGGCGTGCTGCGCAGTTTCCTGCATTCCGAAGCCACGGCCCGCGCCTTCGGTGTTGCGCCCACCGGGCACGCTGGCCTTGGGGCGAAGGTGTCTGTGGGGCCAGACTGGTTCGAGATCACGGCAACCCCCGGCAGCGGCGGCGGTCAGGCGGGTCTGGATCGCTTCAATGCTGGTGAACCGATCGTCTGGATCGATTCACTCTCGGCCCTGCACGCCGGCGTGAAGGCCAGCCAGGGCTCCTTCTCGCTGCCATTCGACGGCTGGCTGGTGCGCGGCGGTGAAGCGCGCTCGATCGAGGCCGCCACCGTGGCCGGCGATATCCGCAGCCTGCTGAAGGCGATCGTGGGCTTCGAAGGTGAGGCCAAGGTCACACCGGATGGCCTCTGCCCGTTGGTGTGGGTGGAGGGGCTCTCGATCACAGGCGAGGCCTGAACGCATCGGATGAAGATCCTGTTCTGGGGCACGCCCGCCTACGCCGTGTCCAGCCTGAATGCCCTGGAGGCCGCTGGCCATGAGCTGGTGGGGGTGGTGACCCAGCCGGACCGGCGCCGCGGCCGCGGACGGGAGTTGATGCCCTCACCAGTGAAAGTGCGTGCCCTGGAACTCGGGCTGCCGGTGTTCACCCCGGAGCGGATCCGTCGGGAGCCGCAATGCCAGCAGGAGCTCGCCGCTCTTGGCGCTGATGCCTACGTGGTGGTGGCCTTCGGCCAGATCCTGCCACCCGAAGTGCTGCAACAGCCGCCCCTGGGATGCTGGAACGGCCACGGCTCCCAGCTGCCGCGCTGGCGCGGCGCCGGACCGATTCAGTGGTGCCTGCTGGAAGGCGATGCCAGCACCGGCGTGGGGATCATGGCGATGGAGGAGGGCCTGGACACCGGGCCGGTGCTGCTGGAGCGGGCCATTCCCATCGGCCTGCTGGAGAACGCCAAGCAACTGGGGGAGCGCCTGGCCCAGCTCACCGCCGCGCTACTGGTGGAGGCGATGCCACACATCGAAGCGGCGGGGCCGGGAACGGAAGCGGAACGGCTGACCCGCCTCGGGGTGCGCAGCCAGGCGGGGGACGGCCTCACCTACGCCCGCATGCTCAGCAAGCAGGACTTCCAGATCGACTGGAGTCAGTCGGCGCTGGCGATCCATCGCCGCGTGATGGGCCTCTACCCCGGAGCCACCGCCAGCTGGCACGGCAAGCGACTGAAGTTGCTGGCCACTGAACCGCTGGTGGAGAGGCTGAAGGATCAGCTCAGCCCAGAGGCTGCCGCCTTGGTGCGCCCCGTGGGGACACAGCCCGAGGCTGAGCCCACCGTTGCCGGCACTGTGTCGCCCGGCACCGTGCTGGAGGTGGTACCGGAGGTTGGCCTGGTGGTGGCCAGCGGCGGCTGTCCGCTGCTGGTGCGGGAGGCGCAGGTGGAGGGCAAGGCGGCCGCAGCAGGCACCCAGCTGCTGCAGCAACTGCAGGTGAAACCTGGCGATCGCCTGGGCTGAATGCAGGCAGAGGGCAGCGTTGCGATCAGCAATCCCTCAGGCGAGCAGCAGCTGATACGCCGCGTTGATGCGGTGGAAATCAGCTGCCTGACCACCCATGTCGGGGTGGTGGCGCTTCACCAGCCGGCGGTGCGCAGCCTTGATTGCCTCGCGTGATGCTCCCCAGCGGAGCCCAAGCACCTGCAGAGCCGCCAGCAGGCGGGGATCCGCATCAGCCGGAGCCGGATCAGCGGCGGAGTGTTGGTGAGTCTGGCGGTCCGATCGGCGCTGATCGGTACTGCGCTGATCCGTACTGCGTTGATCCGTGCGGGTGCGGCGGCCTTGACGATGCTGCGATCGAGGCCGCTCCAGACGCTGCTGGCGCTGGCGCAGGTCGGCCACCACGCGGGCGGGATCGTCCTCCAACCATTCGCTGGCACTGATTCCGTAGAGCCCGAAGGCGGCAAGCACCGCCAGGCGCTTCTTGGTGAGCGGCCCGGCCAGAGCCTGCTGCAGATCCGCGCCAAGGCCCGGAGCCAGGCGATCCAGCCTCTGCTCGAGTGTGAGGTGGGGATGCAAACTGCCGCGGTTCAGCGCCTCGATCAGTCCGCGCAGGCCGCTGTCGTCGCCACCGGAGCGCAGCTCCGGCCAGCCGCTCTGGCGAGCCAGCCGCTCACCCCAACGGCGCACCTGCTCGGCGGTGACGCGCGGCGCGGCCTGGGTTTCGGCACCAGTCGGGCCAGCGGATCGGGAATGTCGATCCAGCCGCTCCAGCTGGGCGAGGCGCCGGCGCAGCTGCTGCACTTCCTGGCGCAGGGCCTGGTTTTCGGCGAGCAGGCCCTCCAGATTGCTGGTCACCGGCCGGGGCTGCCGCGGCGGGGAGGACCAACGGCGTGGATCGAACCCCATGGGCGATGGCGGGCCTCAGCTCAGCGGCTGCGGGGCCGCGCCTGAGAGCGGCCACGGGAGGCGCCGCCGGCCACCGCTCCAGCGGCGGAACGCCCACCCCCCGAGCGGCTACCACCGCGCCCGCGACCGCCACTCAGATCCAGCGGCGGGGCCGAGAGCACCGTGGGCTCGAAGCCGGGCACCGCCTGACGGGGCAGCGGGTTGCCGATCATCCGCTCGATCGCGCGCAGCAGCTCGTGCTCCTCGGCCGCCACCAGCGAAACGGCATGGCCGCTGTGGCCGGCGCGCCCGGTGCGGCCGATGCGGTGGACGTAGTCCTCCGCCTGGTTGGGCAGATCGAGGTTCACCACATGCGGCAGCTGGTGGATGTCGATGCCGCGGGCGGCAATATCGGTGGCCACCAGCACGCGCACCTCGCCGCCCTTGAAGCCCGCCAGGGCGCGGGTGCGGGCCCCCTGGCTCTTGTTGCCGTGGATGGCGGCGGCCTCGATGCCCTCCTTCGTGAGCCGCTCGGCAATGCGATTAGCGCCGTGCTTGGTGCGAGAGAACACCAGCACCTGCTGCCAGTCGTTGCTGCGGATCAGGTGACCAAGCAGCTCCGGCTTGCGGTCCATATCGCAGGGATGGAGCACATGCTCCACCGTTGCGGCCGTGCGGTTCTCCGGCGTGGCCTGCAGCTGCACGGGGTTGTGCAGCAGGCCGGTGGCCAGCTTCTTGATCGAGGCCTCGAAGGTGGCCGAGAACAGCAGGTTCTGCCGTTTTGGCGGCAGCAGCGCCAGGATCTTCTGGATGTCACGGATGAAGCCCATGTCGAGCATGCGATCGGCCTCATCGAGCACCAGGATCTCGACGCGATCGAGCTTGACGGCGTTCTGCTGAGCCAGATCCATCAGCCGGCCTGGCGTGGCCACCAGCACATCGGCGCCGCGGCGCAGGCGCATCATCTGCGGGTTGACCTTCACACCGCCAAACACCACGTCGGAACGCAGATCAAGGTGGCGCGAATAGGCCGCCACGTTCTCACCCACCTGGGCCGCCAGTTCGCGGGTGGGGGTGAGCACCAGGGCTCGCACGATGTTGTTACGAGCATGGGCCCCATGCCGCAGCCGCTCCAGCATCGGCAGAGTGAACCCGGCGGTCTTGCCCGTGCCGGTCTGAGCCGCGGCCATCACATCACGGCCCTCCAGCACTGCCGGAATGCACTGCTGCTGAATCGGCGAAGGCGTGGTGTATCCCTTCTCCAGAACCGCCTGCACGATCGGCCGACCCAGGCCGAGGGCGGTGAAGGGTGAGCTGCTGAGGGCCTCCTCACTGGGAACAGGCATCTGGCGGACCGGCTGCGGGGTGCGCGCACCTGGATCAGTCACAGGCTGAGACTGGCCTGCCTCCCCTGCGCTGCCCGCACTGGGAATGGCTGCCCCGGGCCGGGCACTGCTGCGACGGCGCCGGACACTGGATGCGGGGTTGGATGACGGCGAAATGGCAGCAGCCCCGCAGATCCCTTCACCCTAGGGTCCGCCCCTGCGCGGCTCCTCGGTGTACAGCTGTCGCGCCTGCTCCAGGCAGCGCAGCAGATCGGCATCGAGGAGATCGCAGGCCTCCGGCCACAGCCCGGCCAGCCAGCGGCGCAGCGCCGTGACATCAGGCTCCGGGCTGAAGAACGCCTCCTGAGCTGCCAGCACCCGGAACTTGAGGAACTCCAGCAGACGTGCCCGCAGGCGGGCCGGCTGGATCAACCGGCAGCGCCGTGGATCCAGCGCCAGGGCAAAACGCTCGCCGATCGTCACCGCCGGCAGAGGCGGTGCCAGCACCTCCAGCAGCGAGAGGCTCTGGTGGTGGGCCCGTTTGGTTTCCGGATGCGGGTAATAGATCAAAGCCGGCGAATCCGTCGCTGCCGGATCGCTCAGGCGCCGCAGGTGGCAGTGCCAGAAGGAGAAAGTCTCCGGAGGGTGACGATCCGTCCAGCGCAGCTCGGGCACGTGGTGGTCGGGGTCGCGCAGGCGCCATTCCCCCGGAGCGAATGAGAGGTTGAGGGTGGCTGCTTGATACGGCGCGAGATCAAGTCCGTGGGTGGCGAACAGGGGCGCCTGCAGGGCGATCGTGCCGGAGGGGTAGGGACTGTCTGCCGCGCGGCCGGATGCCACGCCATGGCCCGCCACCAGCCGGCCCTCGACCCAGAGCGGTGCAGGTTCCGTGGCCAGCGCGCCGCTCACGAAACGGCTGGGCTGTAGTGGGCACAGCGCTCGCAGGGCCCCTCCGGCAGCACGGCGCAGCGCAACAGCGGTGTGCGGGCGTTGTAGCGGCAACTGGGATCGCCGATCACCCAGCGCCCCTGCCAGTGGCGGGCATCGGCAGGCTGCCGCTGGGGTTTCACCTGCAGAGCGATGCTGCTGAGTTCGTAGCGTCCGCCGCGCAGCTGGTAGCGATGGTGGCGCTGCAGCACAAGAAAGCTGCGGTCCTCCACCACCAGCCAGCGGCCGGGATGGGGCACGTCCTCCAGTTCGAGACGCTGCAGCAGACGATTGCTGCCGGCCTGGCGCAGTTCCACCTGCATCACTTCAGGGAACCACCTCAGCCGGCTCGGTACTGGACTCAGCTAGCAGGGTCCGCTTGGAGAAACCCCAGGCGAACAGCAGGGCCACGACCGCCAGCAACACCCATTCCGGCGGCACCAGCTGCGGCAGCGCCAGTCGCAGCAGCAGGCGGATGCCCACCAGGCCCACAGCCAGATAGCCGGCGCTTTCGAGATGGTTGTATTCCGCCAGCCAGCGGATGAACAGCCCGGATGTGAGCCGCAAGGCCACCACACCGATGAACCCGCCGGCCATCACCAGCAGCAGGTTGTCGCTCACCGCCACGGCAGCGGCGACGCTGTCGAGCGAGAAGGCCAGATCAGTGAGGGCCAGGGTGGTCACCACGGCGAACAGGCCGCGATCGTGGGGGGGATGGGCATCACCGCCACCAGCCTCGGCCTCGGTGATACCCCCGTCGGAATCGCCCATGGCGGCGCGCAGCAGAGGCGTCAGGTTGCTCAGGCAGAGCCAGAGCAGATAGCCGGCAGCCAGCAGCTGCAGGGGCCAGAAATCCAGCACCCAGCGGGCCAGGCCGATCAGGGCCAGGCGGAACACCAGCGCCAGCCCGAGGCCGAAATTGAGCGCCTTGCCCTGCAGAGCGGGATCGCGCACCTGGCGCGAGATCGCCGCCAGGGCGATGGCGTTGTCCGCCGAGAGCACCGCTTCCAAGGCCACCAGCAAGGGCAGCAGCAGCAGCCATTCACCCCACTGATCCGCCGATTCGATCAGCGGCGACAGCGAAGGAATGGACTCCGCTTCCATGCAATCCCTCAGAGGCGGCGTTGAACATGCACCCTAGGGAGGCCCCCGCCGCCCAAGAGTTCGCCATGCAGTCCCCGGCTCAGCAGAGCGTGGTGTGGGAGGCCCGCCTGGTGCATGGCGAGCCCGGCCGGCGGGTGGTGGAAGTGAGCGGCTGGCGCGGTGGCCAGTGCCTGGGTCGCTGCCTGGGGGAAGCCGAGGATGCCGAAACCGCCGAAGAACGCGCCGTCGCCCGCCTCAGCCAGCGGCTGGCTGCGCTGCAGGACCCCACCGAGAGTCCGGCGAGCCAGCCGCGCCAGGCCCTGATCCGCATCAGCGAGGAGGAGGCCAGAGAGATGGCGGCCAGCGAGCAGACCAGCCCGCAGAAGGCGGCCCCGGCCCCGGCCCCAGCGCCAGCGCCAGCTGCGCTGCCTCAGCAGCCGCAACAGCCGCAACAGCCACAGCTGCCGCAGCTGCCCATGGAACCGGCCGCCGATCCGGACGACTGGAGCGAGGAGCTGGCGGAGCTGGATGTGCAGTTGCAGCGCCTCGGCTGGGACCGCAGCCAGGAATCCATCTATCTGCAGCGGGCCTTCGGCCATCCCAGCCGCAACCGCCTCACCGCCTACGCCGACCTGGCGGCCTACCTACGGGCCGTTCGGGTGCTGAGCCCGGGCAGCAGCCCCGAGAGTGCGGCGATCCCGCTGCGCCGCAGCGAGCTGCTCAGCCAGTGCGAGCAGTTGCTCGTCAGCCTCGGCTGGGATGCCGGCCGAGGCCGCCAGTTCCTGGAGCAGCACTTTCAGCTGGCGAGCCGTCAGCAGCTGGGTGATGAACAGCTGCTGCAGTTCAATATGCTTCTGGAGGAGCAGCTCATCGGCTTCGGCAGTGCGCCTGCAGCAGCTGCAAGCCCAGGCTGAGGTTCTCCTGGTTGGCGTAGGCCTCCTCCTCCAGCACCCGCTCCTGCGGGCTGGCATCGGCATACACCGGTGCCGCCAGATTGCGCAGGGCGCGGGCATCGACAGCGCGGGAGAGGCCAAGCGGCATCGGCCTGGCGTTGAGGCTGCCGCGGCGACAACTCTGGGCCACATGGATCGCCTCGTGGTTCAGGACCCGCACGAACTCACGGCTGCCCTTGGCGGGCACATCGGGACGGATGCGCAACACATTGCGCCGCGGTTCCCACTCGCCGGCGGCACCCTGCTTGCGGGGCGGACCCAACACCACCCGGGCGCCCACGCGCCGCAGTTCCAGCAGCAGTGCATCGATGGCACGGCGCTCCATTGCAAAGCTGGGAGGGTCGAGCATCAGCGCCTTGATCTGGGCAAGGTTCAGGGGTGGATCGCCAGCGCGGCGCTTGTATACGTAGCGGGTGCCGCCGCCCGGAATCGGTTCGGCCCGGGGCTTCCAGGCGCGATCGGCCGCATCGAGCTGGCTGAACAGAACGCCTACGCGGCCCGGGTCAAGGGGGAAGTCCTGGGGCTGCAGGTGCGGCTGTGGTGCGGGCAGGGCCGCCAGCAGCGGCTCAGGCCATGCGTCCGGCCGGGTGAGCACTGCAGCGCCGGCCCCCGCCAGCACCAGCACGATCACCAGCGGCAGAGGGCTGCGGGGTCGACGCTGGGTGCGAGGCATGCCGTCGGTGCTCAGCAGTGGAGCGGCTGGAGCTGTACCGGCCAGATCTGGGCCTGATCCAGGGGTTGCGGATGGCTGTAGAGGAAGCCCTGAGCCAGCCGGCAGCCCATGTCGAGCAGCAGCTGACGTTGCTCGCAGGTCTCCACGCCTTCGGCCACCACATCAAGATCCAGGGTACGGGCGAGATTCAGGATCGCGCCGACCAGAGCGCAGCGGCGCGGGTCGGTGACCATGGAGGCGGTGAAGGTGTGGTCGATCTTGAGGCCATCGATCGGCAGATCCACCAGTGAGTTGAAACTGAAACTGCCGATGCCGAAATCATCGAGCACCAGCCGAAAACCGGCATGGCGCAGCCGCTCCAGCTCGCTGCGGGTGCGCTGAGGCTGATCGACTAGCGCGGTCTCGGTGACCTCGATCGTGAGCAGCTCAGGCGGAAACGCATGCACCCTGGCCATGGCGATCACATCGTCGGCAAAGCCAGCCCGGGCCAGCTCATGGGTGCTGAAATTCACCGCCAGCCTCAGGCCTCGCTCCTTCAGGCGCAGCTCACGGGCGGCCGCGAAGCAGCGCTGCAGCATCAGCTGGCCCAGCGAGCCGATCAGACCCGTGAGCTCGGCCTCCGCGATGAACTCCCGCGGAGAGATTGGCTGCCCCTGCCCATCAACAGGACGGCAGAACGCCTCCACCGCCACCAGAACCCCATCGGACAACCGCACCACAGGCTGCAGATGCAAGCCGAGCCGGTGGTCCTTGAGAGCCTGACGCAGGCTGTCGTGGATCTCCTGCCGGCGAGCCACACGGGCATCCATCACGGCATCGAAGATCACCGGTTCACGGCTGCGCGATCGCTTCGCCTGATACCTGGCGAGATCAGCGTCATGCAGGATCTGAGCTGCGGACCGCTTGCCGCTGTTGCAGAGAACGATCCCCACACTCATCTCCGGCAGGATATCGAGTGAGGTACCGGTGTCCTCCGGAGTCCAGGGCAAGGCCACCATGTCCAGCAGGCGCCGGGCGATGAACAGCGCTTCATCGGGATGCATGAGGGTGGTGCAGAGCAACACGAACTCATCGCCGCCAAGGCGGGCCACCACGTCCTCCGGCCGGAGGGCCCGCTGCATGCGCTGTGCCAGGGCAACCAGCAGCTGATCACCTACGGCATGGCCGTAGATGTCATTGACCTCCTTGAAACGATTGAGGTCGCAGAACAGAACCGCCAGCCAGCCCGGCTGGTGCTCCAGTTGATCCAGGGATGCATCGAGGGCCTCCAGCAACCCACGTCGATTGGGCAGGCCGGTCACCGGACAGGTGACCACCTGTGCAGCCAGAGTCAGTTGCTGATCGAGCAGCTCTTGGGAGCGCAGCCGCAGCTCCTCCAGCGACACCCGGGCGCTGACATCCTGGAAACGAAACACGTAGGGCACGGGTTGCTCGGAGAGCACCGGGCGCCACTCGATCTCGATCAACTGCAGCGGCTCTCGGCACGCCACCGCGGTGATGGTGCCGCCCTCGGGCCGCTGCAGCAGCAAGCCATCGAGATTGAGGCGGGTCTCGGCCGGCAGCAGAGCGCCCATCAGGCTGATCAGCCGGCGCCCCATCAACAGCAGCCGCGGCTGACCGACGAACTGCTCAAAGGTGGTGTTGCACCAGAGAATCTCGCCGGCACCGTCACAGATCACCAGGCCGTTGGAGATCTGGCCGAGGGCCAGCTCCATGCGGGCCATGGTGCGACGCAGCTCCCGCACCAGGGATGAATCCTGGGACAGGGACTGCTCGTTCACTGGTCTGGTTCGCTGCCCTCGGGCAACGGCGTGAGGGTGGCCCCGAACACCCAGCCCTCGGTGCGTTTCTCCGCCACGATGAAGTGCTCGGACACGATCACCCGTCCATCCGCGCAGAGGGTCTTCAGGCGCAGCGGATGACCCAGGATCGTGGATTGTTCGGTTGCCGTGAAGCGGGAGAAGCCGAGCTGATGGGCCATACGGAAGGCCTCCGGCAGGATCAAGCCGATTGGCTCACCGATCAGGCCGGCGGCGTCCCAGCCGTAGAAATCTCAGAGAGCGTCGTTCATGTCGATGACGACACCGTGGTCATCAGCCAGAACAAAGGGTTTGTCCCCCGCCGCCAGGGAATCGAGAGAAGGGGGCGGAGTGGCCGGATCGATGTCGCTCACAATGTCGATCCGGCCAGGATCTCGACCGAGGACTTGAACACAGAGAGTTCTGCCTGAGATTTCAATGTAAACGCACGGTCCACCACCGCGCTTCGCTGCGTCTCAGTGCGGACGAGCGCAGCGAGCAAGCCACCACGGCAGGCACCGGTTGCGAGGATGACCTGCTCCCAGTGCCATCCCCCATGCCCCTCACTCCCCTGGTGCGCCAGCTGCAGCAGGTGCCCCTCACCGGGGAAGTGCTGGCCCGCCTGGATCGTGCGGAGCGGCTGCGGCTGAGCGGAGCCGGGCGGGGCGCCAGGGCCCTGATCAGCAGTGCCATGGCGTGCTGCGCCACGGCCCCCCTGCTGGTGCTGGTGCCCACGCTGGAGGAGGCGGGCCGCTGGGCGGCGCTGCTGGAGCTGATGGGCTGGCGCAGCAGTCAGCTCTATCCCACCAGTGAGGGCAGCCCCTACGAGCCCTTCGATCCCACCGACGAAATCACCTGGGGGCAGCTGCAGGTGCTCAGCGAGCTGCTGGATCTGCCCGCCCAACCCGGCGGCCGCCGCCTGGCGATCGTGGCCACCGAGCGCGCCCTGCAGCCGCATCTGCCCCCGCCCTCCAGCCTGCGGGCTCGCTGCCTCAGCCTGCGCAAGGGCGACAGCGTTGATCTCGAGCAACTCGGTGAGACGCTCACACGCCTTGGCTACGAGCGGGTTACCAGCATCGAACAGGAGGGCAGCTGGAGCCGCCGCGGCGACATCGTTGATGTGTTCCCGGTGAGTGCCGAGCTGCCGGTGCGGCTGGAGTTCTTCGGCGAGGAACTGGAGAAGCTGCGGGAGTTCGACCCCGCCAGCCAACGCTCCCTCGATCCGATCGAGGTGGTGCGCCTCACCCCGAGCGGCTACGGGCCGCTGGTGGCCGAGGCCCTGCGCGACGTGGTGCCGGATGGGCTGGAGCAGCTGCTGAGCCCCGAAGCCCTGGAGCAGCTGCTGGAGGGGGGAACGCCGGAGGGCATGCGCCGGCTGATGGGTCTGGCCTGGGCGGAACCGGCCTGCCTGCTCGACTACCTGCCGGAGGCCACCCTGATCGCCGTCGACGAGCGGCGTCACTGCCTCTCCCACGGCCAGCAGTGGTTTGAGCACGCCACGGAGCACCACGGCGAGGTGTGCGCCGAGCTCGCCGCAGCACATCCCGGCGGCGCCACAGCGCAGGCCCTGCTGCCGGCGAGCCTGCACCGCGATCCAGCCGCGGCGCTGGACCAGGCCTGCCGGCGTTTCCGCGGCTTCGACCTGGCGGAGCTGCACGAAAGCGACAACCACGCCAACAGCTTCGATCTGGCCAGCCGACCGGTGCCGGCCTTCCCCAACGCCTTCGGCCGGCTGGCCGGCCTGGTGAAGGATCTGAAGCGCGACGGCGCCCGGGTGTGGCTGCTCTCGGCCCAGCCCAGCCGCGCCGTGGCCCTGCTGGAGGAGCACGACTGCATCACCCGCTTCGTGCCCAACCCGGCCGACACGGCCACGATCGGGCGCCTGATCGAGCAGAACACGCCGGTGGCCCTTAAGACGAAGGGCACCGCCGAGCTGGAGGGCCTGCAGCTGCCGGCCTGGAAGCTGGCGCTGATCACGGACCGCGAATTCTTTGGCCAGCACGCCCTGGCAGCCACGGGTTACGTGCGCCGCCGCCGCAAGGCCGCCAGCCGCACGGTGGACCCGAACAAGATGCGCCCCGGCGATTTCGTGGTGCACCGCAACCATGGCATCGGTCGCTTCCTCAAGCTCGAGAAGCTGGCGATCGGCGGCGAATCGCGCGACTACCTAGTCGTGCAGTACGCCGATGGCCTGCTGCGGGTCGCCGCCGATCAGCTGGGCAGCCTCGGCCGCTACCGCGCCACCACCGAGCAGGCCCCCGAGCTCAACCGCATGGGTGGCACCGCCTGGAGCAAGGCCAAGGAGCGGGCCCGCAAGGCCGTGCGCAAGGTGGCGCTCGATCTGGTGAAGCTCTACGCCGAACGCCACCAGGCGGCCGGCTTCGCCTTCCCCGGCGATGGCCCCTGGCAGAACGAACTGGAGGACTCCTTCCCCTACGAGCCCACGCCCGATCAGGTCAAAGCGATCACGGACGTGAAGCGCGACATGGAGAAGCCCCAGCCGATGGACCGGCTGGTGTGCGGCGATGTGGGCTTCGGCAAGACCGAGGTGGCCATCCGGGCCATCTTCAAGGCCGTCACCGCCGGCAAGCAGGTGGCGATGCTGGCGCCCACCACGGTGCTGGCGCAGCAGCACTGGCGATCGCTCTCGGAGCGCTTCGCGCCCTATCCGCTGAAGGTGAGCCTGCTCAACCGCTTCCGCACCGCGAGCGAGCGCAAGGCGATCCAGGAGGGGCTGGCCGAGGGCACGGTGGACGTGGTGGTGGGCACCCACCAGCTGCTCGGCAAGGGCACCGCCTTCAAGCAACTGGGGCTGCTGGTGGTGGATGAGGAGCAGCGCTTCGGCGTGAACCAGAAGGAAAAGATCAAGGCGCTGCGCAAGGACGTGGACGTGTTGACGCTCAGCGCCACGCCGATCCCACGCACCCTCTACATGAGCCTTTCGGGCGTACGCGAGATGAGCCTGATCACCACGCCGCCGCCGCTGCGCCGGCCGATCAAGACCCACCTGGCCGCCCTCGATGAGGAGGCGGTGCGCAGCGCCATCCGCCAGGAACTGGATCGCGGCGGCCAGATCTTCTACGTGGTGCCGCGGGTGGAGGGGATCGAGGAGGTGGCCGAGCAGCTGCGGCTGATGGTTCCGGGACTGAAGCTGCTGGTGGCCCACGGCCAGATGGCCGAGGGGGAGCTGGAGAGCGCCATGGTGGCATTCAACGCCGGCGAAGCGGATCTGATGCTCTGCACCACGATCGTGGAGAGCGGCCTGGATATTCCGCGCGTCAACACGATCCTGATCGAGGACGCCCAGAAGTTCGGTCTGGCCCAGCTCTATCAACTACGCGGCCGGGTGGGCCGCAGCGGCATTCAGGCCCACGCCTGGCTGTTCTATCCCGGTGACGCCTCCCTGAGCGAAGCGGCGCGTCAGCGGCTGCGGGCGATTCAAGAGTTCGCCCAGCTGGGGTCCGGCTATCAGCTGGCCATGCGCGACATGGAGATTCGCGGCGTCGGCAACCTGCTGGGGGTGGAGCAGAGCGGCCAGATGGAGGTGATCGGCTTCGACCTCTACATGGAGATGCTGCAGGAATCGCTGGCGGAGATCCAGGGGCAGGACATCCCCTCGGTGGACGACACCCAGATCGACCTGCCGATCACCGCCTTCATCCCGGGCGACTGGATCGCCGACAACGACGAGAAGATCGCCGCCTACCGCGCCGCCGCCGACTGCGGCAGCCCCGAGTCTCTTGTGGAGCTGGCTGCCGGCTGGGTGGATCGCTACGGCGCCATCCCGGCTCCGGTGGTTTCCCTGCTGCAACTGATGGAGCTGAAGCTGCTGGCGAAGCGCTGCGGCTTCTCGCGCATCAAGCCAGAGAAGCCCAACATCGCCCTGGACACCCCCATGGAGGAGCCCGCCTTCCGGCTGCTGCGCCAGGGCCTGCCGCAGCATCTGCACGGCCGCCTCGTGTATCAACCCGGCGCCGGCAGCACGGCCAAGGTGCTGGCCCGCGGACTGGGGGTGCTGCCGATCGAGAAGCAGGTGGAGGAGCTCAAGGAGTGGTTGGCCCAGATGGCCGCTCAGATCCCCGGCAGCGATGGCCTCAGCGACGCCCAGCGGGCCGATCAGCAGAGCAGCCGCAACGAAGCAGTCCTATCGGTCTGACCCGAAACCGCTGACGCCGCAAGGCAGGACCCCGGATCGCCTGCGGATCCCGCAAACATCCGTTACGATTCTGAGAAGTTCTGTTAAGCGCCACCATGGGCGAGGTGATCGATCTGGGAACCGGCCTTCAGGGCGGTTATGGCCTGATCTCCGGTGTGCTCAGCCTGCTGGCCCTCGGCATCTACGCCCTGCTCCAGGGTGAATCCGGCAACAACGACGACGACGACTCCACCCCCGGTGGCGGGCTGATGCAGCCCGTGGGCAGCGGCGCCTGAACGTCAGCGGCCGGTGTCCAGTGCAGCCGGCACATTCGCGCTAGTTGGGTTGTACAGACTGGCCTTCTTGACAGAGCCTGCCGTCTTCAGCTGCTTCACCAGGGTGGATTCAGCAACGCGGTACTGGCTGTCCTTCTTGGTGCCAAGGTCCTCAAGCCGCAGTTTCTGGGCATCATCCGGCGCGAGCTTGGCGCGCACATCGGGATCAATGCCGTGCTTGTGGATATCGCGGCCACTGGGGGTGAGGTACTTGGCGATGGTCACTGTCATGCCGGATCCATCGGCCAGCCCCCGCACCGACTGAACCAATCCCTTGCCGAAGGTCTTCTCACCCACCAGCACGGCGCGGTTGTTGTCCTGCAGAGCACCGGACAGGATCTCGCTGGCACTGGCGGAGCCCTCGTTCACCAGAATCACGAGAGGGCGCTTGGTGAGGGCCCGGCCGTTGGCGCGCTTCACGTCCTGGATGCCATCCCGGGTCTTGGTGGACACGATCACCCCCTCGTCCAGCCACTGACGGGCGATGGCAACGCTGGCCATCAACAGACCGCCCGGGTTGCTGCGCAGGTCCAGCACGTATCCCTGGACATCCTTGCCCTCAAGATCCTTGACCGCGGCAGCCATGTCCTTGGCGGCGGTGGCGTTGAACTGCTTCAGGCGGATGTAGCCGATCTTTGTGCCATCGGCATTGGTGTTGATCTTGTGGTCAACGGCGTGCAGCTCAATACGCTCGCGCACCAGCGGCGTGTCGATCAGCTTGCCGGCGCGGCGCAGCTGGATGGTCACCTTGGTACCGGCCTGGCCGCGGATCAGCTTGACGGCGTCCTCGGTGCTCATGCCCTTGGTGCTCTTGCCGTCGATCTCCGTGATCACGTCCTTCGGCATCACACCGGCACGGGAGGCGGGTGATCCCTCGATCGGGCTCACCACCACCAGTTCCTTGGTGTCCTTGTCCAGGCTCAGCTGGATCCCCACCCCGGAGAGCTCGCCGGAGGTGTCGATCTGCATCTCCTTGAACTCCCGCGGGTCCAGGAAACGGGTGTAGGGGTCATCCAGGCTGGCGAGCATGCCGCGGATGGCCTCATAGCTTTCCTTGGTGCTGCCGTAGCTCTTGGCCAGGACCTGCTTGCGCAGCGTGCGCCACTTATCAGACGTGTACTTGCCGTTGATATCCAGATAATCCCGGAAGACGATCTGCCAGGTCTGGTCGATCACCTCCTTGGGGCTGTCACTGATCAGGGAGGCGGCACCCGGCGCCAGCAGCGGAGGTGCCACCACGGCGGTCATCGCGCCGATCCCCACCAGCAGCAGCATCGGAGCCCGTCCAAGACCCCGCACCGAACCATCACCGCTGGCCATTCAGCGCGTCCCCGAAAGACTCTGATTTCACTCTGAAAGCTAATGCCCATGGGCCGCCGTCCAGCGGCCGGGAAACCGGAAGAAAAGAGGGGGCTTGCCGGCCTGGTCTGAGGAGAGCGTCAGGGATCGACTCAGGGATCGACCCAGCGGCCATCCTCCCGGATCAGGGCGATCAGGGCCTCAACGCCCTCCTGCTCCGGCACACGGCGGATCTCATCGCGGCCGCGGTACAGGGAGATCACACCGGGGGTCTTGCCCACGTAGCCGTAGTCGGCATCGGCCATCTCGCCAGGACCGTTGACGATGCAGCCCATCACGGCGATGTCGAGCCCCGTCAGATGGGCCGTGGCGCTGCGCACCTTATGCAGCACGTCCTCCAGATTGAAGAGCGTGCGGCCGCAGCTCGGGCAGGCCACGTACTCCACCATCGTCTTGCGCAGACCCAGGGCCTGAAGAATCGCGTAGCAGACAGGGATCTCCTTCTCCGGTGCTTCAGTGAGCGAGACACGGATCGTGTCGCCCAGGCCCTCGCTCAGCAGGGTGGCGATGCCGGCGGTGCTCTTGATCCGGCCGTAGTCGCCGTCACCCGCCTCGGTGACACCCAGGTGCAGGGGGTAATGGAAACCCTCCGCGTCCATGCGGTCCGCCATCATCCGGTAGGCGGCCAGCATCACCGGCGCCCGCGACGCCTTCATCGAGATGACGATGTTGTGGAAGTCGAGGCGGTCACAGATGCGAATGAACTCCATCGCGCTCTCGACCATGCCCAGTGGTGTGTCGCCGTAGCGGAACAGCATCCGTTCCGCCAGGGAGCCGTGGTTCACGCCGATGCGCAAGGCCTTGTCCTGCTGCTTCAGCAGCTTCACCAGGGGTTCGAAGGTCTCGCTGATGCGATCGCCGATCGCCGCGATCTCGGCCTCACTGAATTCGGTGCGGTTGGGGTCGGGCTTGTCGAACACGAACAGGCCCGGATTGATGCGCACCTTGTCGACGTGCTGGGCCACCTCCAGGGCGATCTTCATGCCGTTGTGGTGCACATCCGCCACCAGCGGCACCGGCCGATAGGTGCTCTCCAGCCGCTGGCGGATCTCGCCCATGGCCCTGGCATGGGCAAGGGACGGCACGGTGACCCGCACGATCTCGCAGCCCGCCTCGTGCAGGCGGCGGATGCCGGCCGTGGCTCCCTCGATGTCGAGGGTGTCCTCATTAATCATCGACTGCACCACCACCGGGTGCTCGCTGCCCATCCAGACATCGCCCACGCGCACGCTGCGGGTCTTGCGGCGGCTGATGGTGGTGGCGTAGCGCGGATTGCTGGCCCAGGCTTCCAGCTGCGCTTGGCTCTGCGCCTGGGGGGCCTGGGCATCGGAGCGGGCCAGGGTACCGGTCATGGCGGCGGTCTCAGCGGGGCCGGAAGGTTGGTCAAAGCCTGTCACAGCGGGGCCGTCAGTTGGGCCAGGCGGCGCTGCACCTCCTGCAGATCTTGCCCGGTGAGCCACCTGGGCGACTCCGGCTCGAGCGAGCCGTGACGCAGCAGATAGGAGGGATGGAAGATCGGCATCAGCCAGCGACCCTCCAGGCTGCCGCCCTCCCCGCGGCTCCACTGGCCGCGCAGCTTGGTGATGCCGCCCTTGATGCCCAACAGCCCCTCTACCGCAGTGGCACCCACCAGCAGGATCACGGCCGGATCCATCAGCTGGATCTGACGCTCCAGCCAAGGGCGGCAGGCCGCCATCTCCTGGGCCGTGGGCCTGCGGTTCTCCGGCGGCCGACACTTGACGATGTTGCAGACGTAGGCGTCGGTGTTGCTGTCGAGGCCGACGCTCTCAAGCAGGCGATCGAGCAGCTGACCGGATCGCCCCACGAAGGGCAGACCCTGCTCATCCTCCTGGGCGCCGGGCGCCTCGCCGATCAGCATCAGCCGGGCCCGCGGATTGCCGCGGCTCACCACCGCGGTCCGTCGCCCATCCGCGAGGCTGCAGCAGCGGCAGCCCTCACAGTCGTGAGCCAGCACCTCCAGCTCCCTGGCCTGGAGAACGGCATCGACCGTTCCCGCACCGGCGCCCGGTTCAAACAGGGGAGCAGCGCTCATCACGGGGCCGTGCTGGCGGGATCCTATGGGGAGTCAGCCAGGGCGGGCGTCACCAGCAGCAGCAGGGCATTGCCCTCTGGATCGGCGAGCCAGGCCTCCAGACCAAACGGCTCGCTCCGTGCAGGCTCCTGGAGAGTCGCCCCACGGGCGATGGCCGCTGCGATCCACTCCTCCAGCACTGGCCCTGCCCCGATGCGGCGCAGGCAGAGGGCCAGGCGGCCCGGCTGTCGCGGGCGTGGGCGGCTGGCCGAAGGCGTGTAGATCTCCAGAGGAGCGCCACCGGGCAGGGTCAGCAGCCAGTGGCTGGGCCCGAAACCGGGAGCTGGATCCTGCTCCAGCAGGGCCCCGTAGAAGCCGGCCAGTGCCGGGGCATCGTCCGCCGCGAGCACCACGCTGCCGGCGGGAGCAAGGGTGTGTGCAGCCATCCAGGTTGCCGATCCGACCGAAAAAGTCTGGGCTGCAACAACCCAGCGGTGGTGCATGCGGCAGGATGCATGTAGTCCCTGGCACGTCTGCGCAGGGCCTGTCTCCTGTCGCTAGCGCCGATGCTGCGCCCGCCGATGCCGCGCCCATTGACGCTCTCCGCCCGGGCCCAAGCGCTGCAGCCCTCCCTGACCCTGGCCATCGCCGCCCGTGCCAAAGCCCTCATGGCTGCCGGGGAGGACATCTGCAGCCTCAGCGCCGGCGAACCAGACTTCGACACTCCGGCCTTCATTCGCCAGGCGGCGGCCGAGGCCCTGGAAAACGGGCACACCCGCTATGGGCCAGCCGCCGGCGAACCGGCCCTGCGCGACGCGATCGCCACCAAGCTCAGCCAGGAGAACGGGGTCCCCACCCGCGGCGAGCAGGTTCTGGTGACCAATGGCGGCAAGCAGGCCCTGTACAACCTGTTCCAGGTACTGCTCGGCCCCGGCGATGAGCTGCTGCTGCCGGCCCCCTACTGGCTGAGCTACCCCGAGCTGGCTCGGCTGGCAGGCGCCTCGGTGCGGCTGATCCCCAGTTCAGCGGCCGAAGGCTTCCGGCTCGATGCCGATCGCCTCGAAGCCGCGATCAGCCCGGCCAGCAAGTTGCTGGTGCTGAACAGCCCCAGCAACCCCACCGGGATGGTGCTCAGCCGACCGGAACTGGAGGCGATCGCCGCCGTGCTGCGCCGCCATCCGCAGGTGGCGGTGGTGTGCGATGAGATCTACGAATTCCTGCTGGCTCCCGGCCACGAGCACCACAGCTTCGCCGCCATGGCCCCAGACCTGGCCGATCGGGTGTTCAACGTGAATGGATTTGCCAAGGGCTGGGCGATGACCGGCTGGCGCATCGGCTGGCTGGCCGGTCCAACCGAGGTGGTGAAGGCAGCGATCGCCCTGCAGAGCCAGAGCACCAGCAACGTGTGCAGTTTTGCTCAATTCGGCGCCTTGGCCGCCATCCGTGGCCCTCGCGCCTGCGTGCAGGCGATGGCCACGCAGTTCAACGAGCGCCGGAGCCTGCTCAGCGAGGGCCTGCGCGCCATTCCCGGGCTGGGCCTCCTGCCTCCCGAGGGAGCCTTCTATGCCTTCCCGGATGTGAGCAGCACGGGGCTGGACTCGATGAGCTTCTGCAACCGACTCCTGGAGGAGCAGGGGCTGGCGGTGGTGCCAGGGGTTGCCTTCGGCGACGACCACTGCATCCGCCTCTCCTGTGCAGCCTCCAACACCACCATCGAAGACGGCCTGGCCCGACTGCGGCGGTTCATCGCAGGCCTCTGAGACCGAACCCGGCCGCGAACGCTGCCGAGCGTTGCCGAACCCTGCCGTGGAAGCGCACGGGAGGCCCGGAGATCGGGCACGATCGAGAGGTCTGCATGCTCTTCGCCTTGAAAGCCCGAGAACCTCTGACCGCCGTGCTGGCGGGCTTCGCCCTGACCTGCCTGCCGGCGGTCCTGCCGATCAACCCAGCCTCGAAGCCTGCGGGAAGCGCCACGTTGTCGGTGCTGCCGCGCGCCCAGGCCCAGACCAACCCCGCCAGCACCGCCAGTACCGCCAAGGTGCTGCGTATCAGCGCCATCCCCGATCAGAAGCCGGAGAAGCTGAACCGGCTCTACGGGCTGGTGGCCAACGAACTCAGCAAGCAGCTGGGCGTCACGGTGAAGTACGTGCCCGTGACCGACTACACCGCCGCCGTGAGCGCCTTCCGCACCGGTGATCTGGATCTTGTCTGGTTCGGTGGCCTCACCGGCGTGCAGGCGCGCCTCCAGAAACCCGGTGCGCGGGTCTTGGCCCAACGAGACATCGACGCCTCCTTCCACACGATCTTCATCGCCAGCACCCGCAGCGGGCTTCAGCCCTTCAACAACGTGAAGGGGCTGACGGAACTGAAGGGCAAGCGCTTCACCTTCGGCTCCGAGAGCTCCACCTCCGGTCGGCTGATGCCGCAGTATTTCCTCGGCAAGGCGGGCGTGAAGCTGAGCGACTTCGCCGGCGGTGCACCCGGTTTCAGTGGCAGCCATGACGCCACCATCGCCCTGGTGCAGAGCGGCGCCTACGACGCCGGCGCCGTGAACGCGCAGGTGTGGCGCTCCAGCCTCCGCGACGGCAAGGCCAACCGCTCCAAGGTGATCGCGATCTGGAAGACCCCCGGCTATCCCGACTACCACTGGATCGCCCAGCCCAATCTGGATCAACGCTTCGGCAAGGGCTTCACCACCAAGGTGCAGCAGGCCATCGTCAGCTGGCGCCCCTCCGATCCGGAGCAGAAGCAGATCCTCGGCCTGTTCGGTGCCCAGCAGTTCACCGACGCCAACGCCGCCGCCTACGGCCAGATCGAACAGGTGGGTCGGCAGATCGGCAAGATCCGCTGACCTCCTGCACCCGCAGCGGCATGAATCAGCCGGGAGTGGTTGAATCGGATCGAGACAGCATTCGCTGGAGCTCAGGCTCCCGCTATCGGCATGGCCCTTCTGCTCGATCTGATTCTGCTCGCTGCCGGCCTGGTGCTCTGGCAGCGGAGCAGCAGCGAGGGCGATGAGGTCTGGTCGCTGTTCCTGCGCGGGCTGGCGGTGATCGATCTGTCCATGATCGCAATCGGCAACGGGGTGCTCTGGCTGGAGATTCCCCTGCTGCTGGGAGCCCTGGCCCTGCCGTCGGTGGCGCGGCTGGAGCGTCGCCGCCACGGCAGCCTCTGAGATCGGACGATGAATCCGCGCGGACCTGATCTCGTGGAAGTGGCCCTGGTGGGGGTGATCCTGGCGCTGATCGTGTTCCGGTTCACGCTCCCTTAGGCAGGCAGCATGGGGCCATGAGCGCGTCAAGCCCCGCCAGCCCGCCGAACCCGGTGCTCGAACTGCGTGATATCCACGTGGCCGGCCGCGGCCAGCCGCGGCTGGAGGGCGTCTCGCTGACATTGGCCGCCGGCGAACGGGTGGCGCTGCTCGGCCCCAGTGGCGCCGGCAAAAGCACCCTGCTGGCGGTGGCCAACGGGCTGCTGGTTCCGCAGCGTGGCGCGGTGATCTGGGAGGGGCTGCCGCGGGCCCGCCAGGCCGGCCGCCGCCGCCGCCAGCAGGCGCGCATCGGCACCCTCTGGCAGGAGCTGCGCCTGATCGAGGAGCTCACGGTGCAGCAGAACCTCAACGCCGCGCGGCTGGCGCGCTGGAGCTGGCCACGCGCCCTGCTCAACCTGCTGCTGCCCCTGGAGAGCGAGGCCTGCGCCGCCGTGCTGCGCCGCATGGACCTGGATCCAGAACTGCTTAGTCAGCCGGTGACGGCCCTCTCCGGCGGCCAGCGCCAGCGGGTGGCCATGGCCCGGCTGCTGCGCCAGGAGCCGACGCTGCTGCTGGCCGATGAACCACTCGCCAGTCTCGATCCACGCCTGGCTGAGGAGCTGCTGGGGCTGCTGCTGCGGGAGGCCGAGGCGCCGCGGGCCCTGCTGCTGAGCCTGCACCGCCCCGATCTGCTCGCAGGCTTCGATCGAGCCATCGGTCTGCGCGGCGGCCGGCTGCAGTTCGACCTGCCCCTTCAGGCCATCCGGCCCGAGCAGCTGCAGGAGCTCTATGCCGGCAGCGGCGAGCTGGTGGCATGAGGCCAGCCCCACCCCTGCTGGTGTTGCTGCCGGCCCTGGTGCTGCTGCCGGTGCTGCTGATGCTGCCGCAGCTGCTGCACGGCGGCGGCTGGGACCTGATCGGTCAGTTCGCCTGGGCAGCGCTGACGCCCGCCACCGACCCGGTGGTGGTGCAGTCCCTGCTGCGGGGGCTGGGGATCACCGCGGGCATGGCACTGCTGGGCTGGGCGCTGAGCCTGTTGCTGGGACTCGGGCTCGGATTGCTGAGCTCCCGCCTGATCTGGCACACCCTCAGCGGCGCAGCGGCGCCGGCCGCATTGATCCGGCGCCTGCTGGCGCTGCCGCGCTCGATCCATGAACTGATCTGGGGCCTGCTGCTGCTGCAGTTGATCGGTCAGCGGCCGGCCGTAGCGGTCGTGGCCATCGCCATCCCCTACGGCGCGCTGGTGGCTCGTGTGGTGAGCGACCTGCTCGATGCCCTGCCCACCCGCGGCCTGGAAGCCCTGCGCACGGCGGGCGCTCCTGCCACCGGCGCCCTGCTCACCGCCATCGGCCCGCCGCTGCTGCCAGGGGTGATCAGCTACAGCGGCTATCGGCTCGAATGTGCGCTGCGCAGCGCCACCTTGCTGGGGGTGTTCGGCCTGGGCGGCCTCGGCAATGAGCTGCTGCTCACCCTGCAGTCGTTGCAGTTCCATGAGCTCTGGAGCGGCCTGTGGCTGCTGCTGGCGGTGATGCTCACGCTCGAGAGCACGATCGCGCTGCTGCGACGGCGCTGGAGCATGCCCCGCCGCCTTGGCCTGGCCGCCGCCGCGGTGCCCGTGGGTTCACGTGGTCGGGAGATCCTGCTGGCCCTGGCGCTGCTGCTTCCCGTGCTGCTGCTGGTGGCCGGCGCGCTGGAGGTGAAGCCGACGGACCTGTTGCAGTGGCAGCCCCTGCCACCGCTGGCGCCCCAGGGCTGGGCGACGGCCCTGGCCCTGCCCTGGCCCAGCCTGATCGGCAGCACGCTGCTGCTCACCCTGATCGCCGCGGGACTGGCGGTGGGGGCGGCTCCGCTGCTGCTGCTGGCGGTGGCCCCCTGGCCCTGGGGGCGGACTCTGCTGCAGCTCCTCTGGGCCTTCGGCCGCCTCTGGCCGCCACCGCTGACGGCGCTGCTGCTGCTGTTCGTGCTCCAGCCGGGTGTGATCGCCGCGGCCCTTGCCCTCGGCTTCCACAACCTGGGCATCCTGGGGCGCCTGCTGCTTGAGGGGTGCGAAGCGGCAGGCCCGGCCACGGAGCAGGCCCTGCTCTGCAGCGGCACCACCCCCAGGCTGGCCCTGCTCTACGGACGCTTCAGCGCCCTGGCGCGCACCTACCTGGCCTACGGCGCCTACCGCAGCGATGTGATCCTGCGGGAAACCGTGGTGGTGGGCCTGGTGGCCGGCAGCGGCCTGGGCAGCCAGCTGCGCGAGAGCTTGAGCGGCTTCGCCTGGGACCAACTCGCCGCGCTGCTGGCGGTCTATGCCCTGCTGACCCTGGTGGGGGAAGATCTGAGCGACCGCGGCCGCCAGCGCCTGCTCGGCACCGCCTGAGCCGGCCGCCTGCAGCCGCCTCTTTCAACCGCCCCCCCTGAGCCGGCAGCGCCGATCCTCCCCGCCCATGCCCCTGGCCGTACCCCGCAAACTGATCGTGCTCGGCGACAGCGGCGTCTACGGATGGGGCGATCCCGAGGAGGGCGGCTGGTGCGAGCGGCTGCGGCGCCACTGGATGGCTCTGCCGGATGGCCCGGTGCTGTACCCCCTCGGCGTGCGCGGCGATGGCCTCGAGCGGGTGGCGGCACGCCTGGAGCGGGAGGTGCACTGCCGCGGTGAACTGCGCCGGCAGATCCCCCAGGGCATCCTGCTGGCGGTCGGACTCAACGACTGTGCACGTGTCGGCAGACCCGACGGACGCCAGCAGCTGGAGGCGGAGGGATTCCTGTTCGGCCTGCAGCAACTGCTGCTGCAGGCCCGCCGCATCGCTCCGGTGCTGGTGCTCGGGCTCACACCCGTGGATGAGGCCGTGATGCCCTACGCCGATGTGCTCTGGTACGGGCTGGACCAGGTGCGGCGCTACGAAGGGCTGCTGGAGGAGGCCTGCCTGGAGGCGGATGTGCCCTTCCTGCCGCTGCTGAACAACCTGCTCGACGATCCCGCCTGGCCCAGCTGGCTTGGCACGGATGGCGTGCACCTCAACAGCGACGGACACCGGCAGGTGTACGAGCGGGTGCGGCACTGGCCTGCCCTGTTGCGCTGGGCCGACCTGGAGCCCCTGGCGATCCAGACACCCCTGGCCTGAATGGCGCCCATGGGCGTCCCCCTAGCGGGGGATTGCGATTGCCCCGCAGCGGGTGACGCTCGGCCCGGTGCTCCGAGCGGACGGTGGAACCACGGAGTTCCCCAACCCTCCATGAGCACCAACCTCTCCCCCAGCGCAACACACCCCACCAGCGCCACCGGTTCCGGTACCGCAGCAACGGCCAGCTGGCAGGAGCGCAACAGCCAGCTCCTTGCCGTGTATGTCCGCGAGCGCAGCATCGACAGCCGCAACGCCGTGGTGCGGGCAAACCTGCCACTGATCTGGCAGGCGGCGCGCCGCGAAAGTCAGCGCAGCGGCCACAGCTTCGAGGATCTCAGCCAGGTGGGCTGCCTCGGTCTGATCAAGGCGGTGGAGCACTTCGATCTCGGGCGCGGCACCAGCCTCAGCAGCGCCGCCATGCCCTGGATCATCGGGGCCATGCGCCAGCACCTGCGCGACCGCTGCCAGCCACTGCGCGCCAGCCGCACGCTGCACGAGCTGACCCTGCGAGCCCACCAGCTTCAGCAGCAACGCCTGCAGGAGCAGATGCCGCCCCTGAACGACGCGGAGCTGCCACAGGCCCTCGGCTGCAGCCCTGCCCGGTGGCAGGAGGCCCGTGGCTTGCAGCAGGCGCTGCGGCTGGCCAGCCTCGACCAGCCCCAGCTGCTGGAAGGGAGCGAGAGCATGACCCTGCAGGACCAACTCGTTGATCCGGCCAGCGCGGATCGCTACGCCGGCGCCGTCCGCTCGGAGCGGCGGCGCCTGCTCTGGCGCGCCCTGCGGCGACTGGAGCGGAGCCAGCGCCGCCTGCTGCTGGGACGGGTGCTGCAGCAGCGCGCCTGGGGCGAGCTGGGTGCGCAGTTCGGGCTCAGCGCCAAGGTCACCCAGCGCCGCTTCGCCCAGCTGCTGGAGCTGCTGCGCCAGCAGCTGGGCCCCGACCTGGCGGCTGATCTGGCCTAAACCAACCCGAACGCCAGGGCCAGGCCCATGGCCAGCAGGGCAGCGATCAGGGTCTGCAAGGCATTCACCAGTTCGTTGCTCAGCCAGCGCAAGCGAGGCTGCAGGGTGGCGCCGATCAGGCTCTCGATCAGGGTGGCCACCAGGCCCACCAGGGTCACCAGGCCCAGGAGCTCCGGTCCCTGCAGCAGGCCCAGCGCCACCATCACCAGAGCCATCAGGGCACTGCCGGCCACGCTGGCGACGGTGCCCTCGGCGCTGATGGCACCCTCCGTGCCGGGGGGCACCGGCCGCAGGCTGGTGATCAGAAACGTACGGCGCCCCCAGCGCTTGCCGATCTCGCTGCCACAGGTATCAGCCAGCTTGGCGGCGAAACTGGCGGCAAACCCGATCCGTAGCAGCGCCACCGGCGCCGCCGGCAACACGGTGAACACCGCCAGGGCGGCACCGGTGGCCGCCGAACCCCAGACGTTCTCCGGACCACGAAGGCCGCCGCGGCCCTCTGCCAGCCCCTGCTCCTGCTTGCGGCGAAAGCCGAGGCGGGTCACCAGCGAGCCAAGGGCGAGGTAGAGAACCACCGCCCACCAGCCGGGCCAGTCGAGGCTGCCCAGCAGCAGCGTGCCGAGCACGCCGGCATGGATCCAGCCGGCGCGGGTGAGCAGTGGCAGCCGCTGGGCCAGGGCGATCAGCACCGCATTGATCAGCAGCGCCCACAACCAGTGCTGCAGCCGCTCCGGGCTGGCCAGGACCATCAGCTCCAGCATGGTGCGCAGGCAAAGCAGTGACCCAGCTCAACATGCCGGCGCCATCTCGGCACCCTGGGAGCGTGCCCCTTCTGTTGCACTGCCCTAAGGGCCTGGGCCTGCGCGGCCATCGGCAGCGGATAATCCAGCCAGCGGCCTGCTGATCGGCGTCATGGTGTTCAACCGCAAGGGCAACTTCTTCCTCAACCTTGATGAGAAAGCCCCTGAGAAGCCGGCGATCGTGGCCCCGGTGACGGCACCCAAGGCTGCCGACGCCGAGCCAGCAGCCAGCAACCCAGCAGCCACCATCGCCATAGCGGCCGCGCCAGCTTCCACAGGGACCGCGGCCGCCACTGCCAGTGAAGCGGCCAGTGGACCGGCCACTGAACCAGCCAGCAGCCCGGTGCTGACCACAGCTGAAGCGATTGCGGCCGAGCTGGCCGCAGCCCAGGCGGCTCGCCCCGCCGTGCGCAACGCCACCTTCGCTCCCGATTGCCTGGTGCCCGGCATGGCCCTGCCAATGCGCCGCCGCTGCGGCGGCGCCAACCTTGCCGGCTTCCGCGGCATGGCCGGCGGCTTGTTCGGCAAGAAGTGAGCGTCTGGCACCAGTGAGCGACTGAGGCCCTTGAGCGGCGGCTTAACCCGCTGCGCCAGCACCGATCAGCGCTGGCGGGTCTGCCTAGCAGCCGCACACCCCACCACGCCAGCTGCTGATCGCACTGAGGCCGGCCACACAGGCCGTGGAACTGCGAAGGATGCGTGGCCCCAGATCCACCGCCGTCCAGCCGGCCAACCGGGCCTCGGTCTCCTCCCCGTCAGCCCAGCCACCCTCAGGCCCACAGGCCAGCCAGATTGCCTCCGGCCACTGTGAGGGCTGCCTGGTCTGGCGGCTGAGGGCGTCCACCAGTGACAGCCGATCGGCACGGCGCGTGGTGGCCCACAGCAGCAACGAAGCGGCACCATCCGCAGCGCCGCTGGCCGCGTTGGCCTCCCTGGCCTGCTCCAGCACCGCCGGCAGAGTGCAGGGCTCGGCGATCTCCGGCAACCACAGCCGCTCGCACTGTTCAGCCGCTTCGGCGGCGATGCTGCGCCAGCGCTCGGGACGCAGCTGGCCCTGCACGGCGGTGCGCTCACACAGCAGCGGCAACAGCTGGTCGACGCCCAGCTCCACCGCCATCCGCACCACCACCTCGAAATCACGCTTGACCACCGCAGCGGCGAGCACCAACCGCGGTCGCGGCGGCGGCTGGTGCTGCAGGGGCTCCGCCAGCGGCTGCACCAGCCGGGCCCGATCCGCCGCCAGCAGCTGGGCAGCCCAGAGACGCCCGGCTCCATCCACCACGCTGAATCCATCCCCCGGGCCGTAACGCAGCACCCGGGTCAGATAGCGGCTTTCCGCCGCGCTGAGGCAGAGCTCGATCACCTCCTGCCTGCCACCGCCGGAGGCCGCCGAAGCGGCAGCCGCCGCAGCTGCCGCCAGCCGAGCGGGCGCGATCAGCAACCGGCGCTGCTCGCGGGCCATCGTTCAGGCGTCGGGGTCGTCGAAGGCGAACGGGCTGTCCGGGTGGGTGTCCACCGGCCAGTCGTCGTTGACGCCACCGACCACCAGCTCCTCGATCTCCACCACATCGGCGCTGAGCTGGCGCAGGGTGTTGATCAACACGTCGATCGCCAGTCCATCGCTGGTGCCCAGATCCAGCCAGCAGCGTGCCCAGTCGCCCTGGTACTCCATTTCGCCCATGTTGTGCATCAGCGCCGGCAGCGACCGCTCGGCCCCCTCGCCGTCGTAGGCCATCCAGTTCACATCGGCGCCCTGCTCGTGCACCTGCAGGTTCTCGGCGTTGAAGCCACCGAGCTTGCCGAGGAAGAACCAGCTCTCGAAGGCGGTGTCGACGTAGCCGCGCTCCCCCTGGCCGGGCGTGTTGCTGAAGCGCAGCCAAATCCAGCAGTTGAAGGGATTGAACTCCCGGAAGCGAATCTCCATCGAGCGGCGGCGGCCTGGCGTGGGTGATCCCATCCAACATGCTGGAAGATCCGTCCGTCCGCACCCCCTCTCCAGCGATGCTCGAGCTGCGCGCGCTGCGCTATCAGGCCGCCACGGCTGCGGAACCGGTGCTTCGGGATGTCAGCCTGCAGCTGGAGGCCGGCAAGCCCGCGCTGGTGGCAGGGCGCAGCGGCAGCGGCAAGACCACGCTGCTGGAGCTGATCTGCGGCCTGGCCGATCCGGGCGGCGGCCAGATCCTCTGGAACGGTGAGCCGTTGAACGCCCGCCAGCGCCGCTGGCTGTGCGGGCTGGTGTTCCAGTTCCCGGAACGCCATTTCCTTGGCCTGACGGTGGGCCAGGAGCTGAAGCTGGGCCAGCGGCGCCTGCCCTGGGAAACCGCCGAGCGGGTGCTGGGGCAGGTGGGGTTGCAGGGGTTGTCACTACAGCAGGCGCCTGAGCGGCTCAGCGGCGGCCAGCAGCGGCGCCTGGCCCTGGCGGTACAGCTGCTGCGGGATCCGCGCGTGCTGCTGCTGGATGAACCCACCGCAGGACTCGACTGGTCGGTGCGCGATGAGGTGCTGGAGCTGCTGGAGCGCCTGAGCCGTGATCGTGTGGTGCTGGTGGTCACCCACGAGCCGGAGCTGTTCGCCGGCTGGGTGGATCCCGCCTGCAGCTGGCGGCTGCTGCATGGGCAGCTGCAGCCCCTGGCGGCGGAGCGCAGCGCGGCGCTGGCGGCCGACCGGCGCCGCTGAATACAGTTTCACCACTGGGGCGAGGACCATGGCGGATCGGTTGGTGCGGGCCACGGCGGCCCAGGGCGGCATCCGCCTGGTGGCGGTGAGCAGCACCACGGCCGTTCGCTACGCCCGTCGCCGCCACAACCTGTCGTTTCTCACCACGGCCCTGCTGGGCCGGGCGATGACGGCTGGCCTGCTGCTGGCCAGCTCGATGAAGGTGGCCCACGGCCGGGTCAATCTGCGCATCGCTTCCGACGGCCCCCTGCGCGGGCTGATGGTGGATGCGGGGCGTGACGGCACGGTGCGCGGCTACGTGGGCGATCCACAGCTGGAACTCGATCTCGTGCCGGAGCCGGGTGGCGGCCATCACTTCGATTTCCGCCAGGCCACCGGCACCGGCTACCTGCACGTGGTGCGCGACCTGGGCGAGGGCGAGCCGTTCAGCTCCACGGTGGAACTGGTGAGCGGCGGCATCGGCGATGACATCGCCTCCTACCTGCTGCACTCCGAGCAGACGCCCTCGGCGGTGTTCGTGGGCGAGCAGATCGACAGCAGCGGCGTGCGCCACGCCGGTGGCGTGCTGGTGCAGGTGCTGCCCAAGGCAGCCCAGGAACCGGCCCTGGTGGCCCTGCTGGAAGATCGCTGCCGCGAGATCAGCGGCTTCAGCCAGCGCCTGGCCGCCTGCGAGGGCAACCTGCAGACCCTGCTGGAGGACATCTTCCCGGACCTCGATCCGCAGCTGCTGGAGGACGCCGAGGCCAGCCAGGACGTGAGCTTCCACTGCCCCTGCAGCCGCCGCCGCAGCCTCAATGCCCTCAAGCTGCTGGGCCGAGCCGAACTGAGCGAGATGCTGGCCGAGGACGGACGTGCCGAGCTCACCTGCCACTTCTGCAACGAGATCTACGAGGTGAATGGCGGCGAGCTGCAGGAGCTGATCCATGAGCTCACACCCGCCGCCTGAGGGCAGCGGGTTCGCTCAGCGGGCAATCAGCGGATCGGCAATCAGGCGATCAGCAGGGCCCCGAGCGCGAGCAGGAGCAAGGCCGGCAGGCTCTGCACCTGCTGCATGGTCAGTGGCAGGCCCAGGGGCAGGCCGGGATCCAGCAGGGACACCAGCAGCCCACCCAGCAGCAGTCCGGCGCTGAGCAGCAGCAGGCTCCAGCCCACCGCCGGCAGGAAGCGGCCACCACGGCGCTGGAGATGCACAGCGGTGAGCAGCGTGGCCAGGGCCAGCACCAGCTCAGCCGCTGTTGGCGGTGCCAGCAACAGCACGGCCAGCAGGCTGCCACCACCGATCAGCGGCAGCCAGCGCGCCTTGCCCTCGGCCAGGCCAAGGCTGGGCAGCGCCAGGCGGGAAGCCGGAAGCGAGGGCAGGGAGGGCCTGGGGAGGCTGGCCAGATTCGGCAGGGAGGGCAGGCTCGGCCTGGCCGCTGGTGAGGCGGTGGATGGGCGGCTGGCTTCCCGCTGGGAGGCACTGACGGCGGCAGAGCTCACCTTGCCTTGCTGGCGCTCCTTGAGCCGATCCATCAGCACGGCGTCGTAAGCCGCCTCAATGCGGGCCCGGGCCTGCGGGTCATCACCCACCTCGTTCAGGCGCTGCTGTTTGGCCTGCTGAACGGCATCGAAACCGGCATCAGGGCTGATCCCCAGCCGTTCGTACGGCCCGCTGGCGGGGTTGGCGTCAGGTGAGGGGTCCGCTCCCAGGGTCATGGCCGAGCCGCAGGCGGCAGATTGATCCGAGCGTAGGCAGGCACCGCGGCGAACGGCGCTGAAGGCCGGGACAAACCGCCGAACTGGGCGAGCTTTCCAACGGCTAGGGCCTCCAACGGGCAGGGCCTTCGAACGGAGACGTCAAAAAAGCGGTTCGCTGTGGCGGTAGCCGCCTTCCTGTTGCAGGCGGCGCCGCTGCTGCTCAGCTTCATCGCGGCGGAGCCAGCAGCGGCGTTTGAGCAGCGGCATCTGGGGTGGGAGGTGGCTGCCCTCACGCATCTCCACGCTGGCATCACCGGGCACGAAGGCCACGAAGTCGCTGCCGCCATCGGCGCGGGGTCGAACGAGCCAGAGAGGTCTTGCCATCGCGCACTCGCCGTCGTGACCTTTCGTTGCAAACAAGTCTGGCGTCCGCAGAGGCGAGACGTGGCTGGGATCACCGCACCCCCACCCGGATCAGAGGGCGATCGGCTCAACGCCGCTCACCACCGGTGCAACAGCACTCAGCGCCAGGTCGGCATGGTCCTCATGCAACTGGTTGAGATTCCACTCGTTCTTGAACAACAGCACCGGCCGGTCCCAGGCATCGCGCACGGTCTTGCAGTTGAAGATGCGACCCACCGCCTCCAGGGCCGGCCACCCGCCCACCACCCAGCGGGCCACGGCAAAACCAAGAGGTTCAAGCCTGGTCTGGACGCCGTATTCATTCTCGAGGCGGTACTGCACCACCTCAAGCTGCAACTGGCCCACCGCTGCCAGGATCGGATCGCGCTTGCTCTGGTCGGTGTCGTAAAGGATCTGCACGGCCCCCTCCTCGCGCAGCTCATTCACCCCCTTGCGGAAGCTCTTGAACGCGGAAGGGTTGGGGTTGCGCAACCAGGCGAAGATCTCCGGACTGAAGCAGGGAATGCCCTCGTACTCCACCTTCGGCCCGAGATAGAGGGTGTCGCCGATGGCGAACATGCCCGGGTTGTTGAGGCCGATCACATCGCCGGGGTAGGCGTCCTCCACAACTTCGCGATCCTGGCCGAACAGCTTCTGCGGACGTGACAGGCGGATCGCCTTGCCGGTGCGGGCGTGCTGCACCGTCATGTCCTTCTCGAAGCGGCCGGAGCACACCCGCACGAAGGCGACGCGGTCGCGGTGGCGGGGATCCATATTGGCCTGGAGCTTGAACACAAAGCCGCTGAAACCGGGAGCCACCGGCTCGATCACACCGGCGCTGCTGCTGCGGGGTGTGGGTTTCTGGGCCAACTCCAGGAAGGCATCAAGGAACGGCCGCACACCGAAGTTGGTCATGGCCGAACCGAAAAACACCGGGCTCAGCTCACCGGCATGCACCAGTTCCAGATCAAGCGTATTGCCGGCACCCTCCAGCAGCTCCAGCTCCTCGAGGGCCGCCTCCAGCAGCTCACTCTCCACGGCGCCGCTGGCGCGGGCGTCGTCGACGCTGAGCACCTTCTCCTCGGAGGCGCGACCCCGCTCGGCGCGCTGAAACAGAATCACCTGGCGGCTGCGGCGATCGATCACGCCGCGGAAGCGATCGCCGCTGCCGATCGGCCAGTTCACCGGCCAGCAGGCCAGGCCCAGCTCCTGCTCGATCTCATCGAGCAGCTCCAGGGGGTCACGCCCCGGCCGGTCCATCTTGTTGATGAAGGTGAAGATCGGAATGCGTCGCATCCGGCACACCTCGAACAATTTGCGCGTCTGGGGTTCGAGGCCCTTGGCGGCGTCCTCGAGCATCACCGCGTTGTCGGCGGCGGCCAGGGTGCGGTAGGTGTCCTCAGAGAAGTCCTGGTGGCCAGGGGTGTCCAGCAGGTTGATCGTGCTGCCCGCGTAATCGAACTGCAGCACGGTGGAGGTGATCGAGATGCCGCGCTGCTTCTCCAGCTCCATCCAGTCGGAGGTCACCTTGCGCTGCTCGCCCTTGGCCTTGACGGCGCCCGCCTGCTGAATCGCACCGCCGTAGAGCAGCAGCTTCTCGGTGAGCGTCGTCTTGCCCGCATCCGGGTGGGAGATGATCGCGAAGTTGCGGCGGCGGCCTACCGCCTCGGCAAGGGCTTCCAGTTCGGAGTTGCTGGCGGCGCCGCCGGCGCTCGTGCTGATGCTGCTGGTCATCGGCCCAGCCTGCCAGGCAGCGTCAGCGCCATGCAGGCTTCAGTCGAGCCGGCCCCACACCTCCAGGTAGCGGTCCTCCAGGGCTGCCAGCTGCAGGCAGCCCAGGCCAGCGGCGCTCAGCTGGGCGGCCACCTCCTCCGGCGTGAAGGCGGCCTGCAGCGAGGCGAGGTAGTCGTGCTGCAGCACGGGTGGCGCATCGGCGAGATGGCGGGCCCGCAGAGCCTCGGCATCCGCCAGGCAGGCCGGCCGGCGCAGATCCTTCACATACACCGCCGCACCGGGGGCGGCCAGCTGCCGCAAGCTGCGCCAGAGCACACCGGGATCGTGCAGATGATGCAACAGGCTGTTGCTCAGCACGGCGCTGGCACCACCGGGCAGGGCCGGATCCGGCAGCACCGCCTGCACGAAGCGCAGACGCTCCGCCAGCTGTGGCTCTTGCTGGAGCTGTTGCTGCAGCTGCTCGTGCGCCAGGGCCAGCATCGGAGCCGAGCCATCGAGGGCGAACACAGTGGCCGCCGGATAGTTGAACGCCAGCCGAAAGCTGATGTTGCCGGGGCCGCAGCCCAGATCCACCAGCCGCTCGCCGAGTCCCTCAGGGAACAGCTGGCGCACACGCGCCAGAAACGCCAGATCGCTGACAGTGAAATCAGCCTCGGCGTAGGCCCGAGCCTGCTCCAGGCCCGTCATCAGCTCGGGTTCAGGGATGCGCTGCATGGCCGATGGGAACGGATCACTCCGCGAGACTGCAGTGCCACGGGGGCGCCCCCGCCAATGGTGGCAACGACAGCTTGCCGACCCCACCAGTGGCGTTATGGTGCCGGCACGCCCGCTGCTGCCGCCACGTCGTGACCCTGTCTGTTCCTGGATCCCGCGCCCTCGATGGTGCGGCTGCCCCTGACCTCGACGCTCTCCAAGCCGCGATCGAGGACGCTGGCGCCAGCAACGGCACTGTGCTGAACGGCCCGAGGCCCGACTTTCCGGCCACGGCCCCGGCGGCGAACCCGGTTTTCTATCGCACCTATTCGCGCAAACTGCCCGGCGGCCGCGAGAGCTGGCATCAGGTGGCCGAGCGCAACCTTGAAGGCCTGCGCAAGCTGGGCAACCTCAACGAGCAGGAGGTGGCCCTGCTGCGCCGCATGCAGCAGGAGCAGAAAGCGCTGCCCTCCGGCCGCTGGCTGTGGATCGGCGGCACCCCCTGGATCGAGCAGGAGGTGAACTTCTCCGGGGCCTACAACTGCACCTCCACCAACCTGGTGGACTGGGAGGCCTTCGGTCTGATGATGGACCTGGCGATGATGGGCTGCGGCACCGGCGCCATCATCGAGCCGCGCCTGATCAGCCGCCTGCCGGCAGTGCGCAACCGCCTCGAGATCGCTGCGGTGAGCGACATCGGCGTCACCCCCGCCGGCCAACGCCAGGAGCACACCAGCCACAGCATCGAGGGCCAGCAGGTGGCCATCAAGGTGGGCGACACCCGCCGCGGCTGGGTGGACAGCTACCAGCTGCTGCTGAATCTCTGCAGCGACGAGCGCTTCGATGCCGCCACACCGATCACGGTGTGCGTGGATCTTTTCGACGTGCGGCCCGTGGGTGAAACCCTCAAGGGCTTCGGCGGCATGGCCAACCCGGTCAAGCTGAAGGACCTCTACGGCCGCGTGGCCCAGATCCTCAACAAGGCCCAGGGCCGCCAGCTCACCTCGGTGGAGTGCTGCCTGCTGATCGATGAAGCGGCCGTCACGATCGTGGCCGGCAACATCCGCCGCAGCGCCGGCATGCGCCAGTTCGCCGCCGATGATCTGAGCGCCGCCAACGCCAAGGACAACCTCTGGCAGCAGGACAGCGACGGCAACTGGCGCATCGATCCGGAGCGTGATTCGCTGCGGATGGCCAACCACACCCGCGTCTTCCACAACCTTCCCGATCGCGCCACGGTGCTGGAGGCGGTGACCAAGCAGTTCCAGAGCGGCGAGGGCGCGATCCAATTCGCCCCAGAGGCGATCGCACGATCCAACGCCGACCTGCTGCCAACGCCGGAGCTGCGGGCCGAATTCATCGACATCTACTGCGACCAGGGCCGCGAGGAGGCGGGCCTCTGGCTCACAACGCATCACCCCGGCATCAGCCCCGAGGAGCTTGAGCACCGCCTCAGCCGCTACGGCCTCAACCCCTGCGGCGAGATCCTCGGCGCCGACTTCCACTGCAACCTGGCGGAGATCCACCTCAACCGCATCGATCCCGATGATCTGGTGGCCCAGGAAGAGGCCTTCACCGCCGGTGGCCTGGCGGTGGCCTGCCTGCTCAACCATCGCTTCGAGGTGGAGCGTTACCGCCAGAGCCGTGCCTGGGATCCGATCGTTGGCGTCAGCTTCACCGGCTTGTTCGACTTCTTCGTGCACGCCTTCGGCACCCCCTGGCTGCAGTGGTGGGAAGCCGGCCGCCCGGAAACCGACGAGGGCCGTGCCTTCAAGGCCAAGGAAGCGGAGTACCTGAGCCGCTGGAAAGCGAGCGTGAACCAGGCGGTGTGGGAGTACTGCGATCGCCACGGCCTGCGCCGCCCGAACCGCTGCACCACCGTGCAACCGGCCGGCACCAAGAGCCTGCTCACCGGCGCCTCGCCCGGCTGGCATCCGCCGAAGGCGCAGCGCTTCATCCGCCGCATCACGTTCCGCAAGAACGATCCGGTGGCGCTCGCCTGCATGGACTACGGCTACACCATCGTGCCGAGCCAATCCGACAAGGACGAGCAGGGCCGCCTGCTGGACGACGCCTTCGATCCCCGCTGCACCGAATGGCTGGTGGAAATCCCCACGGAGGTGAGCTGGGCCAACATCCCCGGAGCTGATGCGGTGGAGATCAACAACTTCTCCGCCATGGCTCAGTTCGACTTCTACATGCAGGTGCAGCAGCACTACACAGCCCACAACACTTCAGCCACGGTGGAATTCCGCGAGAACGAGATCGAACCACTGGCTGAAGCCATCCACCAGGCGATCGACAACGGCGATGGCTATATCTCCGCAGCGCTTCTGGCCCGCTTCGATGCCAACGCCACCTTCCCGCGTCTGCCGTTCGAGCCGATTGATCACAGCACCTACGAGCGTCTGCAGCATGAGGTCGTGGAGCGCCGCCGCACCAGCGACTTCTTCGAGGCCCTGCAGCGCTACGACAGCGGCGAACTGATGGAGGCTGGCCCCGCTGGCTGCGACTCCGACAAGTGTCTGCTGCCACTGGCCAAGCCCAGCGCCGAGTAGGGCCGAGCCCGGCCCCGCCGAAGACCCAGCAGCTCAGCCCTGGACTCAGCTGCTTGCCGGCGATGTGCTGATGTTGGGATCCGAGGCCAGCACGAAGCGGTCGCGGCCGGACTGCTTGGCCAACAGCAGAGCCGCGTCGGCACGGCGGTAGACATCCGGATCAGTCTCACCCGGGAGATGCTGCGCAATACCGATGCTCACCCTTGGGGTGATGCGCGCATCACCCGCCTCAATCATGGTTGAGCGCACCGTATTCAACAGACGATTGGCCACAAGTTGGGCTGTATGGAGATCGGCTCCGGCAAGCAGAGCCAGAAACTCCTCGCCACCCCAGCGGGCGCAGAAATCACTGTCGCGGATGCTGCTCTGCAAACTATGCGAGAGGCCAATCAACACGTTATCGCCAATTTCATGGCCGTAGGTGTCGTTGATCGACTTGAAGCGATCGGCATCGATGGCGAGCAGGGAATAGGTGCTGCCGTCACGGACCACCCGCTCATCCTCACGACGGCAGCAATCGGACATCAGCTTGCGGTTTGGCAGGCCCGTGAGCTGATCATGGGTGGAAGCCTCCTGCAGGGCCCGGTTCAGATCATTGAGAATGCTTTGGTAGCGATCGGAAATACGGATCGCCTTTTCCAGGCGACTGATCTGCCTGTCGTAACGGCGCGAGAGATTGCGAAAACGCTCTTGGACCCCTGTCTGGTACCGATCGGAGATCTGGGTGATGCGCTCAAGCCGTGACACGTGCATGGACACACGCTCCACCAGATCCTCCAGCGCTTGCCGGAGAGGATGACCGCTGTAGTCGGGATCAGCCAGCAACTCGCTGTCCGCAACTCCAGCTCATCCTCCTCGTGAGGTCAATTGGACTTGAGAGGCATGCGACTCAATCATGCATGGCAGCGATAGTGAAGGAAAAACTGTAATCCTCTTTGAATTCCTCACCCATTTCGGCCGAGCGCGGATTGCGGCTGTCTTACAACCAGCTGACACTTAAATCACGACCTTCATCATGGGCAGCCTGGAGCCGATCAAAAATATCAATCATGGCACGAATACTGCTGGCATTGAGATAACTCAGCCGCAATTCAACACGCAGAGGCTTATCGCAGTCGTCCAGGAACACCTCTACCCAGGTGATGATCTCGTCGAAGATGTCGTAGGTGTTTTCCGGATACGACTCACCCACCATCGACAGCACACCTGACTGCCAGTCGGCCTTGACAGCCGGGGTGGACGCCGTGGCGGCAAGGTCGAGATTGGTGCCACTGCTGGCCTGTCCTGGTTCCTGCGTCATTGCTGGCGTCAGATGGTGGCCCGAATGGTGAAAAACGCCTTGTCGGCATCAAGCGCGTCAAGACCACATTGCAAAGGCGCGCTGGATTTGCGCGCAACATCAATCAGGCCAAGGCCAGCACCCTTGCTGGCTCCTTCCTGGCGAGGTCGACGCAACTGCTCTTTGTAAAGCGCTTTCAGCTGCTGCTTGTCCAACTGAGCCAGCGAGGCAACGCGTTCAACCAGCGACTGTCCATCGGGGGACTGGACAATGTTGCCAGCGGAGACGATGTAATGACCGTCAGATGTTTCAGCAATCACCACCGTGGCCGTGGCATCGGGCTCGACATATCCCATCGCAGCTGAATAGTGGCGAATATTCTGACTCATTTCGATGTAGACGCTAAACACATCCATTGCCGCAGACAAACTGTCTGTCGAAGACTCAATGTGCTCCTTGAGCGCGGTACCGATCTCGCTGATCAGGGTTCGAGAGGTGGGACCGTTGAAGCAAATCAGAATCCGCTCAGCGGAGAAGAAATCGCGCAGAGATGCCAGACTTCGATTGGTAGTTAGAGAGGGGGCCATCAGCTTTGGTCCGTCCTCAGCTCGTAGCAAGATCGTTCGAGAGCGAGGGGGATCATCGTTCAACTGACCCGGAATGAAAACATGGTGATGTCGTCTCGCTGGGGATGCTCACCACGGAAGTCGGAAATTGAGCGGGTGAAGGCATCGTGCTGTTCGGCCAACGGCTTGGATGCATGGTCCAGCAACCACTGGCAGAAGCGCTCAGTTCCCAAACCGAAGCCGTGATCGCCACCGGCCTGATCAAACACACCATCGTTGGCCATGTAGTAGGTGAAGCCACGACGCAGGGGCATTTCGTGATCCTGGTAGACGCCGGTGCGTCGGTCCCAGAGGGAGCGGTTGTCTCCCTTAACCATCTCGACGGTTTCGCCATCACTCCAATAGAGCGAAATCTTGGCTCCGGCGAAGCGCAGGAAATCGGCATCAAAATCCAGCAAAACCAGGCCCACATCCATTGAGGTGGCAAGGGCGCGCGAGAGTTGGGCCTCGCTGAGGACCAGGTGCATACCGGCGTTGGTGGCCTGCAGGACAGCAGCTGGAGAATCGATGCCCAACTGCTGAATGAAGCGATCAATCCCGGCGCGGGCCAGCATCGTCATCATCGCGCCGGGCACACCATGACCGGCGCAGTCGGCGACTCCAGCCAGACAGCGGTTACCATCATCGTGGAAGACGTAATAATCGCCGCCAACGGTATCACGCGGCTGCCAGAGAACGAAATGGTCAGAACCAAAGGGCTCAGTTAACTGGCGATCCGGCAGGATCGCTGTAAAAGAGCGGCATAACGAATCGAATCGTCCACCTGCTTATTCACATTACGCAGGCGCTGATTAGCCAGATCCAGCTGTTCAAACGCCTGGCGCTGCCGATGGAGTACACCATTGAACGCATCGGCCAAACGGGCCACTTCATCAGTCCCCACCACCCGGAGGAGTGCGCCATCCGTCCCCTCATCAACGGCAATGGCATGGGACTCACGAACCAGACGACGCAGGGGGCGGATCACCCTCTGCGACACGATCACCGAGGAGATCGCAAGGTTGATGAGCAGCAGGCCACCCAGAAACAAGGTGATGGTGGCATGACCGGTTGCTGATGCCGAATCCTTCAGCAGCTGCCAGGAGGACAACAGCAAAGTGCCCAGCACAATCCCATTCAGGCTGCCAAGCAGCAGGAAGATCTGCTGGATCGAAAGCGCCCGGCGCCTGGGAGTGCTGCGTGCCATCCAGAGGATGCGTCCATCTCAATCTAGGGAGGATCCTGCAGACGGCATCAGGCCGGCACCAGCAGATCCAGGGCAGTGGCCACCTGCTCGAGCAGCTTGCAGCAGCGCTCGTACTGGTGCTCGGGAGCCAGGCTCACCGGCAGGGTTTCGATCATGTCGGCCAGCTGGCGGGTGCGCGAGGCGACCAGATTGGTGGAGAGAACAGCCATGGGGGAAGCGGCCGCAGGACCGCCGGAGCTCTGTCCTCAGCATGAGCAGCCGTCTCAGCCATCTCAGAATCGGGTCTGGCGAGGGTGCTGCCAGGGCGCGAAAGCCGTGGGAGACTGGATTAGGCCCGTCGGGCTGACCCCTGGAGGGGTGGTCGAGTGGTTGATGGCTCTGGTCTTGAAAACCAGCGAGGTGAAAGCCTCCGTGGGTTCGAATCCCACCCCCTCCGCTTTCCAACAGGTCCGGCGTTGACGCCTGGATCGTCGCAGCCTGAGACAAGCAAATCTTCAGCTTTGTCGCAGCCTTCCGCAAACTGCAGCGGCCGCGACAGATCGCCGCTGTGCTCGAGGGCTTGCATGGCTGCGAACCAGCAACGCCGATGCCCTACGAACCCGGAACCAGTGAGTGCCGCGTGCTGATCGACAGCAAGACCCAGATCGAGGCGCTTCTTCTCAACCTGGCCAGGCTGGAGAACACCGAGCACATCCGCCAGCAGCTGGTGGCGGTGCACAACCAGCTCGAGGGACTGCACGAACTCCGCCGCAACCTGAGGCGTTCCCCTTCCAGCTCCGCGCTGCTGTAATCGGGACATCCCTGCGGCCCCGGCCGATGCGCCCGCCCGTTCTGCGGCCGATCCGCTGGGTCGCCCTGCTCGCGGGCGCGATGCTGAGCGCCCTGGGCCTGATCGCTTCCGCCGGACCCCCGCAGGGGACCGGCGCAGCCCCCCTGCCTCTGGCAGCGAACCAGCGAATCGAGAGAGTCGATGTGCAGCTGCGACGGCAGGGCTGGCAACCGCACGGAGACCCACTGGTCGAGAGCCTTGACCGGGAGCTGGCCGGCAGCGACCTCAGCAGCCTGCGCAGCTGCTCCGGCACCGGCGCCGGCTTCTGCCGTTACGACTACCGCCGGGGCCGGCAACAGCTGCAGGTGATCACGGTGCCGGGACGTGACGGCGATGGCCTGGTGCATCACTGGCTTCTGGAGGATCGGCCTGGCCGCAGGCCCTAGCCTGGCTCCACGCCACGAGCGCAAGTGCAGCGATGCTGTTCGACAACAATCAACGCCCGCCCTGGCTGAACTGGCTGTTTCTGGCCATCTTCCTCTGGTCCAGCTGGCAGCTGGCCAACCTGTGGTTCAGCCAACTGCATCCAGGCTGAGCCTGCGGCGAAGCGGGCTCAGGCATAGGCGTTGGGCACAAAGAACTGCTCATTGATGGGGGGCCGGCGGTACCCCTCGGCGCTGCGGCGCGGCGGCAGCTTCACGGCAGGCGGCGTCATGTCCTCATAGGGAACCTTGCTGAGCAGGTGGCGGATGCAATTCAGCCGGGCGCGGCGCTTGTCGTCGGCCTCCACGGTGAACCACGGAGCCTCGGGGATATTGGTGTGGGCGAACATCTCATCCTTGGCGCGGGAGAACTCCACCCAGCGATCGCGCGACTCGAGATCCATCGGACTGAGCTTCCAACGGCGGGTGGGGTCCTTGATGCGGGCGCGGAAGCGAGCCTCCTGCTCCGCGTCTCTCACTGAGAACCAGTATTTGAGCAGCACGATGCCGGAGCGCACCAGCATCCGTTCGAACTCGGGACAGGACTGCTGAAACTCGCGCAGCTCCCGCTTGCTGCAGAAACCCATCACCCGCTCCACCCCGGCGCGGTTGTACCAGCTGCGATCGAACAGCACGATTTCACCGGCGGAGGGGAAGTGCTCCACGTAGCGCTGGAAGTACCACTGGCTGCGCTGCTGGTCGCTGGGGGTGCCGAGGGCCACAACGCGGCAGCCGCGGGGATTGAGCGGTTCGGTGATGCGCTTGATCGTGCCGCCCTTGCCGGCGGCGTCGCGGCCCTCAAACAGCACGATCAGACGAAAGCCTTCGGCCTTCACCCAGTACTGCATCTTCACCAACTCCTCCTGCAGGCGGATCAGCTCACGCTCGTAGCGCTTGCGCTCAAGCCGGGAGGCGGGGGCGTTCGGCGGATCCGGGGCCAGATCGTTGAGACGGGGAGACGGTGCGTAGACCTCTTCGCCTGTTTCAACAACTTCCGGAATTTCAGCAACTTCCGCCATTTCAGCGGCTTCCGTTGTTTCAGCTTTTTCAGCAAGATCGGCCGCAGCCTGAGCACGATCGCGCTGTTTGCGGCCCATGGCGGCGGGATGCAGCCTTCGCCTGCAGACTAGGAGCGCTCGCCAGGCTTGCCCAGCCGCGGGGGGGCAGCCGGGCGGGCCGGTGCCGATCGGACCGGAGCCGGTGCGACCAGGGCGCGCACGAGCCGCACCAGCCCAACCAGCAGCAGCACGAGGGCGAGCAGGGCAAGCGCCACCAGCAGCAGCACCGCCAGCAGCTGCAGCAGGCCGAGCAGCAGCTGCGAGAGCCCCCCGATCAGGTGGGCGATGGCGGTGCTCACCAGCAGCAGGCTGTCCAGGTCGATCCACTGGGGGAGCTGCAGCAGCAGCACCAGCAGGCCCACACCGGCGGCCATCAGCAGCAGGGCGTCCAGGATCCGGCGCGACCTGCTGGGACGGCGCCGCTTGCGGAACACCTCTCGGGGCCGGCTATTCGCCCGCCCGCTGCCCACGATCTGCAGCCGGCGGGAGCGCTTCATGGGTCAAGGCGGTGGCCGGCGCCGCGCATCCAGCGCTCGAACTCGATCAGCACCAGCTCGTTGGGGCAGTCCACCAGGCTGAGATCGCCCACAGTGCAATCACCCTGGCCACCGTGATGGAGCGAGAGGTGGAAGTCGTCGCCGCTGAGGCCGCAGACCTCCGGATCGCTGCGGACCACCACATCAAGGCAGGCCCCCAGGCGGGTGACGCGGCGGCGCAGTTCCGACCAGGTCATCGCGCTCATCGCAGCAGCATCAGTGTGGAGGAGTTGGGCGGAACGTCAACGGAGCGGGGCCGGCGCGGCGGCCGGGGTCTTGCCGGGGAGTGGCGCCCGAGGTGTGGGCGGCAGCAGCGACACCAGCAGTGCCGAGATCAGCAGCGCACCCACGCCTGCCAGCGGTGCCGACAGGCGTTGGGCCAGAGGCTGCCGGCGCCGCAGCTCACGGCGACGCAGTGGCTGCGGCGGCGGCAGCTCGAACGGAACCGCCACCCGGGCATCCAGGCGCAGCTGATCCAGGCAGCGCACCAGATCGGCCAGTTCGGCGTCATCAAGCTGCAGACGCAGGGGCGGCGTATCGGGCTGGCTGCTGCGCAGCTCCAGCTGGTGGCCGCCGGCCGTCGGCTCCACTGCCACGGCGTCGCTGGCGGCACCGAAAGCCCGGGGCTGGCCGCTCAGCAGGTGGCGTGCATAGGGCATCACCGCATTGAGCAGAGCCTGCAGGTGATCGCGTTTGCCCTCCAGCTCGGTGCGGCCCGCGAGGGCCAGGGTGAAGCCGGTGATGATGCCCAGGGTGTCAGCGCTGTGGCCGGCGGAGAGGTCCGGCAGACCCTCCAGCACCAGCCGGCAGCTGGTCTGTTCGTAGCGAGTGGAGAGTTTCATCGGCGCGGGAGAGTGCGGAGAGCCATCAGCTGGCCGCATCCAGCAGGCTGGCCCTGAGCCGCTCGAAGCCGCCGGGTCCGGCGCTGAGGGCCATGGCCTGAATCAGATCGCGGCTGAGGGCAGGACCCTCCTGGGGATCCAGCAGGCGCTGCACGGCACCGCGGCGGAGGTTGAAGCGCTCGCGCAGCAGCTCGTCCAGCCGGCTGCTGAACAGCTGCCAGCGCTGGGCGGTGATCTCGGCCGGCTCCGCCGAGGAGAGCAGACTGCGCAGCATCGGGTAGAGGTGATCCGCCAGGGCGTTGAGGATGCGGATCAGCGCATCCGCCTCGGCGCTCTGCAGTTGCCCGCGGCGCGTGGTGCGGCGCAGCGGGTTGCTGCAGCGCCGTTTCCACAGCTCCACCCGGTTGGGCAGCACATCGGTGCAGCCCATCTCCTCGCTCAGCCACACCATCGCCTCTCCGCCATTGAGGTCGAGAGCCTCAGCGCAGAGCAGCATCAGATCGAGCCGTTCGATGCCACGCCGGGAGAGAGGGCGCGAGGGCAAGGTGGCCCGTGGGCTGGCGTGGGGCGGTGAGGCATCGTCCATGGCTGCGATACTGCCAGCTGTGGCGGCCATCCGTCGACCGCCTGTGCCGCACGCTGACCTTCCACCGATGAGCACCATCGAGCTGCGCGCGCTGGTGCGCGACATCCCGGATTTCCCCAAGCCCGGCATCCTGTTCCGCGACATCACGCCGCTGATGCGCCAGGTCAGCGCCTGGCAGGAGGTGATGCGGCAGCTGGGCGAGGTCTGCGACCGGTTGCAGCCGGACCTGATCGTGGGCATCGAGAGCCGCGGCTTCATCGTTGGCACCGCCCTGGCCACCGCCCGCCAGATCGGCTTCAGCCCGGTGCGCAAGCCAGGCAAACTGCCGGGCGAGGTGATCGGCGTGGACTACAGCCTCGAGTACGGCACCGACCGGCTGGAGATCATTCCCGATGGTTTCGAGCATGGGCCGCGGGTGCTGATCGTGGACGACTTGCTGGCCACCGGCGGCACGGCAGGCGCCTGCGCGGACCTCGTGAGCCAGGTGGGCGGCCAGCTGTGCGGCTTCGCCTTCGTGGTGGAACTGGCCGACCTGGGCGGCAAAGGCAAGCTGCCGGATGGCGTGCCGGTGGAATCCCTGATCGTCTACTGAGCGGCTCAGTCCTGCTGGGCCTGCCAGGCGAAGAGCTGATCGAGCTGCTCCAGGTTGATCAGGCCGAAGCGCCAGAGCACCACCGGCAGCGGCGCCTGCTCCAGCTCGGCCTGACGCAGCCCGAGCCCCAGGGCGCTCTCACTGAGGCCGAGCTCCTGGCGCAGCCGACGCAACAGGGCCTCGCTGGGCGGTATCTGAGGCGAGCTGGTGATCACCATCCGCCCATGCTGCTCAGGCCCCCAGCAGCCGGCAAGGCCCCTCGCTCATCGCCTGCAGGCTGAGGCGGCGCAGCAGCGGCCAGCGGCCCAGCAGGGTCAGGAGCAGCTGGCGCAGAGGCAGCAGCAGCGGTTGTCGATTGGAAAACAGGCGCACCAGAGCATCGGTGGCCAGCAGCACCAGCAGGATGTCGAGCCAGCGGCGGCGGGCGTAGCGGGCCGGCAGGGCTGAGGGCGGGAAACAGCCGGCGACGCAGCGCTCAGCCAGCACCCCGAGGGCGGCCACATCACGCCAGCAGAGATTGAGGCCCTGCCCACCCACCGGGTGGCAGCGGTGGGCGGCCTCACCCAGCAACAGCAGGCCGCGACGCTGCAACGGCCAGGCCAGCTCCCAGCTCACCGGGAAGGCCTGCGGGCGATCGATCAGCACATCCGCCTGCAGGGCATCCGGCAGTGCCGCACTGAGCACATCCAGGAAAGCGGCTCCATCCATGGCCTCCAACCGCTGCAGCCGCGCCATCGGCGCGCTCCACACCAGCTGGAAGGCATCGCCACCGAGGGGAAGCACCGCGAAGGGGCCCTCGGGCCGGAACAGCTCCCAGGCCTGATCCGGCGCCGAACCGCGCAGGCGCACCTGCACCGTGAGGCAGCCCTGGCGATAGGAGAAGCCCCAGCCGCGCAGACCGGCCGCCCGGCGGGTGGGGGAGTGGTGGCCATCAGCGGCCACCAGCAGATCCACGGAGGTGGGGTCCATGGGGGCGCCGAGATGGAGCGCGATGGCGGATTCGCTGCGCACGGCCCGCAGCAGAACATCCATCAGGGGCCTGTGCTGCAGGATCCAGCCCACTGCCCCGCTGCCGTTGGCCGGGCTAGTCAGGGCCGCGCTGGGGAGATCGTCCGCAGTGAAGGCCACCTGGCGATGAAGCGCCCTGTCGCAGAGATCGAGGCGACGGAAGGGCGCCAGGGCGGGCAGGAGATCAGCCCAGAGGCCGAGCTGCTCGAGCAACTCCCGGCTGGAGTGGGTGAGGGCATAGGCGCGGCTGCGGGCGCTGAGCTGCTGAGAACTGAGCGGGTCCACCAGCTGCACCCGCCAACCGGCTCGGGCCATGACCAGGGCCGCCAGGGCTCCACTGGGCCCGGCGCCATTCACCCGGGCCAGGGGCGCAGCGGAGGGGTGGGAGGGTGGCGCGGGCACGGGCAACAAAAAACCGCAGCACGATTCTGTGCTGCGGTGATGGGGGGATGCGATCAAGACCCGCGGGGAATCGGGTCGATGCGGAATCAGCCGATGCCGAGCAGGCCGCGGGTGAAGGCTTCGCCGCCGAGTGCGAATTCGGTGGCCAGCAGGGCGATGAAGCCGAGCATGGCCATGCGGCCGTTCAGCTTCTCGGCGCGCTCATGGAAGCCCCAGCCGTTGTCGGCGTCCACCACCTGCATGCGGGGCTCGCTGGCGAAAGCATTGAGGCGGCCGCCGTCTTCCTGGGTGACGGTGGCGCCGCGGATCACGGCTGGTGCGGAGGGATTGGCCTGGACCATGGGGACCTCGCATTTGGTTGTTACCGGAATTGTAACGCAGTATTGCGCGTTGTAACAAGGCCAATGGCTGGGGTTCAAGCCAGCCTGCGCAGGCACAGCTCCTCGAAGGCGGGACGCAGCAGATATGGGTATTCGCCAACCCAGAGCTTCGGCTGGGGCAGCCAGGCATCACTGAGGGCTCCGATGCGCGAGAAGTCCTTGCGCTCGCTCAGCACCAGGCAGCGCACCACCATGCCGCGGCGGATCACCTTGTGCTTTTTGTCGTAGGGGAAGCGGATGCTGCCGAGGTAGCCCTCCTCATCCTCCAGCTCCAGGCAGAGCCAGGTGCGACGGTTCTCCACCAGCTCCAGCCGCCCGGAGCGATCGGTGGTTTCCTGGCGGCCCTCCACCAGCTCACGGGTGTAGAGGTCCGCCACCTCCCCCTCGAAGATGGCGGCGGCGGGGTAGCGGCGCAGGGTGGCGTTCCTGCGGCCGGCCTCCACGATCGGGCCCCAGAGCACGTAGAGCAGGAACACGAAGCCCACCACCAGCATGATCGGCGCCACCTGGCTGGACATCGCCACCCCCTGGCTCACCAGCAGGCTGATCACGCCACCGATGATCGAGATGAACACCCGCTGCAGCAGCTTCTGTGGGCTGCCGCTGCAGGCGTTGAACTGGGTGCCGGTCGCGACCGCCGGGATCAGGCGCGGCAGTTCGCCGGGGCGCAGCGGAATCAGCATGGGTGCGCCGACCGGGGTGCCGTGACCATGGCAGCAGGGTCGATGCAGGGGCCTTCATTCTGCCGGGAGAGGTCGAACTGAGCCGGCGATGAGACCTTCCCGGCGCGGGGATCCCACGGGACAATCCGGCGGCCCCCCGGCCATCGCGAGCGTGCCCAGCCTCCGCCTGTTTCCGGTGCGCGCCACGTCGCTGCTGGTGGCGCTGCTGCTGGTGGCGCTGCTGCTGGTGCTGCCACGGCCAGCCCAGGCCTTGGCCAGCGGGCCAGGCTGCGCGGCGCAGCCCGGGGTGATCCGCCTGGATGGGCGCCCGGTGCTGGAGGTGCGCCAGGCCCCCGGCGCCCAGACGATCGAGGACTACATCAAGCGCGCCCAAGCCCGGGTGCTGCAGCTGGCGGAAGACCCCACGGTCGACCCGAACCGCATCGTGGTTCGCAGCGACCCGCCCTATGCGCTGGTGGGCCACGAAGGGAAGGATGGTCGCTTCAAGGCAGAGATCGCCGTGGATCCCCGCGGCGCCAGCTGCTTCGGGCTGAGCGAGCAGCAGCTCGCCGAGCGCTACCGCAACCAGCTGCAGCAAGCGATCAGCACCTTTCGACGCCGCCACAGCCTGACGGCCTGGTTACAGGGAACGGCACTGGCCGCGCTGGTGCTGGGGATCTATCTGCTGTGGCTGCGACTGCAGGGCCGGATCAACCGCGCCCTGCAGCGACGGATCAATGAGCGGCAACCCAACCTGCTGCGGCACCTCAGCCGCTTCCGCTTTGCCGGCCTGGTGGAGGCGGAACAGCTGCGCAGCGGTCTGCAGGGCCTGCGCCAGATCGTGCATTGGAGCCTGGTGGGGCTGATCAGCTACCTGCTGGTGCCCCTGCTGCTGGGGCTGTTTCCCCCCACCCAGATGATCGCCGAGGGATTGCGCGGCCAGTTCCGCGGCCTTCTGGGCTCCTTCCTGGGCGGGGTGGTGCAGGCGATCCCGAATCTGCTCTCGATCGGGGTGATCCTGACGATCACGGTGCTGGTGATCCGGGCGAGCAATGCCTGGTTCAAAGCCCTCGAGTGCGGCCGGGTGAGCATCCCGGGCTTCTTCCCGGAGTGGGCTCAGCCGACGGCACGGCTGGCGGCCATCGTGCTGTCGCTGGCGGGCCTGGCGGCCGCCTTCCCCTACATCCCGGGCTCCGGCAGCAAGGTGTTCCAGGGTGCCGGCCTGCTGGTGGGCGTGCTGGCGGCCCTGGGCTCCAGCGCCATCGCAACGAACATCATCAGCGGCCTGATGCTGATCTACACCCGTGCCTTCCGGGTGGGCGACCGGGTGGAGATCAACGGGGTGATCGGCGTGGTGCAGGAGCGGGCCCTGCTGGTGACGCGGCTGAAGACCCCGCGCAACGAACTGGTGAGCATTCCCAACGCCACCGTGATCGGCGCCTCGGTGGTGAACTTCAGCTTTTCGCGGCGGGAGATCCAGCAGCCGGTGGCCCTCGCCACCACGATCACGATCGGCTACGACGCCCCCTGGCGCCAGGTGCACGCGCTGATGCTCAGCGCCGCCCGCAGCGTGGCCGGCATCACCGATGAGGTGGAGCCATTCGTGCTGCAGACCTCCCTCAACGACTTTCACATCAGCTATGAGCTGAACGCCTTCGTGCGCGATCCGGCCACCTACCGGGAAACGCTCTCAGCTGTGCTGGCCGCCCTGCAGGACGAGTTCGCCGCCGCCGGGGTGGAGATCCTCTCACCGGGCTATCACGCCATCCGCAACGGCAACCGCAGCACCCTCCCCCCGCCGCTCGGAGCGGAGGTCATCTGAACAGCAGTTCAGAGCAGGCGTTCCAGGCCATACACCAGGCCGCCCAGCTGGCGCACCCGGCGCACGGTGAGCAGCACACCGGGCATGTAGGCGGAACGATCGATCGTGTCGTGCCGGAGGGTGTAGGTCTCGCCCGGAGCGCCGAACATCACCTCCTGATGAGCCACCAGGCCGGGCAGGCGGATCGAATGCAGGCGCAGCCCGCTCTCACGCTGGCCGCCGCGGCAGCCCGTGAGGGTTTCATGCTCCTCCACCTGCAGGGGGTTGAACTGCTTGCCCAGCTCCTCCATCAGCTCGGCGGTCTTGATGCAGGTGCCGCTGGGGGCATCGGCCTTGCGGTTGTGGTGCAGCTCGGTGAGCTCGGCGAAGTCGTAGAAGCGGGCGGCGGCGGCGGCGGCCTGCTGCAGCAGCACCATGCCCACCGAGAAATTGGGGATCACGGCGCCGCCCACCGAGGCCTTCTCGGAGAAGGTGGCCAGATCACTGAGCTGGGCGGGCGAGAGGCCGGTGGTGCCGATCACCGGGTGCACCCCGTAGGCGATCGCCGCACGGGTGTGCTCGTAGACCACCGAGGGATGGGTGAAATCCACCAGCACGGCGCCGGCACCCGGGCCGTCGTTGCGCACCGCCTGACTGGCCTGGCAGAGGGTGCCCTCGAAGTCGGCCGTGATCGCCACCTCCAGCTCACCCAGGCCGAGCTCAAGCCCCACGTCGGCCCCCTCCTTGCCGGGGGTGGTGTCGATCGCGCCCACCAGCGTGCAATCGGGGGCCGCCACCACGGCACGGATCACCTCGGCGCCCATGCGGCCGAGGGCACCGGCCACCACCACGGCGATCGGCTTGGAGGGGGCGGAAGGGGCGCTGCTCATCGCGTCGGAGCCGGGGCGGGGCACTGCCCCAGAGCCTATGGGGCCCGCTGCTGGTGCGGCTGGGCTACGCGCGCAGCAGTGCCTCCTCATCCACCGCATCGATCTGATCAGCGGCGAGGAAGCGCTCGGCGTAGCGGCGATAGACACCGCTGCGCACGAACAGCTCGAAGAGATCGGCATCCAGGTGCTGCTCCTGCACCATGCGGGCCATGATCGCCAGGGAGGCCGAGAGGGGTTTACCGCTCTTGTAGGGCCGATCCACGGCGGTGAGTGCCTCGAACACATCGGCGATGGCCATCATCCGCGCCAGGGGACTCATCTGCTCGCCGCTGAGGCTGCGGGGGTAACCACGACCATCCATGCGTTCGTGGTGGCCACCGGCGATCTCCGGCACGGCCTGCAGACGCTGCGGATAGGGCAGCGCATCGAGCATGCGGATGGTCTGGATGATGTGCTGGTTGATGGCGTAGCGCTCCTCCTCCGTGAGGGTGCCGCGCTGGATGCAGAGGTTGTGCAGCTCGCCGCGATCGGCCAGAAGCTCCGGTTCGGCCATGGTGAAGCCCCAGGGGTTATCCGCCTGCAGGCGTTGCTGCTCGGGGCGGGGGATGCGGTGGCGGGGCCGATCGGCCAGCAGCGGCTCCCAGCAGGGCAGGCTCTGCTCCGCTTCACCGGTGCAGCGCCGCAGTTCGTCGTTCGAGATGCCAAGGCGATCATCGAGGCTGCGGCGCCAGCGACGCTGAGCGATCTGCTGCAGCCGCTCAAGATCCTCGGGGTGCATCGCCTCGCCGCCGCGGTTGCAGGCGGCCACGAAGGCGAAATCGGTGTCGAGCTCGGTCCACTGGGCCTCCAGGCAGCGGCGCAGCTCCACCGCATCGCCACCCTCAGCCAGCCCGCGCCAGTAGGCGGTCTCGGCGTCAGTCTTGAGCAGCTCGAAACGCATCCGGATCTCGTGGATGCGGTCGTAGAGGGTCTCGAGCTTGGTGGCCTTGTCCACCACGTATTCGGGGGTGGTCACCTTGCCGCAGTCGTGCAGCCAGGAGCCGATATGCAGGGCTTCCCAGTCGGTCTCGGAAAGCTGGAAATCGGCAAAAGTGCCGCTGCTGGCCTGGCAGGCGGCGCTGGCCAGCATCGCGGCGAGCTCGGGAACGCGTGCGCAGTGGCCGCCGGTGTAGGGACTCTTGGCATCAATCGCCGCCGCGATGATCTCGATGAAGGCCGCGAACAGGGCCTTCTGGGCGGCGATCAGGCTGCGGGTTTCCAGGGCCACGGCAGCCGCACCGGAGAGGGCGGTGCAGAAGGCCACACGGGCCGGTTCGGGCGGTTGAGCGAAGCGCAGCTCGAGCACGCCCTGCAGCCCGCCATCGCGACTGCGCAGCGGCAGACGCAATCGGCTGGGGTCAGCCGCATCGTCGCTGGCGGCGGCCCCCGCCGGGTCGAGAAGCTCACCGGAGCTGGCGCCGCTGCTGCTGATGGCATCGGCCAGCAGGCGCTGCAACAGCCGCTCCACATCAGGCTCGGCGCCGAGGGCGGCAGAGCTCTGCAGAAAGGTGCGGATCGTCTCGCGCATGCCCTCGAAGGTGCTGGCCAGTTCGTTCACCTCCCGAACCCATGAGCGCACCGGCTCGGTGGGTTCGAAGTCGAAGTGGCGGATGGCAGCGGCCTGGGCAGCCAGGCGGCGCAGGGCGGCCGCCAGCCGGTGCGACACCAGCACCACCACAGGCACGGTGAGCAGCACCACCAGCAGGGTGAGCAGCAGCGATTCCTTCATGGCCCGACGGGCCTCGGCGAGCAGCTCGCGCTCCGGAACCGCCACCATCAGCATCGTACCGGCGCCTCGCAGGGAGACCCCCATCCCCACCACGCCCCCATACCAGGTCTGTTGGCCCACGCGGAAGGCCTTGAGCTCGGGCACCTGGTTTGCAGGATCAGAACTGCGCTGCAGGCGCTGCAGCAGCGGCTCCATGGCGGCCAGCGGCTTGCTGGGCCCCTGGGCGATCGGCACGTCAACTTCGCCGGCATCAGGCCCGCCCACAGCCAGCAGCAGGCGGCGCCTCGAATCCACCACAGCCAACTGAGACCCCGGCGTGAGGCGGAAACGGTTCAGGCGCTTCTCCAGATCCTCCAGCCGGATCGAGGCAGCCACAGCACCATCGCCCGCCGGCAGGCCGCGCGAGAGGGTGAGCCCGAGGCCACCGCTCAGGGCCAGCTTTTGCAGAGGGGAGAGCACCATGGTGTTGCCGGCACGTTGGCCGAGCTGATACCAGGGGCGGGTCCGGGGGTCGTAACCGGCGAGGGCGCCTGAGAGGGGCGGCCCGGTGATCGGCTGAAGCCGTGCATCAAACGCCTGCTGGAACGGTTGCGCGGCGCCGATCCGCCCCTGAACCAGCAGACCGATGCCCTGCGGCTGGGGCAGCCGCTCCACACGGAGGAAGGAGCCATCGTTGCGCCCCACGGAGTAGGCCATCACCACCGGGGTGTTGGCCAGAACCTGCTGAAAGCGGGGCAGCTGGCTGCGCCAGTTGCTGTGGCGCTGGCCGCCGGCCGCATCGGCCAGCAGCTCCAGATCCATCAGCACGAAACGCGGATCCACCACGCGGGCCCAGTTGGCGCGCAGGTCGCCCACCATCGCGTTGAGGGTGTCTTCGCTGGCGGCCGTGAGCAACTGCGCCATATGACGCGATTCCATCCAGGCCACCAGCAGGCCGGTGCCGCAGACCAGGGGCAGAAACACCCAGATCAGCGTCCCGGTGAAGCTGGGGCGACGCCAGGGAAGTGCCATGGCCTGGTGTTAGCGCCGTCCCGGCGGCGTGTGAAGCCCTGCGGCGCCGGGCTCGCACGGGCGCCCGGACCTTCGTAGGCTCCTTCACATTGCTCAATCCGCGCGCATGTTCACGCAGGTCCGCTCCTCCTCCCGCCGCGTCAGCCCCGGTGAGGTGAATGGCAGGGCTGTGATGAAGGCCGTGTACGTGGTGCTCGAGCCCCAGTACCAGAACGCCCTCACCCAGGCCGCCACCTCGCTGAACGACCAGAACGGTCCCCTGGCGATCGACCTGTGCGGCTACCTGATCGAGGAGCTGCGCGACCCGCAGAACTACGCCGACTTCTGCGCCGATGTGGCCGAGGCGGATGTGTTCATCGCCTCGCTGATCTTCATCGAAGACCTGGCCCAGAAGGTGGTGGAGGCGGTGGCACCCCACCGCGATCGGCTCAAGGCGGCGGTGGTGTTCCCCTCCATGCCGGAGGTGATGCGCCTGAACAAGCTCGGCACCTTCTCAATGGCCCAGCTGGGTCAGAGCAAGAGCGCCATTGCCGGCTTCATGAAAAAGCGCAAGGAGGCCGGCGGCGCCGGCTTCCAGGACGCGATGCTCAAGCTGCTCAACACCCTGCCCACGGTGTTGAAGTATCTGCCGGTGGAGAAGGCGCAGGACGCGCGCTCCTTCATGCTCAGCTTCCAGTACTGGCTGGGCGGAACGCCGGACAATCTGCGCAACTTCCTGCTGATGCTGGCGGACAAGTACGTCTTCCCGCGCGGCAAGGGCGGTGAAGCCAGCGGTCGACCCGAGCTGCAGGTGGCTGATCCGGTGGTGTTCCCGGATCTGGGCATCTGGCACCCGCTGGCGCCGGGCATGTTCGAAGACCTGAAGGAATACCTGAACTGGAACGCCAGCCGCAAAGACCTCTCCGAGAAAGCCCGCAAGGGTCCGGTGATCGGCCTTGTGCTGCAGCGCAGTCACATCGTGACCGGCGATGAAGCCCACTACGTGGCGGTGATCCAGGAGATGGAATACCGCGGCGCCACTGTGATCCCGGTGTTCTGCGGCGGCCTCGATTTCACCAAGCCGGTGAATGCCTTCTTCTACGACCCGCTCAATCCCGATGTGCCGTTGGTGGATGGCGTGGTGTCGCTCACCGGTTTCGCCCTGGTGGGCGGCCCGGCCCGGCAGGACCACCCCAAGGCGATCGAGGTGCTGAAGAAGCTGAATCGCCCCTACATGGTGGCGCTGCCGCTGGTGTTCCAGACCACCCAGGAATGGGAAGAGAGCGATCTCGGCCTGCACCCGGTGCAGGTGGCTCTACAGATCGCCATCCCGGAACTCGATGGCGCCATCGAGCCCATCGTGCTGAGCGGCCGCGACGACGCCACCGGCAAGGCTCACACCCTGCAGGACCGGGTGGACGCGATCGCTGAGCGCTCGATCCGCTGGGCCTCCCTGCGCATCAAGCCACGCACCGAGAAGAAGCTGGCGATCACCGTGTTCAGCTTCCCGCCAGACAAGGGCAACGTCGGCACGGCGGCCTACCTGGATGTGTTCGGCTCCATCCACCGCGTGCTCGAGGAGATGCGCGCCAAGGGCTACACGGTGAACGAGCTGCCGGCCACGCCGAAGGCGCTGATGGAGGCGGTGCTTAAGGATCCCGAGGCGCTGGAGGGCTCACCCGAGCTGGCGATCGCGCACCGCATGAGCGTGGCGGAATACGAGCGGCTGACGCCCTATTCCGAGCGGCTGGAGGAGAACTGGGGCAAGCCGCCTGGCACCCTCAACACCGACGGCACCAACCTGCTGATCTTCGGCAAGCACTTCGGCAATGTGTTCGTGGGCGTGCAGCCCACCTTCGGCTACGAGGGCGATCCGATGCGCCTGCTCTATTCGCGCAGCGCCAGCCCCCACCACGGCTTCGCCGCCTACTACACCTACCTGGAGAAGGTGTGGGGCGCCGATGCGGTGCTGCACTTCGGCACGCACGGCTCGCTGGAGTTCATGCCGGGCAAGCAGATGGGCATGAGCGAAACCTGCTATCCCGATTCACTGATCGGCGCCCTGCCGAACCTCTATTACTACGCCGCCAACAACCCAAGCGAGGCCACGATCGCGAAGCGGCGTGGCTATGCAGAAACCATTAGCTACCTCACTCCACCAGCAGAAAATGCCGGCCTCTACAAGGGCCTGAAGGAACTGGGCGAGCTGGTGGGCAGCTATCAGCAATTGCGCGAAGGCTCGCGCGGCATCCAGATCGTGAATGCCGTGGTGGAAACGGCCCGCCAGTGCAACCTCGATAAAGACGTTCAGCTGCCGGAGGTGGATGGCTCAGAGCTGGATCTCGACGGCCGCGATGCGGTGATCGGCGCGGTGTACCGCCAGCTTATGGAGATCGAAAGCCGGCTGCTGCCCTGCGGCCTGCACACGATCGGCAAACCGCCCACCGCCGAGGAGGCGATCGCCACCCTGGTGAACATCGCCGCCCTGGAACGGGAAGACGACGGCTTCCGTTCGCTGCCGGCACTGCTGGCGGAAAGCAGAGGCCGCACCATCACCGAGGTGTACAAGGGCAACGACGAGGGTGTGCTCGCGGATGTGGAGCTGAACCGCGTCATCACCGAAACGTCGCGGGCGGCGGTTGGGGCGATGGTGAAGGCGGTCACGGGGGCCGATGGCCGCGTGACCCTGCGCCGCAACTTCGCCTGGTTCTTCACGCTGCTGGAGCAGTTCGGCTTCAAGCTGCCCAGCCCCTGGCTGGCGGCCTGCCGTGCCGCTGGTTTTGCTGATGTGGATCAGGCGGAGCTCGACAAGCTGTTCGGCTACCTGCAGTTCTGCCTGGAGCAGGTGTGCGCCGACCTGGAGATGGAAAGCCTGCTGCGGGCGCTCGACGGCGAATATGTGCTGCCGGGCCCCGGCGGCGACCCGATCCGCAACCCGGGGGTGCTGCCCAGCGGAAAGAACCTGCACGCCCTGGATCCCCAGGCCATCCCCACCAAAGCCGCCATCGCCGCCGCCAAGGGAGTGGTGGACAAGCTGATCGAGCGCCAGAAGCAGGAGCAGGGCACCTGGCCGGAAACCATCGCCTGCGTGCTGTGGGGCACGGACAACATCAAGACCTACGGTGAATCGCTGGCGCAGATCCTCTGGTTCATCGGCGTCAAGCCCGTGCCCGATTCGCTGGGCCGGGTGAACAAGCTGGAGCTGCTCTCCCTCGAGGAGCTGGGCCGCCCCCGCATTGATGTGGTGGTGAACTGCAGCGGCGTGTTCCGCGATCTGTTCATCAACCAGATGGCGCTGATTGATCAGGGCGTGAAAATGGCTGCCGAGGCCGATGAGCCCGTGGAGATGAACTTCGTGCGCAAGCACAGCCTGGAGCAGGCCGCCAAGGAAGGCATCTCCCTGCGTGATGCTGCCACCCGCGTGTTCTCGAACGCCAGCGGCAGCTACAGCTCCAACGTGAACCTGGCGGTGGAGAACAGCACCTGGGAAGAGGAGAACGAACTGCAGGAGATGTACCTCTCCCGCAAAACCTTCGCCTTCAACGCCGACAATCCCGGCGAAATGAACCAGAAGCGCGAGGTGTTCGAATCTGTGATGAAAACGGCAGACGTCACCTTCCAGAATCTCGATTCAGCCGAGATCTCCCTCACCGATGTGAGCCACTACTTCGATTCCGACCCCACCAAGCTGATCCAGGGCCTGCGGGACGACGGCAAGGCACCGGCGAGCTACATCGCAGATACCACCACCGCCAACGCCCAGGTGCGCTCCCTGAGCGAAACCATCCGCCTGGATTCCCGCACCAAGCTGCTCAACCCCAAGTGGTATGAGGGCATGCTGAATTCCGGCTACGAGGGTGTGCGCGAAGTGGCCAAACGGCTCAACTTCACCCTGGGCTGGAGTGCCACCAGCGGCGCGGTGGACAACTTCGTGTATGAGGAGGCCAACGACACCTTCATCAACGACCCGGAGATGCGCAAGCGGCTGATGGAGCTGAACCCCCACAGCTTCCGCCGCATTGTGGGCACCCTGCTGGAAGTGAATGGCCGCGGTTACTGGGAAACGTCTGACGAGAACATCCAGCAGCTGCAGGAGATCTATCAGGAGATCGAAGATCGGATCGAGGGGGTGACGGAGGGCTAAACAGCAGCCAAGCGGTGACGTAACCACTGACACAAGCTGCTCATTTGAGCATGTAACCAACGCCACGAATGGTTTGAATCAGCGGCTCGAGATCGGGCCGCTCTATTTTTTTGCGTAGATAGCGGATGTACACCTCCAGGAGGTTGTCATCACCGCACCAGGTGTCGCCCCAGACGCCGATCAGGATCTGATGGCGGGAGAGCACCTGCTGCTTGTGGCGCAACAGGAACAACAGCAGCTCGTACTCCTTCACGGTGAGCTTGACGAAGTCACCACCGCGGTGAACCAGGCGCTCATCGGTGTTGACGATCAGATCGCGGTGCACCAGCTGTGCCCCATCGGCATCATTGGCGCCCATGCGGGCACGGCGCAGCTGGGCTTGCAGGCGAGCGGAGAACTCCTCGAGGGCAAAGGGAAAAGACAGCGCGTCGTCGGCACCAGCGGCGAGGGCTGCCACACGATCGCTGTAGTGATCGCCCGAAGCCAGGATCAGCAGGGGAAGCGTGGAGCCGCTGTCGCGCAGGCGGCGGCAGAGGTCGAGGCCGGAGGGGTCCAGCAAAGCAGCATCAAGGATCGCCAGATCGGGTGGAGCCTGCTGAAGCAGGCGTTGGACCGTCGAGCCGTCGTGCTCGAGCTGGAGGCGGTAGCCGAGCGAGAGAAGGTGCTTCTGCAGAAGATCACGCCGACGCACATTGGCATCGGCAAGCAGCAGGCGGGCGGAGAAGATCACGCAACAGAGCTGAGGTGGTGGCCGAAACCTCACCGACAAAAAAGCCCCTGCCTGTAGGGCAGAGGCCAAGGGTAGGGGCTCGGGCCGGCGTCAGCAGCAGATCACGTGGATTCGTGACCAGGCGTAGGAGACCGATCAGAAGCCGGGATGATCCGAGCCGGGCTGATCGTGGTAGGCGACGGAGTCGACACTGCTGTGGTGATCAACAAGATCCTGGAAGTGCTGATCAAGGGCGGCCAGCACTGCTGCATCGTCGGTGACATGCCCCTGATCATTGAAGGCAAGGTCGTTCTCCTGTCCAGGGATCACCTCGTTGATGCCGTGGGCCAGATGATCCATCAGATCCTGATGGATGCTGGCGTAAGCACCATCGGACAGACCGTGCTGGTCAATGAAGTCCGAGATCATGCTGTCGAGGTGGTAGGCCAGCTCAGCACTGCCAGGTGATTGATCCGCCACACCATCGCCGTTGCTATCGGCTTGCTGGGCGATGGTGTCGAGATAGGAGGAGATCAGTGTGGGGATGTCTGCCTGGTCGGGCAGGCTGGAGGCTGCCTGAGTGAACTCAGACTCGGTGATCTGACCATCGGTGCCAGCCAGGGTGAGCTGGTCATCGAAGCCGTCCAGTAGATCGAGTCTCAGGTCGCCTTGGTCATAGGCCGTGAGCGTGTGGGTGAGATCATCGAGCGCTTGCACAGCAAGATCACCATTGGCAACGGACCCGAGCACCTGCGCGTAGGAACCCTGCACCAGATGCTGCACAGCACTGATAGCAGCCAGGGCGTCTGCGCCTGCGGGGAGAGTATCGAGACTGTGCTGCAGGGCAAGCTGACTGGCAGCCATGAACGCGATGACCTCGCTGCTAGCGAGATGGTCCAGCTGCAGCTGGTCGGCGATGGCGCTGAGTAATGAGGCCGAGCTGAAGTCCGCCACCTGACCATCTGGCAGTTCTGAAAGAACCAGGCTGATGGAAGAGAACACGGACCAAGAGGCATATGCCTCGTCAGTTCCGAGCTGGCTTGCGGCGAGCTCGGAGAACTGAACGGCCGCGGTCATCACGGCAGCGTTCTGGCCGAGAATGTCGCTGGAACCCTGAATGGGGTTAAGCGAGGTGAGATCGCTATTGGCAGGGAGACCAAGCCGCGAAGCAAGTGTTGCATTGGCTGAGCCGTAGTCGACTCCGCTTTCCAGCAGTGTCTGAAGAAGACTGGTCAGAGGGGTGACCACGGAGGCACCCACCTGGCCATAGAGGTTGATCTCGTAGGTCAGGCCGGTGTCGATATCGAGGCCGCCGGTCTGGACAGCGCGGGCCTCGCCGAGGGTGAACTGACCATCGCCATTGACGTCTAATTTCCCAAGATCCACCACCCATTCCACACGACCATTGGCATCGGTGATGCCAAGGCGTTCGCCGGCGTCTTCCTGGTTGTTGTGGTTGATGTCGAGGTAGAGGACAGCTCCGACGATGGTGCCGTCGATGGTGGCTGAAGTTGAGGAAATCTGGATACCATTGGGGATTGGAACGGTTCCTGTCTTGTTGCCATCCGTAAGGGAATTGTTGTTTGTCAGCTTGATCTTGAACGTGTCAGGCGTTGAAAGATCGGAATACATAACGGTGAGGGTGTAATCCCTCACCGTGGTGGCACCGCTACCCGTCTCTGCTGCAGCTGAAACCTGAACCTGGGAGATGTTGGAGCCCTGAATAACGACTGAATCAACACCTGTGGTGAAATCGGTGATCGTATCAACATCCGCGCCACTACCTTGACCCTTAACGAAGATGAATTGATCGGCACCGCTTCCGCCAGTCAGTGTGTCGGATCCAGCTCCTCCAGTGATCTGGTCGCTACCCCCCTGGCCGAAGATAATGTCATTACCAGCTCCAGCATCGATGATATCATTACCACCAACAGTTCCTTCCCTCGCATAAGTGGGATTGGACGAGATGAGGTTGGCGTAGATATCATCTGCCTTGGCTTGGTCGGTCGTGAGCGATGGATTAGCAGCGACATATGCAGCCCAACCTTTGTCAACTGAAGTCGAGAAGATACTGTCGCCAAGGATTGCGTCAGCGCCGCTACCCCCATTGATGACATCATTGCCAACAGGATCGATTGTCGTTGTCGAACTACCACCCTGGAGGATTGAATCAAGCTGATCGCCGTTGGTCACGATGTCTGGCATTGCAGCAGGGCCTTTGACCGTAGTGCTACCCACAACAACACTCTTCGTAACTGGGCTAGAGGTGTTATCAAAGAATTGGAGATAATCAACATTAGTGGATGTTCCAATTCCGATGGCGTATACGATTGACCTGGAACTAACTGGGGCGAAAGCACCGATGGCCTCTCGAAGCTCTGCTGGCGAGGTCGCCGATCCACTGCCATCATCTTCTGGATCGCCACTGTTGTCTAGGCGATAGGTCGGATCACCATCTGTCAAGAAATAAGTTATCGTCTGGTAACCATTGGCCGCGGAGTAATTGGCCTGGAGCGCGGCAATCTCACTGTTTGCCTTAACGAATGCAGCCTCGTAGTTTGTGCCACCAGTTGCAGATAGCGAATTGATGGCGGATATGACGCCGGCGCTATTTACCGCAGTGAGGTCAATCACCGAAGAAGGCGATCCTCCAGCCGATCCGTTCAAATCAACAGACTTGACGTCCGTTGCAAAGTTAACCAGAGAAATATTGACTTTACCGCCGGTTGAACTGTGATCATCAAGCTGGTTGATCAGATTGGTGAGCGATGATTTAAGCAAGTTAATACGGCTTATAGTCGTGATGCGATCGTCTCCCGTCGCGGCGTCCCATGCCATGCTTCCCGAAGTATCAGCGATAATCACAATGTTGTAATTACCACCAGGAACAACCGTAGTCGTCGCCCCGCCAACATCGCCAATCAGAACGTCAGGATCCGGCGTGCCATCAATGGCGCCATCTGGAGCGCCCGGAGTATTGTTAACTGCATGGTCAACAGTCTGAGTATCTGTGTCAGATACATTCTGGCCTACGACAATACCTTTATCGTCATCTGTGATGGTCGTGGTGACCGAGCCATTCACGACGGTGGCTGTCGAGCTGCCGAGTGTGACCGCAAAGGTTTCAGGCCCTTCTACGACCACATCTTGTGTCGTGGGAATCGTGAAGTTCAGCAGCTGAGCGCCGGTGGCGAGGTTGCTGCCCGAGGTGTTGGTGGCGGTGACGGTGATGACCCCGTTGGCACCCGTGGAGATGCCTGAGAGGGTGATGCCCGTAGCGGCATTGAGGTTGCCCGATACCAGCGCCGAGAAGTCCGAACCTTCTGTGGCGGTACCGGAGGCTGTATCGACAGTGAAGGTGACACTTTGGCCAGCCGCCAGGCCTACACCACTCAGGGAGACGGCATAGGAGGCGGTGGTGGCACCTTCTGCGACAGAAGCCGGGCCGGTGAGAGTGATGGCAGCGGTGTCGTCATCAGTAATCGTGGTATCAACTGAATCCTTAGTTGGATCAGCCTGCACCAGTTCAAAACCACCGCCACTCACCGAATTGATCGTGACGGTGTAAATCTCGCTACCTTCTGCAAGATTGTCATCGATGGTATCGATGGAGAAGGTCGTGCTGCTCGATCCAGACGGAATCGTGACGCTGCTGACTCCCGTGAAGTCCGTTCCATCCACAGCCACACCGCTATAGGTGAAAGTCA
>JAIYAQ010000008.1 GCA_027488975.1 Cyanobium sp. E1_MAG_00006
CACCCTGCGGGGTGGCTTTTTTGTTGGCTTCTGTTTGTGGGGTTGGTTTGTGGGTGTGGGCTGCCAACCCTCGCCAATTAGTCTCTGGGGCGTCGGCGGTGGCGGGGACCAGCCAGGGTCATGGCGGCAACACTCGATCAGTTAATCAGCCACGGTGAGACTTGAAGATGTGATCGGTTGGATTGCTCTGGCGAGTTAGCACTTCATCCAGTCCGCCCAGACCTGCTTGGAGATCGTCGTGGCCTGTGATCCGCGTTCCTTCCTGATTGGCAAGCTCGAAGCGGGCACTTTGGCCATTCCTGGCGCCGAAAACAATGGCATCCTGATCGGATCCGGGATGATTGTTGCCGATGCCACCCTGTCCTCTCCAAGGCAGATCATGGTTGGAGCCGATATGGAGACGATCCAGTTGGGACTGGATGAAGCCAGTGATTTCCCGGCCAAGTTCGCCGCGTTGGATGGCCTCAAGTTTTTCGAATGCATTCTTGCCATCCAGAAAGTCGAAAAGACTCTGGCCGATGGCCTGTGTGCAGGTCGCCATGATGTTGTCCTGTGGGTGAACAGCTCAGGACGGTGTCAGTCGCCGCATCCCTTTGCATCGCCACAGCATCCGATCAGCTGCTGGTCTGCAGCAAGCGCTCTGTAACGGCATTTACCTCGCCAGTCTCAAAGTGGCATCCCAGACCCAGCTGAGAACCCAGTTCCAGGCTGGGGTTACCCCTCATGCTGCCGATGCACCTGCACGAGCGGCTGACCCTGGCTCAGGCCCAGCAGGATCGGGGCGACTGGCTTGCTGCTGCTGTCAGCTATGCCGCGCTGGCGGTCGATCATCCTGCGGACCATCGTTTTCTGGCCAACCAGGCCAATGCCCTCTGGCTGGCTGATCTGCCGGGGGCCGCCAGCCAGTGTTATGCCCGTGCGTTGCAGATTCGCCCCGATTGCCCGGTGAGCCGGAAGGGGCTGGCCAGTTGCCTGCGGGATCTCAACCAGTTCGAGGCGGCTCTGCTGTTGCACCGCCAGCTGGAAGCCGAGCTGGCACCCGCCTCGGTGGACGGTTTGGCCAACCTCTGGGCCCACAGCCAGGTTCTGATCGGCCTTGAGCGTTTCAGCGAGGCTTTTCACCGCATGGCCTGTCGTCGGCCATGGGCTGACGGTGTTGCGGAGCCCAACGACGACCCTCTGGCCACGGACCTGCTTCTGATCAGTGAACAGGGTTTCGGCGACACCCTTCAGTTCGTGCGTTTCCTTGAGCCTCTGGTAAGACACCGCCGGGATGCCGGGCTGCGAGGCGGTGTTCTCCTTCTTGTGGAACCCGCCTTGGTGGAGCTGTTGCGTGAGGGCCTCAGCTGGCTCCCCGACCCCCCTGAGGTGAGGGCCAAGAGCGAACCCCTTCCGGCTCAGGCCATCACCTTGCTGGATCTGCCCCATGCCCTGCAGCAGGAGCAGGTTGCACCTGCCCGCCCTGATGCCGCCTATCTGCTGTCGTCCTGTTGGACCGAGCATCAGGCCGTAGTGCCCGGCTTGCTCCCAGGCTTGGGAGGAATGCGGGTGGGTCTGGTGACCGCCTCTGGCAAACCTCTGGGCGATCCCTTCTGCCAGCGTGAATTCCAGAAGCGCACGCTTCCGGAGAGCATCGTCTGGCGCTTGGTGCAGGAGTTGCGCGAGCGCGGGGCCCAGCTGGTTGATCTTCAGTTCGGTGCGGAGGCGGCCCGCCATCAGGCGCTCGGCCTCGATCTGCTTCAACCGGCTCTCTCGCTTGAGGGCTTCGCGGCCACCGCTCGGGTTGTGGCCCAACTGGATCTGGTCATCAGTGTCGACACCGCGATGGCCCATCTGATCGGTGCCATGGGCCGGGAGTGCTGGGTGTTGCTGCCCTGGAGCGCGGATCCCCGCTGGGGGCGTCACGGTTCCACCTGCTGCTGGTATGCCCGCAGTCGGTTGTTCCGCCAGCCCCGTCCCGGCGACTGGCACGCTGCTGTCGATCAGCTGCTGGAGACCTTCACTCGGGCGCACGTCAATCGTTCCGACCATCCATAAGGTCTAGGTGCACGGTGAACGTGGCGCATCGCAATGGAGAGCCTGCTGCAGTGGTTGGGCTGGAACCGGCTGCAGCGGCGAGGGGATGCTCTCGTTCTGCGATTCCGGGATTCGACACCGCCCACGCCGGCGCCTACTCCGGCGTCTACTGGGGGGACTGAGACCACGGCCCTGGAGCTCACTCCCTGGTCGATCGCTCGTCTGACGGTGATCACCGCTGAGGTGATCGATCGCCCCTGTCAGGCAGCCCTTGAGGCGGCCCGTTCAGCACGGTGTTGTCTGTCGCGCTTCTGGATCGCCGCGCCGCTGGATGCTTTGGAAACCCTGTTCAGCGGTCCGATCGGCGAGGTGTATCGCCAGCTGCTGGCCGGTGCGTTGCCGGCGCTGCCGCTGACCGCGGCTGAATCCGCCTGGAGGGACCAGCTTGCCGCGGTCCTCGCGGCTGGGTTTGAGCAGCCCGGCAGTGTGAATGCGCTCCTGGCTCTGCTGCCCTATCTGGACCGGGAGGCCATGCAGGTGACCAATCCCCTGCAACACCTGCCCGCCTGGCTGGTGCCGCTCTACGCCGAGCGCTGCGATCCGGGCCTGAGCGCCCAGCCGAGCTCCGCCAGGACCATGCCTCAGCTGCCGCCGGTGTCTGCCCTGCCGCCACCGTTGCCGGAACTGGCGCCGATCACGGGTGCTGCCGCCATGGCGCTGATCGGCGATGCCGGATTTCTCGGACGCGTCAAGGGCTTGATCAATCTCTATGGGCTTGATCCCGGTGATCCGGAGATCTGTCGCGATCTGGGCCTGGGGCGCCGCCAGGTGGCCCAGGTGTGGCTGGATGTCGAGAGTGAGCAGCTGGAATCCCTGTATCGGACGCCGTTCGGACAGCTCACAGACACCCTGATCGCCTCGCCCTTCCTCCGTGAACCCCTCAGCCCGGACGAACGGGCCCTGCGCCAGCAACTGGCAGAGCTGGCCGCCGATCTGCAGCATCCAAGGGCCTTGAACGCCCTGATTGCGGCGCTGCTGTACTACCCGATGGATCAGGTCAGCCTGCCGGCGGATCCGGACCTGCTGCCCCCGTGGTTGGCCGAGAGTCTGACCCGGCTGGGAGCGCGGGCCTCCACTCATGGCAGCGCATTTGCCTGAGCGAGCTGAGCTTGCTGCCGCCGCATCGCTACCGGTGGAATTCGCTCCACAGCAGCCAGTAGACCAGGGCGCTCAACGGCGGAGCCAGGAGCAACGGCATCGCCGCCAGAAGGGCCAGCACAGCGCCGGTCCGGTACGCCAGCATCACAGCCAGGCTCAGGTAGAGCAGCAGCAGCAGGGCGATCAGCGTGCGCGGCCGCCGCAGCTCCTGCTCCAGTCGCTGGATCCGTCGTCTCCTTCTGCGGTGTGGCTGCTCCTTGGCGGGTAGCAGCGAGATCCAGTCCCAGGGCGTCATGACGGTCAACGCAGCCGTTCCAGGCTGCGCAACTTGTCTTCAAAGAAGGAGGTGAGCACGCTGATGAAGGGCCGTTGCCGCAGCTGGATGTCGGCCGTGAGGGTCATGCCCGCCTTCAGGGGCACCTGCCGCTGGCCGGCCTGCAGGTACTGACGCTGCAGTTGCAGAACCACTGGATAAAAGAGGCCCGTGGCCTCGGCGCCCAGGGCGCTGCGCATTTCCTCGGGGGTGAGGGCATCGGAGCCGATCCCGCCCACCTGCCCCGGCAACCGGCCGTAGTCGTTGGAGGGGAAGGTGTCGATCGAGAGTTTCGCCTTCATGCCCGGGCGGATGAAGCCGATCACCTTGCTCGGTACGAGAACCCGCGCCTCCAGGGTTCCGCCCGGAACGATCGCGAGCACGGGGGCTGCAGCGGCAACGACGCTGCTGGGGCTCACCCTCACGTCAAAGACAATGCCGGTCACGGGCGTGCGCAGCTGGCCGTACTGCAGCTGCTGACGCGCCGCTTTGATCTGCCCATCCAGGTCGCTGATCTGGCGCAGGTTGGCTTCGATGCGCCCGCGCAGGTCGCTGCCCGGGGTCGAGCGCACCTCGCGCAGGTTGGCCTGCAGCCTGGCGATGCTGCGCTGCTCCTCCAGCATCTGGGAGCGCAGCTTGTTGGCGCTGTCCCGTGTCTGCAGCTCCTGCACGCCACTCACGGCACCGGCCCGGGCCAGGTAGCTGTAGCGGTTCGCGATGTCGTTGGCGGTGTTCCACGACTGGCTGAGGCCGGCCAGGCGCTGCTGGCTCTGGCGCAGCTCCTCGGTGGCCGCCTGCTGGCGGCTGCGCAACTGTTCCGCCTGGTTGCTCAGTTGCAGCTGTTGGTTGGCGGTCAGGCCGCCAGCCTGACGTTCGCCCAGGGCTTCAGCGTAGATGCGGTTCTCACTGAGTAGGCGTGTCCGCACAGCCTCAGCGGTGGCGAGCTGGTTGCGCGCCTGCTCGAGGTCGAAGCGCAGCAGCAGCTGGCCGGCCTTCACCGCCTCACCCTCCTTAACGAGCACCTCAGCGATCACGCCGGCCACGGGAGCCTCCACCCGCTTCACACGTCGCCCTGGTTGCAGTTTTCCCTGCACGGCCACGGATTCCCCGAGCGGGGCCAGCAGGCTCCACAGCAGAAGCAGCCCCATGCCACCCACCAGGGTCCACACCATCACGGTGGTGGGCCGCGCGCTGGGCCGGAGCAGCACCGGTTGTTTGAAGCTCCAGGACGCGTCGCTCTCCCCTGCTGGGGGTGGCTGGGGTGCCTGGGGTGCCGCGCTTCGGCCCACCAGGTCCACCGGCGGGTCCGTGGGCGGAGGTGGAGGTTGCCGGCGGCGAGGAGGACGCGTCATCTCAAGATCCCTGTTCCTGTTGCTGGCTCTGGTACAGGGCGAAGTACCAGCCGCGCCGCGCCATCAGTTCCGCATGGGTGCCGGCTTCCATCACCGCCCCCTGATCCATCAGCACTATCAGATCCGCCGGCTGCACGGTGGTGAGCCTGTGGGTGATGAAGAACACCGTGCGCCCCCGGAAAGCCTCGAGCAGGTTCAGGCACACCTGGCGTTCGGTGCGCGCATCGAGGGCGCTGGTGGCCTCATCGAGGATCAGCAACCGCGGGTTCTGCAGCACGGCTCTGGCCAGGGCCAGCCGCTGACGCTGGCCGCCGGAAAGTCCAGCGCCGCGCTCGCCCACATCGGAGTTGTACCCCTTGGGCAGGTTCATGATGAACTCGTGGGCGCAGGCGATGCGCGTCGCCGCCATTAGTTCAGCTGCGCTGGCATCCGGTTTCACCAGCAGCAGATTGTCGCGGATGGTGCCATCGAACAGCACGGTGTCCTGCGGGACCACACCGATCTGGCGGCGCAGGGAATAGAGCTCCACCTTGTTGATATCGAGCCCATCCACCAGGACGCGGCCTGAACTGGGTCTGTAGAACCGCGGCAGCAGTTTCAGCAGGGTGCTTTTGCCGCTCCCCGATCCCCCCACAAGGCCGACAAAGCAACCGGTGGGAACTTCCAGATTCACACCGTCGAGCACAGGGGGCTGATCGTCGCTGTAGCGAAACACCACGTCCACCATGTGCACCCGTCCGATCAGCGGTGGCATCGGGATGTTGAGCGCTTCCGCCTGGCTTTGTTCAGTGGGGCGATCCACCACATCCGCCACCATCCGCAGCGAAGCACTGGATTGTTCAAACTGCTGCCAGGTCTGAACCATCTTCACGAGCGGGCCGGTGATGTAACCGCTGAGGATGCGAAAGGCGATGAAGCCCCCGAGGCTGATCTGATTGCGCATCACCAGGAAGATGCCCACGCCCACCACCACAAGGCTGTTGAGGTCGTGGATGAAGCCAGCCACATTGGCCAGCGATTCGCGTGTGACTTTGAGTTTGAAGTCTTCGCCAATGAATCGGGAGTAGCGATTCTGAAACTCCCAGCGGGTTTTCAGTTCGGCGTTCTGGGACTTGATTGTCTGAATGCCGGTGATGGATTCATTCAGATAGGCATAGGTTTTCACCGCCTCGCCCATGCTCCTGTTGATCTGGGAGCGCATCAGAGGATTGCTCAGCATGGCGAGCACCAGCATCAGTGGCAAAGTGGCCAGTGAGGCCAGGGTTAGCGGAATGCTGAGGGTGAGAAGTATGGCCAGATAGAGAAAGCTGAACAGAAAGTCGACGGCGGTGGTGATGCTCTCGCCGACCAGGAATTCCCGCAGTCGATCTAGCTGGTGGAAGTAGTGGATCACCTGGCCCACGGGGCGGCTGTCGAAAAAGACCTGTGGCAGCCGCACAAGATGATCGAGAATCGTGGATTTCGTCGCTTGATCGATGCGGTTGGCCGTATCGGTGAAGATGTAGCTGCGCAGGGTTTTCAGAATGCCGCGCATCACTGCGGCCAGCAGCAGCACCAGCGAGATGCTGATCAGGGCATTCAGGTTGTCCTGATGCACCACCTGATCGATCAGTTGCTGCAGGCCCAGCGGGGTCACCAGGGTCAGCAGGTTGATCACCACCGAGAGCGCCAGCACCTCCAGTAGTGAGCGCCGGTGTTCCCGCAGGAAGGGGCCATACCAGCCCCAGCTGAAGCGCTGCTCCTTAGCATCCTGTTTGCGTTCCAGCAACAGCAGTGGCACCAGGCCGCTGCTGTCTCCGAGCTGGCTGGCGGCCACCCGCAGTGGGCCGAGCTCCGGCTCCAGCAGCCGCAGGCGGCCATCCGGATCCACCCCCTCCAGCAGGGCGAACTGACCCTCCTGCTCGAGCAGGGCCGGTACGCGAACGCGGCTGAGGCGATCCCGGGGCAGCGCCGACAGCACCACCTGCAGCCCCATGGCATCGAGCAGCTGGCCCAGGTTCACCAGAGTGAGCCGGGGTTGGCGTTGCAGCATGGCCGTCACCCGATCCGTTAGGGCGTCGCGATTCACGGGCACATCGAAATAGTTGGCCAGAGCGATGCACAGGGCGATCGGGATGGCTCTGGGGCCACTGGCGGAGCTCAGGACCAGGCGACCCTGACGCTCCAGGGTGGGTGGCGGTGCCTCGGCTGATGGGGCATGGATCCGGGATTCCGGGCTTGCCGTCCGGACCCGGTGCGGACGGTGGCCGATGCGCAGTTGCTCCTCCTCGGCGGCCGTGCCGGCGGTGAGGCTGCCGCTGGCGTCGAGCGGCAGGCCAAGCAGGCGCAGCCAGGGCGCGCCGGCAGGCGGCGGCTCGCCCGGCGACTCCTGCGGCCATTCCTCCCCAAGGCGGGCGCCGCTGCTCACGTACCAGCGGCGATCGCTGGGCAGATTCAGGGTTCCGGGGTGCCCCGCCGGCAGGCTGCGCACGCGCACCGCCCGGAGGAGGGGCTCCCAGGCCTGCTGGGTCAGCAGGGGGTCGCTGCTGGAGTGCCCCAGCGTCTCCAGCAGTTGGTGCAGTTCGGCGGCCGAGCCGTGGCCGGCATACCAGTTGCGTAGCTGTGTGTCCTGGTCGAGCAGGTTGCTGAAGACGGCGGCTGGCAGCACGAGCACCGTGGACTCCACGGCCGCTCTCAGGTGCTCGCAAGGGGTCTGGCGCAGCAGGCTGCTCCAGCCGGCACTGTCTCCCCGCTCCAGCAGCTCCAGGGTGTGCAGCTCCCCGTCGATCGGGTCGATCGCCAGGGAGCGCAGAGTCCCCTCGATAACCAGCACCACCCCATCCGGCAGCAGCTCCGGCCGCAGCAGTGTCTGCCCGAGCCGGTAGTGGCGCAGTTCCAGCTGCGACTCCACAGCCGCAGCCCGTTCGGGACTGAGCCGATCGAAGGGACGATGCTGCCGCAGCTGGCCCGCCGCCACATCCGTCATGGCTGGGGCGCCTCCTCAGGCCGGGGCACCGGCTGCAGTGGCAGCCCCTCCAGCAGCTCCTCCACCTGGACGGCCACCCAGCTGGCGAACAGGTCCTGCAGCAGCTGGGTTCGCGTGCTGTCATCCAGCTGGGCAGGCCGCTGCCGTTCCAGCCGCAGCACCAGCCACACATCGCCGATGGCGAACGGTGACCACAGCTGCCCTTCACGGCCCACCCGCAGCCGTGCGCTCAGTTCGGGATGGGCGGCCGACAGCGCCACGGGCCCGATCAGGCCATGGGTGTCGCGTTCCGGTCCCTGGCTGAACCGCTCCACCGCCTCGGTAAAACTCATCTCCCCGCCCCGCAGGCGCTGGTGGAGTTCCTCCGCCAGCTCCTGCTCCTGCACCCGCAGCAGGGAGTACACGACCCGGTCGAGATCCAGCTTGCGGTCGAGGAAGCTGATCTCCACTTCATCGGCGAATCGCCAGCGGCTCCAGCGCTGCAGCCGCTCGGCCCGGGTTGCGATCGCCTGGAGATCGTCGCGGCTCCAGTGCCGGTCTGTGAGCCACTGCTCCAGGGCTGCCTCGCTGGTCAATCCCTCCGCCTGGGCGCGGCTGGCGGTCAGGGCCAGTTCCTCCTGCTCGGTCAGGGGCACGGTCGCGGCCACCCTGTCCTCCACCAGGGCGCGGGCCAGCTCGCGGCTGAGCCCATGGCGCCGGATCAGTTGATTCGCCTCGTCAACCGTCAGCAGGGGCCGATCAGGGCAGAGGGCGATGACGGCCGTCGCCGCCACCCCTGAGAGCGAGGGGGCTGTCATGGGCGGCTCGCCTGCAGCGTCAGCCCGAGCCGTTGCAGGGCCTGGCCCATCAGCTCCAGCCCCCGGCGGCGGCAGTAGTGCTGGCGGGCATGGGCCAGGGCCGCCGCGCTGATGTGGTGCCAGAGGTCGTCATCAACCAGGAGGCGCTCGATCTGCTCCAGCCAGTCGTCGTCGTCGTCGGCGATCAGGACCTCCTCGCCATGGCGCAGTTCGGTGCCTTCCGCGGCGATTGGGCTCAGCACCTGGGGCGTGCCCCTGGCCAGGGCGCCCACCACCTTCCCCTTGAGGCCGGCGCCTGCCCGCAGCGGCACGATCAGCAGGCGATGGCTGTCGTAGACGGTGGCGGTGTCGGCAACCCAGCCGTGCACCCGTACCCCCGGCTGCTGGCTCCAGGCCTGCGCCAGTTCCGGCTCCAGGCCGCTGCCGTAGAGATGCAGCTGCAGCCGGGGCTGCCGCTGGCGCAGTCGCTGCCAGCGGTCCGCGAGGAAGCAGGCCACGGCGTCGCTGTTGGGAGGGTGGGTGTAACTGCCCAGAAAGGCCAGCCCTTCACGCCCCTTTAGGGAGGGGGGCTCGTCCAGGCACTCCACGACCCAGGGGCAGGCCGCCGTGGCGGCGCGGCCGAGGGTTTCCGCCTCGATCAGGCGGCGCTCCACGCTGTTGTAGCTCAGGGTGAGATCCACCATCGCGATCGCCTCCAGCTCCTCCCGGCGGGTGGTGGCCACGTGGGCCCGGCCGCGGGCCTGGTCTTCCCCCTCGAGTGCGGCCGCCCGCAGCTGACGCAGCTCCCGCAGGTAGTGCAGATCGGCGGTGCAGAACAGCAACCGCGCCCGTGGCGCGTGCTGGCGAATGGCGGCGATGTGATCGCGAACCGTGGTGTAGCGCACGAGGTAGAGCAGCTGGAACTCGTGGCCGCGCTGCCGCAGGAACTGCTCCACCGAGAGCACGAAGGGGGCATGGATGGCTTCGAACCCCTGGCGCTGCAGGGATTCGCTGTAGTCCGCCAGCCAGGCGAGGTTGGCCGGCAGGAAGGTCACTTTCCAGCCCAGCTCCTGCAGCAGGCCCATCTCTGTCACAGCCGCCTGGCTGCCGGCATCCCGGTCGGGTCGGGGCGGGGCATGGTCGATCACCAGGACGCGACCCACCACGCCCCGGTCCTTCTGGAGTTCGGCTTCCGCCGTTGACGGTGCCCCTGAGGGCTGAAAGGCGTGCTGCCATTTCCGGCGGAACAGGGGGGCATGCTCGAGCTGCAACCGTTTGCTGCCCTCGGGGTTGCCGGTGTCGATGCCGCAGGTGGTGCCCTCGTGGTGGATCACCCGCGCCAGTGGCGCGCAGCGCACGCGCAGGTTTCGGGCCTGCACCGCAAAGGCCAGGTCGGTGTCCTCGAAGTAGGACGGAGCGAATTCAGGGCTGAAGCCCCCCAGCTGCTGCCAGAGCGGCAGGCGGATGGCCAGGCAGGCCGCGCTCACGTAGTCCACCTGGCGCGTGTAGCTCACCCGCGGGTCGTAGGGATTGCCGCCGCGGCCGTAGTTCCAGGGCTGGCCATCACCCCACACGATTCCCCCCGACTCCTGCAGGCGGCCATCGGGATCGATCAGTTGCGCTCCGACGATTCCCGTGTCGGGCCAGAGCGCAAAAGGCGCCAGCAGCTCCTCCAGCCAGCGTGAGCAGGGTTCGGTGTCGTTGTTGAGCAGCACCACGAACGTTCCGCGGGCCAGGGCCACGCCGCTATGGCAGGCCTGGTTGAAGCCCTGGGCCTGCTCGTGGCGCACCAGGCGGATGCCGCGCAGGTCACGGCTCAGGCCTTCGCTGCTGCCGTCGGAGCTGCCGTCGTCGACCACGATCACCTCCATGGCCACCCGGGTGGGGGCGTAGGCGATCGCCAGCAGGCAGCGGCGGGTGACGCCGTAGTGGTTGTGGGCCGGTATCACAACCGACACCAGCGGGCTTTCGCTGCAGGGCAGCTGCAGCGGGCTTTCCAGCGGCGTCACCGGGCTGCCGGGGGCATAGCCGCGCACCACCAGGCGATGCAGGCGTGGCAGATCCGCAGGCAGTGGCACCGCCTCCGACTCAGCCCAACTCAGCCAGGTGCTGAGGCTGCGGTACTGCTCCACCGCCAGGGGGTGAAGGTGGTCGGGGAAGGGGGGGCGGCTGTGCTCCAGCAGGGCGGGCCAGGGCGTGAGCTGAAAGGGCGTGAAGGCGATGCGCTCATCAAGGTGGCGGCCCTGTTCATCCCGCAGTTCCAGGTGATGGGGGCGGCCATCGCAGAGCTCGGGGGGGATGACGCCCTGTACCCGGCCGTGGCCGTCGCTCAGCAGCTGCAGACCGGGGCGGCCATCGATCACCAGAGCCAGCCGGCTGAGGGGATCACCCCAGCCGTGGATCAGGGGGCCGTCAAGGCCATGCAGCCCACCACCTCCATCGCCGCCTGCCTGGCTCTCCAGCCGCTCCAAGCACCGGTAGCGCTCCCGATTGAGCCGCTGAGGACTGCCACTCAGCTCCACCGGACCATCCGGGGTGTCGAGGAAGGCCCGCAGCACGCTGCCGGTGCTGCGGGGCGGCAGTTGCTGTTCCAGGGGACCCGTGAGCAGGAAACCGCAAGGCACAGCCAGGCCTTCGCGCTCCAGGTCATCGCGGTGGATGTGAGCAGCCACCACCGCCAGGGTGTGGCTCAGTCCCGGCTGCAGCAGGTCCTCCATCACCAGCCGCACCTGCAGGGGCGTGGCTGCCGCTGCAGGCGGGATCGGGCAGGCCCAGCCACTCAGAGCGCCGGCGACGCTGAGGTCGTCCAGCCGCCCGGCCCAGCCCCCCCGCTGGTAGGGCGCGATCACTGCCGGCAGGCTTGACGGCACAGGGTGCGCCCTTCATCGCATCAGGACCTTCACAAACTGATCAGGGCCCCCTGGGGTGGGGCCGTCCTGATGCAGGTGCGCGTAATGAAGGCCGTAGAAGCGGTGCGACATCGACCCCTGGGCGGCGAGCCCGGCCTGGGAATCTGGCTTGCGCTGGAGTCGCTGGCGGACTTGCCCCTGACGGCCCCGGCTCAGCTGGAGCTCTGGCGCAGCCTGCTGGCGGCCCTCGGATCCGGCGGCGACAGCGACCAGGACGACTGCCGGGCGGCCTTGCTGGCGTTGCTCACGGAATGGGAGCCCCTGCAGGGCTGCCAAAGCCTGGAGCAGGGAGACTGGCAGGAGGGTCGACGGGCCTGGCAGGAGGCTCTGGAGCACCATCACCAGCTGCTGGTGTTGCGTCCTGCACTGGCCGCGGCGGCCACGGCGCGCCTGCTCGAGGGTCTGATTCAGATGCTCGCTCGCCTGGATCAGGCCCTCACCCACCGCCGGTGGCGGCCGCCTGTCACCCCCCTGGAGAATGCCCAGGTCCACGGTCTGGCCTCGGATCTGCTGCTGCAGATCCATGCCCTCGGCCGGCCGCTGCCCTCCTGGTTCGCGGTGGTGGAGGAGGGATTGCTGCGACGTGGAGCGCTGGCGCTGCTGCAGCAGGCCGATGGAGACAGCCGTCGCCAGGCCATCACCCTGCTGTTGCGCCTGGCGCGGACTGCGCCGGTGCCCGAGTGGCTGCCGGCCCACCTGGAGCTGGCCATCCTCAGCCTGCTGGCAGACCTGGAGCAGAGCAGCCAGCCGCTCGTCGATCTCCAGGCTCTGCTTGAGGCCCTGCAGGGGCTGGCGGTACTGCTGCACGATCCCGAGCGCCGCTCGCCGGTTGAGGACGCTCTGGCTCTGGCGGAAGGTTCACTTGTGCTGGCGGCAGGCGACTGGTTGGGAACGGCGGCCGCCTCGGAGGCCTGGCACGGGCAGGTCCAGCCGCTTGAGCCCCGTGGAGCGGCGGTCGCCCCAGCTGAGATCACCGCTCTGGTGAACGACTGGCTGGAGGACCATCCCGCCTCCGGCGCCAGCGTGGAGCTGACCCTGGTGTGGATCCCCGGGGCGCGGCTCCTGCCCCACGCCCCCGGGCAGCTCGCCCTCAATGTGGCGGCGGTGGTCGTGGCGGGGGATAGCGCGTCCCAGTGGCTGGAGCCCGTGCTGGCAGCGTTTTTCGCGCCGCTGCTGCAGGCACGCCGTGCTGAGGGCTGGCAGCTGCGGCAACCCGCCGCCAGCCTGCTGACCTCTCTGGGGCATCTCTGGAGCTCCGGCGGCCTCCTCACCGCGGCGGACTGTCGGGTGCTGGCTGCCGCTCAGGGGCTGTGGCAGCGCTGGGCGGGGCACGATGATCTGGCTGCCCGGCAGCTTCCGCTCGGCTGGCCGCCCGCGAGCCTCGAGCCTGGTTGCTGCCTTGTGCAGCCTTCCGCCGTGCAGCTGGCGGCGCTTCGCTGCTGGCTGCTGGAGCGGGAACAGCTCGAACAGGGTCTGGCGCTGATGCGGCGTCACCACCATGACCCGGGCTTCATGCGGCAGGGCGGTGCCAGCCAGGATCCTGATGGCGGTGATGCGGTTCAGGTGCTGTGCGCTCTCCACGTGGAGGAGAGCTTTTATGCCGCCACCGCCGCACCCGCCGCCAGCCTGCGGGCCTGGGCCGAGCGCAGCCTGGCGCTGCTGGCCAACTCCCAGCTGTTGCTGGATCCTCAGCAGCCCCTGGGGTCCTGGTGGGCCGTGTTGCAGGGGCTGATGTTGGAGCGAAACCGTCCGGCGGAGGTTGTGGCCTGGCCGGACGAGGAGCGCTTCCATGCCCTTCTCGCCGGCCAGGAGGTGGTGCTGGTCAGCCCCCTGGCTGCTGTTGTGGAGGAGCAGCACCGCAACGGCCGGGCCTTCGATCTGTATGTCGATCGGGCGATCGCTCCCTATGGCCTGCGCTGTGTGGAGGCGCCCGCCTCCCGCTATCCCGAGCGGCCCCACCAGGGATTTGAGGCGAGCCTGGCCGCTTGCCTGGCCGTGGTCGAAGGCCTGGCCCGGCAGCGTCCCTTCAGTGTTTTTCTCACGGCGGCTGGGGCCTACGACCTGCCGTTGTGCGAGGCCATTCGATCCCGCCATGGTGCAAGTTGCGTGGCCATGGGGCCGGCGATTCATGGCGCCTTCGGCATTGAGCTGCCGACCGGGCAGCACTGGCGCCAGGGGCAACGCCGCAGCGACCGCTGGCTGCGAATCAGCTGAAGGGCTGCTGCGGGAGCACTCCTGATCGCGCCAAGGCCTCAGCCTGAGGACATGGTTGCGCTGTCGCCTCCCGAACGTCGCGTGTCAGGCCCCGTGCTGCGCCCGGAGCTGCTTCAACTTCATGACGACCATCGCCGCTACGGCGGATTTGACGCATTCGAGGCGGATCTGCCGGGGTTGATGCACCTGGGGCGGCAGCGGCAGGCCGCCGCCACCTGCGTGGCCCTGCTGGGTCTGATCGAACCGCTGAGCGGCCGGCAGATCGAGCCACGCGAGATCGGGATCAGCCGCGACAACCTGCGTGAATCGATTGTGGCGGCCGGGTGTCTTTCACGCCACAGGGCCATCACCCGTGTGCTGGAGCATCGGGGGGAGACCCTGGCCAGCCTGCGGGACAAGCGTGTCTATCTGCCGGAAACATCCAGCGGTTTCGTGCACTGGCTGGCTCAGAATCAACCTCAACATCTGGAGCTCAGCGACTTCCTCCACGATGCTGAAATCGTGCCCATTGCTAAGGCCCTGCATCAGAATCTCTGTGCTCTCACGTATACCTCTCAAAGCTTTGACTTGGTGATCTGCAACGACGTGTTTGAGCACGTCTATGACCTCCCCAGGGCGATCGAAGAGGTTCAGCGCGTTCTCAAACCCGGAGGGCGCCTGCTGGCCACGTTCCCGATGGCCTTCGGGCAGCAGGAGAGCATCATCAAGGCGGAGTACCAGGGACCCCGCCAGGCGCAGCTGTTCCGGGGTGAGCCCGAGTATCACGGCGATCCGATTCGTCCCAGTCGTGGATCACTGGTGTACCAGATTCCGGGCTGGGAGATTCTCGAACTGGCTTCAAGTTGTGGGTTTACCGCGGTTGAGATTCATCTGATCAGCAGCTGGAAACACGGCGTTCTCGGTGCCGATCTGCCCGGCGTGCTTGTGGCTGACTTTCAGCGCTGACCATGGCCAGTCAGCCCGATCTGATCCGGTTGCGGTGGGCTCTGCTGGATCACCCCGCTGATGCCGGCTGCTGGCAAACCCTGATTGCGTACATCCAGGCCATCGGCGGTGGCCTGTTGCTCGGCGACCTTGATGACCTGTTCGTCGACCCGATCACACCAGCACAGACGCCGCAGGTTGAACGCTCAGGCCAGCTGCTGCAGCTTGGTCTGGAGGCCCACAGGTCCGGTGATGCCCGGGGGCTGGCGGAGGCACTCGCGGCCTTGGAGGAGCTCGAGCCGGATGGCGCCTGGACCCATGCCCTCACCGGCCTCCTGGCGGAGATGGGTGGAGGCAGCGGCTACGCGGCCTTCGCCCGCGCCCTGGAACGGGATGAGGTCAACCACTGGTTCCGCTACTGGATCAGCGTGGCTGCCCTGCGTCGGCGCGACTGGATCGACTTCGCCTACAGGGCCTTGCCGCTGGCCAGTTCGGACACCCTGGAGCACCAGGTGGTGGTGCTGGCGAGCATTCATCACCTGATCGCCATCGCGCTGGTGCAGCTTGTTCCGGATCTGTGCCGGGATAACGATCTGCGGGTTTTCGATCTTGTCCATCCAGACACGATCGCCCATAACAGCAATGATCTCACCACACATCTGCTGCGCTTCCTCAACAAGGAACGCCGCAAGATGATCAGGATCCTGATGGCTTGCCTGGAGCCGTCCTCGGCTCGCTCTGCCGTCCACTGGAGTCAGGTGTATCAGTTGCAGGAGCTGCTGCGCTGGCGCATCCCCTGGCTGCCGGAGCCGTCGCTGAGCCGTCAGCTGCACGCGGCACTTCAGCAGCAGCTGGAGCTTCTGCCCGATCGAAGCACGCAGCATGGAGATCTGCAGGATCTGCTGCCGCGCAGGCCTGGGCTGGTGTTCGGCGACGAGCACATCCAGATCTGGCGTGATTATCGACTCGTGCTGGTGGCGCCTCCGTGATGCATCGATCTGGAGAGTCGCTGACACCGCTCGCTGCCGATCTAGTGGCGGTGATCGGCTGCTCGGATCGTTTCACGCTCCTGGCCGCCGAGCTGCTTGACGAGGGGCTTCGGACCATTGGTCGAGCGGCACTGGAGCAGGAGGCGCTGGCGGGCCTGGGGGAGCAGCTGGCCAGCGCCTACTACCGGGCGCTGGTGCTGCTGGCAGCGCGGCCCGGCCTGCTGATGGCGGTGACCGAGCTGCTGCTCCGCTACCGCTTTGTGTGTGCGCTGGAGGCCGTGTACGACCATCGCGCCCAGGCCTTCTGGCTGCGCCATGGGCTCGATCGGGAGATCGAGGAATCGCGGGCTCTGCATGCCACAGCGCGGTTGCTGGCGGCGGAGCAGGTCGAGCAGCTCTGCTTCGGTCGTCAGCTGGCGGCGTACTTCGGGGTGGATTCCGAGAGTTGTGCCGAACCGCAGCAGCCCGCCACCACCTTTGTCGGGCTGGAGTGTGTGCTGGGTGATCTCTGGCATCTGCGTCCCGACGACCAACAGCCGCCACCCGGTCGCCACTCCTATGTGCTGGTGCCTCAGTCCCACATCGCCATCACCTGCACCAGTCGTCTCTGCCGCCTGGTGGCGGAGGTGCAGCCGTTGCTTGAAGGGTTGCACCCTGACCTCCCTCCTCAGGCCGTGATCTGCGCGCCGCTCGGCACCCGCAAGGTCTCTATCTCCAAGCCGGGCTACCACAGCTGTTCCACCTATTTCGACGGTGGCAAACCCGTGCCGTTCTCGCTCAACCGCGGGCTTGAGCCCTATCTGCTGCTGAGCCGGGATCCTCTGCTGGCGCTGTCGGAGCTGCGCGCACGGCCGCTCTGCTTTGCCCCGCTGGTGGACAGCCTCTCCTCCCTGGCGTTTCGCGATCCAGCCGATTACCGCCTCGGTGAGGGGGCCTTCCAGCACCGGTCCGTGCTCTCAGCGCGGCGGGAGTCCGTGTCCCTCCGGGGGGCGGAATCAAGCTCCTCCCTGCTGACCAACTCCTCCTTGCGCCAGTGTCCGGTGGAGGGGGGGCTGGTACGCAGCCAGCTGGCTGCGTTTTCGCTCACCCCCTGCCATGAGCTCGCCGATCGCTATGCCCGTGTTCAGGGGGTGTCCGGCCATGGCCCTTCGGGTGTGATGAACCAATCCGTGCTGGCCACTGCCCAGGGGTTGCTGTCCACTTGGCGCTACGAGCGCAACTTCGACAGCTGGTCGGGCCGCAGTGCGGATGTGGCCCGTCATCCCTCCCTCAACTTCCTGGGCTGGGAGCGCCCGGATTCCAGTCGATCTGATGGCCGGATCGAGTTGCGGGTGGTGCCACTCGTGTACAGCGGATATCCGAGTGAGTGCAAAATCGAGGATCTGCGGCTGTTTGCTGTTGACGGCACGATCTATGCGATTGCTGCCCTGATCCTGTCGCGCTCGCGCTATCGCGCCTGGCTGCCGGAGATTTCAGCCGAGGCCGCTGCGAATAACACCATTGATGACATGCTCGTGGTGCAGTCGCTTGGACGACTGGAGCCTGAACGTGGCGTGCTTGCCTTTGAGCGGCTGCCCCGGCTCGGACTGGCCGCTGATCCCCAGGCCACAGAGCCCAGGTTGCCCAGTGGTTTCGAGAAGAACTGGCTGATCCACCACAACGACCAACAGCTGTTGCTGTTTTATTCGTTGCAACCCTGGCGGGTCTTCCAGGCCGATCTCAGCTTGCGCCATTGGCAGCTGATCTGCGATCAGCCCCTGGAGCTGCCGGCATCCATCCAGGGACCGCTGCGCAACAGTGCGCACCCATTCCGGCTGCATGATGCCCGTGGGGATTGTGGCCTGGGGCTTGTGGTTCACCGTCGCCGCCAGCACACGTACATCTATGACCAGTACCTGATCCTGCTGTCGGCCGATGGCCTGAGGCCGCAGCGGATCAGTCGTGAGCCGATCCTGTCGGTGAATAGTGAGGCGCTCGCTCGTGATCCTGGTTTTCGGAAAAACCCCGGTGTGTGTTATGTGAGCAGTGTGCTGGTTGCGGGAGATGAGGTGCGTTTGTATTTCAACCTGTTCGATTGCCGCACCTGTGTTCTCAGTGTGTCCATGCTTGATTTGCTCGCCTTGATCGAGAGTGAGGATGCGTTTGTATCCTTAGTGCCATAGATCTGGATGGCTGAATGCCGTGTGAATTGCTTCGCTTGCCAGTCTCTGAGTTTCTGCCAGTGAGGTGGCGTATTCAACGGATTCCACCTGCTTCAGGGCTGTCAGGAAGGAGTTGACGCTGAGGTCCTCAGGTTGGATGGAAATCAGCCCCATCTGCTGGGCCAGGTCTGTGTTCTTCTTGGAGTTGCCAAGATTGAGTACTGGTACGTTGGCTGTGAGCGGGAAGATCAGCCCGTGGAATTTCATTGAGATAGCGGCATCAAAATAGGGCATCAGTTCCATGATTATTTCCGGTTTCATGTAGTGCGTCACGATGTTGTAGAGCGGTGCCTGGCTGGAGGCCTTGGCCAGTCGGTATCCCACGTAGGCATCAATGGAGTTGTACCAGTAACTCAGGCTGAAGAAGTAGAGGTTGTAGTAGGGAGTGATCTCGTCAAGGCATTGTCTCAGTCTGCGAAGGTAGATCTTGTCTGCGGCTTCTCGTTCGATGCCTTCCAGTACCGAGGAGCTGCTGATCGTTTTGTAGTCGTAGTAATGGTCGGAGAGGAAGATTGCCATGTTCTTGTTGCGTAGCTGTTCTGCTGGGATGCAGTTCTCGCAGTGCTCTGCCATCCGATCTAGCAGTCTGCTGTTGCGCAGATCGGGGAGCATCTCCTTGATGGCCTGGCGTTCGGCGCTGCTGACACCCAGGGCATGGACGATATCTGGGAGAAAGGTAATCTTGCGGTGCTCTGGCAGCAGCTGGCGCAGTTGTTCGCTGTCGGCCTCGCTGCGAATCCATGACTGACGCAGTTGCTTGAGGCTGGGTAGATAGGTGCGCAGTAGATGCTCCTTGGAGCCAATGTCGGCGCTGACGATATGAAACGGCGTCTGCGGCGGAATGTGGGCCCAGAAATAGGGTTCGCCGATGATGGCTCCCCCGCCTACGATCAGGCGGGCGCGTCCGGATGTGACATCCTGCTGGATCTGGCTTGCTAGGGCCTGGTTTCCTGCCAGCTGTGATGGTCGAATGAAGTGCAATTCTGCGCTCTTCGGCAGCAGCTTGGCAAAGGCGAGGCGAAAGGCCTCATCGCCTGCATTCTTGGAACCGTAATAGCCGAAGATGTAAAACCATTCGGGTGCCATCGGCTCACACTCCCCAGGGGTGATCTGAAGCGCGGTCGTGTGGCATGGTCCGCATGCCGATCGTCTGCCCCAGAAACAGCAGTCTAGAAATCACATGGCCGGTCAACGTCGTGCTGCGGCTGATCAGCTATTCATCTGCACTCATGCTGCGGCGGAGTCGCGGCTGATCGGGATCTCCAGCTGGCTTCTGATCAGATCCATGCTCAGTGCAATGGCCCGCTGGATGTTCGTGATCTGAAACGGTTGGTTGTGCAGTTCTGCGTCGGCCATTGTGGCAGTGGCTGGATCCTGGGCATAGAGATCGGTGGGCAGGGTAAACAGCAATCCTGCGCCCTCGCATTGCTGCCGATGCCAGGTTGCAATGGCTCGGGCATGGGGCGATCCCACCAAACAGAGCCCGGGAATCTGTGGTCGCAGCCAGCCCAGCTTGTGCTGCATCGTGCCTTCATGGGTTACGTAGAAGCGAACGCCTTCGCTGCGTTGCAGCCAGGCGGCGAATCCCAGGCCGGAGAGGCTCTCAAGTTGCGCCTGGGGGCAAGCCTCAATGATCTCCTGCACGCGCGCCGTGCAGTCCTGCTCACGCTGCTGGGCCTGGACCTGCCGTTGATTGTTGTGCTGGTAGGTGAAGCCATCCAGGAGAATCAATGGCCGCTGGAACTGCTGCGTGAGTGCTGCAATCAAGCCTTGGAAGTAGGCCACTTCATTGCGCAGCTCCCGCCGGCCCGGTCCGCGCACGCCCAGCAGGATCAGCGGCTGCGGGCGCTCTGGCGGTGGCGGGTCCGGAGCCTCCCTGGCCAGTGTCTGCAGCACCGTTGCGCGCGCCTGTTCGCTGACCAGGGTGCTACCCAGCCGCACGCTGGAGCGCTGGGCAAGCTGCTCCGGCTCCACCCGCGTGATTCCCTTCAGCTGGCTGAGGTCCAGCACCGTGTCGCTGTCCTGCAGGAGTTCCAGGCTGTGGCCGGAGGCCAGCAGGCGCAGCAGTGGATCAAGCTCGTTCCAGAGGAAGTGGGCAAAGTTGGCATTGCCCGCCCGCACCACGGCTCCCTGCCCCGCCCCCTCGCCCGCCCGGGCATCGGCTGCCGCCGCCGCCCGCAAATGCTGCGGCAGCAGCGGGTACCCCTCAGCGCATTCGCCGGAGACCATCCACCACAGCGATTGATCCTGGCTCCGCAGCAGCAGCAGGTGGTTGCGATCCGTGTCCGCCCGGCAGTGCTGGAGATGATGGGTGACCCCCTCCAGCTCAAGGACCACGGGCCGGCCTTCAAGGATGTCGCGCTGGTAGCGGCGCAGGCAGCGGGGGTAAAGCCAGCGGTTGAGGGCGTCGAGCGTTACCTCCGCGGCAGCCCCTGCGGGCAGGGATGCGCGGGCGAGCTGCTGGCATTGTTCTGCGGCCTGATTCAGCCCTGCGCGCGTCAGGGCCTCAGCCAACGCGTGCAGGCCGCTGGCCTGGCCCAGCGCCTCGATGGTGGCAGGGAGGGTGCCCAGCCGTTGCGCCTGGATCAACGCCTCACGGGCCCGGCGCAGACGGCTGGCGCTGCTCCCCTGATCTGGCTGCAGCAACAGGCGCTCCGCCTGGTTCAGCCAGTCCTGCGCCTGGCGGGGATCCGCCTCTGCCTCGGCCATGGCGCTCCATCCAGCCGTCCTCTGGCCGGAGCCTATGCAGGGCGAACGCCCACGACGGGTGCTTCGCGGCCCTCAGCTCCATTGCCCCAGCCAGCGTTGCCGCCAGATACCGGAGGCCAGGGCGGTGCTGCCCGGTCCGCGACGCCGGAAGTAATACCAGAGGCGATTGAGCTGAAAGCTGCGCTGGTTCTGACGTGCCAGCTCCGGATCGTCGGCGAGGGTGCGGCTTTCGTTTGGGTTGAAGGCCAGCATGCGGCCATGGGCAAAGCGTCCATCCAGGCGCTGCACGCTGGGGGTGGCGAGCAGCCGGTCGCGGTAGTCGAGGTCCTCGCAGTAGGCGGGGTAGTAGCGCTCATCGAAGCGGCCCACGGCATCCCAGGCCAGGGCCGTGAGCGCAAAGGCGGAGAAGGCCCGCTCCCCCGGGAAGAGGGAGAGATATTGCGGACGATTCGCATCCAGTCGGGACAGTGCCTCGGCCAGGACTCCCGCCGGAAACACGACGTCGTGGTTGACGATCAGGGCCAGGGGCGCCTGCGGAAAGCTCAGCAGGATCTGGTTCCAGGCGGCGGCCACACCGGCGTTGCCGAACGGTCGGGCCACGCGGATCTGGTCGATCCCGGGATGTCCCTGCTGCTCCAGGGCCCGCAGCTTGCGGCGCAGCTCCAATGCCTGGGGATCGGTGCGGCCGCCGCTCTGATCCACGATCGCCAGGATGCCGATCGGCACGTCCAGGCTGGCCAGCAGGCGCTGCAGATGCTCGAGGCCATTGAGGATCGGTACCCCGACCAGTGGCAGCACGCCCGGCCGAGCGGTCTCCGGCCTGATGCTTGCCAGGCCTTGCCAGAACAGTTCCAGCAACTGGCCGTCGTGGCTGCGTTCACTCACGTCCGCCAGGCATCTCCAAAGATCGACGCTTGCGCTGGGGTCGGGCCGCCCGCGCTCCGGCAACGCGGCCAGCCATTCCAGGAGCCAGGAGAGCACCAGCGCCCGCGCCTGGGGCCAGGCGCCGAGTGTGAGCAGCAGATCCACCGCTCGGGCCCGCTCCTCAGGAGTGATGGGCAGGGGCTGCCGCAGCAGGTCGCTGGTGAACCGGTCGCCGGTGAGGCGCCAGCGGGCCACCAGCTGCTCAAGCTCGCGCGCATCAGGGCTCGGCCCGGGGGAATCACTCACGGCCTTGGAGGGTGAGTGGGTCCGGGATCCAGTGTCAGCTGCACCTGCCAGCCGCCGCGCTCTGATGCGCCAAGCCGGAGCTCACCGCCATGGCTACGGCAGAACCTTCGCGCAGCCTGCAGTCCAAGCCCTTTGTGGGCGGGCAGCAACCGCGGCAGTGGTGGGGGTATGGCCGGGCCTGTCCGTCCGGTGTCCTCCAGTTGGATCAGGGTGCAGGCCTCGCCGGTTCGCGCCGTGATCAGGACCGGCGGTCCGCCATGTTCGAGGGCGTTCTCGATCAGGTTGTGCAGCGTGCGCTGCAGGAGTTGGCGATCCACCCAGGCCATGAGGCCCTCCGGGATCTCCACCCTGACCAGTTGCAGCCCGTAGCTCCGGGCGGTCTGCCTGCAGACCGCTGCCAGTGACACCCACGCCCGTTGCTTTACGGGTGTCATCGGCTCGCTGATGGCCAGCAACTCCTGATCCAGGGCCAGCAGGACCATCAGATCAGCCTCGAGGCCGGCCAGCAGTTCAGGATCGTGGCTGTCCTGATCTCGGAGGGTTTCCACCCGCAGCAGCAGCCGCGTCAGCGGCCCCCGGATGTCATGGGCGACTGCTTCCAGCTGGCGTCGCCGTCTGTCGGCGATGCCAGCCATCGGCCGGCGCCAGCGAGGGTTGCAGCGTCGCCGCCACGCCGGCTTCATCAGGACACCTCCTCGCTGGTCTGCTCCTCGCCGCTCTCTTCCCGGGCGGGCACCTCGATGCGCAGGGTGTAGCCGTGGGCCCGCACGGTCTCGATCTGCACCGACCCACCGGAGGCCTGCTCCAGCAGACGTCGCAGCCTGGAGAGGCGCATGTCGATGCTGCGGCTGCTGCTCACCGGCGCGAGGCTGCCACTGGCGAGCGCGAGCTGCTCGCGGGTGAGTACACGGCCCGGAGCCCGGCACAGGGCCAGCAGCAGGATCCGTTCACCCCGACTCAGCGTCACAGCGGCGGCGCCGGCCCGGCGCAGGCAGCCCTCGTGGGGGTGAAACGTCAGCCCACCCAGGTCGATCTGCTGTTGCTGCCGCGAGGGGGACACGGCCAGGTGGCGGCTGAGCTCCAGCAGCTGCTCACAGCGCAGCAGCATCTCGCGGGCATGAAAGGGCTTCACCAGGTAGTCCTGGGCTCCCAGCTCCAGCCCGAGGATGCGGTCCGTGGCCCTGGCCATGGCGGAGAGCATCAGCACGGGAAAGCATTCACCTGACTGGCGGAGATCCCTCAGCAGCTCGGTGCCAAGTTGATCGGGCAGCCGTTGATCCAGCACCAGCAGATCGGGGCGGAGGCCAGCCCGGAGCGCGGCGAGCATCGGTTCCGAACGCGCAAACGTTTTCACCTGCCAGCCGGTGTTCCGCAGACGTGGCAGCATCTCCCGGCAGAGATCAAGGTCATCGTCCAGCCACCAGAGCAGCGAATCTGGATGGGTGGACACGAAGTGCCTGGCCTGCCGTGCCGCCACAAATCTCCCGGTGCTCACCCCCGAAAGTGTGAGCAGGATCGCTGGCAATCAAGCGCCCCTGCCGCAGCCGGGGCGCGTGGATCAAGCTGTTCCGATGATCGCGTCGGGCTCAGGCGCCCGCTCCGGCCAGCGCCGGCACGGGCAGAGATTCCACGGATTTGCGGATCACCACCTGCTTGCTGTCGTCCACGTCGACGACGGCGCTGTCGCCATCGCCGATGCGGCCGGAGAGGAATTCTTCAGCCAGGGAATCCTCGAGCAGGCGCATCACGGCACGGCGCAGCGGGCGGGCGCCGTAGCTGGGGTTGTAGCCCTCTTCCACCAGCCGCTCCTTGAAGGCCTCGGTGACGGAGAGGTGGATGCCCTTCTCGCCCATGCGACCGAACACCTCCTTGAGCATGATTTCGGCGATCTCCTTGACTTCGTCGCGGCTGAGCTGACGGAAGACGATGATCTCATCGAGCCGGTTCAGGAATTCAGGGCGGAAGTATTGCTTCAGCTCCTCATTCACCAGCGAGCGGATGCGGTTGTAGTTGGTTTCTTCGGCATCGGCGCCGGAGAATTCGAAGCCGAGGCCGCCGCCGCCCTTCTCGATCACCTTCGAACCGATGTTCGAGGTCATGATGATCAGGGTGTTCTTGAAGTCCACCGTGCGGCCCTTGGAGTCGGTCAGGCGACCGTCTTCCAGCAGCTGCAGCAGCAGGTTGAACACATCGGGGTGTGCCTTCTCGATTTCATCGAACAGCACCACGGTGTAGGGGCGACGACGCACAGCCTCGGTAAGCTGGCCGCCTTCATTGAAGCCCACATAGCCCGGAGGCGAGCCGATCAGCTTGCTGACCGTATGCCGCTCCATGAACTCCGACATGTCGAGGCGGATCATGGCGTCTTCGCTGCCGAAGAAGTAAGCCGCCAGCGATTTGGTGAGCTCAGTTTTGCCCACACCGGTGGGGCCGGAGAAGATGAAGCTGGCGATCGGCCTGTTGGGGTTCTTCAGGCCGACACGGGCACGGCGAATGGCGCGGGACACGGCCTTGACGGCTTCGTCCTGACCGATCAGGCGCTGATGGAGGGTGTCCTCCATGTTGAGCAGCTTGGCGGTTTCGCTCTCGGTGAGCTTCTGCACCGGCACGCCCGTCCAGGAGGCCACGATCTGGGCAATGTCCTCCTCGGTGACCATCGGCATGCGATCGGCGCCGGCGCTCTCCTCGCTGGGGCTGGCAACGGCCACAGCGGCGCCCGAGAGCTCGGTACCGGCTTCGGAATTGCCCTCGCTGGCTTCAGTGCCGGCAGGCTGCTCATCCTTGCGGTTCTGCAGGATCGTGCGGATCTGATCGCGCAGCTCCACTTCCTTATCGCGCAGTTCGCCGGCTTTGCCGAAGTCCTGCTCGCGCACGGCATTCTCCTTCTGGCGCTCGATGTCGCGCAGCTGCTTGTCGATCTCCTTGGCCGCCGGCGGCAGCTTGGAGTTCATCAGGCGCACACGGCTGCCGGCTTCATCGATCAGGTCGATCGCCTTGTCGGGCAGGAAGCGGTCGGAGATGTAGCGGTCGCCGAGGGTGGCGGCGGCGATCAGGGCCTCATCGGCGATCTTGAGGCGGTGGTGTGCCTCGTAGCGCTCCTTGAGGCCGCGCAGGATCTCGATCGTGTCGTCGACCGATGGCTCGCCCACCTGCACCGGCTGGAAGCGGCGCTCCAGTGCGGCATCGCGCTCGATGTGCTTGCGGTACTCATCCAGGGTGGTGGCGCCGATGCACTGCAGCTCGCCGCGTGCCAGAGCCGGCTTGAGGATGTTGGCGGCGTCGATGGCACCCTCGGCGGCCCCGGCGCCGATCAAGGTGTGCACCTCGTCGATCACCAGGATCACGTTCCCGGCGCCACGGATCTCCTCCATGATCTTCTTGAGGCGTTCCTCGAACTCACCGCGGTACTTGGTGCCGGCCACCAGCAGGCCGATGTCGAGGGTGAGGACGCGCTTGTCCTCGAGGATGTCAGGCACGTCGCCGGCATTGATGCGCTGGGCGAGCCCTTCGGCGATGGCGGTCTTGCCGACGCCGGGTTCGCCGATCAGCACCGGGTTGTTCTTTGTGCGGCGACCGAGAATTTGGATGACGCGCTCAATCTCGTTCTGACGGCCCACCACCGGGTCGAGCTTGCCGTCGGCGGCCTGCTGGGTGAGGTTGCTGCCGAATTCGTCGAGGGTGGGGGTCTTGGTGGAGCCCTTGCCACCGCCGCCGCCGCTGGCCACTTCCGCCGTCTCGCCGAGCATGCGGATCACCTGGGTGCGCACCTTGGCCAGGTCGACCCCGAGGTTCTCCAGCACCCGGGCGGCCACGCCTTCGCCTTCGCGGATCAGTCCGAGCAGCAGGTGCTCAGTGCCGATGTAGTTGTGACCCAGCTGGCGGGCTTCCTCCAGGGAGAGCTCCAGCACCCGTTTCGCTCGGGGGGTGAAGGGGATCTCAACGGCCACGAAGCCGGAGCCGCGGCCGATGATCTTCTCCACCTCGACGCGGGCGTCCTTGAGGTTGACGCCCATCGACTTGAGCACCTTGGCCGCCACACCGGTTCCCTCGCCGATCAGGCCCAGCAGGATCTGCTCGGTGCCGACGAAGTTGTGGCCAAGGCGGCGAGCCTCCTCCTGGGCCAGCATGATCACCTTGATGGCCTTCTCGGTAAACCGCTCGAACATGGGGCGGGGCCTTGTGGGAGTGTTCCCAACCTATCAGGGTTGGCAGGGTGGCTGCGCAGTGCTGGGGCACATGCTCAGAAGCTTTGCTGCAGCTGGGCTGAGGGCCTGGTGTTTGCACAACCGAGAACCTCGATGTTTTCGGTTGTTCGCATCAGAAATGGTCGGTAATCCGAACGCCCACGCCATCGTGCAGGCGCAGCCATTGGATCAGAGCATCGTCGCCATTGCGGTAGTAGGCGCGACGGATGCCTGCGGTCCGAAACCCCGCGGCCGCATAAAGAGCCTGGGCGGCGATGTTGCCGGCGGCCACCTCCAGGGTGGCGTGCTGGGCGCCTTCGGCTGAGGCCTCCCGCAGCAGCGCCCGCAGCACCCGCGCTCCCAGACCGCGGCGCCGCTGCAGCGGATCCACCGCCACCGCGGTGACATGCAGTTCATCAGCCACCAGCCAGCCACAGGCCACAGCTGCCAGGGCTGCCGGGCCGCGGATGCCCAGGCAGGGGCGACGTGGATCCTCCAGCTCGGTGCCCCACTGGGTGGCGCTCCACAGGCCTCCCAGGGCCTGGCGGTCCAGCTCCAGGCAGGCCTCGAGATCATCCGGGCCGAGCGGAACGGCAGCGTCGGTCACGGAGGGGTGGCTCTGTGCTGCCTACGATTGTCGGCTGTTCAGCTGTGGGCCGGCGCCGCCCACCGGATCGGGCGATGACCACCACCCCAGCCACGGCCACGAGCACCACCAACGTGGCCTCTGGTGATTCACGGCCCTTCGAGGCTGGGCGCGACACCGCCAGTCCCAACCGCAACCTCACGCCGCTGACCACGGCCATCGATGCCGAGGGACGCCTGCAGGTGGGCGGCTGTGCCCTGGCTGATCTGGCTCGCCGCTACGGCACACCCTTGTATGTGCTGGATGAGGCCACCCTGCGCGCGACGGCGTCGGCCTACCGCAGTGCCCTGGCCTCCCATTACCCGGGCGCTGCCCTGGCCGTGTATGCCTCCAAGGCCAACAGCAGTCTGGCGATCACGGCGCTGGTGGCCGCCGAGGGCCTTGGTCTTGATGCGGTCTCCGCCGGTGAACTGCTCACCGCCGTGGGCGGCGGCATGCCGCCGGAGCGGATCGTGTTCCACGGCAATAACAAAAGCCTCGAGGAGCTCCGGCTGGCTGCTGAGCTGGGCGTCACCGTGGTGGCGGACAACTGGCTTGATCTCGAGCTGCTGGCGGCGCTGGCGCCGGCCGAACCGGTGCGGCTGATGCTGCGCTTCACGCCCGGCATCGAGTGCCACACCCACGAGTACATCCGCACCGGCCACCTCGACAGCAAGTTCGGCTTTGATCCCGACCAGCTCGAGACGGTGCTGCGTCATCTGCAGGGGTGTGGGTGGGCCCGCGTGACAGGCCTGCACGCCCATATCGGGTCGCAGATCTTCGAGCTGCAGCCCCACCGCGATCTGGCTGCGGTGATGGCCGATGCCCTGCAGCTGGCCCGCAGCCTCGGCCACCCCGTGAGCGACCTCAACGTGGGTGGCGGGCTCGGCATCCGCTACGTGGCCAGCGATGATCCGCCGTCGATCCAGGAATGGGTGCGCACGGTGGCCGAAGCCGTGGCCGGCGCCTGCCAGGAGCGGGGCCTGGAGCTGCCGCGGTTGCTGTGCGAACCGGGTCGCTCGCTGGTGGCCACCGCCGGGGTGACCCTCTACAGCCTTGGCAGTCGCAAGGAGATTCCCGGCCTCCGCACGTATCTCTCGGTGGATGGCGGCATGAGCGACAACCCGCGCCCGATCACGTATCAGTCGCGCTACACGGCCGTGCTGGCCGACCGTCCCGAGGCGGAAGCCACCGACACCGTGACCCTGGCGGGCAAGCACTGTGAATCGGGTGACGTGCTGCTCAAGGATCTGGCGCTGCCCCCCTCCACCACCGGCGACGTGCTGGCGGTGTTCGCCACCGGCGCCTACAACGCTTCGATGTCGTCCAACTACAACCGCATCCCCCGGCCGGCGGCAGTGCTGGTGCATGAGGGCTGCTCCGAGTTGGTGCAGCGGCGGGAGCAGCCGGAGGAGCTGCTGCGCTACGACGTGCTGCCGGAGCGCCTGCGCTCGGTAATCTGAGCGCAGTACGGCATCGGCCTGAGGGTTGAGGGGGTTGGCGGAGTGATCCAGCTGAGCGTGGTGCTGGATCTCCTGCTCGCTACAGCTCTGGGCGTGGTGCTTCTGGCCCGGGTCACCGAGCCGCGCACCCTCTGGCTGCTGCGCGGTTACCTCACCCTGGTGGCCCTGGCCTGGGTCATCCAGCGCTTCGGGATCCTGCCGCTCACCACCAAGCTGGTGGACGCCCTGGTGATGGCCTGCAGCCTGGCCCTGGCCATCCTCTGGCAGGGGGAGCTGCGCCGGCTGATGGAGCTGCTGGGCACGGGTCGTCTCGATGTGCTGTTCGGCAGCCAGCGGGGCGACAAGCTCGCTTCCGGCTCGGTGGCCGTGCTCAGTGAGGCCGCCGGACGACTGTCACAGCTGCGCCGCGGCGGATTGATCGTGGTGGATCTAGGCAGTGATCTGCGCCCGGAGGACTTCCTCAACCCGGGGATTGCCCTGGATGCGCAGCTGTCGGCTGATCTGCTGCTGAATCTGTTCGCTGTGGATACCCCGCTGCACGACGGCGCCGTGCTGGTGAAGGGCAACCGCATCCTCTCGGCCGGGGTGATCCTGCCCCTCTCGCGCCAGGGACTGAACCGCTACGGCACCCGCCATCTGGCGGCCCTCGGGATCACGGAGCGTTTTGATCGCTGCCTCTGCATCGTCGTGTCTGAGGAGACGGGCACCCTCTCGCTGGCCCGCCAGGGACGCCTGGAGCGTCCGATCACCAGCAGCCGTCTGCAGGAACTGCTCAGTGCAGCCCTGGCCCAGGGCAGCAAGGCGTCCGCGAAGACGGCTGGTCGTAGCGTGACCGCGGATTCAGTCGATCCGCACGCATGAGTCGCTCCCTGGCGACCGCCACTGCTGTCCAGGGCAACAGACCCTCGCGCCGCGCCCTGCCCGCCGGGCTTGACCCAGCCCGACTGCCCGCCCATGTGGCGGTGATCATGGATGGCAATGGCCGCTGGGCTGGTCAGCGCAAGCTGCCGCGGGTGATGGGGCACCGCGAGGGGGTGGAGGCGCTCAAGCGCACTCTGCGCCTCTGCAGCGACTGGGGCATCGGCGCCCTCACCGCCTACGCCTTCTCCACCGAGAACTGGAACCGCCCCGGTGAGGAGGTGAGTTTCCTGATGACCCTGTTTGAGCGGGTGCTGGCCCGTGAGCTGGTGGCGCTCGAGCAGGAGCAGGTGCGTATCCGCTTCCTCGGGGATCTGGAGCAGCTGCCAGCCGGTCTGCAGCAGCTGATCGCCGATGCCACGGCGCGCACCGCGGCGAACAGCGGCATTCATTTCAACGTCTGCACCAACTACGGCGGCCGGCGCGAGCTGGTGCGGGCGGCGCGTCTACTGGCGGAGCAGGTGGCCCGCGGTGAGCTCAACCCGGCTGAGATCGATGAGCACCGCTTCGCAGCCGAGCTGCACACCGCCGGCGAGCGCGACCCCGACCTGTTGATCCGCACCAGCGGCGAGCAGCGCATCAGCAACTTCCTGCTCTGGCAGCTGGCCTACGCCGAGCTGCACATCACCGATGTGCTCTGGCCCGATTTCGATGAAGCGGCCCTGACGGCCGCCCTGCTCGATTACCAGAGCCGCCAGCGCCGTTTCGGCGGCGTGGAGTCTGCGCCCTGAGCCGCGCGGCCGGGCGATAGCCCTCCGCCTGTGATGCGTTCCCCTTCCCCGACCAGCCAATCTTGACCCTCACCCCCGCCAGGCCCGCGATCCCAACCCTCGAGGGGGCCGTGCTGGTGCGCCACGACTGGAGCACCGCTGAGATCCAGTCGCTGCTGGAGCTGCCGCTGGTGGATCTGCTCTGGCAGGCCCAGGCCGTGCACCGGCAGGCCAATCCTGGGTATCGGGTGCAGCTGGCCTCGCTGCTGAGCGTCAAGACCGGCGGCTGCGAGGAGGACTGTGCCTACTGCCCGCAGTCGATGCATCACAGCAGCGATGTGACCGGCCGGCCCGAGCTGGAGGTGGAGCCGGTGCTGGCCCGCGCCCGTGCCGCCCGCGATGCCGGTGCCCACCGCTTCTGCATGGGCTGGGCCTGGCGCGACATCCGCGATGGTGCGCCCTTCGAGGCGATGCTGGCGATGGTGCGCGGCGTGCGCGAGCTGGGCCTGGAGGCCTGCGTGACCGCCGGCATGCTCACCGACAGCCAGGCCGAGCGCCTGGCAGTGGCTGGCCTCACCGCCTACAACCACAACCTCGACACCAGCCCCGAGCACTACGAGCGGATCATCAGCACCCGCACCTTCCAGGAGCGGCTGGAGACGCTGCAGCGGGTGCGCCGGGCCGGCATCACCATGTGCTGCGGCGGCATCATCGGCATGGGCGAGAGCCTCACCGATCGCGCCTCGCTGCTGCAGGTGCTGGCGACGATGGAGCCGCACCCGGAGAGCGTGCCGATCAACGCGCTAGTGGCGGTGGAGGGCACGCCGCTGGAGGAGCAGCCACCGGTGGATCCGCTTGAGCTGGTGCGGATGGTGGCCACCGCCCGGATCCTGATGCCCCACAGCCGCGTGCGCCTCAGTGCCGGCCGGGAGGGCCTGAACCGCGAGGCGCAGATTCTCTGCCTGCTGGCGGGGGCCGATTCGATCTTCTATGGCGACACCCTGCTCACCACCGGCAACCCCGATGTGGCGGCTGATCGGGAGCTGCTGGCGGCCGCCGGGGTGAGCGCCTGGGAGGCCGCGCCGCCGCCGGCCTGTGGGTGATGGCGATGCAGGCAGACGCGCTGGTGGCAGCCTTCTACCGCTTCGCTCCCCTCGCTGGTCTGGATGCCCTCAGGGCTGACCTGCTCACGCTCGCCGGCGCCCAGGCGGTGCGGGGCACGATTCTGCTGGCCGCCGAGGGGGTGAACGGCACCATCTGCGGTTCCGATCAGGGGGTGCAGGCCGTGCTGGCGCGGCTGCGGGCCGTGGCGGGTCTGGAGCGGTTGACGGCGAAGTTCAGCCGGGCGGATGGCCAGGCTTTTCATCGCCTGAAGGTGCGGCTGAAGCGCGAGATCGTCACCCTCGGGCAGCCGGGGGTGGAGCCCTACCTGGCCTCAGCGGTGGGCACCCATGTGCCGCCGCAGCAGTGGGATGCGCTGATCGCGGATCCCGACACCCTGGTGATCGACACCCGCAATGCCTATGAGGTGGCGATCGGCACGTTCGCCGGGGCGATTGATCCGGGCACCGACAACTTCCGTCAGTTCCCGGCCTGGGTGGAGAGCGAGCTGAGGCCGTTGGTGGCCGAACGCCAGCCGAAGGCGATCGCCATGTTCTGCACCGGCGGCATCCGCTGCGAGAAGGCCACCGCCTTCCTGCGGCAGCAGGGATTTGAGGGTGTGCATCACCTGGAGGGCGGCATCCTGCGCTATCTGGAGGAGGTGCCCGAGCAGGGCAGCAGCTGGAGCGGCGAGTGCTTCGTGTTCGATCAGCGGGTGGCGGTGAACCATCGCCTTGAGCCCGGTGAGCACAGCCTCTGCCATGCCTGCGGTTTGCCGCTCTCTCCCGCCGATCGTGAGCTCGAGAGCCACGTGGAAGGGGTGAGCTGTCGCCACTGCATCGACCGCTTCAGCGATGCCGATCGGCAGCGGTTCGCCGAGCGGCAACGCCAGATGGAGCGGGCGCGGTCGCTGGGCCATCAGCATCTCGGTGGCTGACGAGCGCCCGGTTCTCTACAGCTTCCGCCGCTGCCCGTATGCGATCCGGGCGCGGCTGGCGCTGGCGGCGGCGGGCCTGGTGCCCGGCCGCGATCTTGAGCTGCGGGAGGTGAGCCTGAAGGCCAGGCCACCGGAGCTTGTTGAGGCTTCGGCCAAGGCCACCGTGCCGGTGCTGGTGGCCGGTGGCCTGGTGCTCGATCAGAGCCTGGCGATCATGCACTGGGCGCTGGATCGCGCCGATCCGCAGGCCTGGCGCGCGGGCTGGAGCGCCGCCGAGCTGGCCCGTGGCGCCGCATGGATCGAGGAGAACGACGGCGTGTTCAAGCACCATCTCGATCGCTACCGCTACCCGGAACGCTTCGGGCTCACGGCAGCGAGCGACCGCGAGCTGCACCGGCAGGCGGCGCTGGCGATCCTGGGCCGCTGGAACCAGGAGCTGGCGGCCGGCGGCTGGCTGCTGGGGGGGCGCCCGGCGCTGGCGGACTGGGCCCTTCTGCCGTTCGTGCGCCAGTTCCGGCACACCGATCCGGCCCGCTTCGACGCGGAGACCGGACTGGCTCACGTGCAGGCCTGGCTCGCCGCCTTCCTCGCCGGCCCGGAGCTGGCGGCCGTGATGGCCAGCCCCTGGGCTCGGCGTCAGCCCTGGTTGAGTCGGCGTTGGGTGTATCACCTTGCCCTCGCCGACGCCTGGCGTCAGGCCAGGGTGGAGGGGATGTACACGCACTCCAGCCGCGACCGTTCCCTGGCGGAGGTGGGCTTCATCCACGCCAGCGACGTGCAACAGCTGGCCGGCACCCACGCCCGCTTCTTCAGTGATGTGGAGGAGCTGGTGCTGCTCTGCATCGATCCGGTGGCGTTGGCACGGGCGGGGGTGCCCCTGCGACGGGAGCCCGCACCGGAGAGCGGCGAGCTCTTCCCCCATCTCTACGGCCCGTTGCCCCTGGATGCGGTGATCACAGCCCAGCCCTACCGTCCTGGAGAGACCTGACCTGCCGCTCGCAACGCTGCGCCAATGATCAGTCCTTCCCGCGGTCCGGAACGGCTGGTGCGGGCCGGCCAGTGGCTGGTTGCCCTGCTGTTCGCTTACTTCCTGATCCAGGTTGGAGGCGCGGTGATCGCCGACCTGCCCCTGCTCAGCAAGCCGCCCACGCTTGAGCAGTTTCTCGATCGTGCGGCGGTGAACGGTCTGGAGAACGACCTGCGACCCCTGGAGAGCCGCCGGCAGGCTCTGGCGGATCAGCTTCAGGCCGTTGAGCAGCGCCAGGCGGATGGCCGTGAGGCCTACGACCGCGATAAGGCGGCCTTCGAGACCTGGCGTGCCACCCGGTCGGCCACCGCCCAGTCGGCTCAGAACCCGGAGGTGATCAGCCGGGCGCGGCAGCTTGATCTGCAGCTGGAACGGCAGCGCCAGCGCAGCGAGGAGCGGCAGCAGCTCCAGCAGGGGCTGGCCGGGGTGGAGGCCGCCATCGCCCCGAAGCAGCGCCGGCTCGACGGGTTGCGCAGCCAGGCGGAAAGGCGGTTGGCAGGGGCGCGGCAGCGCACTGAGCTGCGCGTGTTCGCAATCCGGCTGCTGTTCGTGGGGCCCCTGCTGGCCCTGGCGCTGTGGCAGTTCCGCCGCTTCCGGCGCGGTGAACAGTGGCCGTTCGTGTGGGGGTTCCTGCTGTTTGCCCTCTTCGCCTTCTTCGTGGAGCTGGTGCCCTACCTGCCTCCGTTCGGCGCCTACATCCGCTATGTGGTCGGGGCGTTGCTCACGGTGGTGGTGGGCCGGGCCCTGATCGCCTGGCTGAAGGCCTATGGCCAGCGCCTGCAGCGTGAGCAGGCGGCCCCGGCGGAGCAGCGTCAGCGCTCGATCCGCTACGAGAAGGCCCTGCAGGCGATCAGCCGCAACCAGTGCCCCGGCTGCGACCGCAGCCTGCCTCGCCATGAGGGCGCCCTGCCCGACTACTGCATGCACTGCGGTCTGCAGCTCCAGCACGACTGCCCCAGCTGTAGCCACCACACGCTTACCTTCTTTCCCTATTGCCCCAGCTGCGGCGCCGCGGCTGGCTCAGCTGCTGGCTCAGCTGCTGGAGGCCCAGCGGCGGATGGAGCGGTCTCGGATGGCGCTGTGGCGGCCTCGTGAATGCCAGTCCGTCGTCGCGTGCGCTGCCCAGCCTGCTGGATCTGGAGGCAGCGGCCCGCGCCCGGGCCCTGCTGCTGCGCCTTCAGGTGCGCGAGCTGGCGGGGCTGCGCACGTTGCGGGTGGTGGTGGCCCGGCCGCGCCCGGACCAGCCGCCGCTGCTGCTGGGTGAGCTGAAGGGCTGGGCGATGCCGCTGGCCGCCGGCCTGCAGCTGGACACGATGCGGGTGCAGGGCCCGGCCACCCAGGGCGTTGGGCCGCTGATCTGGGCCGCCACCTTCGCCTGGGCCCTGGAGGCCACCCCCTGCCGCCGCGCCCGCCTGCTGGCGATCCGCGACGCTGAGCAGCAGCATCGCCGCCTGGTGCGCTACTTCCAGCGGCTGGGGTTCACGGCCACCCGCGAGCTGGGGGCCGCCCCCGGCGATCTGCCGCTGCGGCTGGTGTGGGGTGGTTCGGGGCTGCTGATGCGCGGCGACTGCGCCGAGGGGCTGGCGCGGGCCTGCGCTCAGCTGGATCGGCTCTGGCCGGAGGGTTGAGCGGTGGCCAGCGGCAGCCGCGACGCCGTCACCGTGGTGGGGATCGACGTGGGCGGCGCGCGCAAGGGCTTTCACGCTGTGGCCCTCTGCGAGGGCACGGTTGTGGAGCGCTTGGCCACCACCGATGAGGTGGCGTTGTCGGCGTGGTGCCGGGAGGTGGGCGCCGAGCTGGTGGCGGTGGATGCCCCCTGCCATTGGCGCAGCGGTGCGGAGGCCCGGGCGGCGGAACGGGAGCTGATGGGCGATGGGATCGCCTGCTTCGTCTCACCCACGCGCGAGCAGGCCCTGGCCAGCAGCACCGGCTTCTACGGCTGGATGCTGTGTGGTGAGGCGCTGTATCGCGAATTGGCTCGCCATGGCTATGCACTGGCAGAGGCGGCGGATGAGCTGCGCAGCCAGCGCCGCTGCTTCGAGACCTTCCCCCACGCGATCACGGTGCAGCTGCACCGGGCCCTCGGGCTCGAGCCCGCTGTGGCTTCCCGCAAGCGCCCGGAGCGCCGCGCTCTGTTGGAGCGTCTCGGTGTCGATTGCCGGAGCCTGAGCAGCATCGACTGGCTCGACGCCGCGCTCTGCGCTCTGGCGGCTCAGCTGCTGCAGTCGGGAGTCGAGTGCCGGGTGTATGGCGAGGCGGCTTCGGGGTTGCTGCTGGTGCCGATCGATCCATCGGTTGGCCCAGCGTGATCGGTGCTCCGTCGATGACGTCCGCCTGAAAAGCTATCTACCTGCAGGCCATCCCGAGCCAACCCGCCGCCGATGCGCAGCGTGTCTTTCGCCTGTGGCGACCACATGCCCCTGCTGGGGCTGGGCACCTGGAAATCCGATCCCGGCCAGGTGGGCAGCGCCGTGCGCGAGGCGATCCGGCAGGGCTACCGGCATCTCGATTGCGCCAGCATCTACGGCAACGAGCGGGAGATCGGCGCGGCGATCCGTGAGGCCATCGCCAACGGCGAGGTGACGCGCGAGCAGATCTGGATCACCTCCAAGCTCTGGTGCAACAGCCATGGGCGCGACAACGTGGAGCCGGCCCTGCGCCGCACCCTCGCGGATCTCGGCCTCGACTGGCTGGATCTGTACCTGATCCACTGGCCGGTGGCGATTCGCCCCGCGGTGGGCTTTCCCTCCGCCGCCGATGATCTCCTGCCCCCTGAGGATGCGCGGCTGCGTGCCACCTGGGACGGCATGGAAGCCGCCCTGGACGCTGGGCTGACGCGCCACATCGGCGTGAGCAATTTCTCGATCCGCAAACTGCAGGTTCTGCTGCAGCACGGCCGGATCAGGCCCGAGGTGAACCAGGTGGAGCTCCATCCCCTGCTGCAACAGCCGGATCTGGTGGCGTTCTGCAGGGCTGAAGGCATTCACCTCACCGCCTATTCCCCGCTCGGCTCCGGCGACCGGCCCGCCCAGCTCAAGGCCGCCGACGAACCGGTTCTGCTGGACCACCCCGTGATCGCCGCGATCGCCACCGAGCACGGCTGCAGCGCCGCCCAGGTGTTGCTGGCCTGGCACCTGTGCCGCGGCATCTCCACCATTCCCAAGTCGGTCAGCCCCGTCCGCCTGCGCGAGAACCTGGCGGCAGCTGCGATCGAGCTCACGCCAACGGATCTCGATCGCATCGCCGCTCTCGATCGGGGTGTGCGTCTGGTGGATGGCTCGTTCTGGCTGATGGAGGGCAGTCCCTGGACCCTTCAATCCCTCTGGGATGAGCCCTGAGGCTCAGCCGCCTGCGTGATAGCTGCTGCGCACCAGCGGCCCGGAGCGCACATCGGCGAAGCCCAGCTCGCGGGCGATGGCGCCCAGCTCCTCGAACTCCTCGGGGGTCCAGTAGCGATCCACCGGGATGTGGGCGAGGGAGGGGCGCAGGTACTGGCCCAGGGTGAGGCGCTGGCAGTCCACGGCGCGCAGGTCGCGAATCGCCTCCACCACCTCGTCGAAGCTTTCGCCCAGGCCGAGCATCAGGCCGCTCTTGGTGGGGATCTGGGGGGCTAGCGCGCGGGCCGCGGCCAACAGGCCCAGCGAGCGTTGGTAGGTGGCGCCGCGGCGCACCTCGCCCTGGAGGCGCTCCACGGTTTCCAGGTTGTGGTTGAAGCACACCGGCTCCGCGTCCAGAACGGCTCTCAGCCGGTGCCGTTGGGCGGCGATCGCCTCCGCTTCATCGCGATGACCGCCCCAGAAGTCGGGCGTGAGCACCTCAATGGCGATCTGCGGTTGCCGTTGGCGGATGGCGGCCATGGCGCTGGTGAATAGCACGGCGCCGTGGTCGGCCAGGTCGTCGCGGGCGACGGCGGTGAGCACCACGTAGCGCAGGCCCAGCACGGCCACCGCTTCGGCCACCCGCTCCGCTTCCGCCGGATCGAACGCTGCCGGTGCCTGGCCCTTCTCCACCTGGCAGAAGGCGCAGCTGCGGGTGCAGATCGGCCCCCCCAGCAGAAAGGTGGCGGTGCCGGCGGCGTAGCACTCGCCGCGGTTGGGGCAGCGGCCCTCCTCACAGATCGTGTGCAGCCGCTGCTGCTTCACCACCGTCTGCACACCCTCCAGGGCGCTGGCGTTGCCGATCGGCGTGCGGATCCACTCCGGCAGCCGTTCGGCGGGGGGGATGGCGCTGTAGCGGCTGCGGCTGGGGTTCACCGGCGGCGGGGAGAAAGGATCGGGGGATGCGCTGCGGGTTCAGGTCATCGGCCGCCGCCCCTCCAGGGCCCGCGCCAGGGTGACCTCATCGGCGTATTCCAGCTCGCTGCCCACCGGCAGGCCGTAAGCGATGCGGCTCACGGCCGTGAACGGCTTGAGCAGCCGCGCCAGGTAGAGGCTGGTGGTGTCGCCCTCCACGCTCGGTGTGAGGGCCAGGATCACCTCGGTGATGCAGTCGCGGTCGACCCGCTCCACCAAGGGCTGCACCTGCAACAGCTCTGGGCCCACCCCATCCATCGGCGAGATCAGGCCCCCGAGCACGTGGTAGCCGCCCTTGAACTCGCGGGTGCGCTCCAGGGCCAGCAGGTCGCGGGAGTCGGCCACCACGCAGAGCACGCCGGTGCGGCGCTCCTCATTGCGGCAGATCTCACACAGCGGTTCGGCCGAGAGATGGAAGCAGCGCTGGCATTGGCCCACCTGGCTGCGGGCCGCCAGCAGGGCATCGGCGAAAGCCTGGATCTGCTCGGTGGGCTGGCGCAGCAGGTGCAGGGCGAGTCGCTGGGCCGTGCGCGGGCCGATGCCAGGCAGGCGCTCGAACTGGTCGATCAGCCGGGCCAGGGGGCGGGTGAAACCGCTCAGGACGCACGCCGCAACTAGCGGGAATCTAAGGGTGCCTTCCGTGGCGCGTGAATCGCGGGCCAGGCCAGCGGTCGCATCCCATCACGACGGTCGCGCCGGGGCGGGAGAATGCGCGCAGCTCCGCCGCCGCCGCCGATGCGTTCCCCGGCCATCTCGCCCGTCCCCATGGCCAGCCGTCCGATGTCCCCCGGCTGGCTGACACGGCTGCTGCCTCTGCTGCTGGCCGGAGTGCTTGCCCTGGGGATCAGCTCCTGCAGCGCCGCTGCCGCCGGCCTCAACTCCTTCCAGAGTCCGGATGGCCGCTACGCCTTCCTCTATCCCACCGGCTGGACCCGCGTGCAGGTCACCGAGGGGCCACAGGTGGTCTTCCACGACCTGATCAACGCCGATGAGACCCTCAGCCTGGTGGTGTCGGATGTGAACAGCACCAACAGCCTCGAGAACCTGGGCAGCGCAGTGGCGGTGGGCGAGAAGTTGCGCCGCGTGGTGATCGCCCCCGAAGGCAGCGGCCGCCAGGCCGAGCTGGTGGAGGCTGTGGAGCGTGAGGACGGCGGCCGCACCTTCTACGACCTCGAATACGCCGTGCACCTCAACGACCGCGATCGCCACGAGCTGGCGACGGTGGTGGTGGACCGCGGCCGCCTCTACACCCTGGCCGCCAGCACCAACGAGGCGCGCTGGCCGAAGGTGAAGCTGCTCTTCAACCAGGTGATCCACTCCTTCACTCTGCAGATCTGATGGCTGAGGCCTCCCCTGGCGTGGTCATCGTCGGGGGAGGGCTGGCCGGTGGCCTGCTGGCCCTGGCGCTGCGGGAGCTGGGGGCGCCGGTGACCCTGATCGATGCCGCACCGGCAGCAATGGCGGCGAACTCTGTGGCGTCCGCCTCGGCGATCAGCTATGGCGCCGCGCCGGGCTGGCCCCTGGCCGCCACGCCCCTGGCCCGGCTGGCGGCGGGAGCATCACGTCGCTGGCGGCGTCTGCAGCGCCAGCATGGTGAGTTGGGCTGGCGGGCCGTGGGCCTGCGGCTGCATGGTGGTGTTGCGGGCTTGGGGGCGGCCAGTGCCTGGTGGCCCCTCCCCTTTGCCCAGGTGGATTCCTCTGTGTTGGCTGCCCGCCTGCCCGGGGTATTGGCGGCGGCAGGCGTGGCCTGTCAGCCCGCCTGGGTGGAGCGGCTGGAGAGCCAGGCAGCGGCCGGTTGGGAGCTGTGGTTGAGCGATGGCACCAGCCTGCAGGCTGCGCAGGTGGTGTTGGCGGCGGGCGCCCATTGCCGCCAGCTCTGGCCGGCCCTGCCTCAGGGGCTGCGCAGCAGTTGGGCGGCGGTACTGGAGCTGGAGGCTTACCCAGCCCTCCTCGCCGGCCCCGCTGCCTGGCTGCCTGCGGCCTTTGATCGGGTGGCCCTGGAGCGCCGCGCCGC
>JAIYAQ010000014.1 GCA_027488975.1 Cyanobium sp. E1_MAG_00006
AGACCCCTCCCGAAAGTGGGAGGCTGTCCGCTTGGGTACTACAGCTCCGGCAGCTACTGCGTGCCGAGCAGCGGTAGCAACACCAGGGGCGCGATTGAAAAGAGCGGCAACGGCTGCCCCCTGGGCTTCTATTCCTCGGGCAACTACTGCCTCAGCAGCCCCAGCAATGAGCGTGAAGCGATCCAGAAGAGCGGCAACGCCTGCCCGCTGGGCTGGTTCAGCTCCGGCAGCTACTGCGTCAAGAGCCGCTGATCGCCATGTCCAGCAGCCCCGGATTGGAGAAGCTGGGCCGCTTCCGGCTGCGTGGCCTGCGAATCGACGCCAGCACGGTGTCGATCGTGGAGCTCCTTCGCAACGACTGGACCGGCGGCATCACTGCGGGAGCGGCCTGGCTGATGTTTCTGCAGGTGGAGCGGCGGCTGCCGCCTGTGGTCCAGGAGCCCGAGGGCTGATCTCGCCCCTGCTGGCCGCACAGCAACAGGAACCCTATATTTGCTATTCGCGAATAGCGAATGAGGCGTTGCCATGGCCCGCTCTTCCTCCAATCCCCAGCCCGTGCTGCGTCCCCAGGACCTGGTGGTGCTGCTGCGGCTGGCGCTGGAGTCTGGTCCGCCCCCCAGCTACGCCGCCCTGGGCGCTGAGCTGGGACTGACGGCATCGGAGACCCATCAAGCTGTCAAACGGGCGGTAGGGGCCAACTTGGCCCAGAAGAACGCCCAAGGCCGGGCCACGGTCGTCCGCAGCGCATTGGCCCGGTTTGTTGAGTACGGAGCCCGTTACTGCTTTCCGCCCAACCGGGGCGGGCTGACGCGGGGCATTCCAACCGGTTACGCCGCAGCTCCCCTGAAAGATCAGATCCGGCAAGGCAATGACCCGCCGCCGGTCTGGCCCTGCAAAAACGGCACGGTTCGGGGGGTGGCCTTGGTTCCCCTTTACCCGAGCGTTCCCGATGCAGCGGTGCGCAATCCGGAGCTCGGTGAGCTGCTGGCCTTGTTTGATGCCGTGCGCGCTGGCAGTGCCCGCGAACAGGTGCTGGCCATGGCTCTGCTGGAGGAGCGCCTGAAGCGATGAACCCCAACGACCCCAATGTCGCCCTGCTGGAGCGGGCCGCTGAGCAGTTGGGAGAGGCGCTGCTCGCGGAACTGGTATTTGTCGGAGGGGCCGTGGCCGGTGTGTTGATCACGGATCCGGCGATGCCCGAGATCCGGCCCACCCAGGATGTGGATGTGATCTGCCGCGTGATTGCACGGGCCGATTACCACCAGCTGGGGAGCCAACTGCGGCAGCGGGGCTTCCAGGAGGACAGCCGGCCAGGGGCACCCCTCTGCCGCTGGTGCATGGAAGACCTCGTGCTCGATCTGATGCCAACCCAGGGCGAGATCCTGGGCTTCTCCAATCGCTGGTACCCCCTGGCTTTGGACACCGCCGAGCTTCAGGGGCTGCCAAGCGGCCGCTCGATTCGGATCGTCACCGCACCGGTGTTCCTGGCCACCAAGCTGGAGGCCTTCCGCGGCCGAGGCCAAGGCGATTTCCTCTTCTCTCACGATCTGGAGGATCTGATGGCCGTGGTCGACGGCCGGGCATCACTGCTGGAGGAATGCAGACTCAGCCCGCCTGAGCTGCGGCAGGATCTCGCGGCCCAGTTCCTGGAGCTGTTGACCACCTCCGCCTTTCTGGAGGCCCTGCCTGCCTTCCTCCCACCGGATCAGGCCAGCCAGCAACGACTGCCGGACCTGCTGGAAACGCTGAGGGCCATCGCGGCTCTGGCCGAGCCCTGACGATTCACCTCAGATCCCGAGGACTGATTCGCAGCTCGGCGTGGCCGGTAGCCGGATCCAGCTCCCGCCGGAACTGCCACTCCGGCAGCAGGCCGATCACCAGCTCCGCGGTGGTGCGCACCAGCGAGCCGGCGCAGAGGTGGCCGCCGATCACGGTGCCGCTGCTGCCTGCGACGGCGATGTGGAGGTGAGCCCCATCGGGCGAGAGGGTGCCCGAGAGGCTGACGATCTCCAGATCGCTGCGGATCGCCTTTGCCTGCGTCGCACCGGCAAAACGCAGCTGGGCCAGCGACAGGCTGCCGATGGCGCTGATCAGGCAGCCAGCCTGCTCCTGCTGCTGGCCCATCCAGGCCTCCAGCTCCCGGCGCAGGTCATCGCCGGGTCTAAGCCGCAGCGGCAACACCTTCATGGGGGCGGCCCCTCCACAAGGGACTGGAGCATCACCAGGGCATCCACGTAACCCAACCGCTGGTGGCGGAACGCCCCCGGCATGGTGCCAACGATCTCAAACCCGTTGCGCTGCCAGCAGCGGAGGCCGGCCGTGTTGGTGCTCACCACCAGGTTGAACTGCATCAGTCGAAACCCGAGCCGCCGTGCTGCCTGCAAGGAGTGCTGGCACAGGCGGCTGCCGATCCCCTGGCGACGGGAGCGCTCAGCTACCACGTAACCGGCATTGGCCACATGGGCACCCAGAGCAAGGGAGTTGGGCCTGAGGTAGTAGCTGCCCACCAACGCACCGGCGGCATCCACAGCCACCATCACCGCCTGGCTTTGCTCCACCCACCCCACCCGGGCATCGGCTTCCGTGATGGCTGGGTCGTGGGGGAAGGTTTCACCAGCGCGAAACACCGGCTCCAGCAGCGCCCACAACGCCGGCCAGTCGGCCGCCTCGTAGGGGCGGATCTGCAGGGGCAAGGTGGGCCGCTCCAGGGAAGGGTGATCAAGACGTGACTGATCCTCATCCCCCGGCTGGCCTTCCTTCCTAGGGCCGGATCAACGGATCAACAGCCCGGCAGGCCCCAGGGCCGCCACACCGCCGCCGAGGGCGAGCAGTACGGCCATACCTCGGGTCCACGCCACAGGCAGGCGGCGCAGCAGCAGGAAACTCCCGCCGCTCACCAGCACCGAACCCGTAAAAGCCCCAAGCCACCAGAGAGCAGCGGAGCCATCGGCCGGGGCCTCCAGTCCGTGGAGCATGGCGTGAACCGCCACCGCTGCGGCCACCAGGGCGGCGCAGGCCCCCAACTGGGGGCTCTGCTTGGAACGCAGGGTCCGCAGCACCAGCACCGCCACCGCGCTGATCGCCAGCGCTGCCAGGAATTCCTGGGCCGGCAACATGCCGCCCAGCGCCCCGAAGACCCCACCGCCGATCGCGCCGGCCAGGGCCCAGAGCAGTAGCTGAGCGGAGATGCAGGAGGCGGCGGCCCCCACAGCGATCAGCAGCAGCAGGTGATCAATACCGCTGATCGGATGGAGGAAGCCGGCGGCGAGGCCGCCGTTGGCGATGCCATGGGCCTGGGCCGGCTGATCCAGCAGCAACGCCAGGGCGGCCGCACCGCCGAGCAGGGCCAGGGACCTGGCCGAAAAGGTTGAGGTCATCGATAGAGCCGGTCCGCGCCGGTGATGAAGGGGTGGGATACGGCGAGCGTTCTGACTGAGGTGGCCGTCGCTGGCCTCCATCACAGCTGCGGGACAGTGCCGGACTCGGCTCAGGCAATGCCTGTACCCCACCGGACTTTCCTCGTTGCCTCCAGGGAGTGACCCGCTGGAACCGTTACCTCCATTGTGTGGCTGGAAAGCCCCTAGGGCATTACTGGGGATGGCGCGCCAGCCAGCCCAGCATCAGCAGGGAGGCGGCCGTGATCCAGCTGCCAGCCACCCTCAGGGCGATGCTCCGCCAGCGGGGATGGGGCGGCGCCAACGATTGGCACAGAAGGGTGCTCACCACTGCGATGGCCACGGTCTCCCCCAGCAGAGCGGCCAGGGCATCTGAATGGCCGGCGAGTGCTGATCCCGCCACCAGGGCAAACAGCCCGCTGAGCACCGCAGCCAGAGGCACCAACACCAGCGGCCGCAGCCGCACCTCCAGGGCAACCAGCAGCCCGACCACGGCCACCAGGGCGGTGCAGGGCAGGGCCAGCAGCAGTTGCGAAGGCAGCGCGAGGCCGATCAGGCCGCCCAGCAGCCAGGCCAGGGGCAGCAGCACAGGCAGGCGTTCCCTGCAGGGCTGGCGGGCCTGCACACCCAGCAGCACCAGAGCGAGCACCAGCAGCAGGTCTGTGGGCTCCAGCACCAGCCGGGCCATCCCGTCTGCCCAGGGGCTCAGACCGGTGGGAGTCAGATGGGCCAGCGGCAGTCTCATGTGAGCGCCTGCTCCAGAAACCACAGCCCCACCAGCGCCACGCAGCCACCGGCCGCCTGCACGAAGCGCCGGCCACCGGGCCAGCGGCGGGTCTCGCCCAGCAGGATCCCGACCAGGTGCAGCAGGCCGGTGGCGATCACAAACGCCAGGCTGTAGAGGAGGGCGTTGCTGCCGTCGGGAAGTTCAACGCCATGGGCATGGCCGTGAAACATCGCAAAGGCGGACACGATCAGCGCCGCCAACCAGAGGGGTGGCCGGAGCTCGAACAGCACCATCAGGCCCATCACCAGGCCCGAGACGGCAATGCCGATCTCCACGCCCGGGATCGGAACGCCGAGGAGGCCAAGCAGCCCCCCGAAGGCCATCACCATCGGGAAGGCCACCGGCAGCACCCATAGGGCCGGTGGTCCGAGCACCGCACCCCAGAGGCCGACGGCCACCATGGCCACCACGTGGTCCAGACCGCTGATCGGATGCAGGAAGCCGGCCACGAAGCCGCCACCGGGATGGGCGTCGGCATGGGCCCAGGCAGCCGCCGGCGACAGGGACAGGGCGACACCGGCCAGCCAGGCCCATGGCCAGTTAGTTCGAGCCATCCGTCTCAGGCCGTTTTGATCCATCCTCGATCGGCAGTACGGAACCGACGACTCCCCCTACTGAGGGTGCTCGGAGCAGGGCATCCAGCGGGAACCCATGGCGTGGACGCCGCTGCAGCCCAGTTGCCGTGCCTGCTCCAGAGCCTGCTGGCGGGTGGGGTAGGCCATCAGGTTCGGCAGCAACTGGCCTGGAGAGCTGTGGTGGTGCTGATGCAGGGCAGCGGCAGGAGCTCCCAGGCGCCGCGGGCCCATGCCTTCAACACCTGCCCACCAGACCCCCATCACATTCACGCCCGCCACCAGTACGCCCATCCCCACCACACAGGCGTTGAGCACGCCCATCCCCACCACGCCGAGGCTGATCACCCCCATCGGCACCACTCCGATGCTCACCACCCCCATCGGCACGATGCCGATCGAGATGATGCCCAGGGGCGCCACACCGAAGGCGATCCGCTTGGGCTTGTCGCCGCACTGGGCCATGGGAGTGCCTGGCGTCAGTGGGAGGTCCCGGAGCCGTGGGCTTCACTGTGCTGGGCACAGGGCATCCACTGGTTGCCCATCTTGTGGGCGCCCGTGCAGTTGAAGTGGAGCTTGGCGGCCTTCTCCGCTTCTGCCTGGGTTGGGTAGAGGGCCGGCACCCCGGCAGTCCCGGCGGCAGGAGCGGCGAGGCCGGCGGCGGAGAGCAGCAGGTTGGCGCCAAGCGCAGCCGACGCCCGCAGGACCCATGGACTGAAATGGTGCGACATGGGACGGGTGACGAGCACAGAGGACTTGCTGGCCCAAAACCCTATCGGAAGTCTCCAGTGACACGACATCAGTGGACAGTTACTGATAGGGCCTCTGTCGCTTGCTGGTGCCTACGCTTGAAAAGCTTCCATGGACTGGAGGGTTCAGGCTGTGCCCTTGCGGGGATCGCTGCCATCGGTGCCCACGCCGGGCCTGCGCATCGGCGAGGTGGCCCGGCGCACAGGCCTGCCGGTGAAGACGATTCGCTTCTACTGCGACCAGGGACTGCTCCAGCTCCGGGGCCGCTCGAACGCTTGATACCGCTTTTTTGATGAGGACAATCTCGCTGAGTTGGCGATCATTCGCGCCCTGAGGGCGATGGATGTGTCGATCCCTGAGTTGGCGAGAATCCTGGAGGTGCGCCGCTCGGGCGTCTGCAATTGTTCGCTGCTCAAAGGCAGCATTGCCGACAAGATGTCTTCGATTGACCAGCGGATCTCCGAACTCAGGACCATGAAGGATGAGCTGGCGCGTCTGCTCGACAGCTGGCAAGACTGTGGGGGCTCCAAGCTGCAACGCTGATCTATCGGCTTGCGAAGACGCTCCGCTGAAGAGTGAGGATTCCATGGCCAACAGGAAGGCGCCCCGTGGGGGGCGCCTTAGCACCGGTTACGGCGGTCTCTTCCTCACACCAAGGACTGCCGGTCGGGTGTCTGTCATTCACGCATGACCTGTCTGGAGCCTGGCAGGAAAGGAATGGAGATCACGTCTGGGAGAAGAGATGCTCGGGGCTTGGCCTTCTCGGCTGTGATCCCGGCCAGGGTTATGCAGCCCTGGGTGTCAACAGGCGGGAATCAGAAATGACATATCGCTCTGTGCGGCTACGGGATGGCGTTCGCGCCGCGCCATCAAGTTCACGTTTGGTGTGTCGCATCGTTGGCGCACCTCCGCTGTGCGCACCGGCTCGGGTGATCCCTGGCCGGACTCTTTGGGAGGGTGAGGGTCGGGTTGGCTCCCGGGCCTCCCCTCAACTTCAAAGTACGCCTTCTGGGCACTGGTGGGGCCTCTTCGGAGTACTTGTTCCCGTACCACCAGAAACGCAGTGAGCGCAATGCTTCTGAGGCGTTTCTCTCTCCCTCTGGAGTCTGCAGAGCCCACGGTTTTATGCGCTGGGCGCATGGATTTGCGGACTGCTGCATCCGCAGGGCAACCTGAACCCTGCTCAGGCCGTCCCTCTGGGCCAACCCGCTGATCGCCATGGGCTTCCGCTTCCGCCGCTCCGCACGCCTGGGGCCTCTGCGCTTCAACTTCGCCAAGGGGGGCCTCAGCTCGATCTCCGTGGGCGGGCGGGGCACATCCTTCAACATCCCGGTGAGCCGCAGCGGCGGGGCCCGCACCACCGTGGGGCTGCCGGGCACCGGTCTGAGCTGGAGCGTGGAGCACACCCCCGATCGCCCCGCCGCACTCCCCGTTGGCCCTGCGGCGGGTCTGCCCAACAGCCGTCGGCTGCGGCCCGGTCAGCTCGATGCCCTCAAGCAGTCGCTGCTTGAGGTTCTGCACCGAGAGCTGTTCGCTCCCGGTTCCGCAGGGGAGCAGCTCTGGCAGCACGGCAGCGTTAGCCGTCTGCTTGCTGATGGCTCCCTCTCTGCGCGAACTGCTGGCCTGTTGGCACTGATTGAGACCCCGGAGGCGATGGAGGGCTATCTGCTGCGTGCCCAGGGGCAGGACGATGCCAAGCGCCGGGCTCAGCGCTGCATTGAAGCGGTGCAGGTGGCACAGGAGCTGTGCGCCGATCAGCGGAGCCTTGGATGACGCTTGATCCAAGCTCCATGCCGCCGCTGGTGCAGGAGTTTGCGGAGGCTGTGCGCTGCAGCCCAGGTGATCAAGCTTGGCTGAGCCTCCACGGCCATGCCCTGATCGACTTTCTGATTGGGCCCGATGGGGGCTCCACGGCGATGGTGCTGGAGATTCTGCGCCTGATGCAAGAGAACCTCCTCGGCGAGGGCCAATGGGGTTCTCTGATCTGGGATCACGATCTGGTGCCCAAGGTGATCACCGCCACCGGTTTGACCGGTGCAGCGAAGGAGCAGCTGGAGCGTGTGGCGAGCTGGGATGGCGTCTGCAGCTACGTGTGCGAATGCCTGGATGGAGCCACAGCACAGGAGCGTGCGCTGGAGGTGGCCGAGCGCATTCAGGAAGTGGTGCGCCTGGCGGTGGAGTTCGAGCTGGTGGATCTGGCCTGAAGCGGTCAGGCCGCTGCCGGCCGGCGCTGTTGGGTGGCGTAGAGCGCAGCGCCGCCTGCAGCAATCACGAGCCCACTACTGATGGCCAGGAACACCAGGGTCTGCAGCAACAACAGGGCGATGCCCAGTGCTGACCCAGCCGCAATCTGCACCCTGGCCTTGATCAGCAGGGTGAGCAGCAGCAGCACGGTGGCCTTGAGGGCGAGCACCTTTGCTGTGCTGAACGGACAGAACGGGTTCAGAAGCACGGGGTGATCACGGGTATCCCCATGCTGGCGGGCCGATCCGGGTGCGGTGGTTTCACTCAAGCCCTGGGCGGCTGCGGTGGGATCCACTGAGGTGGACAGGCCCGCCAACCCGCCCGGCGCTTGTGGGCCCAAAGCTTCATCGCCTGCTCCCGCGTCGGCTCCTTGCGGCGTTTGAGCAGCGGGGTCGCTTCCCCCGGGATGAGCTCCCCCAGCGTGACCTCCAGAGCCTGGCTCCAGCGGTCGTAGCGGAGCGGCTGGAAATGCAGCACCTGCCGGCCATCACTGATCCAGCCCTCCTGCGGGGAGAGCGGCGGCCGGCCGGTCCTGTCCGTGACATTCATCGGCCGCTCACGCCACCTCCGGCGCCCAGCCGCGGCTGCGCGTCATGTCATCAGTCCAGCCCTGGCAGCGGCTGGTGAGGTGCTCGCCGTGGGCGATCAGCCCTTGGTGCAGCTGGCATGTGAGCACTGGGATGCAGTTCACACCGGCGTGATGCCTGAACCAGTGGCAGGTCATGCAGACCTTGCGGCTGCGGGTCTTGAGCAGCACGCCCCCATCGAGATAGGGCCACTCCTGCACAGGCGTTTCGAGCTTGGCGACCACGGCCGCCGGCCGCGGATGAGGGATGCCCATGAGCCACTCCAGATGCGTACGCCTGTACTAGCAGATTGTCTTGGTCTTCGCCATGGCGACAATGCGGCTATGGACTTCACCGTCATCCACAGAGTGATCTTTGTCTGTCGGCAAAACTCCCGGCGATCACAGATGGCCCATGGCCTGTTGGAGGCCCGTGCGTCCTCCGGGCTCGCCGTGTTCAGCGCAGGTCTTGATGGTGCTGGTGGGCTGGCAGCAGAAGCCATCACAGTGATGGAGGAGCAGGGCATCGACCTGCGCGGCCAAAGCTCCAATGCCCTGCACGAGTATCAGCCCAAGCTGTTCTCTGCGGTGATTGTGCTTTGCGGTTGCCTCCCTGAGCTGCCGCCTGCCTGGCAGCAACGGCCTCTCGTTGAGGACTGGGACATACCGGACCCAATCGCAGGCGATCTTGAATCGCACCGCCGCGCTCGAGATCTCATCACCGGTCGCATCGATGGTCTGTTGCAGCAGCTGACCGGTTGAGCAACCACTTGTGGCCGGTGGCTCAGTCCACCACTTGTTGCTGTTGAACGAGGAACGTCTCGATCCAATCGCGGTGCCGCCGCTGGCAGATCCGATCGGCGATCGAGGGGGCATCAGGCGGTACCTGGAAGCGCTTGCGAAATGCCTTGGTGAACCCCTCCAGCGCCGGGCGCGGCAGGCCCCGCACGGTGGCCAGGATCTGCTGGATGGTGGCGGGATCGAGGGGCTCAAGGCCCATCTCTGCCATGGGCTCGGCAGCGGCGCTGTTGCACTGAGGTGCCGGTGAGTGGCGGGCTGACGTGGGAGCGGTTGAGCTAGTGACCTCCCGCTGCTGCTTGTCGTAGAGCGCCAGCCCGAAGGGGTTCCCGAAGGTCATCAGGGCGCGCTTCATGGCGTCGGTCTCCGCCTCCTTGATGGCGGACTCATGGGCCTGGCCCAGATCGGCGTCGATGCCGTGACCGGCGCCGCTGCCCTCACGGATGACATCCCCAACGCGGATGCGAACGCGGGCGGTGTAGGTGACGCCCCAGCCTGCGCGGTTGCTGCTGCCGAGGGTGCGCTCCCGTTCGGCGACGCACTGCACGGCGATGGTTTCGCGCTGCCAGCCGTCAAAGCCAAAGATGCGGTTGGCCTCGGCGATGGCCTGCCAACCCTCCAGGTAGGCCAGGGACCGCCCGGCCTGGCTGCGGGTCTGGACCTTGGCCCGATCGAGAGGTGCCGATAGGGCGGCGATCTGTTCGGGGGAGAAGGCGGTGGTGGCCATGGGAATGCTGCGATGTGAGAAGGGATTTGGCTGGAAGGGGTGTGGGCCCGCGCCTGAAACGGACCAGGTGAAAGGGGGCTCTGCCCCCTCAGTGGATGCGCCAGGAGCGGCGGGAGAGGAGCTGGGCACCGGCGATCTGACGGCCGGCCTTGAGGGCTTCCTTGATGGCGGCCTTATCCGGCTGGGTGGTGGTTTTGACGGCGAGCCATTCGGGATCGAGAGCCTCTTCGTCGTCGATCACCACCGCCTGGGATTTGCG
>JAIYAQ010000004.1 GCA_027488975.1 Cyanobium sp. E1_MAG_00006
CTGATCGAGAAGCCCCTGCCAGCGGATGATCCACTGCAGCGTCAGCCGGTGATCGCCCTGGCGCAGCAGGAGCTGGGCTGGCAGCCCACGGTGGCGCTGGAGCAGGGCCTCGATGCCACCATCGCCGATTTCCGCCGGCGACTGCTCGATCCCTGATGGTCGCCAGCGGCGCCCGCCCGATCCTGGTGACCGGTGCCGCCGGCTTCATCGGCGCTGCGGTGGCTCTGCGGCTGCTGGGCCGCGGTGAGCGGGTGATCGGCGTCGACAACCTCAACTCCTATTACGACCCTGCGCTCAAGCGGGCGCGGCTGGCCCGCATCGCCGAGCGCCCGCAGGCGGCTCAGGCCTGGCGCTTCGAACCGCTGAACGTGGAGAGCGGCGAAGCCATCCTGGCGCTCTTCGCCGCCGAACGCCCCTGGGCCGTGGTGCACCTGGCGGCCCAGGCGGGGGTGCGCCACTCACTGGAGAACCCAGCGGCCTACATCCAGAGCAATCTGGTGGGCTTCGGCCACATCCTCGAAGGCTGCCGCCACCACGGCGTGGAGCATCTGGTGTATGCCTCCAGTAGCTCGGTGTATGGCGGTAACCGCCAGATGCCGTTCAGCGAGCAGCACGCCGTGAACCATCCGGTGAGCCTCTACGCCGCCAGCAAGAAGGCCAACGAGCTGATGGCGCACACCTACAGCCATCTCTACGGGCTGCCTGCCACGGGCCTACGCTTCTTCACCGTGTATGGCCCCTGGGGCCGGCCGGACATGGCGCCGATGCTGTTCGCCCGGGCGATCCTGGCGGGCGAGCCGATTCGCGTGTTCAACCACGGCCGCATGCGGCGCGATTTCACCTACATCGACGACATCGTGGAAGGGGTGATCCGCTGCCTCGACAAGCCCGCCACGGCCAACACGGCGTTCGATCCGCTGCAGCCTGATCCAGCCACGGCGGCGGCCCCGCATCGGCTGTTCAACATCGGCAATGCCCGGCCCACTGAGCTGCTGCGCTTCATCACCGTGCTGGAGCAGGCCCTCGGCCGTGAGGCGATCAAGGATTTCCAGCCGATGCAACCAGGTGATGTGCAGGCCACGGCGGCTGACACCACGGCCCTGCAGGCCTGGGTGGGCTTTCGTCCTGATACGCCGTTGGAGCTGGGGCTGGAGCGGTTCGCGGCCTGGGTGCGGCAGCATCCCGAGCTACTGCAGTGCTCCTGATGGATACGCCTCGGCGCGTCTTCCATGGACTCTGGTTGGGCCAGCTGATCTCCAATCTCGGCACCCAGTGCAGCCTGTATGGGATCGGCCTGTGGTCGTTCGAGCGCAGGGGGCTGCTGTTTGATTTCGCGCTGGTGGCCTTCGTGGTGCAGCTGGCCAAGATCCTGGTGTTGCCGCTGTTGGGGCGGCGCCTACCCCGCTGGCCGCCCCGGAGGGCGCTGCTACTGGCCAACGGAATCGGGGCGTTGTGCACGCTGCTGCTGGCTCTCCAGCTGCTGGTGCATGGGCGGCCGGATCCTCTGGTGCTGCTGCTTCTGCTGGCCTTGGCGGCCATGGCTGAGGCGGCCCTGGTGCTGCGCTTTTCCAGCCTGATACCTGTTCTGGTGCCGGATCCGGAGCGGCGCGCCGGGGCCAACGGCCTGTTTGCCAGCGGCGATGGCCTTGTGCTCAGCGTGGCGCCGTTCCTGGGCAGCTGGCTGGTGGCCAAGGGCGGTTTGGCCGGGGTGCTGCTCGCGGATGGTCTGAGCTTCGCGCTGGCCATGCTACTGGTGCTGCTGGCCTGGACGCCGGCCCTGAATCGTGTGACCCCGGCGGAGCCTGACGACACTCCTGGGCCGCAGGGGCTGCGCTTGCGTCAGCTCTGGCACAGCCCCCGGGCGCGATCGGTGCTGTTGCTCGGCAGCGGCATGGCGATGGTGTATGCAGCCACAGAGGTGTTGTTTCCCGCCTGGCTGCTCGCTGGCCCCTGCCGAGAGCGCCTCGCCGGCGCGCTGCTGCTGGGGTGTGCCGGCTACCTGATCGGCTTTCAGCTGTGGAGTCGCTGGGGTTGGCGGCATCCCGCCAGGGTGCTGGGCTTCAGCCTGGTGCTGCAGAGCCTGATCCTGATGGGTGCCGGCCTGGTGGTCTTTCAGGACTGGCTGGCGTTTTGGTATGGCGGCCTGCTCGTGTTCTGCCTGCTGATGCCGGTGGCGCTCTCGGCCCTGCAGACCCGCTGGCAGCAGCTTGTTCCTACGGTGGAGATGCCACCCTTGCTGGCCCAGCGCTACCGGCTGGAATGGCTGGCGCGGCTTCTGGCCTTAAGCGGCAGTGCCCTGTTGGTGGATGGGGTACTGCGGCCGGCTCTGGCCTGGCCCCACTGGCCTGCTTGGTTGATCACCAGCCTGGGTGAGGGGCCTGGCCGCCCGCTGGCAGTGGGTATGGGGGCGATGGGCTGGGTGCTGCTGGCGGCGCTGGTGTTCAGCCGCCCTCGATCAAGCGCTTGAGGATGCGCATTGATTGCTGCAGGTTGGCTTCCATCAGCTCGAAGTAAACAGGCCGGATCACGTCGGGAATCTCCGGATTGATCTGGATCTGATGGCTGAGCAACACGCCCCCGCGCACGGGGGTGAGCGCCCAGCTGCCGTGCAGGCTGCGGATCTGATCGCCCTGGATCAGTTGGTAACTGAGTTGGCGCGGGGCTCTCTCCTGCATCAGCAGCGTGGCTCGGATGCGGCGGCCGAAGGTGTATGGGGCCTGGTAGGTCTGCTGCAGCTCCACGCGGTTGCCGTTGCGCCTCAACACGCGGGCTTCCTTGATATCGGGCATCACGCCGGCCATCGCGGCGTAATCACTTAGCACCGCCCAGGCTCGGGCTGCCGGGGCGGCCACCAGGATGGAGGCGGTGTAGGTGCCCTGGGTACCCCGCAGGGTGGCTCGGGCGGTGGAGGGCCCCTCGACCGCCACAACCGCTGCCGGAACCGGGGGGGGCGGCGCCAGGGCGCTTAAGCTCGACACCGCAACAATTGCGAACCGAAGCCAGAGCGCGTGCAGCACGGTTCCGATGGCCCAAGGCAACGACTCTATTTTCTGAGCGGCTTTGATCCGCGTGGATCCTCCTTTTATTACCGGCTGTTCGTGGAACAGCTGCGGGCCTATGCCCACCGCAGCGGTCGCAGCCTGAGCGTGGGGCGCCGCCGCGGCCACCAGGATCCTCTGGTGAGCTCCTGGCAGGTGGAGGAGCAGGGGCGGCCGCTGCTGGAGGTGTGCTTCCTGCACTGGGACGACATCGTGCGCGATCACTGGCCGTCCAACCCCTGGGTGATCGTCTGGCAAGGGTTTCGGTTCTCCTTGTGGTATTTGCTGAGGGGTGGACTGATCCGCATCGCTCGGCTATGTCCATCGGTGGCGCTGTGTGGCCTCTACCCACTGCTGTTCTTTGCGGTGTGTGCCGCCGGGTTGTTCGGCCTGGCCGCGTTTCTGCACAGCCTTGTGGCCGGCCTGGCCGGCCTGGTGCTGGCTGGGCTGGCGGTGCTGCTCCTGCTGCCGGTGTGCTGGCGCTTGGCGGATCAGCAGGGGGTGATCTGGCTGTTCCGCTCGATTCTGTTCACCCATCGCCTGGGCCAGGCCCGGGATGGCAGCCTGCGCAGCCGCATCGCCGAGCTGGCGGAACGTGTGCTGGAGCTCGAGCGGCAGCGGCCGGTGGCGCACTTCCTACTGGTGGGGCACAGCTCCGGCAGTTTCGTGATGGCGATGCTTGCGGCGCAGTTGCGGCGCCAGTCGGCGTTCTGCGATCTTGCCCCCCGTTGCAGCCTTTTGAGCCTGGGCCAGAACCTGGCGAACCTGGCGGTGCACCCCGGTGCCACGGCCTTTCATGCCGATCTGCGCACTCTGGCGGCGGAGCCCCGCCTCCCCTGGCGCGACATCACCTCCCTCGACGACTACCTCTGTTTTGCCGCCGTGGATCCCTACCGCAGCTGCTGCTTGCCGATCGAGCCGCCGGCCTACCCGCAGCTGGAGCTGATTCAGCTGGCGCAGCGCCTGAATCTCCGCAGCTGGTGGGCTCTAATCAACAGCCAGTTCCAGCTCCACTTTCAATATCTGCACACCGCCACGCCGGAGCTGCAGGGCGGCTTCGACTTCTTTGAAACCGTGCTGGCGGTGCTCAATTAATGGCCTGCCCGTTGGCGCCCGAGCCCGTTTACCCACGGCCGGACCCGCATCACAACCAGTTCATCCGGCGCCTGTTTAAGGGGCTGCACAGCTGGCTCGGCCTGATCACCGACGTGGACTACCGCATCCCGATCGGCTCGGTTCAGTTTCTCGGCCTGAACCTATTCCTGGTGAATCAGCCCCAGGCCGTGAAGCGGGTGATGGTGGATGCGGTGGAGCAGTTTCCCAAGCACCCCTACACGCTCTGGGTGCTGGAGCCCCTGATCGGGCGTGCCATCTTTTCGGTGAATGGCAGCGAATGGGAGCGTCAGCGCCGGATGGTGGATCAGGCCTTTCAGGTGGCCCAGTTGCGGCGGGTGCTGCCGCAGATGCAGGGGGCTGTGGCAGCCATGGTGGAGCGTCTCGACGCCTCCCTGATCGCCGCTCGCCCTGCTGATTCCGCCGGTGGTGTTGCCCTGGAGATCGATCAGGCCATGACACTCGTCACGGCCGATGTGATCGTGCGCACGATCCTGTCGCGCCCGCTGCAGCAGGCGGAGGCGTCCGGCATCTTCGAGGCCTTTGCCCGCTACCAGCGGCGCGCAGGCCAGGTCCTGATCTTGCGGTTGATGCGCTTGCCGCAGCGGCGCTTGCAGGCTTATCTCGGCCGGCACGCCGCCACGATCCGCCGCTGGATCGATGGCGCCATCGAGGAACGGTTGCGGGCAGCAGCGGTGCCGGCCTCCGTGCCCCAGGATCTGCTTCAGGCGCTTCTGGAGGCCCGCGATCCCCAGAGCGGAACAGGCTTCGCGCGCGCCGAGTTGCTGGATCAGGTGTGTTTCTTGTTCCTGGCGGGCCATGAAACCTCCGCCAGCGCCCTGGGCATGGCTGCGTATCTGCTCAGCTGTTACCCCGAGGTGCAGCAGCGCCTGCGCGCCGAGGTGCAGCAGCTGATGGGCTCCCGTGCCGGCGCGCCGGAGGGCCTCAGCTTTGATGATCTGCGCCAGCTGCCCTATGCCGCAGCGGTGTTCAACGAAACGCTGCGGCTGTATCCGCCGGTGAGCTTCTTCATCCGTGAGGCCTGCCGCGAGGGGGATCTAGTGGATCGCCGCTGCCCGCTGGGTTCGCTGGTGACCATCTCGCCCTGGGTGGTGCAACGCCAGGAGCAGCAGTGGCCCCAACCCCACGGCTTCCGCCCGGAGCGCTTTCTGGCCGAATCCTGCAGTGCGGAGGAGCGGCAGCTGGCGCGGGATGTGTGGATCCCCTATGGCATGGGGCCGCGCAAATGCCCGGGGGCGGCGTTTGCGCTGCAGGAGGCGCTGCTAGTGCTGGCGGAGCTGGTGCGGCGTTATGAGCTGCTGCCTGAACCTGGCCAAACGCCGGATCTGGTGGCGCGGCTCACCCTGCGCTCTCGCAATGGAATCCGCCTGCGCCTGCGCCGGTTGCCAGAGGCTGAGGTGGCGCCATGAAGGTGCTGATCTTCACTTCCAGCGGTGGTACCGCCCACGATGCCGCCGCCTACGCCCTGCGCGATTGGATTCAGCGGCGTTGGCCGGAGGCGGATGTGCATGTGGAAGCGGTGCTGGAGAACGCCCATCCGCTGATTCGCACCGCGGTGGATGCCTACAACTGGATCCAGAAATATGCTCCCTGGCTGCATCAGCTCTACTGGCGGATGCTGGAGCTGGAGGATTCACTCAAGCCGGGCACCGTGGTGCTGGGGCGGCGCTATGTGGTGGCGCTGTTGCGGCGCCTACAGCCCGATCTGCTGATCTCCACCCATCCGCACACCAACCGCGGCCATTTCGATCTGGCGAAGCGGGTGCTGGGGCCGCACCTTCGCTGCATCACCTGTTGCACCGAGCTCGATGGTGGCTTTGGCTTCAGTCGCAACTGGGTGAGCTTGCGGGCGGATCTGTTCTGGACGCTCACGCCTGCCCTCGCGGCTGAGCTGCTGCGGCGTCGCTACCCGCCAGAGCGGGTGCGCTGCCTCGGGCCGCTGTTGCATCCACCGTTCCATGGGGCGCTGGCTCCTGAGCAGCCCCCTGCTGGCTTGCCGCTGCTGGTGCTGGGCAGCGGTGCGAACGGCGCCAACAACCACATCCAGCTGCTCAAGGAGCTGCTGCCATGGGCCGGGCGGTTGCAGGTGGTGGCCCTCTGCGGTCGCCGCGCCTCGGCGCTCACCTCTCTGCAGGCCTGGAAGGCGGCACATCCTCAGCTGGCGGTTCAGCCGCTGGGATTTCAGGGCCCAGAGGCGATGGCTGGGTTGTATCGACGTGCTTGGGCGATGGTAAGCCGGCCTGGGGCGCGCACGGCCACCGAGGCCCTCACCTTGGGCTGCCCACTGATCTTCAACCGGTATGGTGTAACAATGCCTCAGGAATTGCTGGCTATACGTTATTTTGCGGCTCGCGGACTTGAGGTGTCCATCTGGCGGCCGGCTCAGCTGGCTGCAGTGGTTTCCCAGTGGTTGAACGACCCCACTACCTATCAGGCCCTGCGTAGTCGCTACCAGCAGCAGCGGCTGCCGGCCCACCCTGAGGCGGTGCTGGCTGCCCTGGCCCGTGGCTGAAGCCCTCTCCACCCTGCAGCTGGCCCTGCTGGCCCAGAAGGCGGCGGATCAGCGCCGCCTGTTGGCGGCTGAGCCGATTGCCGTGGTGGGGATGGGCTGCCGCTTTCCCGCTGGCCCAGGCCGGCCCGATCTGCAGAGCCCGGAGGCCTTCTGGCAGTTTCTGCTGGAGGGTGGCGAGGCGGTGTCTGAAGTGCCGGCCAGCCGCTGGCCGCTGGAGCGCTTCTACGACCCCACCCCGGGCACCCCTGGCCGCATGCACTGCCGCCATGGGGCTTTTCTTCAGGCGCCCGATCGCTTCGATCCAGCCCGCTTCAGCATCTCGCCGCGGGAAGCCCAGGCTATGGATCCGCAGCACAGGCTGCTGCTGGAGGTGGTTCATGAGGCACTGGAGCGCGCCGCCGTAGACCCGGCCCGCCTCCGGGGCCAGTCGGCGGGGGTGTACGTGGGCATCTGCACGGGCGACTACGCCTGGCGGCAGCTGCGGGGCCAGGCTCCGGACGAAGGCTTGGACATGTACTTCGCCACCGGTACCAGTTTCGCGATGGCGGCGGGGCGGCTGGCTTATGTGCTCGGCCTGCAGGGCCCTGCCCTGGCGGTGGATACCGCCTGTTCTAGTTCGCTGGTGGCGGTGGATCTGGCCTGCCGCAGCCTGCGAGATCGCTGCACCGATCTGGCTGTGGCTGCGGGCGTGAGCCTGCTGCTCACCCCGGTGAACAGCCTCTGTTTCGCCCGCAGCGGCATGATGGCCGCCGACGGCCACTGCAAAACGTTCGACGCCGCCGCCGACGGCTACGTGCGCGGCGAGGGTTGTGGTGCGGTGGTGCTCAAGCGTCTGGCCGATGCCCTCGCGGCCGGTGATCCGATTCTGGCGGTGCTGCGCGGCAGTGGGGTCAATCAGGACGGCGCCAGTGCCGGCCTGACGGTGCCCAATGGCGAGGCCCAGGCCGCCCTGATTCGCCGCACCCTGGAGCAGGCCCAGCTCAGCGGCGATGCGATTGATGTGCTCGAGGCCCATGGCACCGGCACGCCCCTGGGGGATCCGATCGAACTCAAGGCCTTAGCGCCGATCTATGGCCGCCGTGAGCGCGGTGAGCCCCTGCGGTTGGGTTCGCTGAAAACCAACCTGGGCCACCTGGAGGGTGCCGCCGGCATCGCCGGCCTGATCAAGACGGTGCTGATGGTGCAGCATGGCAGCATCCCTCCCCATCTGCACCTGCGCCAGCGCACCCCCTACCTGAACTGGGACGACTGGGCCCTGCAGATCCCCGCCACCGCCGAGCCCTGGCCGCAGCCGCTGGAGGCAGACCCGCGGCCGCGGCGCGCTGCGGTGAGCTCCTTCGGCTTCAGCGGCACCAATGCCCATGTGCTGGTGGAGCAGGCCCCCGGCAGCCTGCGGCCGGAGCTGCCGGAGCCGGCACCCCCCTTGCGGGAGCAGGATTGGCTGCTGCTCAGCGCTGGATCCGATGCCGCCCTGCGCCAGCTGGCACAGGAGCTGGCGGCCTGGTTGCCGCAGCAGCCGGCCTCGGCTTGGCCGGCGATCTGTGCCACCAGCCGCCGCAGCCGCAGTGGCTTGCCCTGGCGGCTTGCCCTGCAGGCGGCCGATGCCCGTGATGCGGCCGAGCGCCTGGCCTCGGTGCCGTTGCAGGCAGTGCCGCCCCAGCCTCCCGCCGTGGCTGTGGCGCTGCAGGAGGCCTCCACGGCCGACCACTGGCAGGCCTGGTGCCGCTTCGGAGTGGCAGCCACGGCCATGGTCTACGGGCCCAGGCAGGAGGCCCTGGCCGAGGCGTTGGCCGGCACGCCGCCGCAGCTGCGCCTGATCCCGGCCGATGCCGCGGCGGCGGAGGTGTTGCAGCAGCACGGCTACGGAGAGCCCCTGGTGCTGCAGGACCCGGAGCCGGCGGCGTTGGTGCAGCTCTGGCTGGCGGGCCACCCGATCGATTGGCAACCCCTGGAGCCCGTGGGCCGATGGCCGTTGCAGGTGCTGCCCACCACGCCCTTCGATGGCGTGCGCTGCTGGGTGGAGGAGCAGAGCAGCGCCGATCCCATCGCCGGTTTGGAACTCCAGCACCAGCGCAGCTGGCGGCCGCTGCCGGCGGCGGTGGCGCGGAGCATGCCGCCTGAGCTGTGGCTGCTGGGGGGCAGCCCAGCCCTGCGAAGCGCCCTGGCGGCGGCGTTGCCGAACCATCCCAGGGTGTTCGAGGATCTGGAGGGTATCGATCAGGCTTTCGAGGCCTGTACGGCACCCCCGGTGCTGCTGCTGGCCCCACCGGCTGATCTGCAGCACCTGGCAGAGCCCTTCTGGCAGCAGCAGCTGCCGCTGCTTCAGGGCCTGATCGCCCGCATGCCACGGCTGGGGCCGGTGCACTGGTTGCTGGAGGGCCCCGAAACGCCCGCCGGTGAGGCCTGGGCTGCCCTGGCCCGCAGCTGGGCCCGGGAGCTGGGCCCTCAGGCTGGCGGCCTGCTGTGGTGCGGCGCCGCTGGCGAAGGCCTGGCCGAGCTGCTGGCGCAGCAGCCTGGCCCAAGCGCTGGCCAGGAATGGCGCCTCGATGGCGGGGGATTGGTGCAGCAGCTGGCCTGGGAGCCACTGGCGGCAGGGCCCAACGCTGGCCCGCCGCAACTGCCGCCCACCGCCACCACGCTGATCAGCGGTGGGCTCGGGGCCCTGGGCCTGGCCACGGCCGAGGCTCTGCAGCGCTGGGGGGCGAGCCACCTCACCCTGGTGGGGCGAGGGGCCCCGAGCCCGGCGCAGCAGCAGCGGCTGGCGGCCTTGCGCCAGGCCGGTGTGGAGCTGGCGCTGGAGCAGCTGGATGTGAAGGATGCCGGCGCTGTGGAGGCTCTGTTTGCCCGGCTGGCGGCCTCCGGCCGGCCGCTGGCGGGCATCATCCACGCTGCCGGTGTGCTGGATGACGGCCTGCTCACCAATCAAACGGCCGCGCGATGCGCCGCGGTGGCGGCCGCCAAGGTGCAGGGGGGGCTGCATTTGGATCGCGCTAGCCGCGGGATGCCCCACGGCTTCTTTGTGGTGTATTCCTCCCTGGCTGCCGCCATGGGATCGCCTGGCCAGGCGGCCTACGCGGCAGCCAATGGTTTTCTCGACGGCCTGGTGCTGCAGCGGCGCGCCCAGGGGTTGCCGGGTTTGGCCATCAACTGGGGGCCATGGGCCGGCGGCGGCATGGCGGCCCAGCAGCAGAACGGCCTGGAGCTGCTGCAGCCGGCTCAGGCCGTGGCGCTGCTGGAGCGCTGGCTACCGCGCCAGGGGCGGGTGGTGCTGGCTCCGCTGCGGCCGGCGGCCGCAGCTCATCCCCTGGCGCCGCGGTTGCAGGCACTGGCGGCAGACCTGCCTGGCCTGTCGCCGGATCAGGCCCGCCGTGCCGTGGAGCGCTGCCTGGCGGATCTGTTGGCGGAGCTGGGTGGCTTCGTTGCGGACGAGCTGCAGGCCGACATCCGCCTGGATGCGCTGGGTTTGGATTCGCTGATGGCCGTGGAGCTGGCGGTGGCTGTGCAATCGGGCCTGGGGGTGAGCCTGGGCCTCGGCGCTCTGGCTGGTGAGCCCACCCTTGGCAGCCTGGCGACGCACCTGCTGGCGCAGCTGCAGGCTCCCGGCGCCGAGCTGCCCGGGGCCGTGATCGACCTTGGCGCGGAAGCCCGTCTGCCCGCCCCCTTGCAGGCGGCGCTTCAGGCGCTGCCGCCAACGGCCGCGGCGCCCGGGCGATCGATCCTGCTCACCGGCGCCACTGGTTTCCTTGGGGCCTTCCTGCTGGCTGATCAGCTGGAGCGTGACCCCGAGCTGAGCGTGATCTGCCTGGTGCGGGCCGCTGATGTGGCCGCAGCCCGCGGCCGTGTGCGAGCCAATCTCGAGAAGTACGGCCTCTTGAGTGAGGCTTGGGTTAGCCGCATCGTGGCTCTCCCTGGGGATCTGGCCCTGCCGGGGCTGGGGCTCGACCCCAGCGTTAGGGCCGGCCTGCTTGACCAGCTGGGGGGCATCCTGCACAACGGTGCTCAGCTGAGCTATGTGGCTCCCTACGGCCAACTGCGGGCCGCCAATGTGGGTGGCACCTTGGCGGTGCTGGAGCTGGCGGCGGAGGCTGGCGTTGCGATGGAGTTTATCTCCAGCACCTCGGTTTACGAAGGGGCTGCCTACCGCGGGCTTGAGCTCGATGAAACGACCGATCTCGCCGCATGGCAGGGCATTCACCTCGGCTATTCGCAGACCAAATGGGTCAGCGAGCGGTTGGTGTGGCAGGCAGCCCGCGCCGGTTTGCCGGTGCGCCTCTACCGCCCGCCCCTGATCGCCGGCCACTCCCGCAGCGGTGCCTGGCACGAGCAAGACTTCCTGCATCGTCTGGTGCGCGGCTGCTTGGCCCTGGGCCAGGCGCCGGAGCTGCAGATGGAGCTCGATCTCGTGCCCGTGGATTACGTGGTGCAGGCCATCGGCGCCATGGCCTGGACTCCGCTGCCCGCCGATGGCCCCGGGCCGGATGTGCTGCACCTGCACCACCCGCGGCCGGTGTTGTGGAAAACCTTTCTGGAGGGCCTGATCGCCCGCGGTGCGCCCCTGCGGCCCGAGCCTCTGCCGGGTTGGTTGGAGGTCCTGGCTGCAACTCCCAGTAACCCCCTTTACCCGTTGCAGCCCTTCTTCACCCATCGCTGGGGGCCGGAACAGCTCACCTACCCCGAGCTCAATCAGCCGGGCCTCAAGGCCCGGCCCCGTTGCAGCCGCAGCCTGGAGCGCCTGGAGCGGTTGGGTGTGCGCTGTCCGGATTTCGAGCAGTTGGTCGATCCCTACACCCGCACCTTCCTGGCGGATCTGCTGGTGCATGGCTGAGAACACTTGCCGCTACCGGGCCGGCCTGCGCCATTGGCATCCACTGCTGCCCACCCGGCAGTTGCGGCGCCGGCCGCTGCGGCTCCAGCTCTGCGGCGAGCCGCTGGTGCTATTTCGCACCGCCTCCGGCGTGGCGGCAGCGGTGAGGGAGGCCTGCCCGCACCGGCGCATGTCGCTGGCGGCGGGGCGGGTGCGGGGGGAGCAGCTGGAGTGCGCTTACCACGGCTGGCGCTTCGATCGCGATGGGGCCGTGCACTGTCCGCTGATGCCGGCGGCGGAGCTGCGCCACCACGCCTTCCAGGTGCGCGAGGCCCATGGGCTGATCTGGTTGCGGCAGCCGCAGCCGCAGGAGCCCCCCCAGGCGCTGCCCCCATTGCCGAGTTGGCCTCACGCCGATCTGCTACTTGCCGGGATCACGCTGCACACCGTGCCGGCCCCGTTGGAGCTCACGCTCGACAACTTCACTGAAACCGAGCACACCACCACCATTCATCAGGTGTTCGGCTTCCGCGATCCCGCCCAGGTGCAGCTGCGCGTGGACCTGGAGCTCAACGCCACGCGCGTGTGGAACAGCGGGCCGCAGAAGCCCTTCCCGCGTTTGTTCGACGCTTTCATCGATATCCGCCCCGCCGACGCCTTCGCCAACGACTGGGTGACCAGCTTTGCGCCGCCGCTCACGGTGTATGAGCAGACCTGGCGGCGTGGTGAGCGCCTACGGCGCTTTCGGCTGCGAGTGGTGATGTTCTTTCTGCCTCTGGCGGATGCCTGCACCCAACTCACCACGCTGCTCTACACACCCCGCGTGCTGCCTGGCCCCTTGCATCGCTGGCTGGCGGCACCGATGGTCCGGGCGATCTCCACCTACGAGCTGGATCTCGATGTGCGAGCCCTGGCGCGCCTGGCCGATCTGGATCCGCAGCTTTCACCCCGAAGCCTGGGGCCCTTTGATCGGGTACTGCTGGAGAATCGCCGCAGGATTCAGGCTGGATACCTCGGGGGTTGATGGGAGACACGCCGCGGCTCACACCGGACCCCATCGCCATCGTGGGCATCGGCTGTCGCCTGCCGGGGGGTGCCAACAGTGCGGCGACGTTCTGGGATCTGCTGCGCAAGGGGCGCGATGCCATCAGCGAGGTGCCGCCCGATCGCTGGGATCTGGGCCTTCATTTCGATCCCGATCCGCAGGCGCCGTTGCATCAGCACGTGCGCCACGGCGGCTTCATCGATGGCATCGATCAATTTGATCCTGCCTTTTTCGGCATCTCGCCGCGCGAGGCGGTGTGCATGGATCCGCAGCAGAGGCTGCTGCTGGAGGTGGCCTGGCAGGCGCTGGAAGATGCCGGCCTGCCTCTGGAGCGCATGCGCGGCACGGGCACCGGTGTGTTCATGGGCATCTCCAGTGCCGACTACAGCTCGCTGCTGTGGGCTTCCGAGTCCGATCTGGCCATACCCGATAACGAACCGTTCGTGCTGCCGGGCAACACGGGTTGCATCGCGGCCAACAGGCTCTCTTATTTCTTTGATCTCAAGGGCCCCAGCTTCACGGTGGACACCGCTTGCTCCAGCTCGCTGGTGGCGGTGCACCTGGCCTGTGAGAGCCTCTGGCGCGGGGAGGCCAGTGCCGCCCTGGCCGGTGGCGTGCAGGCCCTGATCCACCCCGGCATTCAGAGCAGTTTCTGCAAGGCCGGCCTGCTGGCGCCAGACGGCCGCTGCAAGAGCTTCGATGCAGCGGCCAACGGCTATGTGCGCTCTGAGGGGGCCGGCGCGGTGCTGCTGCGGCCGCTGCAGGCCGCCCTGGCAGATGGGGATTCGATCTATGCGTTGATCCACGGCACGGCCGTGAATTCCGATGGCCGCAGCAACGGCATGGTCGCCCCCAACCTGCGGGCCCAGATCGCCTGCGTGCGCGCTGCCTTCGCCCGGGCCGGCATCGCTCCGGCTAGCACTCAGTATGTGGAGGCCCACGGCACCGGCACCCGCCAGGGGGATCCGATCGAGCTGCGGGCCCTGGGCACCGTGCTCGGGGAGGGACGGCCTGAATCCGAACCGTGCCGCGTGGGCTCGGTGAAGACCAACCTCGGGCATTCGGAAACCGCCGCCGGCATCACCGGCCTGATCAAGGCGGCCCTCTGCGTGCGCCATCGCCAGCTCCCTCCCAGCCTGCATTTCTGTACCCCCAACCCCTCGATCGATTTCCAGGGGTTGAAGCTGCAGGTGCAAACTCAGCTCGAGCCCTTCCCCCGGCCGGAGGCGCCGGCGGTGGTGGGCGTGAGCTCCTTCGGTTTCGGCGGCACCAACGCCCATGCGGTTCTGGGGCCGGCGCCGCTGCAGCCGCCGGCCCCGCGCTATGGCGTCCGCCTGCCACTGCAGCTGCTCACCCTCTCGGCCCGCAGCGAGGCCGCCCTGCGGCAGCACGCCCGCCAGCTGCAGGAGCAGCTGTTGGCGGAACCGCGGTTGGCGATAGCGGATGTGTGCGCCACGGCCAACCAGTGCCGTAGCCAGCTGGGGCGGCGGCTCACCGCCCTGGCGGTGGATCGCAGCCAGCTGCTGGCCCAGCTGGAGGCGGTGGCGGCGGGTTGCCCCGCAGGGCAGCTACCCCCTGGTGTGGCGATGGCCCAGCCCTCTCGCCGGCCGGGTCGGCTGGCCTTCCTGTTCACCGGGCAAGGGTCGCAGGCGCTGGGCATGGCCCAGGCGCTTTACGCCGAGCATCCGCTGTTCCGCGAGGCGTTCGAGCGTTGCACGGCGGTGCTCGATCCCCTGCTCGATACCCCGCTGGCGGAGGTGCTGTTCGCGCCGCCGGAAGCCCAGGAGGCTGCGGCGCAACATCTCAACCAAACCCGCTACAGCCAGCCGGCGTTGTTCGCGGTGGGCTATGCCCTCAGCCAGCTGTGGCTGAGCTGGGGAATCCGCCCGGATCTGGTGCTGGGGCACAGCGTGGGGGAGGTGGTGGCGGCCCACTTGGCCGGAGTGTTCAGCCTGGAAGATGCGCTGCGGCTGGTGGCGGCGCGGGGCCGGCTGATGCAGGCTCTTCCCGGCGGCGGCGGCATGTTGGCCGTGCTGGCGTCGCAGGCTCGCACCGAGGCCCTGATGGCGGAGCTGCCCGGCGGCGAGTCGCTGGCCGTGGCGGCCCTCAATGGCCCCAACAACACGGTGGTGTCGGGCCCGCTGGCGCTGATCGAGGCGCAGGAGCGAGCTGCCCGGGCGGCGGGGCTGCAGGCCACACCTCTAGCGGTGTCGCACGCCTTCCACTCGCCGGCGATGCTGCCGATGCTGTCGGATTTCGAACAGCTGCTCAACGGCCTTCGCTTCTCGCCGCCCACCCTGCCGCTGCTGAGCAATCTCACGGGTCGTCTGGCGGGTCCTGAAATCGCCCAGCCCGATTACTGGTGCGATCACGTGATCAGCCCGGTGCGCTTCGCCGATGCGATGGCCGCGGCAGCAGCCCAGGGGATCGACACGTTCCTGGAGCTGGGGGCGCGCCCCACCCTGATCGGCATGGGGCGGCAGTGTCTGCCGGATCCGCAGCTGAGCTGGTGGCCGAGCCTGCGCCCGGGGCAGGGGGATTGGTCGGTGATCTTGGCCAGCCTGGCCGGATTGCATCGCCAGGGATTTGCGGTGGATTGGCGCGGCCTGCATCGCCCCTTCCCCCATCGACGCGTGGCGCTGCCGGGCTACCCCTTCCAGCGGAAGCGCTACTGGTGGAGCCGTGCCGGCCAGGGTGAGGCTGCCGCCAGCCTCTGGCTCAGGCAAATCCAGCGCCAGGCCGTTGTGGGCCCTCAACCGGCCACTGCCGCCGATCCAGCCGCCGCCGCTGTGTTGGTGCCCCTGGCCTTGCCGGGGGGGCGCGACCAGCGCTTCAGCACCTGGCTGTCGGCCCAGGCCCCCGCTGATCTGGCCGACCATTGCATCCGGTCTCAGGTGGTGTTCCCGGCTTCCGGGTTCTTGATGCTGGCCCTGCAGGCCATGGCTCAGCGGGGCGAAGCGCTCGCCCTGGCCGATCTGGAGCTGGATCAGCCGTTGCGGCTGCAGCCTGAGCCCACAACCCTGCAGGTGGTGCTTGGTGAGCGGATTGAATTCCACAGCCAACCTGCCGCTGCAGCAGTTTGGAGCAGCCATGGCAGTGCGCGGGCTGCAGGGGAAGTGCTCTCCCTCGCCAACGCGGACGTCTTGACGCCTGAACCAGGTGACGCTGCTGAGCTCAGCTTAGACGGCTTTTACGACGCCCTGGCCGGTTTTGGTCTGAGCTACGGGCCAGCCTTCCGGCCCCTCCAGCAGCTGAAACGGCAGGAGCAGCTGGCCTGGGCTCAGCTGCAGCGACCGTCCTGTGCGGCAGACTGGGCCCTGCTGGATGGCTGCTTCCAGGCGGTGGCCGCCACCCTCGATCCGCAGGCGGCGGCCGGCCAGCTCTTTCTGCCCGTGGGCCTGGAGGAGCTCCAGTTGGCGCAGCTGCCGTTGCCGGATCGGCTGGAGTGCCGCGTGCAGCTGCTGGCCAGTGCTGAGCCGGCCTTCGTGCGGGCCGATCTGCAGCTGTTCAGCGCGGGGGCCTTGATCGGCTGGGTGCGGGGCTTCCGGCTGCGGCGGCTGCCCCGCCAGGCGCTCGATTGGCTGTTCCCCCTGCTGGACGACCCTGCGCTCACCCAGGTACCGCCCCATCAGCGCTGGCTGGTGCGGGCGGCCTGGCAGCCGCCGGAAGGCGGCTCTGGCGCCGATGGGGCCCTCAGTCCGGAACCCCCGGCCGGGCCTGAGGCGCCACTGATCCACTGGCCCAATCTTCAGACCCTGCCGCTGGAGCGGGCCGCCGCCGAGCTGCTAGATCTGGCGCGCCGCACGCTGTTGCCGCAGCGGGTGTGGCTGGTGTTGGAGGGGGATGGTCCGAGCCAGGCGGCCCTGGCGGCGCTGCTGCGCACGCTGGCTCTGGAGCGCCCCGCCTGCCGCTGGTTGAGCCTGCAGCTGCCGGTCGGCAGCCGCGCCAAGGGCAGCCCCCTGCCCTGGCGGGCGGTGGCGGAGCTGGCAGAGCAGGAGCCGGCCCTGGCCTGGGATGGCCAGCGGCTGTTGGTGCAGCGCCTGCAGCCCCTGCAACCGCCGCGCTACCGCTTCACCACGGCCCAGTTCGGCCTATTGGAGAGCCTGCAGCCGGCGTTGCTGCCGCCCCAGCAGCCGGCGGCCGGTGAGCTGGAGCTGGCGGTGGAGGCCACCGGCTTGAATTTCCGGGATGTGCTGAACGCCCTGGGCCTTTTACGCAACTACAGCCGCCAGCTGGGGCTCGATGACGCGGCCCAGGTTCCCTTTGGCGGTGAGGCGGTGGGCCGTGTGGTGGCGGTGGGTGAAGGGGTGGATCCAGCCCTGGTGGGCCAGCGGGTGCTGGCGGCCCTGGCGGTGGGCAGCCTGGCCAGCCACGTGTTGTGCCGTGCCGATCTGTGTGTGCCCCTGCCCGAGGCCCTCAGCGTCGAGCAGGGGGCCAGCCTGAGCACCGCTTTCCTCACGGCGGTGTACGGCCTCGACACCCTCGCTGGCCTGCAGCCCGGGGAAACGGTGCTGATCCATGCGGCTGCGGGCGGGGTGGGCCAGGCGGCTCTGCAGGTGGCCCTGCGCCGCGGCGCCCGCGTGCTGGCCACCGCCAGCGCTGCCAAACGGGCCGGCCTGCTGCAGCAGGGCTGCGCCGCGGTGTTTGATTCCCGCAGCCTGGCCTTCAGCGAGGAGGTGTTGGCGGCCACGGGCGGCTGCGGCGTTGACGTGGTGCTCAACAGCCTCAAGGGCGACTGGGTGGATGCCAGCTTCGAAGCCCTGGCGGTCGGGGGTCGCTTCGTGGAGCTGGGCAAGATCGAGGTGTGGAGCCGGGCCGAGGCGGCCGAGCGGCGCCCCGATGCCCGCTACTTGCCGTTTGATCTGCTGGAGGTGGCCGCGGCGCAGCCGCAGCTGGTGCGAGGTTTGCTGGAGCAGGTGTTGGCGGATCTGGCGGCTGGCCACCTGCAGCTGCTGCCGCTGCAGGTGTTCACCGTGGAGCGCGCGGTGGAGGCCTTCCGCCTGATGGCCCAGGCCCGCCACGTGGGCAAGGTGGTGATCCGCCATCCTGCGCAGCAGGCCGGTGCGATCCGCAGCGATGGCACTTACCTGATCACCGGGGCCTTGGGTGGGCTCGGCCTGCAGCTGGCCCGCTGGCTGGCGGCCCAGGGTGCGCGATCGCTGGTACTGCTGGCCCGCTCAGTGGCCCAGCCCGGTCCGGAGGCGGTGCTGCTGCTGCGAGAGCTGGCCGGGCAGGGGGTACGCTGCCGCCTATTGGCCATGGATCTGGCGGCGAGCGGGGCGGCGGCGGAGCCCTTGGAGCAGCAGCTGGCGGCGGAGCTGGCCGCACTGCCGGCTGGGTTGCCGCTGCGCGGTGTGTTTCACGCCGCTGGCATTGTTGACGACGGCCTGATCGAGGGGCAGACCCTTGAGCGGTTGCAGGCGGTGGTGGCGCCGAAGTGGCAGGGCTGGCAGCGGATCGAAGCGGCGCTGCAGCGCTGCCGGATCGAGCCGGAACTAGTGGTGCAGTTTTCCTCGATGGCGGCGCTGCTGGGTTCACCAGGCCAGAGCACCTATGGGGCCGCCAACGGCGCCCTGGATGGGGCGATGGCCGTGGCGGCGCGGCCGGGTTGGATGAGCCTGCAGTGGGGGCCGTGGGCCGGTGCCGGCATGGCGGGCGCCTTGGAGGAGCGGCAGCGGCAGCGGCTGGAGGCGATGGGCGTGCGGGTGCTAGAGCCGGCCCTGGCGCTGGAGGCCCTGGGGGAGCTGATCGCCCGCGGTGTGAGCGGCGTGATCGGCGTGCTGGATGTTGATTGGCCGCGGATCGCCCGCCAGGCGGGAGCGCGGCCGGCGGCGCCGTTGCAGCTGTTGGTGGCTGCTGAGGCCGCCAGCGCTGAGGCCACAGCCAGCGGCGAGGCCACCGCAGCGCCGGCCTACGTGGCTTTGCTGGCGGGCACTCCGGCGGCCGAGCGGCCTCGGCTGCTGCGCCGCTTCGTGCAGGAGCAGTTGGCCAAGGTGATGGGCATGGGCGATGCCGATCAGATCGATTCCGGTGAACCGCTGTTCAACCTGGGGCTCGATTCGCTGATGGCACTAGAACTGATGGTGCTGCTGGAAACCAACCTCGGCATCAGACTCACCGAATCGCTGGTGTTCGAGCACCCCACGATCGACGATCTCACGGCCTACTTCCTCGCGGAACTATTCCCCGATGCGCGGGCTGATACCCCGCTGGTTGAGGCAGCAGCTGCGCCGCCGGCAGAGCTGATCGCGCCAGCTTGGGCTGAGCGGGTGGAGCAGGTGAGCAGTCTCGACGACGACGAACTGCTGCGCCAGCTGCGAGGGGAGGGCTGAGCCATTGGCTCAGAAGCTCAGGATCAGCCGGCCGCCGAGGCGTGCCTGGCCGGCGCCGAGCAGTTGGCCCATATCGAGCAGGCCAGCGGCGTTGCCGACGTAGAGATCGAACTGCACGGTTTTGCTGGCCAGCCAGCGCAGGGCGAGGGTGGCATTGCTCTGGCTGATGTCGCTGCCCACGAGGTTGGCCTCGGGGATGAGCTGAAAGCTGCGGCCGAGCTGAATGTTGGCGCCGAGGCCGATGGCCCAGGGTGTGCCCACGCCACTCCAGGCCACCTTTGGATTGAAGTGCAGAGAGAGGTTGGGGCTGGCCTCCCAGGTGGAGATGGATTCGGCGAACACGTAACCCTGGCCACTGCCGGGTGAGTATTCGCGGCCGAGGCTGATGCGGCCGCCAACCCAGATGGGGAAGCCGCGCAGGGGGCTGAGGATGGTGGCCTTGCCCCCGAAGCGCCACTGGAGTGCGCCGTTGTTGGTGTAGGTGTCGGCGAGCGGTGTGGTCTGGGGCACGTTGTTGAACACCCCGCCCTTGAACAGATCGAGCTGGAGGATGTTGGAGATCGAATAGCCCGCGTAGCCGAAAACATTGCCGCTGCTGTCGGCATTGGCCCAGAGCTGGGTGGTGCCGTTGGGCGGCACCAGGGCGGTGTTCACGGTGAGGCCGCCGCTGGCGAGGGAGCGCCGGCGTGGGCTGAGCGGCGGTTGGGGAGTGTCGGGAGCGGCCGGTGTGTAAACGAAGCGCGCGAAGTAGCCGAGGCGATTGCTGGAGGGCAGGGCGAGCAGGGCGGTGGCCGGCGTGGCGCCCCAGCCGTTGGTGAGCGTGCCCTCGAGGGCGATGCGTGGGTTGAGAGCCCAGTTGAGGCCGGCCGTGAGGATGGGTACGCGGCTGAACACCAGATCACCGTTGAAGCTGTTGCTGCCGGGGCCGAATGGCATCAGGGCCGAGCTGAACAGGGTGAGGTGGCGGCTGGGTTGCCAGCTGATGCCGCCACTCACGAACACGTTGTTGCCATAGAAGCTGCCGGCTCCGCCCTGGCCGGCACCCTGGCTGGCGGGAAGGAAGCTGACGCCTGGGCTGAAGCTGAATTGCCACTGCGGGGCGGCCTGCCAGGTGATCGGCAGGGCGAGGGAGCCCACGAGGTTGCGTGTGTAAACGCGGCTGCCGGAGTTGTTGAAGATGTTGGGGCTGGCGCTGTCGTTGCCCTTGCAGGAGAAGCTGTCGCAGCCGCCGCTGCCCACGTTCCAGGCTTCGAGGGAGCCGGCGAGGCCGAGCTTCCAGGCCTTGGTGTTGAGCAGCTGCCACTGCAGGGCGGCGCCGTAGCTCTCCCAGAAGTTGGCCGGCTGGCTGGCCCTGCTGGGGATGGGTGCATAGAGGGGATCGTCGGCGTTGGAATAGAAGCCGGAGAGCTGCAGCTGATCGGTGAGGCCGGCATCGAGGCGCACGGCGTAGTTCTGGTTGCCGGTGCCGCCGGCGGAGCCGCCGCTGAAGGGCGAGAGGGTGAAACCACTGATCTGGCCCTGCTGCTCGGCGAGCTGGTTGGCGGTGGGAACGGCGGGGCCCAGACGAAGCAGCGGCGGGTAGTCGGCGGGCAGTGGCTCGAGGCTGTTGAGCAGAGCCTCTGCCTCAGCGGGGGTGCTGGGGGTCTGGGGGCGACCAGCGGCACCGGCAGCTGGCGTGGCGCTTGCCGGGGCTGGAGGCAGCAGCGATTGCTCGGATGGAGGCAGGGGTTGCCAGTTCACGCTGCCGGCATCGCCGGGCTGGCCTGGGCCGCTGGGCAGCGGCTGCCAGAGCACACCCGGGGTGGCGCTGCCTGGATTGGCCGTTGGCAGGGGCAGCCAGCTGGGGCTGCTGCTCGGTGAGGTGCCGGCTTTGTTGCCTGGCAGTGGTGCCCACTGGGTCTGGGTTTGGCCCTGGGCCAGGCCGGGCAGGGGCAGCAGAGGCAGCAGGGCCAGGGGGGCGGCGAGGAGGGCGCCGCGCCGGTTACACCGCACCGGTGGCATCCAGCAGCAGCCAGCCGGTGATGGGCCTGCCCTGCAGATCGAGTTGCTGGCGCAGCTGGGCCAGCTGGGAGCGCGTGGGGGCGCCGGGGCTGGTGATCAGCAGTTGGTGATCGCAGCCGGCGGCGGCCACCAGATCAGCGCTGCAGAGCAGCTCCGTGTGGGGCATGGTCTGGCGCAGCTGATCGAGCAGCTCCTGCAAGCCAGGGGAGTCTGAGGTGAGGCCAACGGGGATCAGGGCCACGCGATGGCTGCCGGCCAGGCTGCCGCGGGCCAGCAGGGTGAGTTGTCCGGCGAGGGCCTGCGGATCGCCGGGGGCGAGATGGGCCAGCAGCGGGCCTGGCAGGAGCTGCTGCAGTTCGTCTTCGGCAAAAACGCGGCCGCTGCGGCGATCCACCACCAGGGCGGCACCGCTGCCGAGCACAAGGCCGGCCAGCAGGCCGAGGGCAAGGATGCGGCCCTTGCGGGGCGACACCGGCTTGTCGAGCAGGGTGGGGGTGGAGATCAGCTCCCAGGGGTCCTGCTTGCGGGCCTGCTCCAGGGCCAGCACCTGCCGCTCGGCTTCGAGGCGGTTGAGGGTGGCTTCATCACGGGCCGCCTCGCGCAGCAGTTCGCGGTAGCGGATCAGCACGCCCTTGGGGCGTTCCGCGGCCGCTAACCGGGCCTGAGCGGCGGTGCGTTTGGCGAACAGGTAGCCGTAGGTCTGGCGTTTAAGCGTGTCGGTTAGCACGCTGCGGCGCAGCTTGAGGCGGCGGATGCTGTCGTCTCTGTCGGTGTAGGTGGCGCGCAAGTTGGCCAGCTCCGTGTCGATCCGGTCGAGGGTCTGGGGCAGGCCCTTGGCAGCCAGCTCGGGAGTGTTGCTGCCGAGGTACATCAACGCTTCAGGATCGTCGCTAAGCGCGCGCATCTGTTTGAGCTGCTCGTTGATGTTGCGGATCTCGTTGGCGGCCTGCACGCGGATGGCCTCAATGTTGAGGGAATTCACCACGTCGGTGTCGCCTTTGTCCTCCCCCTTGAGGGCGGTGAGGTCCTGCTCGATGGCGAACTGCTGGGCGAGGCGCAGCGAGGTCACGCTCTCCAGCCGGTAACGGCTGATCTGTTGATCGAGATAGCGGATCGCCTGGGCGATGCCGCGCTCGCGGTCGCGGCCGGAGTAGGCCTGGTAGGCCTGGGAGATGCGCTGCAGGGCGGGCAGCACCAAGTCACGGTCGCGGTCCTGATACGTGAGGTTGAGAACAGCGGTGCCCTTTTCCAGCTTGATGGTGAGGTTGCTCTTGAGCCAATTGCTGTAGCGCCAACGATCTACATCCTCCCCGGCTGCTGCTTTGTGGGTTTTCACGAAGTCGAACACCGGTTTGAGAACTGAGGGGCTTTCGAGCACCTTCACTTCGGTTTCCAGTTTGTTCTCACCTCCTTTGCCGCCCACCAGCGCGGCCAGGCCAGGGTTGGCCTGCAGCAGGGCTTGGGCACCGCCGGTGGGCGACTCCTTGCTGGCCAGCACGATCTGAAATTCCCCTTCCCACACCGGTTTGCTGAGAAAGGCGTAGACGGCCGAGAGCAGCAGCGTGCCGCCGGCCACCTTGGCGATCAGGCGCCAGCGGCGCTGCAGGGCTGCCGCCAACTGGCGCAGATCAATCTCATCCTCCGCACCGCCCTGGGCGGGTTGGCTGGCCTGCGCCGGGGTGATCGAGCTGGTCATCAGGGTTTGAACAGGCTGTACACCGAATAGACACCCACGAATGGCGCAGAGAGCTCGTTCAGCACACCCACCGTGGCGGAGAGGGCGCTGTCCTGCACGCGGATGATGTCGCCCGCCATCAGGATCGGGTTGGTGGGGCTGCCACTGGCGGCGCCGGGGCTGTAGCTGAACACGCGCCGATCGATTTCGCCTTCGCGGGTGAAGCGGACGAACTCCACCTTGCCCTTGAGCAGCTGCATGCCACCGGCCAGGGTGATGGCCTGGGTGAGAGCCGATCCCTGGGGCAGGGTCACACCGCCGGGGGTTTTCACGCGCCCGCTCACGTACACCTGAATGAACTGGGGGCTGAGGTTGGTCTGCCCGGCCTTGAGCAGCTGTTCGCGCAGCACCACCGGGCTCTTGCCCACGCTCACCACATCGCCGTCGAACAGGCGGATGTTCTGGGATTCGTCGCCGTCGGTGATCAGCGCGAGGAAGTTGAGGTTGGCGCGGATGCGGCCGCCGCCGCTGCTGAGGGGCTGGCGGCGGGTCACCTGCACCTGGGCGAGATCGGAGAAGGGGGTGATGCCCTGGGCGTTGCGGATGGCGTCGAACACGGTGGGGAACAGCGTGTTGGAGCTGCTGCCGCCGCTGATGGAGGACCGAGCCGTGATGGTTCCCTGCCCCAGAGCGGTGGAGCCTGTGGCCACCTCCTGCTGGGTGTCGCCGGAGTTCTGGTCGGCGCCGATCGCTTGGACGCCCGAGAGGGTGTAGTACCCAGGCCGGCGCACCTCACCGCCCACGTAGATGCGCACGGGCCGATAGCCCACGGGGCGAATGTAGAGCTGCGGGCTGCGCACGTAGGTGCGGAACTGATCGGTGAGGAACAGGCGCAGCTCTTCCACCGTGAGGCCCTCCACATAGAGCGCACGCAGGCGGGGTAGGTAGAGGGTGCCGTCCGGCCCGATCGAGAAGGTGCCGCTGAGCTCGGGAATGTCGAGCAGCTCAATCTGGAGGGTGTCGCCGGGGCCGAGGATGTAGGTGTCGTAGACGACACGGCTGCGTGGCGCCGGCTCGGCTGGGCCTGCAGGAGCTTTCTGCAGTGGGACCGCCAGGGCGGCAGGGCCGCCGGCCAGGCTCGCCATCAGGCCCAGCGTCGCAGCAATGGCGAAGGGTCTTGGAATGGTGGAGAGGCCAGATTCGACGAAAAGACCTTATGCCTTGACCCCTTAGCCAAGGCTCCGCGGTGGTCGGCGGGTTTACCGGATCGCAGCAGGGCAGCGCCGGCGTTCTGCTTAACGCTCTCATGCCAGGCTTGCCGAGGCTGTTGAGGTGGTTGAGCACGTGCTCCCACCCGTGGCTCTGGACACACCATCGGTGTGCCTGAGCCACCCTTCGCCTGAGTGCCCGCTCTGAATCACCCTCCGGAATCCATGCCCAAAACCGCCCTGATCACCGGCATCACCGGGCAAGACGGCAGCTACCTGGCGGAGCTGCTGCTGGAGAAGGGCTACACGGTGCACGGCATCAAGCGGCGGGCGAGCAGCTTCAACACCAGCCGGATTGATCATCTCTATCAGGATCCGCACGAGAGCGACCCGCGGCTGGTGCTGCACTACGGCGACCTCACGGACAGCACCAACCTGATCCGGATCATCGAGCAGGTGCAGCCCGATGAGATCTACAATCTCGGTGCCCAGAGCCACGTGGCGGTGAGCTTCGAGGCGCCGGAATACACGGCGAATTCCGATGCGCTGGGCACGCTGCGCATCCTGGAGGCGGTGCGGATGCTGGGGCTCACGGCGAAAACCCGCATTTATCAGGCCAGCACCTCCGAGCTCTATGGCCTGGTGCAGGAGATTCCGCAGAAGGAAACCACGCCGTTCTATCCGCGCAGCCCCTACGGGGTGGCCAAGCTCTACGCCTACTGGATCACGGTGAACTACCGCGAGGCCTACGGCATGTATGCCTGCAACGGCATCCTGTTCAACCACGAATCTCCGCGGCGCGGTGAAACGTTCGTGACCCGCAAGATCACCCGCGGCCTGGCCCGCATCAACGAGGGCTTGGAGGAGTGCCTTTACATGGGCAACCTCGATTCGCTGCGCGACTGGGGCCACGCGCGCGACTACGTGGAGATGCAGTGGCGGATGCTGCAGCAGCAGGGCACGCCAGAAGATTTCGTGATCGCCACCGGCCGGCAGGAATCGGTGCGCCGTTTCATCGAGCTCACGGCCCTGGAGCTGGGCTGGGGCGCGATCGAATGGCAGGGCCAGGGCACGGAGGAAGTGGGCCGGCGCAGCAGTGGTGAGGTGGTGGTGCGGATCGATCCGCGCTACTTCCGCCCGGCGGAGGTGGAAACCCTGCTGGGCGATCCCAGCAAGGCGCACGCCAGGCTGGGCTGGACGCCCACCACCACGCTGGAGCAGCTGGTGGCGGAGATGGTGGCCGCCGACCGGGAGGAGGCCCGCAAGGAGGCGATTCTGAGGCTGAAGGGCTTCAACGTGGTGGGGTCAATGGAAAATCCGCCCACCAATCCAGAGGCCGTCGCCGCAGCACGGCAGCACTGACCCGCCGCCATCCGTGACTGCATTCTGCAATTAGATTGCATGCAGTCGTTCCGCTGGTGTTCGTCATGGCGACGCTTCAGATCCGCGATCTTCCCGACCCCCTCCATCAGCAATTGCAGCTCCGGGCGCGCCGGCACCACCGCAGCCTCAGTCAGCAGGCCCTCAGCGATCTGCAGCAAGCCTGCGGGGGAGATCCACGTGAACGGCGCCGCCAAGCCCTCGCCGACCTGCAAGTTATGGCGGAAGAGCAGGGCAGGCGACCCTTTGAGCCAGCGCCAGAAGAGCTGATCCGCCAGGACCGCTCCCGCTGAGATGGCCAACCTCGTCCTTGATGCCTCGGCAGTGATCCGGATCATCGAGGGTGCTGATGCGTCCGCTTCGTTTCAGGAGGCTGTGCTCCAAGCAGATCTGGTGTTGGCTCCTGAACTGATGCTCACCGAAGTGGCTAATGCCCTCTGGAAGCTGCAACGAGCCGGCCAGCTGATGCCCGAGGGTGTCCAGCTGCGCTTAAGCCGGGCCGCAGAGCTGGTGGATGTGATCGAACCCGATCGACATTTGCAGGTGGAAGCACTGGCTTTGGCCTGCCACCTCGATCATCCGGTCTACGACTGCCTGTATCTGGCTCTGGCCCGGCGAGAAGCAGCGGCGTTGCTGACGGCTGACCAGCGCCTGAAGCGATTGGCAGGCCAGGTACTCCCCTGATCATTCTCCATGCTCCCTCTGATCACCCCCGCCGATCGGATCTTCGTGGCCGGCCACCGCGGCATGGCTGGCAGCGCCATCTGCCGTGCCCTGCAACGGGCGGGTTATGGCCAGATCCTTACGGCCAGCCGATCGGAGCTGGATCTGCTCGATGGCCAGGAGGTGGAGCGTTGGTTTGCCAAGCACCAACCCACGGTGGTGGTGCTGGCGGCAGCGAAGGTGGGCGGCATCCAGGCCAACAGCAGCTACCCGGCGGACTTTCTGCTGGAGAACCTCAAGATTCAAACGCATGTGATCGAAACGGCCTGGCGCAGCGGCGTGCGGCGCCTGCTGTTTCTGGGCAGCAGTTGCATCTACCCGAAGTTCGCCGAGCAGCCGATCCGTGAGGAGGCGCTTCTCACGGGTGCCCTGGAGCCAACCAATGAGTGGTATGCGATTGCCAAGATCACCGGCATCAAGCTGTGTGAGGCGCTGCGGGGGCAGCACGGCTTTGATGCGATCAGCCTGATGCCCACCAATCTCTATGGCCCGGGCGACAACTACCACCCCACAAACAGCCACGTGCTGCCGGCCCTGATCCGCCGCTTCCACGAGGCAACTGAGGCCAAGGCCCCAAGCCTGACATGCTGGGGCACGGGCACGCCGCTGCGGGAGTTCCTGCATGTGGATGATTTGGGCGAGGCCTGCGTTTTCGCCCTGGAGCGCTGGCAACCGGATCCGAAGGAGTTGCAGTTCCTAAATGTGGGCACGGGTGTGGACCTCACGATTCGCGAGTTGGCGGAAGCCGTGGCTGCCGCCACGGGGTACCAGGGCGAGATCCACTGGGATACCAGCAAGCCCGATGGCACCCCGAAGAAGCAGCTGGATGTGAGCCGGCTGGCCACACTCGGCTGGAGGGCTCGCATCTCCCTAGCCGAGGGTCTCCCCAGAACCGTGGACCTGTTCCGTGACCAACTTCAGCACCAATTGATACGTCTCTGATGCCCGCATCCATCACCCGCAACCTGATCACCGGCGGAGCCGGCTTCCTGGGTTCACACCTGGTGGACCGGCTGATGCAGGCCGGTGAGGAGGTGATCTGCCTCGATAACTACTTCAC
>JAIYAQ010000032.1 GCA_027488975.1 Cyanobium sp. E1_MAG_00006
GGCTGCGTTCCCTCCGCCGCCAGCAGATCCAGCAGCTCCGTGTCCTCGCCATCGCCCACCTTCGTCTCCAGGCTCACCGGCTGACGCGCACGGCACAGCAGATCCTTCACCTCCTCCTCCGGCAGCTCCACGTACTCCGCCAGCTCCGTCACCGTCGGCGTCCGACCCAGCTCCTGGCTCAGCTCGCGCTGACCCTTCTTCAGCTTGTTCAGCGTCTCCGTGATGTGGATCGGCAGCCGGATCGTGCGGCTCTTCTCCGCGATCGCCCGCGTGATCCCCTGACGGATCCACCAGTACGCATACGTGCTGAACTTGTAGCCCCGCGTCGGATCGAACTTCTCCACACCCCGCACCAGGCCGATCGTTCCCTCCTGGATCAGGTCCAGAAGCTCCATATTCCGCTTGGTGTACTTCTTCGCCACGCTCACCACCAGCCGCAGGTTGGCGGACACCATCCGCTCCTTGGCCCGCTGACCCGCCCGTAGGCGCTTCCGCAACTGCTGCGGCTCCAGGCCAGCCGCCTCGGCCAGCTGGGACTCCGTGGGAGGATCACCGCCCGCACGCAGCGTGATCTCCTCACGCAACTCCTCAAGGCCCATCAGCTCCTGCACCTGGCGACCGAGGGTGATCTCCTGCTCATGACTCAGCAGCGGCACACGGCCGATGTCGCGCAGGTAGGAGCGCACCAGGTCGGCACCTCCCAGCAGGGCCGCGGCTTCGCGGTCGGAGCGGATCACGGGCAGCGAGGGCATGGCGCCTTGCAGTTACGAAACCGTTTTGTTTCGTAAATCTACCACCTTTTTTCAGGTTTCCCTCGGCCGGGCCGATCGGCAGAATGCGGTTGGTGACTAACGGAACGCCCGTGGCTGCCGAGCGCCTTCAGAAGCTGATGGCGGCCGCCGGGCTCTGCTCCCGCCGCCGCGCTGAGGACATGCTCCGGGCCGGCCGCGTCCTGTGCAACGGCCGCGTAGCGCGACTCGGGGACCGTGCCGATCCAGAACGGGATGCCATCCAGATCGACGGTCGCTTGCTGCAGCCCACCGCGGCGCCGCTGGTGCTGCTGCTGAACAAGCCGGCGGGGGTGTTGAGCAGCTGCCATGACCCCGAGGGTCGCCCGGTCGTGCTTGACCTGCTGCCGCCGGAGCTGGCCAGCGGCCGCGGCCTTCATCCGGTGGGACGCCTGGATGCCGCCAGCCGCGGCGCCTTGCTGCTCAGCAATAACGGCGCCCTCACCCTGCAACTGACCCACCCCCGCTACCAGCACCGCAAGACCTACCGGGTGCGGGTGGAGGGGGAACCCGATGCGCAAACTCTGGAACGCTGGGCCCGCGGCGTGCCGCTGGACGGTCAGCCCAGTCAGCCGGTGCAGCTGCGGCGGCTACCTGGGCGGGGCAGCGGCACCCTGCTGGAACTGGTGATGACGGAGGGTCGCAACCGACAGATCCGTCGCACAGCCGAACTGCTGGGCCATCCGGTGCGCGACCTGCAGCGCGTGGCCATCGGGACCATCCATCTGGACGACCTGCCGGAGGGTCGCTGGCGACGGGTCGATCCCCAAGAATGGGCCAACCAGGATCCACGGCCTTGATGCCACGGCTCGCCCCGAAACTTCCAGGCCTGGCCCGCTGGCTCCCGTGGCACCGCCGCAACAGCGGCGGCGAGAACGGCCATGGTCCGCAGGAGGATCCCCTGCTGGAGGCCGGCCGTCGCCTGCGCCAGGAGCGGGAGCAGCGGGGCCTGAGCCTGCGCCAGCTCGCCCTGGAAACCCGTATCAGCACGCCGGTGCTGGAGGCCCTCGAGCGCGGCTGGAGGGGCCGGCTGCCGGAGGCGGCCTATCTGCGCACGATGCTGCCCCTGATCGAGCAGCGGCTCGACCTTCAGGCGGGCAGCCTCGAGGTGGCGCTACCAGCCCGCAGCAGTGGCAGAGCGGGTGTTGAACAGGGTCGGGCCAGCCTGCTGCAGCGCTTCACCCCCGGCTCGATCGAGGTGTTCAGCACCTGGCAAGGCACGCTGCTCTACGGAGGCCTCACCCTGGGGCTGATCTATGTGATCAACCTGCAGCAGCAGCAGCTCGCCGCCGCCAACCTGCTGACCCTGCGGCCGATCGCACCGCTGACGGAACGGGATCAGGCCAGTCCCATCGATGCAGGCGCCACCCTGCTCAGGCTTTACCCAGACCTGCGCCCCCTGCAGCGCGCTGGCAACGGCATGGCACTGACTGCCCTGCAGACACCTGCCAGCAGGATCGATCCAACCGAACCGGGAGTGCTGCAGCTCAACCTCAGCCAGCCCAGCACGGTGGCGCTCCGCAACGACAGCGGCCAGCGGACCAACCTGCAGGGGGCTCAGGGACAGCTGGTGCTGACGCTGCAGCCCCCCCTTCAGCTGAGCATCACACCGTCACCGGCCACCGGCGAAGTGCTCTGGAACGGCACTCCCCTCAGGCCGCTGAGCGGTCAGCCGGGCCGCTACCGCCTGCCGCAGTCTCCGGCTCAGCCGCCGCAGCAGCAATCCCAGCCTCAGGCTCAGCGGCCGTAACGGCTGGCCATCTCACCGAAGCCACGCAGCGGACCCGCGATGGCATCGAGACCGGTGGTCAGACGCCAGCTCCAGTTGCCGGAGGTGGTGCCGGGGCTGTTGAAGCGCGCCTCATCCCCGAGCCCGAGCAGATCCTGCAGCGGCACCACCGCCAGCTCAGCGCTGGAGCACAGCGCCAGCTCCAGCAGCTGCCAGCCCGGTGCATGCACCGACGTGCCGAGGCAGCTCTCCACCCGGCCACGCTCCTCATCGCCGAGGGCATGCCACCAGCCGATGCAGGTGGCATTGTCATGGGTGCCGGTGTAAACGACCCAGTCGCTGCCGTTGAAGTTCTCCGGCAGGTAGGGGTTGTCCGGGTTGCCATCGAAGGCGAACTGCAGGATCTTCATGCCCGGCAGCCGGTAGTGATCGCGCAGGGCATCCACCTCCGGGGTGATCACGCCGAGGTCTTCAGCGATCAGCGGCAGCGGACCGCCGCCCTGCACCGCCTGCAAGCGTCGCAGCAGGGCCGGGCCGGGCGAGCGACGCCAGACCCCGTGTTCGGCTGTGGTGTCGTTGCCGGGCACGCACCAGGCGGCCTCGAGAGCACGGAAGTGATCCAAACGGAGCAGATCAAGCAGCTCCAGTTGCCGCTCCAACCGTTGCATCCACCAGCGGAAGCGGGTGAGGCGATGCAGCGGCCAGGCGTAGACCGGTGTGCCCCAGAGCTGACCGGTGGCCGAGAAGTAATCGGGTGGCACGCCGCTCTGAGTGGTGAGCCGGCCGTCGGCACCCACGGAGAACAGGCGGCGACGGCTCCAGACATCGGCGCTGTCGTGGGCGACGTAGAAGGGCAGATCACCCACCACCTCGACCTTGCGGCTGCGGGCGTGCTCCAGCAGCCGCTGCCACTGCCACTGGAGCTGCCACTGCAGCAGGGCTTCCCGCTCGAGGGCCTCGGCGTTCTGACGTTCAAACTCCTTGAGTGCGGAGCGGCGGCGACGGGCCAGCGGTGCCGGCCACTGCCACCAGGGCCTCTGCTGGTACTCACGGCGCAGCACCATGTAGCGGCAGTGGTCCTGCAGCCAGAACGACTGAAGGGAGCGCCAGTACGCCAGGGCCCGGTGCTGATGCTCGGGCCAGTCGGGGCAGCGACGTAGCAGCGCCTCGGCCAGCAGTTCCGCACGCTGATCGGCCAGGGCGATGTCGAGATGCTGAGGATCACCGCCGCCGGGCAACGCCTCCAGATCGGAGTCCGCAATCAGGCCATCGAGCACCAGCTGCTCGCCGTCGAGCAGCCAGGGATTGAGGGCAAAGCCGCTTGGGGAGCTGTAGGGCGAGCCGGTGCCGTCGGTGGGGGCCAGCGGCAGCAGTTGCCAGGCGCGAACACCGTGGTCGGCGAGGGTATCAATCCAGTCGTGGGCCACCCGGCCGAGACTGCCGCAGGCCGGTGTGCCCGGCAGCGCCGTGGGATGGAGCAGAACGCCGGCCCGTCTCATCGTGTCGGCAACCGGTAGCGGCTGATGATGCGCTGGGCGAAGGCGGGAATGTGCGCCGCCACCTTCTCAGGGTGGTTGCGGCGCAGCCAGAGGGCATTGCGGGTGAAGTGGGAGTCGATCGAGAAGCGGCCGTACTCCAGGCCCTGGGGCCCGAAGCGCTGCACGAAGAACCCGATCAGATCCGCCAACCAGAGCGGCAGCTTCACGGCCTTGTCGTAGGCCTCGATGCCCTGCTGCACGGCAGGCTGGCGCTGGCCACGGCTGGTGACTGGAGCCACGTCCAGTTCGTCCTCCACCAGATCGAGCAGCTGCTGCCCTTTCGGATTGCGCACGGTGAGCCATTGACGCCCGAACGTCGCGCCCATGTAGCCGACCACCAGATCAGCGCCGGCGTTGGTGTAGTCGAAGCAGCTCAGACAGCTCGGCGCAAACACGTCCTTGAGCTTCGGTGTGTCGAGCCCGAAGAAGGGAACGGTCTCCTCGCGGCCATCGCTGTGACGGAAGTGGATGCGGAAGTCCTGCATGAACTCGTAGTGCACCACTGTTTCTGGTGAGCTGACGGTGCTGTCCAGGAAGGTCTGCAGACCCTGACGCGAGACGTTGTCGACGCAGGGCAGCCCCAGCACGTAAAGCGCATCGAGTGGCAGGGTCGACTGGACGGCGCGCAGGGCCTGGATCTGACAGCCCACACCGATGGCCAGCAGACGTCGGATGCCACTGCCGGGAAGCTGCTCCAGAACCTCAAGATTGGGGGAGAGGGTCGGCTTGTTGACCCGGGCACTGAGCACCTCCTCCGGGGTCCGGGCCAGTCGCGGTACCGGTGTGAAGCGATCGTCGTCGCTCTGGCCGACGCACAGGACCGCGTCCACCAGACCGGTTTCCAGGGCGCGCACCCCAAGGCGGCTGACGATCCCCGTCCACTGCGCGCCCGCGATCGGCTGGCGAAGCCGGGCTGTGAGCATGCGCTGCTGCACCCCGAAATAGAGCTCGTCCTCGTTGTCGAGATCACGGCTGCGCCCATGGGCGCCCGTCTCCATCGCCTCGAAGCGCTGGTTGAGGAAGGCGCAGCTGTCCTTCACGTAGGCCACCCAGCGGCTGTCGCAAAGGCCGCACTGGCTGCAGAGGTCTTTGGCGGGGTAGACGCTGCCCTTGCCCAGTGGACGGGCGCGCTCGTGCGGCAGTGATGCGGAAGCGGGGCTCGCGGGCGCGGGAGTCGCGGAGGGGTGGGGCGCGGAAGTCAACGGGAAGTCAACGTGAGGGGGCCTGCCGGCGGACACGTGCAACAGGGCCAGTCTGAAGCAACAACCTATCGGCCCCGACCACAGCGGAGCCGGCAAAGCGGAGAGCTTGCGTCAGAGTGGGCCGAACGTGTTCCGCCAGGCCGGCCATGGCGCCCAGACGGAAAAGTGCAAACCCGCCAGCGCGCGGCCAGGGACGACTCCTGGCCGTGCGCCTGCTGGCCGCAGGAGTGGGAGTTGCCGCAGGCCTGGGGCTGCTGGGGCTGATGTGGCCGGAGGGCGACCGGGCCGTGAAGCCCGAGGAGCTGCCGACGGCGGAGGCCCTGGCTGATGTACCAAGCCGGGCGATCACGGTGCTGCTGATCGGCTCGGATGCCGACCGGCGTGGGGCCGTGCGCAACGGAGCGGCACCGGCGGGCCCGGCCAACAGCGATGCCCTGGTGCTGGTGCGGGTGGAGCCGAAAGGCCCTCTGCAAGTGCTCAGCCTGCCGGTGGACGCTGCAGTCCAGCTGCCGGGCGACAAGCGGCCCGTCGCCCTCGGCAGCCTCTATCGCCGCGGCGGCCCCGCCCTGGTGGCGGGAGCCAGCGCCGAGCTGCTGGCCCTCCCCGCCGGGCAGCCCGACCGCTATCTGGTGCTCCCCCGTGCAGCCCTGCGCCAGCTGGTGGATGACCTGGGACGACTGGAGCTCTCCCCCGACCGCACCATGCGCTACCGGGACAAAGCTCAGAAATACACGATCAGCCTGGAGGGCGGACTGCAACAGCTCAATGGCAGCCAGGTGGAGCAGCTGCTGCGCTTCCGCGACAGCGAGTCCGGCGAGGATGGGCGACGGGGACGCCAGGACCAAGTGATCGAGAGCGCACTGCGCCAGATGGGCCAGCACCGCCAGCTGCAGCAACTGCCCGACCTGCTGCGTCAGCTGCAGAACGAGGTGGACACCAACCTCACCCAGAGCGAAGCCCTCAGCCTGCTGGCGGCCGCCCTGCAGCAGAGCAAACCGATCCGCTTCCGCAGCCTTGCCCTCAAGCCACCCCTCAAACCTGGCGATCGGTTGCGCCAGGTGGACCCAACGGCAGTGGATCAGGCCTGGCCACGCTGATCGCCCGCCATCGGGCAGCCATGGTGGCCGCCAGAGCCAGCTCGGCCTCCGACGCCGGAGAGGCCGGCAGCCAGCCCAGCCAGGGCAGGCCATCGCAGCGACGTTGCTCGGGGGCCCACTCTCCGCCGGACTGGATCAGCCCCAGGAGGGGAACGCCAGTGAGCTGAAGCAGGGCGTGATAAGCCCGGGCCACGCCAGCCGGAGCAGCAGCGGTGGCAACGGCTGGGGTCAACAGCAGCACCGGCTGACGCCAGGCTCCAAGCGCATCGGCCCAGCAGCCCGCCCCCGCCAGCTGCTGGCCGGGATCGAGGCAGAGGGGCAACAGCCAGCCAGGGGTCTCCAGCCCGAGCGCGTGCAGAACAGCGGCTGGATCCTCAGCCGGAGCAATCGGCCGCGGCAGGGTCCGCAGGCCCAGCAGGGCCGCCAGACGATCTGCTGGCGCCAGGGGCACGCCGCCGGGGGCCACGAGCACCAGGCCTCCCGTTGGCCAGGAGAGTGCGCTTTGCATGGAGGGCTGCCTGATATCCGTGCGGCTTCTACGATCGGGTCTCAACCGATCACGCCCCGGCCGCCGTGACCAGTTTCCTGACCGCAGAACGGGTCGAGCAGGCGAGTGTGGGCCATGACACCAGGCGGCTGCGCCTGTTCAGCGGCACGGCCAACCCCGCGCTGGCGCGGGAAATCGGCGCCTACCTGGGCGTTCCGGACGGGCCGCGGGTGATCAAGCGCTTCGCCGACGGTGAGCTCTACATCCAGATCCAGGAATCGATCCGCGGCTGCGATGTCTTCCTGATTCAGCCCACCTGCGCTCCTGTGAACGATCACCTGATGGAGCTGCTGATCATGGTGGACGCCTGCAAGCGGGCCTCCGCCCGCCAGATCACGGCTGTGATCCCCTACTACGGCTACGCCCGCGCCGACCGCAAGACGGCAGGGCGCGAATCGATCACCGCCAAGCTGGTGGCCAACCTGCTGGCCAAAAGCGGTGTCGACCGCGTGCTGGCCATGGATCTGCACTCCGCCCAGATCCAGGGCTACTTCGACATCCCCTGCGATCACATCTACGGCTCACCGGTGCTGGTGGACTATCTGGCCGGCCGCGACTTCGGCGATGTGGTGGTGGTGTCGCCGGACGTGGGCGGCGTGTCCCGGGCCAGAGCCTTCGCCAAGCAGATGAAGGACGCCCCCCTGGCGATCATCGACAAGCGCCGCTCCGGCCACAACGTGGCCGAGAGCCTGACGGTGATCGGTGATGTGGCCGGCAAGACCGCGATCCTGATCGACGACATGGTCGACACCGGCGGCACGATCTGCGCCGGAGCCCGTCTGCTGCGGGAGCGGGGCGCCACACGGGTGCTGGCCTGTGCCACCCATGCCGTGTTCTCCCCGCCTGCAGTGGAGAGGCTCTCCGCCGCGGGACTGTTCGAGGAGGTGATCGTGACCAACTCGATTCCGATGGGCGAGGAACGCAGGTTTCCGCAGCTGCAGGTGCTCTCGGTGGCCAACATGCTCGGCGAGGCGATCTGGCGTATCCACGAGGAGAGCTCCGTGAGCTCGATGTTCCGCTGAGCCAGTCCTTCCCGCTGCGGACGCGCCTGAAGCGCTGCCTGCCTGTCCTGGCCACCCTGGCCCTGACGGGCGTCCTGCAACTGGTCGGCACCCTTGAGGCCCGATCCGCGCCGCGGCGGCTCGGGGTGTGGCTGACTAACAGCCCAAGCCCGCTCTATTACGAGACGCGCAGGATCGACCAGGCGGTGGCCGAGCTCGCGGCGACGGGCTTCAACACCCTCTATCCGAATGTGTGGAGCCGGGGCGCCACCTTCCACCGCAGCCGCTGGGCGCCACTGGAACCTGCCCTGGCCCAGGCCGGGGTGTCTCACGATCCCATCTGCCGCATGACGGAGCAGGCTCATCGCCGCGGCCTGCAGGTGATTCCCTGGTTTGAGTACGGACTGATGGAGCCCGCCAGCGCCGCGGTGGTCCGGCAGAACCCGGACTGGGTGCTGCAGAAACGCGATGGCAGCACCGCCCTCGAGATGCACGGCCGGCAAATGGTGTTCCTCAACCCGGCACATCCGGGGGTGCGCCAGCGCTTCCTCGGCCTGATCGGCGAGATCGTGCAGCGCTGCAAGGTGGATGGCATCCAGCTGGATGACCACTTCGCCTGGCCCGTGGAACTCGGCTATGACCCCTACACCCGCGACCTCTACCGCCAGAGCACGGGCCGTGAACCACCCGACAACCACACCGATCGCGCCTGGATGACCTGGCGGCGCCACCAGCTCACGGACCTGCTGCGGGAGCTGCGGCGGGTGCTCAAGAGCAGTGGCTTGGGGACTGCCTATGTGAGCCTGTCACCGGGCCCATTCCGCTTTGCTTACAACACCTGGCTGCAGGACTGGGAGATCTGGGCCCTGGGCGGACTGATCGATGAGCTGGTGGTGCAGAACTACGCCTACTCGCTGGCGGGATTCGCAAAGGATCTGCGCCAGCCTGCCCTGGTGAAGGCCAGCAGCTGGGGCATTCCGGTGGAGATCGGCATCCTCTCGGGCTTCGGTGGCCGCACCACCCTGATGCCGACCCTGGCCGAGAAGGTGCGGCTGGCGAGCCAGCGGGGGCATGGGGTCATCTACTTTTACTGGGAGGGGATGTGGGGCGTGCATGCCGGAGCGGAAGGTCCGGCACTGCGCCAGAGCGGCTTCAGCCAGCTGCATCAGGAACTGCCCCGCTGACACGCCCGCCCTGACTCAGCCGCGGCCGAGGCACTGCTCCACCACTTCGCGGCTGTTGGTGGAGAGAGAGGTGCTGGCGAGCTGCTCGAGCGCCTCACGCATGCGGGCGCTGCGCTCGGGTCCATAGCTCTGCCAGCGGCTGAACACCTTGGCCATGCGTGAGGCCGTGATCGGATTGCGCTGATCGAGCGCAGCAATCTGCCCGGCCATGAAGCGGTAGCCGCCACCATCGAGAGCGTGGAACTGAGGCGTGTTGGCCGTGAAGCCCCCCAGCACGGCCCGCAGGGTGTTCGGGGCCGCCGGATCAAAGCGGGGGTGCTCCATCAGCCGTTGCACGCGGGCAACGCCATCACCGAAGGGGGCAGACGCCTCAAGGCCGAACCAGGCATCAAGAATCACCGGCCTGTCCTGCCAGCGGTCATGGAAGGCGGCCACCGCCGCAGTGCGCTCGGGGGTGTCGTGGCATTGCAGAGAGCGCAGGCCGGCACGGGCCAGGGTCATCGATGGACCATGCACCGCGGCGGCGGCCTCAGCGCGGGCACCCAGATCGCCGGCGGCGGCACGCAGGCTCCAGGCTGTGGCGGTCAGCAGACGATCCCCCACCCCATGGGGCCAGGCCTCGAGCCACTGGGGACGGCAACGCTCCAGGCTCTCCTCCAGCGACCGCTCCAGCGCGGCCCCGAAGCGGGCCTGCAGCTCCAGGAGAGCGTGGAAGAGCGCTGGCGGATCGCATGGGCCACCGCCGGCCACGGCCGCATCCTCCAGCTCCGGCAGGCCAGGCAGGGCCAGCAAAGCACTGCGGTTGGCGTCGCAGAGGCCCACCTCCGCCAGGATCCGCTCGAAGGCGGCCACCAGGCCCTCCTCCAGCTCATCATCCGGGCTGCCTGCGGCGCGCAGCAGCACCCCACGGCGCAGCAGGGTCTGGCTGGCATCCCAGCGGGCGAAGGGATCGCTGTCGCAGGCAATCAGGTGCAGCAGTTCGCTGATCGGCCGCTCCAGCTCCAGCTGCACCGGCGCTGAGAAACCACGCAACAGCGACAGGGCCGGTGCATGGCTGTGGGGCTCGAGTCCCTCGATGTGAATGGTCTGCTCCGGCTGATCGATCACCAGCAGTCGGGTTCCCAGGCCCCAGTGGCGATCAATACGCCGGCTGGCAGCCTCGGCCTCGGCGGCCGTTTCACCGCGCAGACACAGCGGCAGGGCGTCGCCGCCCTGCCCCACCAACCCCAGGGCCAGAGGAATCACCACCGGCAGTTTCTCCGGCTGGCCCGGGGTGGCCGGCGTGCGCTGGCGCAGCGTGAGCGTGAGGCTGCCGGCTTCACCATCCCAGTGGCGGTCCACCTGCAGCCGGGGCGTGCCGGCCTGGTGATACCAGCGGCGGAACTGCTGGAAATCGAAGCGGGGAATGGCCGTGCCATCGGCCCAGCCCTGCTCGGCCGCATCCTGCATCGCCTGCACGAAATCCTCACAGGTGGCGGCGGTGCCGTCATGACGACTCACGTAGAGCGCCATGCCGCGCATGAAGGTCTCCTCCCCAAGCAGGCTGTGCAGGGCACGGATCACCTCCGACCCCTTTTCATAGATCGTGGTGGTGTAGAAGTTATCGATCGCCTGATAGTGATCAGGTTGGATCGGGTGGGCGGTGGGGCCAGCATCCTCACGGAACTGCGTGTTGCGCAACAAGGAAACATCCTCGATCCGCTTCACCGCTGGCGAATGCAGATCCGCGGTGAAGCAGGCATCGCGGAACACCGTAAGCCCCTCCTTGAGCGAAAGCTGAAACCAGTCGCGGCAGGTGATGCGGTTGCCGGTCCAGTTATGGAAATACTCATGGCCGATCACACTCTCGATGCGCTCAAGCTCAGCATCGGTTGCCGTTTCGGCATCAGCCAGCACCAACTTGGAATTGAAGATGTTGAGGCTCTTGTTCTCCATCGCGCCCATGTTGAAGTGGCGCACGGCAACGATATTGAACTCATCCAGGTCGTATTCCAGCCCGTAGCGCCGCTCATCCCAGGCCATCGCCCGCTGCAGCGATGCCATCGCATGGGCTGTGTAGGGGAGATCACCGGGTTCCACGTGAATGCGCAGAGCCACAGGGCGGCCACTGGCCGTGGTGAAACGATCCGTCACCTCCTCGAGACGTCCCGCCACCAGGGCGAACAGATAGGAGGGCTTGGGGAATGGATCGTCCCAGATCGCGAAGTGGCGCGCCGTGCGCTCGGCACCCTCGCGGTTCGGCGCCGCCGGCAAAGAACCGGTCGCCACACAGTTGCCGTTGCTCAGCAGCACCGGACAGCTGGCCACGTCCGCCTCGAGGCGCACCCGGAAGCGACTGAGCAGATCGGGACGATCAGGGTGGAAGGTGATGCGGCGGAAGCCCTCGGCCTCGCACTGGGTGGTGAACATCCCGCCACTCACGTACAGCCCCTCGAGGCTGGTGTTGGTCTCCGGGTGAATCCGCACGACGCTGCGCAGCCGGAAGGGTCGCTCAGGCGGCTGCAGCAGGGTCAGCAGCCCCGGCTCCTGCCGCCAGGCCTCCGCCGGGAGGGCCTCGCCGTCGAGCTGGAACTCCAGCAGCTCCAGCGACTCGCCCCGCAACACGAGCGGCCCCGGATCAGCATCCGGATTCGGGCAGAACGCGAACTCCGCCTCCACCAGGGTGCGATCGGCATATAGCTGCACCGTGAGCGCGGTGTCGCGGATCAGGCACGGAGCCGGGCGGTAGTCAGCGAGACGAACGGAGACCATGGGGCGCAGCGGCAATCACCAGGGCAGAGGACCCCGGCCAGCAGCCGCGCTGCAGCCCACCTGGGAGCCGAGCAGGGCGCCGAGCGGGATCGCCCAGGCCCTCCCATCCTGGCGGGAGAGGCCATAGCCCAGGACTCCACCCAGCAGACCCCCGACCAGGCGACCGGTGTTGCAGCGCTGAGCCATCTGCACCGGGGTGAGGGGCTGGCTGGCGTAGGGCCCCGCTGCATAGGGTCCCGGTGCATAGGGAGCCGGCACCGATGACGGCGGGGGCAGGCTGTCGCTGCCATCGCTCACCATGTCGCCGTAGGTCCAGGGATAGGGACGCGGCTGCACCGGTACCCGCTGATAAGGCGCGACACCAGTGGGCCAGGCCTGCGCGGAAGCCGGCGGCAGAGGCGCGATGACGGCACCGGACAGCAGCAGCGGAGCCATCAGCCAGGTGGGAAGGGCACGGGGATGAGTCATGGCCGGGTCGTGTGGAAGTGGAGGCCCCTGGAGCCAGGAACCTCCCATCACGAAAGCCGGAACGACTGGCCCGGGCGCAACCGAATCCGCTGCGAACTGCAACCAGATGCGACTGGCCTCAGGGCTTGGCCGCCGGAGCCGGCTTGGGCTTGGTGGCCGGAGCCGCAGCAGGGGCCGGCGCCGAGCCGGGAGCGCCCTTGAGCACCGCCTCAACCTTGGTCTTCACGTCGGCGGGCACCTCCTTGGGACAGAGCTCCACGGCACCGAGCACCGCGGAGTTGATCGAGCCCTTGCGCAGCTCCTCGAGCGTGAGGGCCTTGGGACCGACCTGGGCGATCTGGCCACCGTGCTGGCCCTGGATCACCTGGGCGATGGTTTCGCCGGCCACCGCCACAGCCTTGTCGAACTCGATGCCGGCCGCCCGCGAGATGCAGACGTTGATCGCCGCGATCCGGGTGTAGAGGCCCATGTCGGCATCATTGGCCGGCGCAGCCAGGGCGGGCGCCGCCGCGAGCAGCAGACTCAGGGGAAGCAGCAGAAGGCCGAGGCGGCCGGCGGTGTGGCGCACGCACAGGAAGACGAGGTCCGCCAATCCTGCTGCAAAACCGGCCATCCGCCAGGTGATCCAGGCGTCCCGATACCTCCGGATCACGGCGAAGCTGCTCAGGCGTCGGCCTGCAGGGGCTGTCCGGGGCCCTCGAGGCGAATTTCGTGGTGCATCTCTGCCAGCTCGAGGGTGCCGTCGCACCAGGAATAGATCGAGCGGGCACGGAACTGATCCTGGTTCACCAGGCGGATGTGCTCAAGGATGTCCCACTCGAGGTAGTGGGACTCGAACACCACCTCATGCTCATCGACCTGTCGGATCTGGCTCTTGGTGGGCGAACCGCACAGGTAACCGCGACTGCGACGCAGCTGATGGCCGCAGAGCGAGGCGTCCATGGTTCCCTCTCGCACATACTTCGGCTTGATCGCGAAGAAGTCGTATTCCTTCTCCGGCCACCAGGTGAAGCGATAGCGGGGCTCGACCTCGGCCAGGTCTTCGAAGGTCTCGACCCGCAGCAGCATGTCGACCCGCAGCACCTCGTCGTCAGGAAAGAAGTACTGACGTCGGGAGCGCCAGAGCCCGAGGTTGCGGCTGAACCAGCGGCGGATGCTGCTGTCGAGCTGAATGCGACTGCCGCTGGGAGACGACGCTCGGGAAGCCACCGGGGGGACCCGGGTCACCAGATCCTCAAGGTGAGCCAAACCAGTGCCCCAGAACAACGTCTCATCACAGTCGTCATAGCGGGGGCGGACAGCCCTGGCCAAAGCCCATAACGTGACTCCAAGTTTTCTCCAGGATTCGCCGCGCCGGTGCACGCCGCAGGGGAACCCGACCCCGCTGAGCCGCAACCCAGTCGCCTCCCCGATGGCGTCAGCCCCGAGCCCGAGCGGCGCGTGGCCCCACATCGGGAGGCAGGGATGCGTGCGCCCCTGCGCGGGACGGTGGAACCGCTGCAGCGGCGCCAGCTGAAGCTGCTGCTGGTGGCGGCTCCACACCACCGCGCCACCCCCGATCTGCGCGGGCTGGTGAACTTCCTCGAAGGGGAGGACTTTGGCTTCGAGGTGAGCCTCGAGCTGGCGGATCCGGCGCAGCGACCGGAGCTACTGGAGCTGCACAGGCTGGTGGCCACCCCCGCCCTGATCAAGCTGGAGCCCACACCTCGCCAGGTGTTCGCGGGCAACACCCTGCTGCAGCAGCTGCGCAGCTGGCTGCCGCGCTGGCAGCAGCTGGAGGTGGTGAGCGGCCTGGGCATGAGCCTGCGGCCGCCGGAAAGCGATGGCAGCCGCACCCAGCGGGAGCTGCAGCTTGAGGACCAGGTGCTGGTGCTGCGCCAGGAGAACGAGACCCTGATCGAACGCCTGCGGGTGCAGGAGCGGCTGCTGCGAATGGTGGCCCATGAGCTGCGCACGCCGCTCACCGCCTCCAAGCTCGCCCTGCAGAGCATGACCCTCGGCCAGATCGACCAGGCCCGCTTCCGTGATGTGCTCGGCCGCCGTCTGGACGATATCGAGCAGCTCTCCAAGGACCTGCTGGAGGTGGGCACCACCCGCTGGGAAGCCTTGTTCAACCCCCAGCGCCTAGCCCTCGGCCCCGTGGCCGCCGAAGCCATACTCGAGCTCGAGAAGCTCTGGGTGGGCCGAGGCCTCGAGCTCATCACCGATATTCCCACCGACCTGCCGGATGTGTTCGCCGATCAGCGGCGCATGCGCCAGGTGCTGCTCAACCTGCTTGAGAACGCCTTCAAGTTCACCCCCGACGGCGGCCAGGTGAGCCTGACGATCCTGCACCGCACCAGCCAGTGGCTGCAGGTGAGCGTCTGCGATTCCGGCCCCGGCATCCCCCGCGATGAGCAGGAGAGGATTTTCCTGGAGCGGGTGCGCCTGCCGCAGACCTCCTCCACCACCTCCGGCTTCGGCGTGGGGCTGTCTGTCTGCCGGCGCATCACCGAGGTGCATGGCGGCCGGATCTGGGTGGTCTCCGAGCCCGGCGAGGGAGCCTGCTTCCACTTCACTGTGCCGGTGTGGGACGGACAGGGGGTGGCCTGATTGACGAAGGGCCCCTCCGACCCGTAACTTCAAACCCATCGGAGGGATGGCAAACGCCTGATCCCGCAAGGCAGCAGGTCGTCCGCTCCTCTGCTTTCCGAGTCCAGGCCCCCATCGTCTAGAGGCCTAGGACACCTCCCTTTCACGGAGGCGACAGGGGTTCGAATCCCCTTGGGGGTATCCAGAGAAGCGGCCAGAAGGCCGCTTTTTTTGTAGCGCCGATCACCGGCCGGCCGTATCGCTGACGACCGGTTCAGGCTGCCTGTGGCTCAGGTCCGCCCATGGGGCCGGCAGCGCTGATGATCTGCGGGCTGGGGGCCATGACCGCGCGGACAAAGACAGCGCCGATCAGGGCAGAGCGGGTCAGGACAGGGCGGCGCGGCGCTGGGCTTCCTGCTGCACTGCTCGCAGGTTGGCGGCCAGATCCTCGCGCAACCGCTGCTCGATCAGGCCGATCGGCATGCCCACACAGCCCTGCACGGTGAGTTCATAAAGAAGGGTGGTGCCGGCAGCGTTCTGGCCGATCTGCCAAACACCTTCAAAGCGACGGAAATCGCCCTTGGTCATCACGAAGCTGAGACGACGCTCCTGCAGGTGCTCGGTCAGCTCCAGCTGCACCCGTGCCTTGAACCGCAGGCCCATGAAACTCTGGGCACCCTCCTGCTCCAGACCCACCACGTTGGCCCGCCGCCACAGCAGACGGGAGGTCTGAAGGTTGGGGATGAACGAACTGAGCTGGGCGTAGTCGGTGAGCACCGTCCAGACCCACTCGGGATCAATGTCAAGACGCAGCTGCACCGCCAACCGGCGGCAGCCACCCGGCAGTCGCTCCATGGCCTGCTGGATCGTGTCCAGGGCACAGACCGTTCCGCCGGGCTGGACCTGAAGGTCCTGAAGGAGACCAGCGGAGGGGGCCGAAAGCTGCGTCAAGGACTGTTGGCGCTGGCGACTGATTCGAAGGCCAAACCTAGCCCCGATCAGGCAGAAGCGGTGCTGGGCAGCATCATGATTCTGCAGGAGGCCACTGCTGGGCTTCAGGCTGGCCGTTGCGAGGCCAACATCTGGCCAGCGCCCTGGCATCGGACTGGCCAGCTTCAGAACCTGCGCCTGAGCAGGGTCTGACTAGCGCTCAAGGGTTCCCTATGATCGCGCCGATTCTCAGGGGGCCCTGGTTCCATGCGTGTTTCGACCGCTACCTCAAGCCGCAGCGATTCGCGCGTGTTCACCGTGGTGGTGCAGGGGTATGGCACAGCTCAAGCGCGGAACGCCGAACGATCCATCACCGTTCCATTTGTGCGACTGCAAACCGTGATGCAGTCAATTAGTCAGCTTGGTGGCAAGGTGCTGTCGGTGACGCCCTGCAGCGAAGCCCCGGCTCCGGCCGCGGCCAAGCCCGCCGCCACCAAGCCCGCCACCACGAAACCCGCCGTGTCCCACGCCGACGTTCCCGTCAACCTGTACAAGCCGAAGGATCCATTCGTCGGCTCGGTCACCGAGAACTACAGCCTCCTCGCCGAAGGCGCCATCGGCCGGGTGAACCACATCACCTTCGATCTGAGCGGCGGCGACCCCCAGCTGCATTACGTGGAGGGTCAGTCGATCGGCATCATCCCCGATGGAGCCGATGCCAACGGCAAACCCCACAAGCTGCGCCTCTATTCGATCGCCAGCACCCGCCACGGCGACAACCTGGAGGGCAACACCGTCTCACTGTGCGTTCGCCAGCTCCAGTACGAGAAAGACGGTGAGACGATCAACGGTGTCTGCTCCACCTTCCTCTGTGACATCGAGCCCGGCGCCAAAGTGAAGATCACCGGCCCGGTCGGCAAGGAGATGCTCCTGCCCGATGACGAGGAGGCCAACGTGATCATGCTGGCCACCGGCACCGGCATCGCGCCGATGCGCACCTACCTGCGCCGCATGTTCGAACCCGCCGAACGGGAGAAGAACGGTTGGCAGTTCCGCGGCAAAGCCTGGCTGTTCATGGGCGTCCCCACCACCGCGAACCTCCTCTACGACGACGACTTCAATCGCTATCAGGCGGAGTTCCCCGACAACTTCCGCTACACCAAGGCGATCAGCCGCGAGCAGCAGAACCCCAGCGGCGGCCGGATGTACATCCAGGATCGGGTCAGCGAGAACGCCGAAGAGATCTTCACCTGGATCGAAAACCCCAAGACCCACGTCTACATGTGCGGACTGCGCGGCATGGAGCCTGGAATCGATGAAGCGATGACCGCAGCAGCTGCCGCCAAGGGACTCGACTGGGCTGAACTGCGTCCGCAGCTCAAAAAGGCTGAGCGCTGGCACGTCGAGACCTACTGATCGCAGGCCCAGGGCTTCAGCCCTCCCACGGCTTGTGTCAGGGCCCGCCCACCGGCGGGCTTTTTTGTTGCCAGGTGATGCGGGCTGGCGATGTCGCCGTTAAACCAGGGTCACGCACATCCCGCGTTGCCCCATGGCCGCCACCCAGACCAATCCACTGCGCGTTGGCCTGCGCCAGGAGCGGGTGATCTCGCCCCAGTGCCTGGTGATCTTCGGTGCCAGCGGCGACCTCACCCACCGCAAGCTGATTCCGGCGCTGTTCGAGCTCTTCCGCCAGCGACGCCTGCCAACGGAATTCGCGGTGCTGGGCTGCGCGCGCCGGCCCTGGAGCGACGAGGACTTCCGCAGCCGCATGGCCGAGGCCCTCGCCGAAGAGGTGAAGCAGCACCAGAGCGCCTGGCAGCAGTTCGCCGCCTGCCTGTTCTACGAACCGGTGGATCTGCAACAGGACGAGGACGTCGTGCGGCTGGGCACGCGACTGGAAGCGATCGACCGGCTGCGGGCCACCCGTGGCAACCGCACCTTCTACCTCTCCGTCTCCCCCGCCTTCTATGGCAGCGGCTGCCGCGCCCTGGCGGCCGCCGGACTGTTGCGCGATCCCGCCCGCAGCCGGGTGGTGATCGAGAAGCCCTTCGGCACCGATTACGCCAGCGCCGAGCAGCTCAACCGGGTGGTGCAGGCCTGCGGCCAGGAGCAGCAGATCTTCCGGATCGACCACTACCTCGGCAAGGAGACGGTGCAGAACATCCTGGTTCTGCGCTTCGCCAACACGATCTTCGAACCGATCTGGAACCGCAATTACATCGCCAACGTGCAGATCACCGCTGCCGAAACGGTGGGGGTTGAGGAGCGGGCCGGCTACTACGAATCAAGCGGGGCCCTGCGCGACATGGTGCAGAACCACCTCACCCAGATGCTGGCTCTCACCACGATGGAGGCGCCCGGCCGCTTCGACCCGGAGGCCATTCGCAACGAGAAGGCCAAGGTGCTGCAGGCCGCTCGCCTGGCCAATGAGGACGAGCCGTGGAAGTGCTGCGTGCGGGGCCAGTACAGCCGTGGCGGCAGCCCGGCCATGCCCCTGTCGGGCTATCGCCAGGAGCCGGGGGTGAACCCCAACAGCACTACCGAAACTTATGTGGCGATGAAGCTGTTCATCGACAACTGGCGCTGGCAGGGGGTGCCCTTCTACCTGCGCACCGGCAAGCGTCTGCCCAAGCGGCTGAGCGAGGTGGTGCTCACCTTCCGCGAAGCCCCGGTGCACCTGTTTGATGCCGCCGGCGGCAGCCCCACCGCTAACCAGCTGGTGCTGCGCATCCAGCCCGATGAGGGGGCCGGCTTCGTGTTCGAGGTGAAAGCGCCGGGCTCCGGCATGCGCAGCCGCCCGGTGGACATGCACTTCAGCTACGACGAATCCTTCGGCGAGCCCTCCGACGAGGGCTACGTGCGCCTGCTGGCGGACGCCATGCTGGGTGACCCCACCCTGTTCACCCGCAGCGACGAGGTGGAGGCCGCCTGGCGCCTTTACACCCCCCTGCTGGAGCTGATCGAGGAAGCACCCTGGCAGCTGCCGGTGCAGCCCTACGAGGCTGGCACCTGGGGGCCCGGTGCCGCCGACAGCCTGCTGGCCGACGACGGCCTGCTCTGGCGACGCCCCTGAGACATTCGCCACTCGCACCGCGACGCGGCCGACTCCTTTCAGCCTCCATCGCTCCCCCCCTTCGTCCTTTGATCCGCCATGGCTCCCCAACTCACCCTGCAGGCCCCACTGGAACTGCCACCCGCAGAGGTGCCGGGCTATCTCGACCGGCTCTGGGGCGAGGCGCTCCAGGAATCGACCGGTGCCGCCACCTTCACCCTGCTGGTGTGGGAACCCTCCTGGCTGCAGCAGCAGCTGATCCGCACCGGCCGCATCGATGGACCTCTCAGCGGCCTGCTCAACGGCGAGCTGCTCGAAGCGGCCCGCCAGGTGGTGGGTGAGGTGGGGCTGCCGACCAGCACCGCACCGATGGCACCGGAGGTGGCCTGGCGGCTGGGGCAGCAGGCCGGCGACCACAGCGCTGAGGATCTGCGCGGTCAGTTCGTGGACCGCGCCATCAGCGCGCACCGCCCGCGGCGGCTGATCACGCTGGCCCCCACCCTGGCGGCGGATCACCCTCTCGAAACCCTGGTGGCGGCCTACTGCCCGCTGGCAGAGGAGCGCAGCGGCAGCGAAGACGCCTGTGGGGATGTGGTGGTGTTGCGGGGCGGCATGGGGGCAATCGAGCAGGGACTGGCGATGCTGCAGCCGCTGATTCCCGCGGAGCTGCCCTGCTGGGTGTGGTGGAACGGCTCCATGGACGAATCACCGGAGCTGCTGGAGGCCCTGGCAGTGCCGCCACGGCGGCTGGTGGTGGACAGCTCGATCGGCGAGCCCCGCCGCTGCCTGGATCTGCTGGTGGACCGGATCGAACTGGGCCAGGCGGTGAACGATCTGAACTGGCTGCGGCTACGCAGCTGGCGCGAGTCGCTGGCGATGGTGTTCGACCCGCCGCGGCGCCAGCTGGCGCTTGATCAGGTGGTGCAGCTCGACATCGACGTGGAGGGAAACCATCCGGTGAAAGGCCTGTTGCTGGCCGCCTGGATCGCCGACCGGCTGGGCTGGCATCTGCAGAGCAGCTACTGGATCCATGGCGACCGCCCGGAGGGCCTCGGCATCGGCGCCGAGTTCCAGCGCACCGACGGCCAGAGCGTGCAGTTCCGGCTGATGCCGGTGCCTGTGGGCATCAGCAAGACCCACCCCGGGGCCTTGGTGGGCCTGCGCCTGATCTGCGCTCCTGCCGGTCAGAGCCCCCTGTGCGTGATCCTCTGCTCGGAATCGGGCGGTTGCATGCGGCTGGAGGCGGGCGGCGTGGCTTCGATGGAGCTGGCCGAGGAGGTGGTGCCTCTACCCAATGAAAGCGAGGAGATGGAAATGGCCCGGCTGCTGGCGGGCGGCCACGACAGCACCAACCCCCTGCTGGCCGCCGCCGCGCCGCTGGCTGCCAAGCTGCTGCCCAGCTGAGCCCGCCGGCCGGCGGCGCCGGCCCCGCCACCGTGCCCCTGTTCCGCCATGCCCTGCCTGATCGCCGCCCCGGCCAGCGGCAGCGGCAAGACCCTGGTGAGCCTGGCCCTCACCGCCATGGCACGGCGGCACGGCCGCACGATCCAGACCTTCAAAGTGGGGCCCGACTACCTGGACCCCCAGCTCCTCACGGCTGCCAGCGGCCGGCCCTGCCGCAACCTCGATCCGCTGCTCTGCGGTGAAGCCTGGGTGCAGGCCAGCTTCCAGCGCCATGGCTGCGCTGCACAGCTGGCACTGGTGGAGGGGGTGATGGGCTTGTTCGACGGCCGCGGCCCCAGCACAGTGGGTAGCTCCGCCGCCGTGGCTGCGCTGCTTGGTTTACCGGTGGTGCTGGTGGTGGAGGCCAGCCGTCAGGCGGGATCGCTGGCGGCGCTGGTGCGCGGCTTCCGCGATCACCAGCCGAAGCTGCACATCGCCGGCGTGGTGCTGAACGGCATCGGCAGCGAACGCCACCACGCCCTGCTCGCAGAGGCGCTGGCCAGCATCGCCATGCCGCTGCTGGGAGCCCTGCCCCGCCACGACAGCCTGGAGCTGCCATCACGCCACCTGGGCCTGCTGCCGGCCCACGAACTCGGCGATCTGCAGCAGCGCCTCGGGGCCTGGGCGGATCTGGCGGAGCGCCATCTCGATCTGGAGCAGCTCTGGCCCTTGTTGGAGGCACCCCAGTGGTCGCCAGCATCCCTTCAACCTGCCGCCTCCCCCCGGCCCACGGCGTCCAGCCCGGTGCCGGTGGCGATCGCCAGTGATGCGGCCTTTCACTTCCGCTATCCCGAGGCGGCAGAACTTCTGGAAGCCCAGGGACTGACGGTGCTGCCCTGGTCGCCCCTGGCCAATGAGGCACTGCCTCCCGGCAGCCGGGCCCTGATCCTGCCGGGGGGCTACCCGGAACTGCATGCTGCCGCTCTGGCCTCAAGCTGCAGGAGCCTGGCGGCGCTGCGCGGCGCTGCCGCCGCTGGGCTACCGATCTACGCCGAGTGCGGCGGCCTGCTGCTGCTGGGCCAGAGCCTGGCGGATGCCAACGGGCTGGCGCACGCCATGGCGGGGCTGCTGCCGTTCCATGCCCGCCGCGGCAGCCTCAGCCTCGGCTATCGCGATGCCCTTGCCCACAATGACGGCCTGGTCCTGCGCCGTGGCGAGCGGCTCTGCGGCCATGAATTCCACCGCTGGCAGCTGAACGATCAGCCCGGCAGCGCAGCAGACGATGAGCTCTGGGGACAGGCGGGTGAGGCAACCGCTCCGCTCTGGCAGCTGGCGGGCTGGGGTTCGCCAGCGCGAGCCGAGGGCTGGGGCAGCCCTCAGCTGCATGCCAGCTGGCTGCATCTGCACTGGGGCGGCTGTCCCCAGATTCCGCACCGCCTCGCCGCTGCCGCCCGCAGGGCCAGCCCCCTCACCCCACTGATCTGATCCGCCATGCCCACCCCCGAACTCTGGCTGCTGCGCCACGGCGCCACCGACTGGGCCGTGAACGGCCGCCACACCGGCCGCACCGACCGTCCCCTGCTTCCCGCCGGTGAATTGGAAGCGACCTCCCTGGCACCGGTGCTGGCGGCCCAGGCCTTCCAGGCAGTACTTGTGAGCCCGCTGCAGCGGGCCCGGCGCACCTGCGAGCTGGCCGGCCTGGGGGCCGCAGCCGAGGTGTGTGACGACCTGCGCGAATGGGACTACGGCGACTACGAGGGGCTGACAACCGCCGAGATCCGCCTGAGCGTGCCGGGCTGGACGATCTGGAGCCACCCCTGCCCCGGTGGCGAGAGCACCGATCAGGTGGGCGAGCGCTGCGGCCGACTGATCGAGCGGGCGCTGGAGCTGGCGGGCGACGATGGCCGCGTGGCCCTGTTCGCCCATGGCCATATCCTGCGCAGCCTGGCGGGCTGCTGGCTGGGGCTGGGGCCAGCCGGCGGCGCTCTGCTGGTGCTCGGCACCGCCGGCATCTCGGTGCTGGGGCAGGAGCGGCAGCAGCGGGCCCTACTGCGCTGGAACGCCCCTGCGTCGTTCAATCCAGCGCCGTAGCCGAAATCGCGCTGCCGTGGCAGGTTGAGACTGGCCAGCGTGCAGGAGCCCCGTGGAGAAACCACTGCCCCGCCAGATGAACTCCCAGGCGCCGGGCTGGCTGTTCGCCGACATGAGCCCGATGACCCGCAGCAGCCGGGCGGCGCGGCTGCGGGAGTGGCGTCGGGTGGAGCGGGGCGAGCCGCGCAGCACCCCCCACATCGAGCGCTGGCAGCTGATCGTGCGCGGCCGTGTGCAGGGGGTGGGCTACCGCGCCAGCTGCTGCCAGAAAGCCAAACAGCTCGATCTGCACGGCTGGGTGCGCAACCTGCCCGATGGCTGCGTCGAAGTGCAGGCGGAGGGGGCCGTGCATCTGCTCACCGAGCTGCGCCTGTGGTGCGAGCACGGACCCGCCGGCGCTGAGGTTCACAGCGTCAGCCACGCGCATCTCGCCCCCAGCAGGGAAGACTGGTTCGAAATCCGAGCCTGACCTGCACCCATGAGCCATGGCACTCTCTGGGCCGAACTGCTGGCCTACGGCAGCGGCATCAGCCTGAGTCCGATTCACATCGGCCTGCTGCTGCTGCTGCTGCTCGGACCAAACCCGCTGCGCCGCGGCGGCCTGTTCGTGCTCAGCTGGATGGTCACCATCACAGCGACCCTTGTGGTGCTGCTGACGGTCGGCCACAGCCTGCTGCTCACGATGGAGCAGGGCTCCAGCCACAGGACGGGTCTGGACCTTCTCGGCGCCGGCGCCCTGCTGGCCCTGGGGCTGCGGGAACTGCTTGAGCGCCGCGAGGAGGGTCAGGAGCCACCCGGCTGGACCCGCCAGCTGGACCGCCTTTGCGCCATGCCCCTGCCGCTGCTGCTGGGGGCCAGCTGCGCCATCGAGGTGGTGAGCCCGGACGACCTGTTCCTGTTCGCCAAGGCGGCCTCGGCCCTGCTGGCCAACGGTCTGAGTCGGGCCCAGGAGGTGCTGTTCACGGCAGGATTCACCCTGGCGGCCAGCCTGGCGTTGCTGCTGCCGTTCGCCGCGGTGCTGGTGGGCCGGACGCAGGTGCTGCCGCTGCTGGAGCGTGGCAAGCAGCTGCTGTTCGCCCGCGGTGATCTGCTGGTGGGCGGCCTGAGCCTGGTACTGGCCGGCTACCTGGGCTGGCAGGGCATCGAGGGGCTCCAGCTCAGCTGAAGCGAACCCACCAGCGCCGGATCGCTCAGGCCCCCTGTCCCAGCCAGTCGGACCAGAGCCGGCGATCGGCACCAGCCCCGCCATCGGCCATCAGCCAGACCGCCTGACTGGCGCGGCTGACCGCGACATACACCAGCTGCTGGCGCAGCACAGGATCCTGGGGCCAGAAGACGTCGCCGGCGATGAACACCTCACCGAAGGTACTGCCCTGGCTGCGGTGCACCGTGAGCACGGCCGCCGGCCCGAGAGAGGCGAAGGCATCGCGCACCAGGAAGTAGCGGCGCCACAGGCCCCGGCCCGCCTGCTTGCCCGCGTCGCGGGCCTGCTGACGCAGACGCTGCAGCACGTCATCGAGTTGCCGGCGGCCGGCGCTGCCAACCGGCGGCAGCAAGCGCAGGCTGAGGCGGGTGTCACCGGTCTCCACCTCGGCGGTGAGCGTCTCGATCACCGGAGGCAGCAGGCCATCGTCGCTGCCGACGCCGAACTCCGACAGGTCACAGCGCTCCGGCGTCACATCGCGCACCACCAGCTCCCGATTGGAGCCCAGCAGCAGATCGGGCTCCTCGGCCGCCTCCTCGCCGGCGCGGCAGGCGGGCGCCATCACAGCGCTGCGGGTGATCAGCACCTCGCCCGGCAGCACCGGCAGCTGATCGGCCATATCGCCATGGATGGCCCGGCGCGCCAGGGGCACCAGCTCCTCGAGGCAGCGATTCGTGTAGCAGAGGATGCGGGCGTGATCCGGGTTGTCGAGCTCGGCGGCGCGGCGCAGCCCCGCCTGAGCCGCCGCCAACCAGGCGCTGCGCGACAGGGCGCTCACCTGAGCGTGGTCATCGCGCACAGGCGCGAAGGCAGGCGGGCGGCGGCAGGGAAGCTGCCCGTTGCGCAGGCCCGTGGCCAGCTGCAGCACGGGCCCCTGATGGCGCACCACCTCGGTGAGGCGGGCTGCCGCAGCCCGCGCCATGGCGAACACAGGGCTCTCCGCCTCCCCCACCGGCGGCAGCTGGGCCGGATCGCCCACGAACACCAGTCGCGTGCGGAAGGGATGGGCGCAGCGCAGGGCGATCTCCAGCAGGGTGCTGTCAACCATTGAGGCCTCATCCACCAGCACCAGTCCGAGGTTCTCGAGGGAGGCAGCGGTCTGCTCGGTCTCCTCGCAACGCTCGAGATCCCCCTGGCGCTTGAGCTTCAGGCGCAGCAGGCGGTGAATCGTGCTGGGGAACCAGGTGGGCTGCAGGCCCGCCCAGGCCAGCTGCTGGCGCAGCACCCCGACCGCCTTATGAGTCGGGGCCACCACCGTCCAGCAGAGGCCGGTGGTCTCCACCTGCTGCAGCAGATGCCGGCAGAGGTAGGTCTTGCCGGTGCCGGCGTAGCCGCTGAGCACAAAGGGGGTGCCGTCCCAGGGGGCCGCCAGCCAGACCGCGAAGGCCTCGGCGGCGGCGGCCTGACCATCCGTCAGGGCCGTTGCTCCATCGCCGCTGGCGTCAGCCAACCGGCAGCAGGCCCCAGTGCTGGGCCAGCAACAGCGGCGACCCCACCCACACCAGGCCGGGAAGCGCCACGAGCGGACCCATCAGGCTGCCAACCAGAACCTCCAGCCGGGTATGGCCGAGGTTCTCCTTGAGTGGCTTGAGCGGGATCGGCGTGCCCGGATCGCCGGCAGCAGCGGCAGTGGCAGACGACGACCAAAGCTCCTGGGGCAGGGCATTGACCCGGTTCGCGGTGAGGCCCGCTGCCCGGCGAACGCCGGCGGCGTCGTAAAGCACCACGAAGCACAGGGCCGCCGCCAGGGCGAACAGGGGCGACGCGAACCCCTGCTGCCAGCCCAGGCAGGCGGCCGTGCCGGTGAGCAGCGCCGAGTGACTCGAGGGCATCCCGCCTGTTTCCACCAGCACCTTCGGGTTCCAGCGGCGGTGCACCGCCAGCTCAATGAACAGCTTCGAGAGCTGGGCGCTGCCGCAGGCGGCCAGCCCCCACCAGAGAGCTCCGTTGTCGAGAACATCCAGCCAGGCAGGGCCGCTCATCGATCGCGGCTCGTGATGTAGTCCGCCAGGGCCAGCAGCGGCGCGGCCTTCAGCGCTCCACCTTCCGCCTGGGCGTAAGGGGCGAGAGCGGCCTTGGCCTCTGCCACCAGCGCCTCGGCGCGGCGGCGCGACTCCTCCAGACCCAGCAGCTTCGGGTAGGTGGTCTTGTCGGCGGTGAGATCCTTGCCGGCGGTCTTGCCCAGCACCTCACTGCTCGCGGTCACATCAAGGATGTCGTCGATGATCTGGAAGGCCAGGCCGATGCCACGGGCATAGACACGCAGGGCCTCCAGCAGCGCCTCGGAGGCGCCGGCGATCAGGGCACCACTCAGCACGCAGGCCCGCAGCAGGGCGCCGGTCTTGTGAAGGTGGATGTACTCCAGGGTGTCGAGGTCCACGTCCTTGCCCTCGCACTCCAGGTCGACCACCTGACCACCCACCAGCCCTGGGGCGCCTGAGGCCAGGCTCAGTTCGCCGACCACCGCCAGCAGCCGTTCGGCCGGCACACCAGGGCTGCGCAGGGCCACCATCTCGAAGGCGCGGGTGAGCAGGGCATCTCCGGCCAGGATCGCGTTGGCCTCGCCATACACCTTGTGATTGGTGGGGCGGCCGCGGCGCAGGTCGTCGTTGTCCATGGCGGGCAGATCGTCATGGATCAGCGACATGGTGTGGATCATCTCCAGCGCCACCGCCGCGGGCATGGCCAGCTCGCCATCGGCGCCGGCCAGCTCACAGGCCGCCAGGCAGAGCATCGGCCGCAGGCGCTTGCCGCCCGCCAGCAGGGAGTAGCGCATCGCCTCGCGCAGCCCCTCCGGCCGCTCCGGCCCCAGGGAGCCATCGAGGGCCGCCTCCACCCGCAGGCGCGTCGCCTCCAGGTAGGCGGCGAAGTCGAAGGTCGCCGGCTCCCCTGTGGAGGTGCTGTCTGTGGTGCTCACCGCCGCGGTCATGGGGGCTGGGCCATGGGCCATCGCTGGCCGGGATTCTCTCAGGCCGGCTTCAGGCAAACAGCGGGGCGTCAGGGCAACAGATCAGCCAGGGGGTGATCCAGGCCGCAGCGCTGGCACCAGCTGGCCACGGTGTTCACCAGCAGCAGGGTCACCGTCATCGGTCCGACACCGCCGGGAACCGGTGTGATGGCGCTGGCGATCGGCTCCACCTCCGCGAAGTGCACATCGCCGCACAACCTGGCCTTGCCGTCGGGTCCGTCGGCGGGGTCGGGCTCCAGCCGGTGAATACCCACATCCACCACCACTGCCCCCGGCTTCACATGCTCGGCGCCGATCATGCGGGGCCGGCCGGCCGCCACCACCAGCACATCCGCCTGGCGGGTGAGCTCCGCCAGATCCGCCGTGCGCGAATGGGCGATGCTCACCGTGGCGTTGGCCGCCTGCAGCATCAGCGCCATCGGCTGTCCAACCAGGATGCTGCGGCCCACCACCACCGCCCGCTTGCCCGCCAGATCGATGCCACCGGCCGCCAGCAGGGCCATCACGCCGGCGGGGGTGCAGCTGCGCGGGCCCGGCTCCCCCTTGAGCAGGCGCCCCAGATTGAGGGTGTGCAGGCCATCGGCATCCTTCTGGGGGTCGATGGCCGCGAGCAGCGGGCCCTCATCAAGGCCTGCCGGCAGGGGCAGCTGCAGCAGGATGCCGTCGACCGCATCGTCGGCGTTCAGGCGCTGGATCGTGCTCAGCACCTCGGCAGCCGGTGTATCCGCCGGCAGATGGGCGCCGAGGTTGGTGATGCCGATGCGGCTGCAGGCCTTCTCCTTATTGGCCACGTAAACACCACTGGCGGGATCGTCGCCCACCCGCAGCACCGCCAGTCCCGGTGGCCGACCAGCCTGCCCCAGGCGTTCCGCCACAACGGTCTGCAGACGCTGCTCGAGCGAGGCCGCCAACTGGCGGCCGTCCAGACGCGTGGCCATGGGGCGGAGAGAGTCAAGGCTCCCTCTCAGCATGCAACGTCAGGGCTAGCTTGATTCACACTTTCTTCGGCTGCGTTGACCCGCCAGGGCCCCGGCCATCGACCGCGGCGCGTCGCCCGGCGCCTGTGGCGGCAGCTGCTGCGGATTGAGCGCCCACGCCAGGCCCTCACGCCCTGGCGTCGCCGGGACGGTGTCGCCGTGGTGCTGGTCTGCCTGCTGGTGGCCCTGCTCTCCAGCTGGCCCTGGCTGATCGAGCCGAGCCTGAGGCCGGGCGTGCCGGCTCCCTTCACCGCCCGCGCCCCCAAGTCCGCCACCGTGGTCGACTCCGATGCCCTGGAGCAGCGACGCTCCCAGCTGGGGCCGCGCAGCCATGTGCAGGTGGTGGATCCACGCATCAACAAGGAGCTGGAAGAGCGCCTGGAACGCCAGCTGATGGCGATCACCCCTCTGACCGGAACCCAGGCGAACCGGGTGGCCCCCCTGGCGCTCAAGCCGATCGAACGGCAATGGCTGTCGGATCTGCCTCGCGCTGAGTTGTCGCAGTGGCAGCAGCAGCTCTCCCAGGCCCAGCGCCGGATGCTGCAGCAGGGCATCGTCGGCAGTGTGGCCCGTCAGCAGTTGGAGCAGGCCGCACTGCTGCAGCTGGAAAGCACGCCGGAACCGGGCCGCAGGATCGGAGCGCGCCTGCTGGCCGGCAATCTGCAGGGCCGCAGCAATCTGCGCATCGACGCCGCCCTCACCCAGCGACTGATTGAAGACCTGCTCACCCAGCAGGGCATTCCCACCATCAACGTGCGTCAGGGGGAGCTGATCACGCGTCAGGGGGAGTCGATCAGTCCGCAGGCCTACGCCGTTCTCGACTATTTCGGCCTCGTGAACCGCAGGCCGCTTGTCGGCGCCTGGCTGCTGCATGGCTCCGAGGCCCTGGCCGCCTGCGGCGTGATGGTGCTGCTGATCCGCCGGTACCGCGCCAGCCTGGAACCCAGACAGGCGCTGCTGGCGCTGGGGCTGTTGCTGCTGGTGCAGGGCTTCAAGCTCTGGCTCGGCGGTGCCGCCAGCCCGCTGGCGCTGCTCGTGCCGCCGACGCTGCTGCTGGCCCAGGGACTCGGCACCGCCGCCGGGCTGGCCTGGCTGGCCGCCGCCAGCCTGCTCTGGCCGCTGCCCCTGGAAGGCTTCAACGACCAACGTGTGCTGGTGGCGGCCGGCGTGGCGGCGCTCACGGCGGTGCTGGCGGGCCGGCAGCGCAACCGGGCGCAACTGCTCCAGCTCACGCTGCTGGTGCCGGTGGTTGCGCTGGCGGCCGAGTGGCTGCTGCTGCAGTTCGCCGTGGCCCGCAGCGAGGGCAACGGGCTCCTGCCGATCGGCGCCGACCTTCCCGGCGAGGCCCTGCTTTTGGGCGGACTGCTGCTGGCGGTGCTGCTGCTGAGCCCGCTGCTGGAGAGCAGCTTCGATCTGCTCACCCGCAGCCGCCTGCTGGAGCTGGCGGACCTGGAGAGGCCGCTGCTGCGGCGCCTGTCCTGCGAGGCCCCCGGCACCTTTGAACACACGCTGATGATCTGCGGTCTGGCGGAGGAAGGGGCGCGCACGATCCAGGCGGATGTGGACCTGATCCGCACCGGGGCGCTGTACCACGACGTGGGCAAGCTTCACGGTCCCCAATGGTTCATCGAGAATCAGGAAGACGGCAGCAACCCCCACGACAACCTCGACGACCCCCAGCTCAGCGCCGGCATCCTGCAGGCCCATGTGGATGAGGGGCTGCGGCTGGCGCGCCGCTACCGGTTGCCGCGCCCGCTGGCGGACTTCATCCCCGAGCACCAGGGCACGCTGAAGATGGGGTATTTCCTGCACGAGGCCCGACGGCGCGACCCGGAGGTGAATGAACGCGCCTTCCGCTATCGGGGACCGAACCCCCGCAGCCGCGAAACCGCCGTGCTGATGCTGGCCGACGGCTGCGAGGCGGCCCTGCGCTCCCTGCCACCGGACACCAGCGAGCAGCAGGCCCGCGCCATGGTGCACCGCATCGTCGATGCCCGCTGGCAGGACGGTCAGCTGGCGGACAGTGGCCTGAGCCCGGCGGAACTGGAGCTTCTGGTCAGCGCCTTCGTGCGCGTCTGGCGCCGCATGCGCCATCGCCGCATCCCCTACCCAATCCCGGCCCGCAAGGGCTACAGCGCCTGAGCCATGACCACACCACACGACAACCTCTGGCAACAGGCCTGGTACCCGGTCGCCTACCTCGATGACCTCGATCCAGCCAACCCCAGCGCGTTCACGCTGCTGGGCGACGACCTGGTGCTCTGGTTCGACAGAGCGGCCGGCAGCTGGCGAGCCTTCGCTGATGTCTGCCCGCACCGGCTGGTGCCCCTCTCCCAGGGGCGGCTCAATGCCGCTGGGGAGCTGGAGTGCCCCTATCACGGCTGGAGCTTCAACGGGTCTGGCAGATGCACCGCCATCCCCCAGGCGACGGACGGCCAGAGCATCGGCCAGCGCAGCCACTGCCGCAGCTATGCCACCGCCGCAGCCCAGGGGCTGCTCTTCGTGTTCAGCGGTGATGCGGCCGCCGCCGCCGAGGCGCCATTGCCCTTGGTGCCTGTGCTGCAGGAGCAGCCCGGCGGCTGGGCCGATGGCTGGACGGTGCAGGACACCTTCCGCGACCTGCCGATGGATGCCCTCACACTGCTGGAGAACGTGCTGGATGTGAGCCACGTTCCCTTCACCCACCACGCCACCGTCGGGCGCCGGGAGAACGCAGGCCCTGTTGAGCTGGAGCTCACCGCCTTCGGCCCCAGCGGCTTCACGGGGTTGTGGCAGGAGGGACCTCGGCGCGGAAAGCTCGGCAGCCAGCACACCACCTTCGCGGCCCCGTGCCTGATGTGGCACGACCTCACCGCCCCGGCCTTCGCGCGCATTCTCACGGTGGTGTACGCCACACCGACGCACAGGGGCGAATGTCGCCTATTCGCCCGCTTCCCCTTTCAGTTCCGCTCCCCCTGGCCGGCGCGGCTTCTGGCCCTGCGTCCACGCTGGCTGCAGCACATCGGCAATCACACCGTGCTCGAGGACGATCAGCTGTTCCTGCACTGGCAGGAGCGGGTGGTTGAGCAGCGCGGCGGCAACCGCCGGGCACTGCGCCAGTTCCACCTGCCCACCAGCGCCGACCTCTACGTCCGCAGCCTGCACGACTGGGTGCAGCGCTACGGCGGCGAGCCGTTCCCGGGCGAACCGCTCCCGCCACGCCTCGGGCTTGCGGCCCTGATGGAACGTGACGAATCCCACACCCGCCACTGCCGCAGTTGCTCGGGGGCCCTGCAGCGGCTGCGGCAGCTGCGCCGTCTCTGTGTTCCCACAGGAGTTGCGGGGCTGGCCGCCGCCGCCTGGCTGGGTGCCGGGCCAGCGGCTCTGGCTGCCCTGTTGCTGGTGGGGGTGGCCCTTGCCCTGCACGCACAGTGCAGCAGCTGGATCGATCAGATGCAGCAGGGCAGCGGCCTGCCGCCCCGCAATCGAACAGCCTGAGGGGCCTGCCGAACGTCACTGCGCCCCCCGGTTCTCAGCGCCGGCCCGCCAGCACGGCCCGCGCCTTGCGCTCCAGGATCAACCCGGCGGTGAGCAGGGTGATGGCATTGGCAACGATCAGCGGACCATCGCCGGTGAGCAGGCCATAGATCCCCCACAGGGCGATGCCGCTGGTGAACAGGAGATACATGCGCAGGGAGATGGCGGTGGTGTCGCCACTGCGCAGGGTCTTGATCGCCTGGGGGATGAAGCTGACGGTGGTGAGGCTCGCGGCCACATAACCGAGGACGGCGACAGCAGGGGAGTGGGGGGCGGCCATGGCGCTGCGTTCCGAAGAAGTCAGAAGGGACAAGGGGAGTGAAACCTCAGCTCCCGGCCCGAATCCGGGTGCTGAAACCCGAGGGTGGTGGCGTGCAGATGCAGCCGCCGCTGACCGGCCAGCGGCGGAGGCGGACCATAGAGCGGATCCCCAAGGATGGGATGACCGATGGCGCTGAGGTGCACCCGCAGCTGATGGGAGCGACCCGTCAGGGGCCGCAGCTCCAGGCGGCTGCTGGCACCGCCGCAGGAGGCAGCAAGCAGCCGCCAGTCGGTGCGGCAGGGCTTGCCAGCCGGATCCGCGCCGTAGAGGGGCGGTCGATGCTGCTGCTTGGCAATCGGCAGGGTGATGCAGCCCTCCGGATCGTCAGGGACACCACGCACCTCGGCGACATACAACTTCAGCACCGCCCGCTCAGCGAACAGCGCACTCAGCTCGCGGTGCAGATCGGCGCTGAGCGCCACCAGGATCAGGCCTGAGGTATCGCGGTCGAGCCGGTGCACCAGCTGTGCCTCGGGCCAGCGGGAGCGCACGCGCGTGATCAGGGAATCCGCCAGATCGGGTCCGAGTCCGGGTTGAGAGAGCAGGCCCGCCGGCTTGTTGAGCACCAGCAGACCGTCGCCGCCATGAAGGATCCAGGCATCCGGGAGCTGGCCCGCTGCAAGCTGGCCCGCTGCAAGCACCCCCTCAGCAGGTCCTGCCGCTGTGGCCATCGGCCAGCATTCGAGCGATCTGATCGCGACCGTTTCCCTTGGCCAGATACAACGCCTGATCAGCCCGGTAGAAGAGATCCGAGAAGCTGGCGTCAGCCCCCACCAACGCCGTCACGCCACCACTGATGTGGGGGCGGTAGTCGGACTGACTGAAGACGCCGGCCATGGTCGCCACGTCCTGGCGGATCCCCTCGGCATTCGCCATCGCCTGGCCGTCATCGCAGTCGGGAAACAACACGGCGAACTCCTCATCGCCGATGCGACCGAACAGGTCCTGGGGCCGAAGGCGTTGCTCAGCCAGACGGCAGATGTCGAGCAGCACCCGATCGCCCGCCTCATGGCCCCAGCGGTTGTTGATCTGACGGAAGTCGTCGATGTCGAAATTGAGCAGAGCCAGGGGCCGGCCGTCGCGGCGGGCCTGCTGCAGCTCCTGTTCGCCGAGTCTGAAGAAACTGCTGCGGTTCACCAGGCCGGTGACCGGGCAGAGGCTGCTGAGCCGGCGCAGTTCCAGCTCCCGCATCACCAGGTCGGCCATCGTCTGCAACTGATTGAGCTGGCCGGCCTCAAGCCGGCGCGGCTGCTGATCAATCACGCAGAGGGTGCCGAGGTTGTGGCCTTCGGGTGAACGCAGGGGAGCACCCGCGTAGAAGCGGATGTGCGGCTCATCGAGCACGAGGGGATTGGTGGCGAAGCGATCATCCGCACGGGCGTCGGGCACCATGAGCACCCCATCGCCGACGATGGCATGGGCGCAGAAGGCCATTTCGCGCGGTGTTTCGCTGGCATCGAGACCATGCCGCGCCAGAAACCACTGACGATCCCGATCGACCAGCGATACCAGGGAGATCGGCATGTCGAGCACGGTGCTCGCCAGCTCGACGATTCGATCCAGATGGGGATCGGCCGGGGTGTCGAGAACGCCATGGCGCAGGAGGTCGCGCAGGCGCTGCTCCTCATCGACGGGGATCGGGTAGTCGGGGAAGGGGGGCACGTTGGAGTTCCTCCGTCTTCACCGTAGGTCGGCCGGGACGGAGTGGCAGGAGGCCCTGGCGTCTGCATGGGGCCATCGCCACACTGACGGCAGCCGGCAACGCACCATGGCTCTCGAGCGCTTCAAACAGGCCCTGGCTTCGCTGCTGGATGGAGCTCCCAGTGATCCGCTCGAGCGCGATGAATACTTCGAGCTGCACACCCTGCCCACCGCTGGCGGGCAGGACTTTGAGGTGGTGATCTGCGACGAGGAGAAGGAGATCTTCGCCGTGATCTACACCGCGCACCTGTTCGAGGAGGGAGAGGAGGGCCAGGAGGCGGTGGAGGCCCTGGTGCCGGCCTTCCTGGAGCAGGCCTTCGGTCTGACCCCTGAGGAGTGGCAGAGCAGCGAACCCTTCGATCTGGGCTGGCGCAGCCGCGAATACCTCTGGTTCATGGAGTTCGCGGTGCCCGGCCTGACGCCGCTCTGCCGCTACGACTGAACCTCCAGCAGCTGCACGGCCAGCTGCGGCAGGCTGACCAGCAGCAGTACCCCATCTCCCTCGGGCACGGGCAGACCCGTCGCTGCCCTCAGCGCGTCACGCTCCATCAGAGCGATGCCGCAGGTCTCGACCAGGAGCAGGGGGAACGTACCGGGCCCACCGCGCATGGCCTGCAGATCGAGGGCCTGACGCGCCGCCCGGGAGCTCCGCTCCAGACCGAGACGGCCGACCAGTTCAGGCCAGAGGTGGTTGACCGGAGTGGCTGCAGCGAGATCGAGATCGGATGTCTGCATGGGCAGCAGGCTGGATCGCGGCATCAGCATGCCGCTCAGCTGCGGTGCAGATGCACGAAGTGGGGGGCGAACAGAAACACCGACTCCCCCAGCCGCTCCTGCTGCCCATCGAGGGCAAAGGCGCCGCCCGCCATGAAATCCGCTGCCCGCTGGGCCTGTTCCGGAGGCAGGGAGCTGAGATTGAGCAGCACCGTGGCGTGATCGCGCAGGGCCATCACCGCCTCCTGCACCGCCTCGAAGCTGGTGGGCTGCATCACCACCACCTCCGCGCCCCAGTGCCCTGGGTTGGGGGCGAAGTCCGGGGGCAGGAGCTCCATGGAATGCTCAGCCGTCCAGATCCGGCCCATCCAGCATGGACGGACTGGGGTGGATTGTCTCGATGGCGTCTTCGTTGTCGAGGAACGCGTCGAAGGAGCGATAGCGGCGAATCAATGGAGCCGCCTCTGGATCCTGGCAGAGCTGCTCCCAGGTGAGCTCCTTGGGCTTCGCCTCACGGAACGCCGCCATCGCCTCGTCAAGATCACCGGCATCGCCGAATGCCTCCCCCTGAAGCAGCAGTTCGTAGAAGGTCATCGCCTGCATCCAGCTACGTCAGGCTGACACAGCCCCTCGGATCGAAGCCGCTCCCCGCTGCCGGAGCCTGCACTGCCCGTGGATCGGAAGTTGAGACCGTTAACTTCAAACAGCGCTTCATCGAAGGCCGTGAAATTGAGACGCTGACGGCCAGCCTTCTTGGTACTCACGATGCCGCCAGAGCGCGCGAGGTCGGATTTGCTGAGATCTCCCAACTCTTTCACCCTGGCGTGAAGATCGGATCCAGTGTGCATGCCCGAGACAATGCTGCACCGAAGGTAACGGCCTGGCGCAGCATGGCCAGAGCGGACATGCTGCATGAAGAGAGATTGCACGCGGCAGCCGGCTTCGACCTGCTCATTAGCCTCAGCACAGATCTCTGAACACGGCCATGAGCGTTGGCGAACTGTTCCTCGAGAGTTTCTCCACCGGTGTGATCACCGTCGAGGAAATCGACTGGATCACTGCACAGCAGGGTTGCTTCAACCGCCAGGAGGAGGCGACCGTGCTCAAGCTCGGACGCCTGCTCGACGCCGGCCGGATCCAGATCGGCTGCCGTCTGCTCAAGGCCTGACAGCCTGCGTCGTGTGGCTCAGATCAGCTCCGGATGGTCGGGATCGCCCTTGAACGGTCCCTCCACAGCGGAGGTGATCCAGCCCCCGTAGAAGCCGCCGGGCTGGGGGCGCACCGCTTCACCGTCCAGCCAGCAGCCATCCATCAGCGCCGGATAAACGGCGTACCAGCCCGCCAGGGCCGAGAACGCCGGGGTTGGATCGTCGTAGCACCAGAGCGCACGAGCCAGACACCGCTCGCCCACCAGCACATCGCAATAGCGGGCCACCCCCTTCCACTCACAGAAGCTGCGACCGGCGGCGGGCCGCAGCAGTTCCGTGCGCACGGCCTCGGGCGGCAGGTAGTAGGTGGGTGGGTGGAACGTCTCCAGAACCCGCAGCGAACGGCGTGTTTCCGCCAGCCGCTCCCCGAGAGCGCGCACCAGAACATGCTGATCCGATGCCACCAGGGCCGGCGGCCGGGGGTAGTCGCAGACCCGCTCCGTCGGGGCCATCGCCGCCGCTCAGCCGGGGATGAACGTGCGCAGGCGCCGAGCTTCCTCACCGGCCCGCCGCTGCAGCTCGGTATCGCTCAACAGCTCCTCCTCACGCAGCTGGGCTGCGATCACATCGGCCTCCTCCACGGCAAAGCCCTCCCCGGCCGCCAGCTGCAGCAACTCCTCCAGCGGCAGGGGCCGTCGCAGGCGCTCCGCCAGCTCCGGTGCGGAGCGTGCACGGGCCAGAAAGGCATCGAGTTGCTCTAGCGACACAGCGGACCCAGTCGGACGTCTCCGTCCTAACCGGTCGCGACAGCCGCTGCAGACCCGGCCGGCCCACTCGCCAAGGGAGGGCCCACACCGCAGACTTGCCACAGCCGCCGCGGCCCGATGAGCCGAACCCCCGCCCGCCCGGATGCCGTACCCGCAGCCTCGGACCTGCCCAACTGGATGCGCTGGGGCGGCGCCGGCCTGACGGCCCTGCTGGCGGTTCTCTTCGTGGTGCTTCTGCTGCAGGTTCGCGGCCAGGGACAGCGGCTGCAGGCGCTGCAGGACCGGATCCAGTCGCTCGAGAATGCGCAGGACCTGGAACGCACCAATGCCCTCGAGGAACAGCTGCGCTCCACCGTGCAGCGGCTGCAGAACCTTGAGGGGATCGAGCAGAGCCTGCAGCGCCTGAGCAGCGAGCAGGAGAACCTGCGGCTGCAGCTTCGCAGCGCCGGCAGCCGCAAGGGCAGTGGCGATCTGGAACCGATGCTGCCACCGGAACTCCCTGAGCCATCGGCACCGAGCAGCAGCCGCGATCGCCCAGGCCGCCCGGTCACGCCGCCACCGGCACCGACAGTCCAGCCATGAGCAGCGGCCGCCGTGCCGCGCGCCGCCTGTCCCAGGTGCAGACGCCGGTGATCCCCGTGATTGGAGAGCTGATCCGCAGCACCCCTGGCACCCTCTCCCTGGGCCAGGGAATGGCGCACTGGGGGCCACCGCCTCAGGCCCTGGACGCGGCGCAGCGGGCTCTGCTCGACGATCGGGAGCTGAACGCCTACGGCCCCGTCGCCGGCGAACCAGCTCTACGCTCAGCTCTGGCGAGCTGGTTACGCGAGCAGCACCATCTGGATCTGGATCACTCCGATCTGGTGGTGTGCGCCGGCAGCAACATGGCGTTCAACGCCGTGGTGCAGGTGCTCTGCGATCCCGGCGACGAGCTGATCCTGCCGGTTCCCTACTACTTCAACCACGCGATGGCGATCCAGCTGGCAGGGGGCCGGCCGGTGCCTGTGCAGGCGGGCTTGATTCCGGACCCCGCCGCACTGGAGGCGGCAATCACCGCCCGCACCCGCGCGATCGTGACGGTCTCGCCCAACAACCCCAGCGGCGCTGTGATCCCTCAGGCGGTGCTGAGGGCGATCAATCACCTCTGCGCCGAGCGCGGCCTGCTGCACATCAGTGATGAGGCCTATGGGCTGTTCCGCCATGGCGACACCCCCATCTGGAGCCCCGGCAGCTCCAGCGGCAGCGGCGGCCACACGATCACGCTGGGATCCCTCTCCAAGAGCCATGGCATGGCCAGCTGGCGCGTCGGCTGGGCCGTGGTGCCCCAGGGGCTGATGGGCGAGCTGGCGAAGGTGCAGGACACGATCCTGATCTGCCCACCGAGGCTGATCCAGCAGGCCGCCATCGCGGCCCTTGAGGCCGGAGCCGACTGGTGCCGCGAGCGCATCAGCGAACTCAAGGGCCGCCGCGCTCAGGTGCTGGCGGCCCTCGATCAGCCAGGGGTCCCCTGGCAGGTTCTTGGCCCGGCGGATGGTGCGTTCTATGGGCTGCTGCAGCTCGATAGCGGCCTCAGCAGCGATGCGGCCATAGAACTGCTGATTCGCGAGCAGCGGGTGGCGCTGGTGAGCGGCAGCAGCTTCGGGCTGCAGGGCTGCTGCCTGAGGCTCAGCTACGGGATGCTGAACGAGGCGGACCTGGGCGAAGCCCTGCGGCGCCTGGTGGGCGGGCTGCATGAACTCGCTCGCTGAGCTCACGGAAGGGCAGATCTGATCCAGAGCCAAGCTCGAGGCCTCAGCCCTTCACCGCATCACCGCTGGCGCTGGGCAGGATGTAGCGCTGCAGGCCGATGAACAGGGCCAGCACCGGCAGGATCGACACCACGGCACCGGCGGCCACGAGCCGCCAGTCGAGCGAAAAGCTGCTGGAAAGCTGCTGGAGCCCCAGCGGCAGCGTGTAGAGGTTGGGGTCATCGAGGATCACCAGCGGCCAGAGGAAGTCGCTCCAGGTGCCGATGAACACGAACATCGCCAGGGTGATGAGATCGGCACGGGCGGCCGGGATCATCACGTTCCACCACTCGCCGAGGGGAGTGCAGCCATCGATGCGGGCCGCCTCCTCCAGCTCCACCGGCACACCGGCGAAGCTCTGGCGCAGCAGGAAGATGCCGAAGGCGGTGGCGGCCTGGGGCAGGATCAGCGCCCAGAGGGTGTTGCGCAGGCCCAGCTGCACCATCAGCAGATACAGCGGGATCATCACCACCTGAAAGGGGATCAGGATGGTGGACACCACCAGCGCCAGCACCAGGCCACGCCCGGCGAAGCGCATCCGCGCCAGCGGGTAGGCCGCCAGCGAGCAGAACAGCAGATTGGCGATCACCGCCAGACCGCTCACGATCGCGCTGTTGCGGATGTAGGCGAGCATCGGGCTGTCGGCGAACAGCCGCCGGTAGGCATCCAGGCTCGGTTGGCTCGGCAGCAGCGCCGGTGGGGTGGTGAAGATGTCCTCGGCCGGCCCCTTGAGCGAAGTGCTCACCAGCCAGAACAGCGGCACCAGCATCGCCAGGGCGATCAGCAGCAGCGCCGCCAACTGCACGGCCGCGGCGATCGGACTGCGGGGCCGGCCACGGCTGAGGTCAGCCATCAGAGGCGGGGCCGCTCGGCGGGCGCCAGATCCCCCACCGGCAGCGGCGCCTTCTGGGGGTGAAGAGGGGTGCGCTGGCTGCCGGCCACCAGCCTGTTGAGGGCGTTCACGAACGCCTGGGCCGCCGCCACGACGATGTCGGTGTCGGCGGCATGGCCGGAGTAGAGCACCCCATCGGCCCGCAGGCGGATCGTCACCTCGCCCATGGCATCGATGCCCTCGGTGACGGATTTCACCGAGAACTCCACCAGCTCATTGGGCACGCGCGCCAGGTGATTGAGGGCCTGGCAGACCGCATCCACCGGGCCGGTGCCGATCGCCGCTTCGGTGAGCTCGGCACCATCACCGTTCACCAGGGTGACGGTGGCGGTGGGCTGCAGGTTGGTGCCGGTGCTCACCTGAACCAGTTTGAGCGTGTAGCGGGCTTCATCTTGCTGCTGCACCTGCTCGCTCACGATCGCCTCAAGGTCGCGATCGGTGATCTCGCGCTTGCGGTCGGCCAGCTCCTTGAAGCGGGCGAAGGCGTCGTCGAGATCGTCGCGCTCAAGGGTGTACCCGAGCTCCTCGAGGCGGGCACGGAAGGCGCTGCGGCCGCTCAGCTTGCCCAGGGAGATACGGTTGTCGGCCAGGCCGATGGTGCGGGCATCAATGATCTCGTAGGTGAGACGGTTCTTGAGCACGCCGTCCTGGTGGATGCCGCTCTCGTGGGCGAAGGCGTTGGCGCCCACGATCGCCTTGTTGGGCTGCACCGCCATGCCGGTGAGGTTGCTCACCAGGCGTGAGGTTTTGTAGATCTCTTCGGTGCGGATACCGGTGAGCGGCTCGGTGCTGTCGGCCGGGCGGCCCAGGAAGGGGTTGTAGTAGCCGCGGCGCACGTGCAGCGCCATCACCAGCTCCTCGAGCGAGGCATTGCCGGCCCGTTCGCCGATGCCGTTGATCGTGCACTCCAGCTGGCGGGCACCGTGTTTGACGGCCTCGAGGAAATTGGCAACCGCCAGGCCGAGGTCGTTGTGGCCATGCACCGAGATCACGGCCTGATCGATGTTGGGCACGTGGCGGTTGATGCCGTCGATCAGGGCGCCGAACTCGGCCGGGGTGGCGTAGCCGACCGTGTCGGGGATGTTGATCGTGGTGGCGCCGGCGGCGATGGCCGCCTCGATCACCTGGTACATGAACTCCGGATCGGAGCGGCCGGCGTCTTCGCAGGAGAACTCGACGTCGTCCACCAGCGAGCGGGCATAGGCCACCATCTCGCCGGCGATCTGCAGCACCTCGGCGCGGTTCTTGCGCAGCTTGTGCTCGAGATGGATATCGCTGGTGGCGATGAAGGTGTGGATGCGGCGGTTGGCGGCCGGGGCCACCGCCTCAGCGCAGGCCTTGATGTCGCCCTGGGCGGCGCGGGCCAGACCGCAGATCACCGGACCCTCCGGTGTGCCAACCGAGGCAGCGATGCGCTGCACGGCATTGAAATCGCCCGGGCTCGCAAAGGGGAAGCCGGCCTCGATGATGTCGACCCCCAGGCGCGCCAGCTGCTGCGCGATCGCCAGCTTCTCCTCCAGATTCAGGCTGGCGCCGGGCGACTGCTCGCCATCGCGGAGCGTGGTGTCGAAGATCAGTACCCGGCCGGGGTCGCGCGCCATGACGGCAATAAGTCGGAATGGTTATGAGTTAGATCCATTCTAGGCCGCGGCCGGCGGTCCGACCTGCGCGGGCTCAGAGCCGGCTGAACACCGGCTGCTGCTGCGCCTCCACCTTCTCAAGCTGCGGGCGCAGGTCCGCCAGGTCCACAAAGCGATCCGCAGCGTTGCGCAGCTCCCGCGGCACCATGCCATCGGTGCTGATCAGCACCACCTTCAGGCCGCGGGCCCGCAGCACCTCCAGCAGCCGCTCCAGATCGCGGCTCCCGCTGAGCAGCCACACCTCATCGGAGCGGTGGGCCACCGCCATCAGATCGATGGCGATCTCCACATCGAGATTGGCGCGGGAAAACTGGCGCTGCTCCGGATCACCTCCGAATTCGCGCAGCGGCTTGGCGCGCACCGTGAAACCCAGGCTGGTGAGGGCATCACGAAAGGGCCGCTGATCCGTGGGGTCCTTCAAGCCGGTGTACCAGAAGGCGCTGCCGATCTCCAGCCCGGGTGCGGCCGCTGCCAGCTCCAGCAGACGACGGGGATCAAAGAACCAGCCCAGCTTCTGCTGCACGTAAAACATGCTGTGACCATCGACTGCCAGAGACAGCTGCATCCGTCACTCCAACCTGGTGGGCAGGTTAGGGAGCACGCGTAAAGTCGTTTCACTGCGAGCTGGTGGGCCCTTGGCCGCCGGGAACCTGGCCCTGGTGCTGCACGCGCACCTGCCCTATGTGCACTCCAGTGAGCCAGGCTCCCTGGAGGAGGACTGGTACTTCCAGGCCTTGCTGGAGTGTTACCTGCCCCTGCTCGATGTGCTCGAGCAGGCCGCTGCCGATCCCGCCCAGCACCCGCGGCTGAGCATGGGCCTCTCACCCACGCTGCTCTCGCTGCTGAGCAACCCGGAACTGAGCCGCCGCTTCACCCCCTGGCTGGCGGTACGGCAGGAGCTGCTGACCCTGGCACCTGCCAGTCACGGACCTGCTGCGACCGCCCTTCAGGCGCAACTGCGGCGAGCGAGTGCCAGCTGGCAGGCCTGCAGCGGTGACCTGCTGCCCCGCTTCCGCAGCCTGCAACAGGCCGGCGTGCTCGATCTGCTCACCTGCGCCGCCACCCACGGCTACCTGCCACTGCTGCGCGACTGTCCGGAAGCGGTGCGTGCCCAGCTGCTCACGGCGGTGCGCGAGCACGAACGCCTGCTTGGCGTGCGGCCCCAGGGCATCTGGCTGCCGGAATGCGCCTACTACGAAGGTCTCGATCGGCTGCTGGTGAGCTGCGGCCTGCGCTACGCGATCCTCGACGCCCACGGACTGCTGCACGGTCAGCCCCGGCCCCGGTACGGCGTCTACGCCCCCATCTGCACGCCGGCGGGGATGGCCTTCTTCGGGCGTGACAGCGAATCCACGCTGCCGGTGTGGAGCGCACGCGATGGCTACCCGGGCCAGGCCCACTACCGCGAATTTCACCGCGACCTGGGCTGGGATTTACCAGTTGCGGAGCTGGAGAGCCGCGGCATCACCTGCCCGCGGCCCCTGGGCCTAAAGCTGCACCGCGTCAGCGGCCGCAACTGCAGCCTCGAGGCCAAGCAACCCTACATACCGGCGGAGGCAGCAGCGGCCGTGCAGCGCGATGCCAGCCACTACCTGCAGGGCCGCGCCCACCATCTGGCAGCACTGGACACGGCCATGGAGCGCCAGCCACTGCTGGTGGCCCCCTTCGATGCCGAACTGTTCGGCCACTGGTGGTTCGAGGGGCCACGGTTCCTGGCCGAACTCTTCCGCCAGGCAAGCGGCGAGGGGGTGGGGCTCGTCACCTTGCGCGAGAGTCTCAGCCGCGGCGAAGCCCTGCAGCTCTGCCAACCCTCCCCCTCCAGCTGGGGGCAGGGCGGCTATCACAACTACTGGCTGAACGACAGCAACGCCTGGGTGATCCCCCACTGGCACCGGGCCTCGAGGGCCATGGTGCAGCGGGTGAACCGTGGCGTCGCCAGCGCTGCCGACCGGGACCTGCTGACCCAGGCGGGGCGCGAACTGCTGCTCGCCCAAAGCTCAGACTGGAGCTTCATCCTTAGGGCCGGAACCACCACTGAGCTGGCGCGCGAGCGTATCGAGCGCCACCTGGGCCGCTTCTGGCTCCTGATGGAGGCGCTCGACACTGGCAAGCCCCTGCCGGAGGGCTGGCTGGAGGCGGTGCGCCGGGAAGATGGCCTGTTCCCCAGGCTCAATGCGGCGGACTGGGCGACGCCACCTGGAACTCCAGCCACCAGCGCGACAGCGCCGGAGCCGGTCTGAGCCGATGAGCATGGTCAGCAACGCACGACTGGCTCCCACTGCCCAGATCGAGCTGCTCGAGGCGGCGCTTCCGAGCCAGAACCACTTCAGCGCGGCGCTGAGCGGCCGCGGACTGTCGGCGCCCCGGCGCAGCACCCTGCGGGTGCTGCAGCTGAACCTGGGACGGCTCTGCAACATGCGCTGCAGCCACTGCCATGTGGATGCAGGGCCGCACCAGGCCCACACCCAGATGGACGCCGCGGTGGTGGAGCAGTGCTTGGAGGCGATCGTGCGGCTGCAGCCGGCCGTGCTCGATCTCACCGGTGGCGCCCCCGAGCTGCATCCGCGCTTCCGTGATCTGGTGCGGACGGCGCGGGCCGAGGGCTGCCACGTGATCGATCGCTGCAACCTGACGGTGCTGCTGCTGCCAGCCCTGGCGGATCTGGCGCCGTTCCTGGCGGAGCAGGAGGTCGAGATCGTGGCCAGCCTGCCCCAGCCGGAAGCGACCGGTACCGATGCCCAGCGGGGAGAAGGCACCTGGGAGGCTTCGATCGCGGCGCTGCGGCTGCTGAACGAACTCGGCTACGGCCAGGGAAACCCGCGACAGCAGCTGACGCTGATGAGCAACCCCTGCGGCACCAGCCTGCAACAGCTGGGCCCTTGCGAGGAGAAGGCCTGGAAGCAGCGGCTGGAGAGCAACGCCGGCGTGCACTTCGACCGGCTGATCGGACTGAACAACATGCCGATCGCTCGCTTCCTCGAGCAGCTGCAGCGGGATGGCCACGTGAACTGCTACCTCGGTCTGCTGCAGCGGGCCTTCAACCCGGCGGCCCTCGACGGGCTGATGTGCCGCGACACAGTCTCGGTGGCGCCCGACGGTCGCCTGCATGACTGCGATTTCAACCAGATGCTGGAGCTGCCGCTTGGGGCTGCCGCTGCGGTCCAGGGATCCCGTCCACTGACGGGGCGTATCGCTGATCTGGCGCAGCACGATCTGTTCGATGCCCCGATCCACTGGGGCAACCACTGCTACGGCTGCACCGCCGGCCAGGGCAGCTCCTGCAGCGGCGCTACGACCGCGACTTGAGCGGGCCTGACACTTGCACCTCCACTCGGCTCAGGGCGCCAGCACACGAAGCAGCAGCGCCAGCTCACGGCCCTGCTGCTGCATCAGCCCCCAGCGCACGGACCACGGCGCCACGACGAACAGCCGCACCATGGCGGCAATCAGCTCCGGCAGGCTGAGGGTGTTGGTCAGGAAGCCGTACCACTGCTCAGCGGGCAGGCTGAAGAAGGTGCGGAAGAACAGCCGCAGCTGATCCTCCCGATACCGCATCAGCTTCTCCAGGCCGAAGCGATACAGGGCGTGCTTGCGGCGTAGCTCCAGCGGCCAGAGGGCAGCCCAGGCGCGACGCGCCAGCTCAGGAGACTCCACGTCCGGATCGGCGAGCCCACTTGCGATCACATCCGCCAGGGCGGGCGCCCGCCGCAGCAGCGACCCCACCATGTAGCCGGAGGCGGGGTGCACCAGGCTGGCGGCCCCGCCGAAACCGAGCACCTGCTGGTCCAGATCCGGCAGAGGCAGGTTCATCGGGAACAGGCAGAACTCCTCGTGTTCCACCGTCTCCACCATCACACCGCGGTGGGCCAGACGGCGGTGCAGGCGATCCTTCAGCACGTCGTAGGGCACCGGCGGCGCCAGGGCCAGGGAGGTCTCCTCAACGAAGAACCGGCCGCCGCCGAGATCCATGGCATAGAGAAACGTTGGCGGAGCGCAGCGCTGCTCCGCTGGGCTGAGGTGATCGCAGCGGAAGTCCATCAGCACGAACTGTCCCGGCTGCACCGGCGGGGCCGAGAGGGTGCCGACGATGCCGTAGGCCGCCTGACCCGCCACAGGGCCCTCATCGGGGCGCTGCACGAACGCCGCCTGATGACCGCTGGCATCCACCACCAGCCGGGCCCGCAGGCTGCGGCCATCGGCGGTGGTCACCGTGGAGCCGTGGCGGTCGTGGGCGATGGACGCCGCCATGCCCTGCTCCCACGCCACCCCACCGGCGCGGCAATGGCCCAGCCAGTGCTGCTGCAGCCGGCTGTGATCGAACAGGCCGTAGTCAAAGGGGTGAAGGCTGGCTCCAGCGGTGGCGTCATCCCCCTCCAGGCCGACACCGAAATAGCTGCGGCAGTCGCTCCAGCGATGCTCCAGCAGCTCCCCCAAACCCTGGCCATCCAGCTCAGGCCCCCAGATGCCGTAGGTGTTGGCCCAGGGAGCCTGCGGGTCGGCTGGGGCCAGCAGTGCCAGGCGCACACCACGCTCAGCCAGGACGGCGGCGATCGCCAGGGCGGCGGGCCCAGCCCCGATCACCAGCACATTGAGGGCCGGCGCCGCTGGTGAGGCGCTCACACCCGCACCTCCAGGACAAGGCGATTGACGAGCCTGGTGGGATCGCTCACTGTGTTGGCGATCCAGAGATCGCCGCGGTGATCAGGCATCGGTAGCCGCGGCGTCCGTGGTGTCGGTGGGGGCTGCGGTGCCGGCCTCGGCCTCAGCATCGGCATCGGCGTCCTCATCGTCCGGCGCCGGCGGCACCAGCACCACCTCCGTCAGCCGATCACCGGCATCGAGCCGTTGCAGACGCACACCCGTGGCCGCCCGCGATTGCTGCGGCACCGCATCGGCCTGCATGCGCACGATCACGCCCCGCTCGCTGACGAGCAGCAGCTCTTCACCGGATCCGAGCACCTTCAGGCCCACCAGCACGTCGCCATCACGGCGGAACTTCATGCAGCGCAGACCCATACCGGCTCGCTTCTGCAGGCGGAACTGATCCACCGGCACGCGCTTGCCCAAGCCGCTGGCAGAGGCCACCAGCACCCAGGGGCCCTCACTCACGGCAACTTCGTCCACCTCGCCGTCGGTCTCAGCCTCGTCGTCACCGGCGGCGGCGCTGCCCTCGACACGGTCGGCCAGCTCCACCGGCAACACATCCATGCTCACCAGCTGATCGCCCGCGCGCAGGTTCATCGCGCGCACGCCACGGGCCGTGCGACCCAGGGGCCGCAGCTCCTCATCGCTGAGGCGGAAGTGGATCGTCATGCCGTTGCGGGAGCCGATCAGCACCGAATCGCCCGGCTGCGCCAGCCGCACCCAGGTGAGGGCATCGCCCTCCTCCAGGGAAATGGCGATGAGGCCATTGGAGCGGATGTTGGCAAAGGCCGAGAGGCGCGTGCGCTTCACGTAGCCGCCGCTGGTAAGCATCACCAGGACGGCATCCTCAGTGAACTCACTCACCGCCAGCAGTGAGGTGATCTGCTCCTCGCGCGGAATCGGCAGCAGCTGCACGATCGGCGTGCCCTTGGCGGCGCGGCTGCACATCGGCACGCGATAGGCGGGCACGGTGTAAACCACGCCGCGGTCGGAGAACAGCAGCAGGTTGTCGTGGTCGTTGCAGCTGATGAACAACCGCACGGCCTCTTCGCCCTGACTCTTGGTGCCGGCCTTGCCGCGGGTGCCGCGGCTGGTGGCCTCGAATTCGCTCACCGGCATCCGCTTGAGGTAGCCGTTCTCGGTGAGCAGCACCACCGAGCGCTCATTGGCGATCAGATCGATGTCCTCAAGGCCACCCTCGAGATCGAGGATTTCGGTGCGGCGCGGCGAGTCGTAGCGGGAGCGGATGACGGCCAGCTCTTCAGTGATCAGGCCAAACACCCGTTCACGGCGGGCAAGGATGTCCTTGTAGTCGGTGATCTTGGCGAGCAGATCCTCGTGCTCGAGGCGGATCTTGTCGGCCTCGAGGGCCGTCAGCCGCCGCAGCTGCATCTGCAGGATGGCGTCCGCCTGGGCATCACTGAGGCCGAAGCGCTCCATCAGCTCCGCGCGGGCCGAGGCCGTGTCCGCAGCCGCCCTGATCAAAGCGATGATCGCGTCGAGATTGTCGAGGGCGATCAGCAGGCCGAGCAGGATGTGATCCCGCTCCTCGGCCTTGCGCAGCAGGTAGCGGGTGCGCCGCTCGATTGTCTCGACGCGGAACTCGAGGAACACCTCGAGCATCTTGCGCAGGGTGAGCAGCACCGGCTCGCCCTTCACCAGCGCCAGCATGTAGGCACTGAAATTGCTTTGCAGCGGCGTCAGCTTGAACAGATTGTTCAGCACCACCTGCGGATAAGCGTCGCGTCGCAGTTCGATCACGATGCGCATGCCGTCGCGATCGCTCTCGTCGCGAATGTCGGCGATGCCCTCGAGCTTCTTGTCGTTCACCAGCTCGGCGATGCGCTCGATCAGCGCCGCCTTGTTGGTCTGGTAAGGAAGCTCGGTGATGATCACCGCATCGCGATCAGGGCGGCCCTTGGCCTCGATCGTCTCGATTGAAGCCACGCCGCGCATGGTCACCGAGCCGCGACCGGTGGCATACATCTCGCGGATGCCGCGGCGGCCGAGGATCTGGCCGCCGGTTGGGAAATCGGGGCCTGGGATGATCGCCGTCAGCTGACGGTCCTCAATCTCAGGGTTGGCGATCAGCGCCAGCAGGCCATCAATCAGCTCGGTGAGGTTGTGGGGTGGGATGTTGGTGGCCATCCCCACGGCAATGCCGGTGGAGCCGTTCAGCAGCAGCTGCGGGATGCGCGCCGGCATCACCGTGGGCTCCTGCTGCGAGCCGTCGAAGTTGTCGCTGAAATCGACGGTCTCGCTCTCGATGTCCTCGAGCAGGCTGTCGGTGGTGAGGGCCTGCAGCCGCGATTCGGTGTACCGCATGGCCGCCGGCGGATCGTTGTCCACCGAGCCGAAGTTGCCGTGCCCGTCGATCAGGGGCATGCGCATCGAGAAATCCTGCGCCATGCGCACCAGCGCGTCGTAGACCGCCGTGTCGCCGTGGGGGTGGTACTTACCGAGCACCTCGCCCACCACACGGGCGCACTTGCGATACGGCCTGTCGCTGGTGAGGCCCAGCTCGTACATCGCATAGAGGATGCGCCGGTGAACCGGCTTGAGACCGTCGCGGGCATCGGGCAGAGCCCGGCCCACGATCACGCTCATCGCGTACTCCAGATAGGAGCGCGACATCTCGTTGCGCAGGTCAGCCAGGATGATCCGGTCGTCAGATCCGCCTGGGCCGTCACCGGGAGTCAGGTCACCGGGGCCGGTTGGATCCGCCATTCACCACCGTTTCGTTAGAACCCATTTTATCGGGTTCTCGGCCAGTGTCTTCCGCATCGCTCCGCTCCGAGGCCGGACGCTGCCCCAGCCGCAGCGAAGGGCAACTGCTGAAGCGACAGCAGCAAGGCGATCTACAGGTGCGCAGCGCCGCCGATTTTCGCGCCCTGGTGGCGGCGCAGGGGCTGGCGGAGGCCTACCGCCACACCGATGTGGTGGTGGCAGCCAACGCCGAATTCACCGACCAGGCCAGCCTGCTGCTGCATCTCGGGCCGAGTGATCCGCCGATCCGCGTGCGCCGGTTCCGCCTGGGAACCGCCGAGGGCAGCGGCGGCCATGGCAACACCGATCTGGTGGTGCCGATCGGCCAGGGAGGTGCCGAGGCACTGGCCACCCTTCTCGCAGGCGAGACCCTATCCCTGAGCCTCAGCGGCGAGGCCACCGGCCAGCAACCGCGCCAGGAGCTGGAAACCCGGCTGAACCTGGCGGACATCGGCGCCGGAAGGCTGCTGCTGCACCGCGGCATCACGGAGAACGGCGTGGTCGCGCTGAACAGCCGCGAGGGCACCATCGCCACCCCCTGGGGACCGGTGCTGGGACCCATGACCACGGCGCTCTACAGCTGCGGCGGCGCCGGCAGCATCGGACTCACCATGCCGGGGCTCTCCCTGCTGGGGACGGGATCACCCCTGCTGGTGGCCGGTGCCATCGGCCAGGTGAGCGGCGCCGGCAGCGGCCATAACCCCCAGGCCCGGCGGCAGGTCAGCGGTCATGCCCTCAGCCCCGGGGCCTGTGCCGCCGTGGAGGTGGATCTCCACAGCCTCGATCACCGCTGGCTGCGGGCCACCAGGCTCGAGGGAGGGGGCAGCGGACTGCTGGTGGCGATCGCGGCACCCGTTCCCCTGATCAACGGCACGGTGGCGCTTCAGGCCGCCTGCGGCGATGACGCGCTTGAGGCACCGGTGCTGGATTTCGGCATTCCCCGGCGCGTGCGGCCCAGCTACGGCAGCGTCACCTACGCCCAGCTCCACAGCGGCAGCCTGCATCTGCGGGGGCATCGGCTCACCTGCGCCCCGGCCCACAGCCCCCGGCTCACGGCGGAGATCGGCGAGTGCCTGGCTGAGCGGCTGCGACAGGGCACCTTTCCGCTGCGGCTGCCACTGCAGCCGCTGCCCCAGCGCACGGCCCTGTTACCGCTGGAATGAACACCCCGGCAAATCGCCTTAAGCTCCCGGTTCGATTGCCGCCTCCACGGATCCATGGCTGACGTTGCCGCCCCCACGCCGGACAACGACCAGCAGCCTCCGCAGCAGCCGCAGACCGCCGCTGGTGCCAGCCTGAGCGAGGCGCCCGCCGAGGCTGTGGCGGCTGCTGCCGAGGCTGCCGAGGTGAGGGCTGCCGAAGAGGTTGAGGCTGCCGAAACCGTTTCGGAGACCGCTGCTCAAGCAGTGGAGCCGACCGAGGAACCGACCGAAGTGGCACCAACCCAGGCGGCACCAGTCGAGGCGGCACCGGTCCAGGAGGAAGCCGTCGTGACGGCGGCAGCGCCCAATGAGCCTGAACCCGTTGCGGCCGGCGTCGTTCCCGCAGAACCCGTCATCACGCCAAGCGAGGCACCGCTCGCCATGCCCAGCGTGGCCAGCACGATCGAGGTTCCGGCCAGCGCCCCCGGCGGCCAGACCTCGGGCGAGGGAGGCGAGTGGGAGCTGCTGGTGGAGAAGCTGCGCCAGTGGATCGGCAGCGGCCAGCTGCAGGAGCAGTGGCAGGCCTCACGCACGCCCCTGAGCCTGCTGGCGGGTCTGATTGCCCTGCTGCTGGTGCTGCGCCTCTACGGCGCCCTGCTGGCGGTGATCGACAGCCTGCCCCTGCTACCAGGCCTGCTGGAGCTGGCCGGACTGATCGCCGTGGTGCAGTTCAGCCTCAGCCGACTGGTGCGCAGCGAGGAGCGCCGCAGCCTGATCCAGTCCCTGCAGCAACGCTGGAAGTCGTTCCGCGGGCAGGGCTGAAGGGCTCAATCCCGCGGGGAGCATCGCCGGGCAGGTTGATAGCTTGGCGCGATTGCGTCATGGTTTTCGGTGGACATTCAGCTCGGCCGCTCCCGCACCGTTCGCCGCGCCTACGGCATCGATGAGATCGCCCTGGTTCCCGGTGGACGCACGGTTGATCCGGCTGTCACCGACAGCAGCTGGACCCTGGGCGGCATCAGCCGCGAGATCCCGATCATCGCCAGCGCCATGGACGGCGTTGTGGATGTGGGCATGTGCGTGGAGCTATGCAAACAAGGCGCTCTGGGGGTACTGAACCTCGAGGGCGTTCAATGCCGCTACGACGACCCCAACCCTGCACTGGATCGCATCGCAGCGGTTGGCAAGGAGGAGTTCGTGCCATTGATGCAGGAGCTCTACAGCCAACCGGTGCGTGAAGACCTGATCCGCAGGCGCATCGCCGAGATCAAGGAGCGCGGTGGCATCGCCGCGGTGAGCGCTACGCCGGTGGCAGCGCTGAAGTTCGGCACCGCCATCGCCGAAGCCGGTGCCGACCTGTTCTTCGTGCAGGCCACCGTGGTCAGCACCGAGCACATCGGTCCCGAGGGCCAGATAAGCCTGGATCTTGAAGCCCTCTGCCGAGACTTCGGCGTGCCGGTGATCATCGGCAACTGCGTCACCTACGAGGTGGCCCTCAAGCTGATGCGCGCCGGTGCCGCCGGCGTGATGGTGGGCATCGGTCCTGGGGCCGCCTGCACCAGCCGCGGCGTGCTCGGCATCGGCATCCCCCAGGCCACGTCCGTAGCCGACTGCGCAGCTGCCCGCGATGACTATTTCAGCGAGAGCGGCCGCTACGTGCCGATCGTCGCCGATGGCGGCATCGTCACCGGCGGTGACATCTGCAAGTGCCTGGCCTGCGGCGCCGACGCCGTGATGATCGGCTCGCCGATCGCCCGCGCGGCCGAGGCCCCCGGCCGTGGCTTCCACTGGGGCATGGCCACCCCGAGCCCGGTGCTGCCTCGCGGTACCCGCATCAAGGTGGGCACCACCGGCAGCCTGGAGAAGATCCTGCGCGGCCCCGCGTCTCTGGACGACGGAACCCAGAACCTGCTGGGCTGCATCCGCACCTCGATGGGCACCCTGGGTGCCCGCACCCTCAGGGAGATGCAGCAGGTGGAAGTGGTGGTGGCGCCGTCCCTGCTCACCGAAGGCAAGGTTTACCAGAAAGCTCAGCAACTCGGCATGGGCAAGTGAGGGCGCGGCGTTAGCCTCCGCATGTGCGGGCTTCGGCCCACACACTCCTCACACCCCCCGGCCCGGCGCGTCCGGGCTTTCTGTCATCTCCCCCGGCGGCAGCCAGCTCAGCCAGCACAGTCCGTTAACGAGTCCGCTTCAACTGGCTGCAAGCTGGAAACTGGTTGCTAGATTCCGAAAACACTGTTCCCTCCTCGGATGTCCAGCGCCGCTGCCGTCACCGACGCTTCCTTCGAGCAAGATGTGCTCAAGAGTGATGTGCCCGTGCTGGTTGATTTCTGGGCGCCCTGGTGCGGCCCCTGCCGCATGGTCGCGCCGATCGTCGATGAAATTGCCAAGGAATTCGAGGGCAAGATCAAAGTCTTCAAGCTGAACACCGACGAAAACCCCAACGTTGCCAGCCAATACGGCATCCGCAGCATCCCCACGCTGATGGTCTTCAAGGACGGCCAGAAAGTGGACACCGTGGTCGGCGCCGTGCCCAAGACCACCCTTTCCGGCACGATCACTAAGTACCTCTGAATCGCAGAGCCTGAGGTCGGCGCCGATGGAGCAGAGCCCGCTGCAGGCCCTGGAAACCCAGCTGCAGGATCACCCACAGCGGCGCTCCATCGAACGCAGCATCGTCACCCTGCTGGAGATCGCTCGCAACAGCCGCGACAGTGATGACTGGCGGCTGATAAGCGGCGCCCTCGCCGACATCCGCGACGGCTTCCAGGTGTTCGCACCGCACCGACTCACCAGAAAGGTGACGGTGTTTGGCTCGGCTCGCACCCAGCCCGATGAGCCCGCCTACAGGCTGGCCCAGGCCCTGGCGGTGGAGGCCGTCGCGCGGGGCTTTGAGGTCATGACCGGTGCCGGCGGCGGCATCATGGAGGCCGCCAACAGCGGTGCCGGCTGCGAGAAGAGCATCGGCCTGAACGTGGAGCTGCCGTTCGAACAGCACGCCAACCGCTATGTGAGCGGCTGCGAGGGGCGACTGCTGCACTTCCGCTACTTCTTCACCCGCAAGCTGTTCTTCCTGCGCGAAAGCGACGCTCTTGTGGTGCTGCCCGGCGGCTTCGGCACCTTCGATGAGCTGTTCGAATCCCTCACCCTGATCCAGACCGGCCGCACCCCACCGATCCCGCTGGTGATGCTGGCCCCGGATGGCGACGACTTCTGGCCCGCCTGGCTGCACGACATTCAGAGAGATCTGGCGAGTCGCGGTCTGATCTCCGCCGAGGACACCTCCCTGCTCAAGCAGGCCCGCAGTGCCGCCGAGGCCATGGATCAGATCAGCCGCTTCTATCGGGTCTTCCACACCTCGCAATTCCAGGAGGATGTGCTGGAGCTGCTGCTGCATGTGGCCCTGCTGGCCGAGCTGGTGAGCGAGCTCAACCACGACTTCGACGCCCTGGTGGACGAGGGAAGCATCAGCCAGGGCGAGAGCTGCGACAGCCACGGCATCCTGCGGCCCTGCCTGCGTTTCCACATCGACCGTCGGCGCATCGGCCTGCTGTATCAGCTGATCGATCGTCTCAACGACCTGCCGCTGCCGAACGAACCTGCGATCGAGCAACCTGGCCAGCGACGCTGCCTCGTTCCGCCCTGCCCATGACGCGCATCGGCCTGATCGACTACGGCATGGGCAATCTGCACTCCGTGCAGCGGGCCTTCGAGCGCCTCGGTGCCGAGGTTGTGGCGGTGCACAGTCCGGCGGCGATGGAGCAGTGCCAGGCCCTGGTGCTGCCGGGGGTGGGCGCCTTCGATCCCGCCATGGAGCGCCTGCATCAGTCCGGCATGGTGCCGGCGATCAAGCACTGGTGCGCCGCCGAGCGACCACTGCTGGGCATCTGCCTGGGGCTGCAACTGCTGTTTGAGAGCAGCGATGAAGGCAGGGCCCGCGGCCTTGGCCTGATCGCCGGCCATGTGGCCGCGCTGCCGCGCTGCCAGGGCCTGCCGATTCCGCACATGGGCTGGGAGCCGCTGCGCCCAGCCCAGCCCAGCCCCTTGCTACCGGCCGACACCCCGGAAGCCTGGATGTACTTCGTGCACTCCTTCGCCGCCGAACCCCGCGATCCGGCCTGCGTGACTGCCCGGGTGGGTTTCGGCAGCAGCGTCGTCACGGCAGCGGTCTGGCAGGGCGCACTCGCGGCCTGCCAGTTCCATCCGGAGAAATCCAGCCTGGCGGGGGCGCAGCTGCTGCAGCGCTGGTTGGCCTGGGTGCAGGAGGCCTGATGGCCCTGCGCCTCAGCGGCGGCCGCAAGCTGCAGAGCCCACCGGGAGACACTGCGCGCCCCACCCCTTCACGGGTGCGACTGGCGGTAATGAACATGCTGAGCGCCGAGCTGCCGGGGGCGCGCTGGCTGGACCTGTGCTGCGGCAGCGGCGTGATGGGCTGCGAAGCGCTGCAGCGCGGCGCCGTGGAGGTGGTGGCAGTGGATCAGGACCGCCGCATGGCAGGCACGGCCCGCAGCAATCTCGAGCTGGTGGCAGCAGCCCAGACCCCACCTGCCCGGGTGACCGTGGTGAGCCTGGAGGTGCTGCGCTGGCTGAAGCAGGTCCCCTGTGCGGGCTCATCCAGCAACACAGTGGCTGACGCTGCGGGTTTTGACCTGATCTATGCCGATCCCCCCTATGCAGCTGGGCTCTACGGGGCGATCGCCAAGGCCGTGGCCGAGCGGGGTTGGCTGAAAAGCACTGGAGTTCTCCTGCTCGAGTGTGGCTCGGGAAATGTGCCTGAAGAACCGCCGGGCTGGAGGCTGGTCAAAGAGCGCCGATACGGCAGCAGCACCGTGTTGATGCTGCAGCAGTCGAGCGACGCTGATGAGCAGCCGACAAGGCGGTGAGGCTGAGGATCAGCCGCCCAGGGCGCTGCCGCGGCGGTACTGATTCCAGGCGGCCACGAACAGGCCCACCAGCGTCACGGGGATCAGACCGAGCACGATGCCGCAGAGCAGGGGTTCGATCATGGTCCGATTGCAACCGAAAGTCGTTGCACAATTCTCCCACGACCCTGGTGGGGACTGTGACCGTCCTGCAACAACTGTGAGCGCCGAAACCGTGAGCGTCGATGTGAGCGCACCAGCCGGCGACGAGACCGCCCCCCGCAGCCGCGGGCTGATCCCGGCCCTGGCACTGCTGGCGGCCATCTGCCTGACCCTGCTGGCCCTGCTGGTGGTGCTGCCGGCCGTGCGCAGCGACCCCTACAGCCGCAGCGCTCTGCAGCTGAGTGGCAGCCAGGAGCGGGGCGAACAGCTGTTCCTGATCAACTGCGCCGGCTGCCATGGCATCGCTGCCCAGGGGCTGGTGGGGCCCAACCTGCACGGGGTCCAGACCCGCAAGAGCGACCGCCAGCTGATCCAGCAGGTGGTGAGCGGCCGCACGCCGCCGATGCCGCGGTTCCAGCCCGAACCCCAGGCCATGGCAGATCTGCTGGCCTACCTGCACACGCTCACGTGAGCCTGGCCCTGGTGCTGGTGGAACCGGCCGGGCCCCTCAATGTGGGCAGCGTGGCCCGGTTGTGCGCCAATTTCGGCATCGCCCAGCTGCGGCTGGTGGCCCCCCGCTGCGACCACAGGGGGCCTGAAGCGCGGCTGATGGCGGTGCATGGCGGTGCCTTGCTCGATAGCGCTCTGCTGTTCCCCGACCTGGCAGCCGCCCTGGCGGACTGCCGACGCGTGGTGGCCACCAGCGGCCGGATCGAGCAGGAGGGGCTTCCCCTCTCGCCGGCGAACGAGGCCCTGGCCTGGCTGCGGCAGGACCGCTCCCCCGCCCTGGGTGCTCTGGTGTTCGGCCGGGAGGACCGCGGACTCAGCAACGATGAACTGCTGCTGGCCGGCCGAGTGGTGCGCCTCTCCACCGACGCCGCTTACAGCTCGCTCAACTTGTCCCATGCCGTGGCCATCTGCCTGCACGAGCTGCAGCAGCTCGATGAGGACGGGGGCATGACGGGCACGGCTGCCATGGCTGGCATGGCTACCGCCGCAGCCGATGACGCCCCGGAGCCCTGCCCCCGAGCGGCGCTTGAAGCAGCCCTGGCGGATGCCGAAGCACTGCTCCTGGAAGTGGGGTTTCTCTACCCGCACACGGCCCACGCCCGCATGGCCAAGCTGCGCGGCCTGTTGCAGCGCGCCCAGGTGACGGATGCGGAGGTGGCGCTGCTGCGGGGCATGGTGCGTCAACTGCGCTGGGCAGCCCAGCAAAGAACCCCCTAAGGTCCGGTCCGTCCGCCCTGCCCTCACCCGTGAGCGCCAGCCGCCCCACCCGCTCCAGCACCGGCAGCGCCTGGGGAGCTCCGCTGCGGCTGGTGCTGCGACTGCTGGTGATGGGCATCGGCCTCGGGGTGATCACCGGCACCACGCTCAAGCTGCTGGCACCACGCCTGGCCGGCGGTGGGAGCCCGGGGCCGTCGCTCCTGCCGGCAGGCACCCCCTCCCTGCAGCCGCTGCAGCGGGGGCTGAGCCTGGGGCGCTTCGAACCACGCAGCGAGCTCTCCGGTCTCAGCCAGAAGTGGGCCCAACTCGCGGCCAAGCACAAGGATCTGCAGGCCAGCGGTTACCTGCTGGTGCTGGACGACGGCCGCTACGCCCAGCTGCAAGCCGAGAAGCCTCTGCCGGCGGCCAGTTCGATCAAGACGCCGATCCTGCTGGCGGCCCTGGAGGACCTCGACACCGGCAAGCTCCGCTGGAACGACCCGCTGCTGCTGACCAAGGAGGTGATCGGTGGCGGAGCCGGCTGGATGGCCAGCAAACCCCTGGGCACCCGCTTCCCCTTCTGGGAGGCCGCCACCGAGATGATCCGGGTGAGCGACAACAGCGCCACCAACCTGCTGATCAAGCGCCTGGGGGGCAAGACCGTTCTCAATGGCCGCTTCCAGGCCCTGGGCCTGACCGGCACGGTGATCAACAACTGGCTGCCGGATCTCGACGGCACCAACACCACCAGTGCCCACGACCTGGCCCGCTCCATCGCCCTGGTGGACACCGGCGAAAAACTCAGCCCCCGCGCCCGCGACCTGTTCCGCGAAGTGATGGGCACGTCGCGCACCAACACCCTGCTGCCCCTGGGCCTGCTGATGGGCCTCGGCGGTGATTCCGCCGACCCGGACAGCGACCTCCTGGCCCACGGTGTGACCGTGCTCAACAAGACCGGCGACATCGGCATCGCCTACGCCGATGGCGGCCTGATCGAGCTGCCCAATGGCCAGCGGGCCGTGGCGGCCTTCCTGGTGAAGGGTCCGTTCAACGACCAGCGCTCCACCGACCTGATCCGCGCCATGGCCGCCGAGGTGGCCCGAACGCTTGTAGGACGCGGCAGCGGCAAAGGCCCCACCGTCTCCCCAACAGCCCGATGATCCCCGCCCTCGCCCCACTGCTGCTGGCCGCCACGCCCGCACCCACCGCACTGGCCCAGGCTCCGGCATCAACCTCGCCGCCGCAGACCCAGGCCGCCAGCACCGTCCTTCGTCCACAGACGGTGGCGCCGCTGCCTGGGGGGCTCGATGCCCTTCTGATGCTCAACGACAACAACCCCGAGCTGATCACGGCACCGGGGGTGTTGCTCTCCACCTTCCCGGCCGCCGGAAGACCCCAGCCCGACGCCCACCTGGATCTGGCGCTCAGCGGTCGCTTCGACCTCTTCAGCCACCACGTTTATGCCGGCAGGCCGGAGACCCTCGATTCCACCCTCTGGCTGGCGGTGCTGGCCCAGCCCCGCACAAACAAGCCTGTACCACTCCGCCTGCTGGCAGGGGCGACAGCCCTCTCCCAGGCCACGGACCGTCAGCAAGCGTCAGCTCCGTTTCTTCCCCTGCCAGCCCTTCTCCCCCAGGACGGCACCGTGTTCTCCGGCCCCGGCAGCCGCGTGGCCACCGAACTGCTCAGCCGCCAGCGCAGCCCGCTGCTGCCGCAGCAGTGGACCCTGACGCCTGGCCAGCCCACGGTGCTGCTGGTGCTGCCACTGCCGGTGCGGGGCCTGGATCCGTTGCTCAACGGTCTCAACCTGCAGCTCCGGCTCCAAAGCGAAGGGCCGGTGAGCGTGGCCACCGTGGCGGCCTTCGGCAAAGGCGATCAACCACCGCCGCAGGACTCCTGGGCCGCCCTGCTTGATGGGCCCCTCAGCCCGCGTGAGCACAGCCCCACCCCCCGCGACAACAAAAAGGGCCCGATCATCTACTCCAGGGTCAACGGCGTGCAGGTGGGCAGCACCTGGAGGGCCACCATCACCGACCCCGGCCAGCGCTGGCTGAGCGCGAGCCGGGCACCGATCTCCTGGCCCATCAGCTCCCTGGAGCGGGGCAGCCTCGGCACCGGCCAGGTCCAGACCGCCGAACTGAAGCGCTTCTATCCCGGCACCGCCTGGGCCGCCCACGGCAACTACGGCGTGGAGTACGACCTGGCCATCCCCCTGCGCAATACCGGTTCCGCGCCGGTCCAGCTGCAGCTGCAGCTGGATTCACCGCTCAAGCACGACCAACCCCTGGGCGGACTGCGCTTCAACCCCGCCCCCGGCAGGGCCGTGATGTTCCGCGGCACCGTGGAGGTGAGCGGGCTGGATGGTGACGCCGGCCAGCCCAGTGGCCGCCGCCAGTTCCATCTGATCCAGCGCTCCGGTCAGCAGGGGCCGGCCCTGGGCACGGTGAGCCTGGCCCCGGGCGCCCAGCGGCAGCTGCAGGTGCGGCTGATCTACCCGGCCGATGCCACCCCGCCGCAGGTGCTCAGCCTGCTTCCGCTGCAGCCCCCGGCAGCGGCCATTGCGCCTGTGAAACAATCGCCACCGCTCCCCGCCAGCCGCCAACCGTGACGCAAGCCCGCAAGCGCAGGGTCTTCCCCTTCACCGCGATCGTGGGCCAGGAGGAGATGAAGCTGGCGCTGCTGCTCAACGTGATCGACCCGCGCATCGGCGGCGTGATGATCATGGGCGACCGCGGCACGGGCAAAAGCACGACCATCCGTGCGCTGGCCGACCTCCTCCCCGAGATCGATGTGGTGGCGGGCGACCCCTACAACAGCTCGCCGCAGGATCCGGATCTGCAGAGCGCCGAGGTACGCCAGCGGGCCGACCACGGCGAGACACTGCCGACCGAGAAGCGCCAGGTGCCGATGGTGGACCTGCCCCTGGGTGCCACCGAAGACCGCCTCTGCGGCACGATTGACATCGAGAAGGCCCTCAGCGAGGGCGTGCGGGCGTTTGAGCCCGGCCTGCTGGCCAAGGCCAACCGCGGCCTGCTCTACGTGGATGAGGTGAACCTGCTGGACGACCACCTGGTGGACGTGCTGCTGGATTCAGCGGCCTCCGGCTGGAACACGGTGGAGCGTGAGGGCGTGAGCGTGCGCCACCCGGCCCGCTTTGTGCTGATCGGCTCCGGCAACCCCGAGGAAGGCGAACTGCGGCCGCAGCTGCTCGATCGCTTCGGCATGAGCGTGGAGGTGCGCACCGTGCGCGATCCCGAGCTGCGCGTGCAGGTGGTGGATCAGCGCACGGCGTTCGATAACGACCCGGACGGCTTCAACAACGCCGTGCAGACCACCCAGGACGCCCTGCAGGATCGGGTCATCGCCGCGCAGACGCTGCTGCCGCAGGTGGCGATCGACGACGACCTGCGCATCCGCATCAGCGCCATCTGCGGTGAGCTGGATGTGGACGGCCTGCGCGGCGACATCGTGACCAACCGCGCCGCCCGCGCCCTCGCCGCCTTCGAAGGCCGCACTGAAGTAACAGAAGTCGACGTGGCCCGTGTGGCCGCCTGCTGCCTGCGCCACCGCCTGCGCAAGGATCCGCTCGAGCAGATCGACTCGGGCGACCGGGTGGTGAAGGTGTTCTGCAAGGTGTTCGAGCGCCCCGACAGCACAGACCGCGGCGCCTTCGAACTGGCCTTGGCAGCCTGATGAAGCGCCGGGGGCCCGTATGAGGATCCTCGGCATCGACCCCGGCCTGGCCAGGGTGGGCTACGGCGTGATCGAGGTGGAGCCTGGCCCCGGCGGCCATCAGCGCCTGCTCGACTGCGGCATCATCCGCACCGACCCGGGCCGCAGCGAAGGGGATCGGATGGTGGAGATCGCCCGCGACCTGCGCCAGCTGATCCGCGCCTGGCGGCCGGAGCTGGCGGCCGTTGAGAAATTCTTCTTCTACCGCTCCAGCACCACCATCGCCGTGGTGCAGGCCCGCGGCGTGCTGATGATGACCCTGGCGCGGTTCCGGGTGCCGGTGGTGGAGTTCCCGCCGATGCAGATCAAGCTGGCCCTGGCGGGCCATGGCCACGCCCAGAAGGACGAAGTGCTGGAGGCGGTGATGCGCGAGCTGGATCTGAGCGACCCGCCGCGCCCGGATGACGCCGCCGATGCCCTGGCGGTGGCCCTCACCGGTTGGTTCCAGCGCTGAGGGTGAGGGCATGGCCAGTCAGTCCAAGGAGGATCTGCGCCGCCGCTTCTGCCAGGAGCGCCGTCGCGCCCAGTCCGCGGCCGCCGATGCGATCAGCCGGTCGGCAGCCGCCCTCCTGCCGCCGCTGCTGAGACCCGGCCGTCATCTGGGGATGTACTGGCCCATCGGTGCTGAGCCTGATCTGCGCGCCCTGGCTCAGAACGGCGCCACCGGCGAACTGGCCCTGCCGGCAGTGGTGGCAGGCCACCTGCTCTACCGCGCCTGGCGGCCGGGCGAGGCACTGGTGCCGGATGCCTGCAGGATCCCGGCACCAGCCGGAGCAGCCGCCCTGAAGCCGAATGAACTCAGCCTGCTGCTGGTGCCAGCCCTGGCGCTGGATCAGCACGGCATCCGCCTGGGCTCCGGCGGCGGCTGGTACGACCGCTTGCGCGCCGATCCGGCCTGGCGGGCCATCCCAGCTCTAGCGGTGCTGCCGGCCGCCTGCATCACCCGCGACTTGCCGCGGGATCCCTGGGATGTGCCCTTCGATGGCTGGCTGGATGAGCGGGGCCTGCATTGGTTGCAAGCTGTGTAAGCACGCCCGGCTACCGCACGCTGCTGGCCTCTGTTTGGCAGGATTGGGGTAATTGTTCCAGCGGTTTCCTTGGACCTTCAGGCCAACGATGCGTTCCTGTCCGCCACCGGAGCCAGCCAGTCGGCCAGTCAGTCCCTGCATGCCGCAGCGGGCCGCCGCAGCGGTCCCGGCATCCGCCTCGACCGCGGCACGGTCGCTGAGCAGGTGCTCGCCTCCGAGCTGCGAGGCCGTCAGGACCCCTCGGATGCCCTCTCGATGATGGTCAGCTCGATGGTGCACATGGTGCAGGCCGGCAAGACCCAGAGCGCCGCCAGCCGCTGGTCAGCCTGATCGAGGTCATCGCCTCGGCTCCCTGTCGACGAACGCTCCAATCACGCTTGACTGGGTGAACTGACCCAGCTCCAGCCATGCGCCTCTCGCCCCGGGCCGTCTGCTTCGGCCTCACCATGCTCGTGCTCTCCCCGGGCCTGGCGCGGGCCCACGCCATCGAGAGCAGCCTCACCAAGCTGCAGAACCTGAGCGATCAGTTCCTGCTTCAGAGCCAGTTCTCCAGCGGCCAACCCACCGCCGATGCGGTGGTGCGCCTCGTACCTCCCGGCGGCCAGCCCGTTGAGCTGGGCCGCACCGACAGCCGCGGCCAGCTGAGCTTCAACCTGCCCAGCAACGCCAACGGCGAGTGGGAGCTGCAGGTGGATGGTGGCCCCGGCCACCGCGATTACCTGGAGATGCCCGTGAAAGGGGGCAAGGCCCAGCTCGATCGGATCAGCCAGCACGAACATCACGACGGCCCCTGGGGCTGGCTGCTGGGGCTCGGTGGTGCTGGTGCGGCTGCCATGCTGCTGGGACTGCAACGCATCCGACGCCCCCGTTGATGGCCACCGGCAGCGAGAAGCTCGATCAGATCGTTGAACGCCTCAAAGGCACTGCCGATCCGAAGCGGCGCTACGAATACGTGCTCTGGCTGGCGAAAAAACTCGAACCTCTGCCGGAGGCCTGCCGCAACGATGCCTTCAAGGTGAAGGGCTGTGTCTCCCAGGTTTATGTGGTGGGACAACTCGTGGATGGACGCCTGCACTGGCGTGGGGACTCCGATGCCGCCATCACCAAGGGGCTGCTGGCCCTGCTGATCGAGGGGCTGGAGGGCCTGGAACCGGCCGCCGCGGCCGCCATCGATCCGGCCTTCCTCGCCGAAACAGGGCTGCAGGCGAGCCTGACCCCATCGCGGGCCAATGGTTTTCTCAACATCCTGCGGATGATGCAAGCCCAGGCCAGCGCCCTGGCGGCCGAAAGCTGAGCGAATCCCGGCTGACCGCTTGCGCCCGGATTTCTAGGATCCCGGTTTCGACGGACACGCAGGCATGACCATCGGCATCGGCTTGCTCGGGCTCGGCACGGTGGGAGCAGGTGTTGCCGGCATTCTCACCAGCCCCGAGGGGCGCCATCCGCTTGTGAGCCAGCTGGCTCTGCGGCGGGTGGCAGTGCGGGATCTGGCAAGGCCGCGGCCGCTGGAGCTGCCTGAGGCGATCCTCTGCACTGATCCCGAGGCCGTTGTCGACGACCCGGCCGTGGACATCGTGGTGGAGGTGATGGGGGGCCTTGAGCCCGCCCGCAGCCTGATCCTGCGGGCCATCGCCGCCGGCAAGCCGGTGGTGACCGCCAACAAGGCGGTGATCGCCCGCTACGGCGAGGAGATCGCCGCCGCCGCCGCCGCGAAGGGCGTCTACGTGCTGATCGAGGCGGCCGTGGGCGGTGGCATCCCGATCATCGAGCCGCTGAAGCAATCCCTGGGGGGGAACCGCATCCAGCGGGTGAGCGGCATCATCAACGGCACCACCAACTACATCCTCAGCCGCATGGCCGCTGAGGGGGCGGCCTATGGCGAGGTGCTGGCCGACGCCCAGCAGCTGGGCTACGCCGAGGCCGACCCGGCAGCCGATGTGGAGGGGGGGGATGCCGCCGACAAGATCGCGATCCTTGCAGGCCTCGCCTACGGGGGGTCGATTGAACGTCCGGCAATCCCCACGGAAGGAATCAATCGGCTCGACGCCCGGGATGTGAACTACGCCGCCCAACTGGGGTACGTGGTGAAGCTGGTGGCCAGCGCCCGTTTCCTCGGTACGGATGCAGACGGCACAGTGCAACTTGATGTGGGCGTCAGCCCCACCCTGCTGCCCAGGGAGCACCCCCTCGCGGGGGTGCATGGCGTCAACAACGCCATCCTGGTGGAGGGTGATCCGGTGGGTCGTGTGATGTTCTACGGCCCCGGCGCCGGCGCCGGCCCCACCGCCTCGGCCGTGGTGGCCGACATCCTCAACATCGCTGGCATCCGCGAGGCGAGCGGCAGCGGCGGCAGCCTGGATCCACTGCTGGCCGCCAGCCGCTGGCGCCGCTGCCGCCTGGTGGATCCGGGGCAGACCCAGCACCGCAACTACCTGCGCCTGCGCACCAGCGATCAGGCCGGTGTGATCGGCAAGATCGGCAGCTGTTTCGGCGATGCGGGCGTATCGATCCGATCGATCGTGCAGTTCGAAGGCAGTGCCGATGGCGCCGATGCCGAGATCGTGGTGATCACCCATGAGGTGCCGGAAGCCAGCTTCCGGCGGGCGCTGGCGGCGATCGAAGCCCTGCCGGATGTGACCGCCGTGGCGGCCTGCCTGCGCACCCTGTAGGGACAACCGAACCTGGCGGCCGGCCTCGCCGCTGATGCAGAGTGGAAGCAAATCGGAAGAATTCGCGCCGTTCTGCTCAAGGTCCATGCCACCAGCCAGGTGGGCAAGCGCTGACGCAGCAGTTGCCCGGTAACAGCAGCAACCCTTTGCTGGGATCGAGCCTCCAAGGCTGGTTCCAATCCGAGAGATCCCACGCTCTCCCCTTGGACACCCACTCGATCCGAATCCCCCAGGAGCCGACCGGCTCCAACCCGGCGCCCCACGTGCCGGCCAACCCCTCCCCGGCCAACCAGGCCAGCCCCACAGAAACGCCCCCGTCCGAGATCCCTCCTTCACTGGAAGTCATGACGCTCCATCAGGGTGATTGCATCACCCTCAACAGCGACGAAAACGTGTACCAGGTCATCGGTGTCGATGACCGCCACAACCGTTGCTGGGTCCGCCGCTGGCCGCTTGCCCGCCACGGCTCGCCCGTGTTTGAAATTTCCCTGCAACAGGTGGCCAGCAGCAGCCACCCCCATCCGCCACGCAAGCCCGCCGGGGTCTGAAGCCTGGGTCTGAATCCTGGGCCTGCCCCTCCCAGAGCAGGACGGCCCAGCACTCCGGCTCCTGGGCGGCCATCGTTGCGTTGTCCCCGACGCTGCACATCCGCCGCTTGACCGGTTGAATGGTGGCGCTCCGAGCGCGTTCCTTGCCGCTGCCGCCGCTCCCAGCATCGAGAGCCAGCCATGCGGCTGCATCCCAGGCCATACCCCCTGGCGCTGGTTCTGGGGACGAGCCGATGTCGCCCCTTCCGCTGCCAACACACGCCGCGGCCCTGAAGCCCGCCCGCCGGGTTGGTGCAGTCCAACCTGCCGGGCTGGTGGCAGGACTGGCGGCCGTGCTGCTGACCCTGCTGGCTGGGTGCCAGCCCCAGCGGCCGGCAGGCACCCTGGTGGTGGGTCACAAGAGCCGCATCGACTCCCTGGATCCGGCCAAGGCATCCCGCAGCGGCCAGATGCAGGTGCTCAGCGCCCTTGGGGATCCGCTGTACGTCATCAGCGCCGACGGCCGCATTGAGCCCCGGCTGGCCACGGCCCTGCCCCGGCTCAGCGCCGATGGTCTGCGGGCCCGCATCCCCCTGCGCACCGGCGTGGTCTTCCACGACGGCACGCGCTTCGATGCCGACGCCATGGTGTTCTCCCTGCGGCGGTTCCTCGGCATCGGCACCCTCGGCTATCAGCTCAGCGAGCGCGTGCGCGAGGTGCGCGCCACCGGTCCCCACGAAATCGAGCTGGAGCTCCGCCGGCCCTTCGGCCCGCTGCCACGACTGCTGAGCGCCATCTTCCTGACCCCGGTCTCACCCACCGCCTACCGCAGCCATCGGGACAAGCCGTTCAACGACCGCTTCGTGGGCACCGGGCCCTATCGGCTGTCGTTCTTCAGCAATCAGCAGCAGCGGCTCACTCCCTTCCAGGGCTACTGGGGCACCCGGCCAGCCAACCGTGGCCTGGCCCTGGTGACGCTGAGCAACTCCACGGCCCTGCTCGGTGCCCTGCGCAGCGGCGAGCTGGATGTGCTGCTCAGCAGTGGCATGGAGATCGACCACCAGCAGGCGCTGCATCAGGACGCCCGGGCGGGGCGACTGAAGGAGGCCGTGGGACCGTCGATGGAGATCGGCTTCATCTCCCTGCTCAGCGATCAGCCCCCCCTGGCGACGGTCACCGTGCGCCAGGCGATCGCCCACAGCCTCGATCGCCGCACCCTCGGCCAGAGGGTGGGCCTGGGGCTGCGCCCTCCCCTGCGCCAGCTGGTGCCACCGAGCCTGCCTGGATCCGATCCCGAGGCCTGGCCCGCCTACGACCCCGCACGAGCGCGGGCCCTGTTCCGCAAAGCCGGCTACTGCGGCATTCGCCGACTCAGCCTGCCCTTCACCTTCCGTTCAGACATCCCCGGCGACCGCCTGTTCGCCCTCACCTGGCAGGCTCAGCTGCGGCGGGATCTCAGCGACTGCGTGCAGCTGGAGCCCACCGGCATGGAATCCACCACCGCCTACGACCAGCTCGCCAAGGGGTCGCTGGTGATGCTCCTCTACGATTGGATCGGCGACTATCCGGATCCCGACAATTTCCTCAGCCCGTTGCTGGGCTGTGAACAGTCCCGCGGCAACCGGTGCCTCAAGGGCAACAGCGCTCTGAGCGGCAGCTTCTGGACGGAACCAGGGCTCCAGCAGGACCTGATCCGAAGCACCGAGCTCGAGGGGCAGCCCCGCGTGGCTCTGCTCCAGACGATCCAGCGCCGGGTCGCTGCCGCCAGCCCCTATCTGCCGGTCTGGCTGATGGCCCCGGTGGCGTGGTCGCGCCCGGGAGTGAGCAGGCCCAGCTACGACGGCTCGGGACGCGTCCAGCTGGGGGATCTGCAGCAAGACGTGCGTCCGGCGCCAGCACACCCCAGGGAGGCGCGCCGATGAGCCGCCGTAGCGCACTGCTCCGCTATGGAGCGGCACGTCTGGCCCTGGCGCCGGTGATGCTCTGGCTGATCGCCAGCCTGGTGTTCCTGCTGCTGCGGGTCGCCCCTGGGGATCCGATCGATGCCCTGCTGGGACCGAAGGCCCCGGCCGCGGCACGGGCAGCCCTGCGCCAGCAGCTTGGACTCGACCTGCCCCTCACCGAGCAGTACGGCCAGTTCCTCTCACACCTGCTGCGGGGGGACCTCGGGCTGTCGCAGAACAGTCAGGAGCCGGTGGCGTCGATCATCCAGGGCAGCCTGCCCGCCAGCCTGGAGCTGGGGCTGGTGGCCTTGCTGATCGCTGCGGTGCTGGGTCTGGCGGTGGGCTTCAGCGGTATCGCCCGCCCGGAAGGGAAGCTGGATCTGGCGGGCCGGCTTTACGGCATCAGCACCTATGCCCTGCCGCCGTTCTGGGCGGCGATGGTGGTGCAGCTGGTGTTCGCCGTCTAGCTGGGCTGGCTGCCGGTGGGTGGCCGTTTCCCGGCCACCCTGGAACCGCCGGCGGGCAGCGGCTTCTACCTGCTCGACAGCCTCCTGAGCGCCAATGGCGCGCAGTTCTGGGGCGCCC
>JAIYAQ010000034.1 GCA_027488975.1 Cyanobium sp. E1_MAG_00006
AAGGATCTGCTGTGCCGTGCGCGTCAGCCGGTGAGCCTGGAGACGAAGGTGGGCGATGGCGAGGACACGGAGCTGCTGGATCTGCTGGCGGCGGAGGGAACGCAGCCGGATGAGCTGGTTGACGGGGAGTGCCTGCGTGGTGACATGCGGGATCTGCTGGAGCGGCTGCCGGAGCTGCAGGGGAGCATCCTGAAGATGCGCTACGGCATCGGGCGTGAGGAGCCGATGAGCCTGAGTTCCATCGCCCGCGAGCTGGATATGAGCCGCGACCGAGCCCGTAGCCTCGAGCGCCGCGCCCACGAGGAGCTGCGCCGCCTCTCCCAGGAGATGGTCGGCTATCTGGTGGCCTGAGCGGCTGGGCCTGGTCAGGCCCGTCGGCTTATCAACGCCGCCTCAGAAGAACTGGTCGAAGTTGTCAAAGTCGACGGCGCTGAAGGTGCCGTTTTCCACCTGCAGCATCAACCGCTCCAGCTGGACCCACAGCGCCCCGGCTGTCGCCAGCGACAGCAGCAACGCCACCAGCAAGGCCGCACCAGCAGCAAAGCCGAACACCTGCAGGCTGCCGCCGATGAACAGGGTGATGCCGATCACGATGCCGGCATAGGACAGATTGGTTTCGAAGTTGCCCAGGGGCAGCATCGCCAGCCGGTCCTGCTTCCAGCCCTCAAGCCGCTCCTGCACCAGCCGCGCGAACGTGAGGCCGCAGAGCACACCCATCGCCAGGCCGATCACCGCCAACACATAGGGAGGCTGCTGCAGCATCGGTGCGAACTCCAGCAGGATCTCCTGGGCGTCGAGGTCGCCGTAGTCGCCGCTGAACAGATCCAATGTGGCCTCGCTCAGATTGATCGGTGCTGAGATCGGCGCGGGGATCGGCGCAGCGGGCACGGTTGAAGCAATCGCAGTGGGTCGACCCTAGCCGCGCCCGACCATCAGGGGCCCCATCGCTGGGAGCCCAGGAAGGTGAGATCCACGAAGTCGCTTGCCTGGTGGTCGCGCGGGCCAAGCTGCAGCCGGTAGCCGCCCAGATCGAGCTGCCGCATTCCCTGGAAGGCCGCCACCAGCCGGGCACGGGTGGGGTTGGCACCAGCGCGCTGCAGAGCCTCGCTCAGCCAGCGGGCCGCCAGAAACCCCTCCAGGCTGGTGAAGCCGAAGCGGGGGCTGCGCTGCTGCTGGCTCAGCAACCGCTGGTACTCCGCCACCACCGGCACGCGCCGGTCCCAGGGGAAGGGCACCACCTGGCTCACACCGATCCCGCTGGCCCGTCCACCCGGCAGGGCGTCCTGCAGGCCGCCGGTGCCCACGAACGACACATTCATCAGCTGGGCGGTGCTGCCCAGCGACTGCAGGTCGCGGCTGAAGGCGGCGGAGCTCGGATAGGCGCTGATGATCACCACGCCATTCGGATTGCCCCGCTGCACCGTCTGGGCCGCTGCACGGGTGGCGGTGGAATTGCGCTGAACACCGGCGATCACCACCGGCTTCAGGCCATGGCGGGCCAGGGCGGTGCGGCTGGCCCGCAGTCCGTCTTCCCCGAAGGCATCCTCCTGGTGCAGCACTCCGATGCGCTGCCGCCCTGAGCGCACCAGGTCGTCAACGATGCGATCGATCTCCGCCTGATAGCTGGCGCGCAGATTGAACACCATCGGCCGGAACGGTTCCCGCAGCAGCCGAGCGCCGGTGAGCGGAGCCACAAGCGGCACCTGCTGCTGATCCACCAGGGGCAGGATCACCTTCACCGTCGGGGTGCCGACATAACCGAACAGGGCGAAGGCGTGGTCGCGCCCCAGCAGCTGCTTGGTGTTGCGCAGGGTCAGCTGCGGTTCGTAGCGATCATCCAGGCTCACCAGCCGCAAGGTGCGCCCATGGATGCCGCCGCGGCGGTTCACCTCGCTGAACCAGGCCATCGCGCCGTCGCGGTAGTCGCGGCCGAGCTGAGCTGAGGCACCGCTGAAGGGTGCCGATTGGCCCAGCACCAGCTCCTGAGCGGCTCTGGCCGCGGAGGTGCCCAGTAGCGTTGGTAGCAGCAGCGCCAGGAGCGCTGCGAAACCACGAGGCCCCCTTAGGGTCTGGCGGACCATCGAGATCGCTCCGGTGCGCAAGCAGAAGCGCTGGAACCTTGTGGCCATCGCCTCGGTGGTAATGGCCGTGATTCTGGCGCTGCTGGCGATCGCGCGGATCGATGTCACGCAGGTGCACACCCGTGATGCTCTGCGGCTCAGCGCGGCGGCCCGTGCCCTGATCACCGATCCGCATCAGCTGCCCCCCAGCGGCTGGAGCACCCTGCGCGGCGATCTGCTCAGCGATGCCGAAGCGCGCGGAGATCTTCAAGAACTCGAGGCCGCCCCGCACCACGTGCAGGTGGGGGTCTATGCCAACACCACCTCGGAGCTGGATCTGAGCGTGCCGAGCTACGCCGCGAGTGGTTATGTGTGGTTGCGCTGGGATCAGCCTCTGCAGCAGCTGCTGGAGGCCAGCGGCGCCAGCATCGATGAGCGTTTCGGGCTGGTGAACACGCTGATCACCGATGCACCGCCTGAACTGCAGCCGGTCGGTAAGGAACCAGAACGTCTTGAGGACGGCAGTTACTACCAGTTGTTCAAACATCGCGGCCGCTACTACCTCGATCAGGCCAGTTTCCGCCACTACCCGTTCATGAGCGTCAGTCTGCCGGTGGCCATTGAGGCAGACGATGTTGACGGTGGCCTTTCCTACGACCAGTTGCGGCTGGAACCCGACATCCGCAACAGCGGTATGGGGCTTTATGCCCGCATCATCGGCTGGCTCAACCAGGGCTGGTCGATCGCTGAATACCGCCACCACTACTCCAGCAACTTCGGCCTGGGTGGGGCGGAGAGTGATTACAGCCTGATTCTGTTTGAGATCTCCTTCGGCACGTCCTCCTGGGCGGCCTTCTGGCGGCTGCTGCTGCCTCTGTCGGTGCTGATGGCGATGGTGCTGCTGGTGTTCAAGGTGCGTCCCGATGAACAGGATGCTCGCGCCAGTATCCCCGTCACGGTGTTGCTAACGCTGGTGTTCCTGCAGCAGACCTACCGCGCCAATCTCCCCGACCTGCCATTTCTGACCTTCCTGGACCAAGTCTACGTGGTGGCCTATGTGGTCACCTTCGTAGCCTTTGTGCTGGTGCTGTGGATCGGTCGTCGTTATGCCGACATGGAAGCCCTGCCCGATGGCGAATCCAGGGACAAGTTGCGCACGAAGCTGGAGAATCTCGACAACAGTTGGCCGTTGGTGGTGGTGGCCTTCGGCGGTGCCGCCATCTCCATCGCCTGGATGCTGATTCCCGCAGGCACCTGAGCGCCGAGGCGATCAGGCTGCCGCGCTCTGACGCAGAAGGCCGCGGCCCAGCAGGCTTCCTGTCAGACGGTCCCGCAGTCGATCCGCGAACTGGCGGGGTCCGAACGTGCGGCCCAGCAGCGCCAGAAGCCCACGCAGGTCTTCGGTGTTGAGGCGGTCATCGCGTACCAGCGTGAGCAGCAGTCGCTGGCGCAGGCTGCGACCCTCCTCGCCCAGAAGCAGCTTCAGGCCGGCTCCAGCCACCGGTACCAGATCCGCGCCCGCTCCCTCATCGGCCTGCACCACCGCCAGCAGGCTCTCCAGCCTCTGGAGCTGAAGACGTCCCTCACGGTCGAACAGCACCTCGAGAAGCTTTTCGCGCATCTCGGCGGTGTCGCCGGCCAGCAGGCGGCGCGCCACGTAGGGATAGGCGACGCGAATGATCCGGAAGCTTGGATCCAGGCGCATGGCCAGGCCCTCCTGGCTCACCACCGCCCGGATGATCAGGGCGAAACGCGCCGGCACGCGGAAGGGATAGGCGTACATCAGCTCCGAGAAGCGATCGGTGATCGCCTTGAAGTTGAAGGAACCCACGTTGTCGCCGAGGGCTCCGCCCAGGACCTCCTCGAGCGCGGGGATGATCGGCGTCAGATCGGTGTTCGGATTCAGGAATCCCAGATCGACGAAGTCGTGAGCAAGACCTGTGAAGTCGCGGTTGATCAGATGCACCACGGCCCCGGTGAGGGTGAGGCGATCGGCATCGCTGATCGAATCCATCATGCCGAAATCCACATAGGCCACATGGCCCAGGGCACCCGTGCGGCCCGGCAGGGCGAACAGGTTGCCGGGGTGGGGGTCGGCGTGGAAGTAGCCGAACTCCAGCAGCTGCTGCAGACCGGCGATCACCCCGGTGCGGATCAGGGCTGTCGGGTCGAGCCGCTGGGCTTCCAGTTCCTGACGCTGCTGCAGCTTTGTGCCGTTGATCCAGGTGGTGGTGAGCACGCGCCGGGCGGAGAGGCTGCGGTCCACCCGCGGCACGATCACCGCCGGGTTGTTGGCAAAGAGACGGGCGAATCGTTCGGCGTTGGCCGCCTCCTGGCGGTAGTCGATCTCCTCGAACAGTGAGCGGCCGAACTCATCGATGATCGTGCCGAGACCGAAGCCCAGGTTCAGCGGAAGCAACGGTGCTGCCGTCACGCCCAGCAGGCGGATCAGCACCAGATCCCGGCGCAGTTGCCGCTCCAGATTCGGCCGCTGCACTTTCACGGCCACCCAGCCGCCGCCCACCGGCCGTGCCTTGTACACCTGGCCGAGGCTCGCGGCTGCCACCGGATAGTCCGGGAATTCCTCGAACAGCTGGCCCACCGGGGCGCCGAGCTCCGCTTCGATCGTCTGCAGGGCGATGGCGTGGGGGAAGGGCGGCAGGTTGTCCTGCAGCTGGGTGAGCTGATCCAGCCAGTCGCGCCGCACCAGATCTGGCCGGGTGGAGAGAGCCTGCCCCACCTTGATGAAGCAGGGGCCGAGGTTGGTGAGGGTGGTGAAGATGCGCTGCCCCAGGCGCTGCTGCACCTTCGGGTCCGGGCTGTTGGCTTGCAGCAGCAGCACCACGGCCAGGCTGACCAGCTGGCTGAGCACCACCACCAGGCGGCTGATTAGCAGCCAGGGGCGCAGCAGCAGCCAGCGCAGATCGGCGGCCGGGTCGTAGCGGGTCTCCGGCGTGGCCAAGGCAGTGGTGCGGCAGGGCACCAGACTCTAGAAAGACCGCCCGGAGGGCCATGGGTCTGCTGCACAGCCTCGGCAGGCCGGACCCAACCGGGCGCTTCGGCCTGCCCCTTCCCTTCAGCCTGCCGCTGCATCTGCCGGCCCATGGCCGCGGCCGCGGCCTGGCACCGGGGCTGCAGCGGCTGCTGCGTCAACCGCCCGCCCGCTGGGACCTTCCCGAACTGCCGGCGATCGGCGGCCCACTGGAGGCGGAGGGGGCCGTCGCCGAGGCCCAGGCGGCTGCGGCCGCCCTGCTGGGGGCTGAGCGTTGCTGGTTCGGCGTCAACGGTGCCAGCGGGCTGCTGCAGGCGGCGCTGCTGGCCTTGGCCGGACCAGGAGAGCGGGTGCTGCTGCCGCGCAATCTGCACCGCTCCCTGCTGCATGGCTGTCTGCTCGGGCAGCTGGAGCCGCTGCTGTTCGATCTGCCGTTTGATCCCGCCACGGGTCTCTGGCTGCCGCCCACGCCGCCGCAACTGGCCGCGCTCCTCGCGCAGGCCCTGGCCAGCGGCCCGCTGGCGGCGGTGGTGCTGGTGTCTCCGAGTTATCAGGGGCTGGTGGGCGACCTGCGCGGACTGATCGCCGTTGTGCACCAACACGGACTGCCGGTGCTGGTCGATGAGGCCCATGGCGCGCACCTCGGCCTCGACCCTCGCCTGCCGGCGGCGTCCCTGGGCTGCGGCGCCGATCTGGCGGTGCAGTCGCTGCAGAAGGCTGCAGGCGGGCTTGCCCAGAGCGCCGTGCTTCTGCAGGGGGCGGGGGAGCGTGTGGCGCCGGATCGGATCGCGCGGGCGCTGCTCTGGCTGCAGACCTCCAGTCCCAGCGCCCTGCTGCTGGCTTCGAGTGAGGCGGCCCTCAGCCATCTGCACAGCCTCGCCGGCCGGCGCTGTCTGGCCCGGGCTCTCGATCGGGGCCTGGACCTACGCCAACGTCTGCAGGCGGCTGGTCTTGCCGTTGTGGACACCCAGGACCCCCTGCGGCTGGTGCTGCACACTGCCGCCATGGGTGTGAATGGGCTCGCTGCCGATGCCTGGCTGATGCAGCGGGGTGTGATCGCCGAGTTGCCGGAACCCGGGGTGCTCACCTTCTGCCTCGGGCTGCAACCGCCCCGTGGCCTGGCGTGGCGCCTGCCGCGAATCCTGAAGCGACTGCGGCGGGCTCTCGGCACAGCTCCGCTTCCCCCCTTCACGCCACCACCCCTGCCCCCGCTGGGGCAACCGGAGCTGCCCCTGGGCGAGGCCTGGCGGGCCTCGGCTGAGCCGCTGCCCCTGGGCGCACTCGCCGGGCGGATCGCCGCTGAACCCCTCTGCCCCTATCCGCCTGGCATCCCTCTGCTGATCCCGGGCGAGCGGATCGATGCGGCCCGCGCCGACTGGCTGCAGCGGCAGCAGCGGCTGTGGCCCGGGCAGATCGCTGATACGGTGAGGGTTGTGGCGGGATGAGCAGGGCGATGAGCGCGGCCGGCGATGGCCCCTTCCGCTGGGATTTCGTGACGCCCGGCCTGCCCGATGCGGTCTTCGCTGACGCACCCGGTTTCAGTCCCACGCCGATGGAGCTGCGGGTGATGCTGTTGGCGCACCTGCGTCCGCGGCCGGATTCTCTGGTGTGGGATGTGGGTGGCGGTACCGGTGCCTTGGCTCTGGAGATCGCGCGGCTGATGCCCGCTGGGGCGGTTCACACCCTCGAGCGCGATCCCGATGCGATCGAACTGCTGGAGCACAATCGCCGTCGCTTCGGCATCAGCAATCTCCACATCCACGCCGGCGATGCGCCGGACGACCTCTCCCAGCTGCCGCCCCGGCCCGACCGGGTGCTGCTCGAGGTGGGTCGCCCTCTCCGGCAGGTGCTCGAACAGGTCTGGGCCGCCCTGGTGCCCGCCGGGCGCCTCGTGATCAGCACCGTCAGCCTTGAGGGGCTGGTGGATGCCACCGACACCCTTGGCCAGCTGGATGCGCGCGATCTGCAGGTGGTGCAGGCCACGGTGCACCGGATGCAGCGCCGGGGCAGCCAGGCCAGGCTGGCCGCGGCCGAGCCCCTGTTCGTGATCGCAGCCGAGCGTCCGTGAGCCACTCTGAGCCGGTGATGCAGGCGCCCCGCTCCAGCACGTCCCCCCAGCGGCTGCTGAGCGGCTATGCGGCCGGGGCCTTCGGCCTGCTGGTGGTGGGCCTCGGGGGCTGGTGGTTCACCCTGGCCATGGGTCTGATGGTGCACCTGGGGCTGCTGGAGTATTTCCGCCTGGCCCAGTCGAAGGGGATCCGGCCCGCCAGCAAGACGACCCTGGTGTTGGTGCAGCTGCTGCTGCTCACCACCCAGTGGGCCCATGGGGGTGACGGGGCGGGTGTGGGCCTGGCCACCGATCTGGCGGCGGCGGTGCTTCCCCTCTCCGGTGCGGCGATCTGCGGCTGGCTGCTGCTGCAGCCGGTCACTGGCAGCATCGCCGACATCGCCGCCTCAATCTTTGCGCTCTTCTACCTGGGCTTCCTGCCCAGTTACTGGATCCGCCTGCGCGAACTCACGGATCCGGGGCTGGTGCCGCGACTGGCGGCCTGGCCGGCCGGCTGGCCGCCCCTGAGTGCCGGCATGGTGCTGATGCTGGTGGCCTGCCTGCTGATCGTCGCCACCGACATCGGCTCCTATGTGATCGGTCGCCGCTGTGGCCGCCATCCTCTTTCGCCCATCTCCCCAGGGAAGACCGTGGAAGGCGCCCTCGGCGGCCTGGCCTGCGCTCTGGTGCTCGGTGCCGGTTTCGGTGAACTGCTGGGCTGGAACTGGGGCTGGGCGGTGGGCGGCCTGCTGGGTGCGGTGGTGGCGGTGTTCGCCCTGGTGGGCGACCTCACCGAGTCGATGATGAAGCGTGATGCCGGCGTCAAGGATTCCGGCGACTTCCTGCCCGGCCACGGCGGCATCCTCGATCGGATCGACAGCTACCTGTTCACGCCGGCGGTGTTCTTCACCGTCGTCACCTTGCTGCTGCCGTTGATTCGCTGATTGGCTTCAGGGCGACACCCTGGCCTTGCCCAGCAGCTGCAGTAGCCCGCCCTCCAGGCTGGCCTGCTCGATGCGGATGTTCGGGTCGGCTGGCAGGGCCACGCGCAGATCACTGTCCACAGTCACCAGTTCCAGCCGGCCGTCCACCGCCTGGGGAAGGGTTTCGCAGCGCATGCCCTGGGCCCAGAGCAGCAGGCGATCGCGCTCGATCCGCAGCTCCTGCAGGGGGGCCAGTCCCAGCAACCCATCAGCCAGCTGATCCCCCAGGCCACGCCAGTGGGGTGTGCTGAAGGAGCGGCTCAGCCCCGGACCGGAGAGGGCCACGAAGCCGCTCACCTGGAAGGGGTGCTCCAGCTGCAGCGGCTGGCCCCGCAGCAGTCCGCCGATCTGCACCTGGATCGCGTCGCTGTTCAGTTCCACCTGTTCGATCTCCAGGGAGCTGAACACCACCCGGCGCGCCACCAGGCTCACCCCATCCAGCCGCCCGCGCAGCAGCCCCAGGGCGGAGCCGTGCAGCTGCAGCTCGAGGCTGTCCACGGCCTGGCATTGCTGTCGGATCCAGAACTGCAGGCCGCTGGCCAGAAGCTGCAGCACGGGGCCGGATCGTTTTGAGTCGGTGTCGTCAGCCATGCCAGATCCGGGCCACGGTGGCGGGTTGGTCGATGTGCGGCAGGTGCCCGCAGCTCGCCAGCTCCTGGATGCGCTCTCCTAACAGAGCCTGGGCCGCCCGCTTCTGCGGTGGCCTCAGGATGCGGTCGTCTGCCCCCCAGAGCACGTGGATCGGCTGGGGCGGCAGCGGCTCGCCACAGCCGGCGAAGCCACCGCTGCGGGCGAAGGCCGCCAGGGCGGGTCCCCAGTTCGGGCACTGCAGGTGCAGGGAGGCGATCTCCAGTTCGGCGGGGCCCACGTCACGGTCGGGATCGGCGAAGGCGGTGCGGCAGAGGCCGCGCCGCACCCCCGGCAGGGCCAGGAATCGCGCCCCCAGCTGATCGAGCAGGGGCGGCACCGGCATTGGCCGGCCGGTGAGGCCCGCCGGCGCCAGCAGCAGCAGCCGATCGATCGCCTGCGGTTGGCGCCGGGCCAGCTCCACCGCCACCGAACCGCCCATGGAGGCGCCGATCAGCCCGACACTCGTGCTGTCGCTGCGCCGCAGCAGGTCCGCCAGCACCGCCTCCAGATGCTCGAGCACCGTTGCGGGCGTGTATGTGCCCCCGGCGGGCCTGGGGCAGAAGCCGAAGCCGTGCAGATCGGGAATGAACAGCTGATGGCGTTCGGCCAGCAGCGGCGCCAGCCGCCGGAATTCGAGGTGGGAGCTGTCGAAGCCGTGCAGCAGCAGCAACGGTGGCCCCTGGCCCAGCACGGCCACCGGCCAGCTCCCGGGCCAGCCCGGCAGTTCCCACCACTGCACCGCTGCCGCCAGGGCACGGCCCTGGGGATCGAGCAGTTCGGCGGCGGCGTGCTCCAGCAGCAGCTTCTGGCCCGGTAGGGAGGTTGGCGTCACGGCGTCACCCTCAGGCCTGCCGCTGGCTGACGATGCTGTTGTCGCAGGCGGCGGTGGTGCTCACCAGGGCAGCCAGCAGGTCAGTCGGTTCCACCCGGAAGGGCAGGTGGTGCAGGTCCGAGCCGTCGCGGCAGGCGAACGCGCACACCTGCTCCAGTTCGCGCAGGCTCGCCTCCGCTAAACCCAGATCGGCCAGGTCCCTGGGCAGCTGCAGGGTGTGGAAGAACGGCAGCAGCTGGCGCCGGGCCTGGGCTGCCAGCTTGTTGCCGCCCACCACCTCCTCGAGGCGCAGCTGCACGAGGATGCCGAAGCCCACCTTCTCGCCATGCAGCACGCCGTGGGTGGCCTGCAGCTGGGTCAGGCCGTTGTGTACTGCATGGGCGGCCACGGTGCGGCAGCGGGCGCCGCCGATCCCGCCGATCAAGCCCGCCGTCAGGGCCGCGGCCTCCGCCACGCGGATCCAGGCGGCCCCGCCAGGCTCGGTCAGGCCCTCGGCCCCATCCAGCAGCAGCTGGTCCCGCAGCACGCGCGCCTGCTGCACGGCCTGCTGCACCAGGCCGTCGTTGCTGGCGCCGCTGCTCACCGAGGCCTCGTACCACTTCGCCATGGCGTCGGCGATGCCGCTGGCCAGGGTGCGCGGCGGTGCTTGCCGCACCAGGCCGTGGTCGAACACCAGCAGATCGGGGCAGCGGTTGAGCGCCACATCCCCCTCGAAGGCCCCCGTGGGCGAATACAGATTGGCCAGGGCGGTCCAGCCGGCACAGGTGGCTGCGCTGGTGGGCACGGTGATGCAGGGGAGTCCAAGCCGATGGGCCAGCAGCTTGCCGGCGTCCAGAACCTTGCCGCCGCCGGCGGCCAGCAGGGCATCGCAGCCGGCCGCACGGGCCTGTTCCGTCAGCGGCTGCAGGTCGGCCTCGCAGCAGTCGTGCTGCAATTCCGCCGCCACCGGCTCCAGACCCGCCCCGCGCAGTTCCAGCTCCAGGCGCTGGCGCAGGGCGCGGGTGGCCTGGCTGCGGCCGAGCAGCAGCGGCCGGCGGCAGAGGGCGGCGATCGCCGGCAGCGCCTCACTCCAGGCTCCCTCGCCCCGCAGCACCATCGCTGGGGCGATCGCATGGGACTGGAGAGCGCTGGTGGGGGGCTGGGCGCCGCTGGACGTCATGGCCGATTGCACCGAAGACCCACTGTAGAAGTGGTCACACTGCAGCCCGCCGCCATGGTGGCGAGCTCAGCCTGGTGGCGGCTGAGCCGGTCCACTGCGTGTTCCTGGTGAAGTTGCCGGCGGCGTCACCACTGTCACGACGTCTTGACTGCCCCTGGGCTATGCCAAAGCCATGACCATTTCCTTCTTTGCCGAGCCCACCCTGGCGGCCTTCGGCTCCAGCCTCACCGCCATCACCCTGGCGGAGCTGGGCGACAAGACCTTCTTCATGGCTCTGATCCTGGCGGTGCGCCATCGCGCCCGCTGGGTGTTCCTGGGAGCCTTCGCCGCCCTCACGGTCGTCACCCTGATCTCTCTGGCACTGGGCTACGGCCTGCGCGAGCTGCTCCCCCAGGCGGTGGTGCCCTGGCTGGCCGCGGTGGTGTTCCTGGTGTTCGGCGTCAAGTTGCTGGTGGATGCCCAGGGCATGGCGGCCGATGCCGCCCGCGAGGAGGCTCAGGAGGCGGAGGAGGTGGTCAATGCCGCCGAGACCCACGGGTCGATCATGTCCCCCTGGGCTGTCATCTGGAAGGCCTTCGCCCTGGTGTTCGTCGCCGAACTGGGCGACCGCACCCAGTTCGCCACGATCTTCATGGCCACCGCACCGGCCCGCGTCTTCAGCTTCGCCGGGCTGCTGGCGGGCACCCTGCTGGGTCATGCCGTCGTCACCTGGCTGGCGGTGGGGGCGGGCAAGTGGATCGGCCAGCGGGTGAATGAGCGCCTGCTCTATCGCCTCAGCGGCGGCCTGTTCCTGGTGTTCGCCCTCGCGGCCCTGCGCCAGGCGCTGGTCGGTCAGCCCTGACGGCCCATCGCTCTGCGGCACCGAGGCCCTGCTCCAGTCAGCGTCGATGCTGCAGCAGGCGGATCAGCGGCTTCACTTCAGGCCTTCGGCATCCGCAAGAGCACCCTGCAGCTGGATTCCGTCTTCAGCCAGCATCACCGCTGACCTCCGTTCGCAACTGCCGGCCATGGCGGCCCCTTACCAACCGTCCCTGCTGCGTGTCTTGCATGGTCTCAGCGCCCTGCTGATCGGTCTCTGCTGGTTCACCGGCCTTGCGGTGGTCAGCGAATTCGACGGCCGCTGGGGTCGGGTCCCCCTGCGGCTGCCGGAGGCGATCGATCTGCACGGCACCGTCGCGGTGCTGCTGATCCTGGTCAGCGCTCTGTTTGTGCCCTATGCCCTCACGCTTGGCCGGGCGCGGCTGCGGCGGCCGGCCAATGCCGTCGCCTTGCTGGCCCTGTTGCTCTGTCTGGGCAGCGGCAAGCTGATGCAGGAGGACTGGCTGCGCGATGGGGCCCTCGACCATCTGGCCTACCACCTGCATCTGCTCGCCTGGGCGGTGCTCACCGGCGCGGTGCTCTGGCATCTGATCGCCCTGCTCCAGCGCGGTGGGCCGGCCCTGACGCTCTCGATGCTGCAGTGGCGGATCCGGCCGGGCGATGCCCCCAGGCACTGGCCAGGGCAACTGCGTCGTTTCTTCGGCTTTCCGCCGTCGCCACCGCCCGCCGGACCGGCAGATTGAGAGGGCAACAGGAGCGTTGTCATGACCCCTCGCGGATGGCGCAGCCGCCTGGCGGACACCCTGATCCGCTGGGGAGCTGCTCTGCAACCTGGCCGTTCCCTGTCACCCCCGCCCCTGGCGGCACTGGCGGTGCCGCCGTCCGCCGTCGGCGAGGCCGACCACCGTCAGCAGGCCGCCACGGCCAAGTTGCCTGGTGTGCGGGCGCCCCTGTCGATCGAGCGCGCCGTGCGCAGCCGCGACCTCACCGTTCTCAAGCGTGAAGCCTGCGATGCTCTGGCGGCACTGGGTGCGGCCCATGCGGTGGTCACCTCCGCCCGTCTGGCTCAGATCCAGAGCCTGCGCTCCGAGGTGGATCGTGGCGAGGCCAGCGAGGATGACCTGGTGGAACTGGCCGGCGACTACCAGGCCTGGCAGAACGATCAGGTCCGCCTGTTCGATGCTCTTGCCCTGGTGCTGGGCATGGCTGTGCCCGAGGGCCGCGCCTTCGAGCAGATCGATGACGGCATGGAAGAGGCTGCCCAGGCCCATCTGAGCGCCCTGGCCGCCGAGTATCAGCGCCGTCTGCTCAGCGAGCAGTTCGAGGCCGGCGAGAAGGAGGGCTGAACATTCGCGAGCCGCGGGGCTGAGAGGATCGCAACAACCGCTCCGCTCCATGGCCCGCTTCCTGCTGGTGCTGAAACCTCGGATTCCCAGTCCGCCCGCGGAGCTGATCAATGCCCTGGAGCCCCTGCTCCAGGGCCTGCACGCCGAGGTGGATCACCGCACGTCAGCCCATCTCAGCGCTCTGCTGCGCGGCGGTCAGGAGCACCTGCGCATGCAGCTGTTCGCCGATGTGCAGGCCAAAGCGGAGGGCCCGGTTCTGGAGCTGGTGCTGATGAGCCGTGAGCCGATGGGCCAGGGCGCGCCCCAGACCCGTCTGGTCTTCCAGCAGATGCTGGAGCTGGTGGCCGGCAGCCAGCCTGGCCTCGAGCTCACGTTCCGCTCCGACCGGGACGGTGCCCTGCCGGGCTGAGGGACTGCGGACCGCACGGATGTGGCGCAGACGGCACACATCTAGGGTGGCTTGACCGTCTGTTTGAGCAGCGTTAAGGAGCGCCCATGACTATCCGCGTCGGCATCAACGGTTTCGGCCGCATCGGTCGCCTGGCTTTCCGCCGTGCCGTCACCCTGCCGGATGTGGAGGTGGTTGGCATCAACGACCTGATCGACGTGGAGTACCTCGCGTACATGCTCCGCTACGACTCCACCCATGGCCGCTTCCAGGGCGAAGTGGCTTTTGAGAATGGCCAGCTTGTGGTGAATGGCCGTGCCATCCGGATCACCGCAGAACGCGATCCCAACAACCTGAAGTGGGATGAGGTGGGCGCTGAGTACGTGCTGGAGAGCACTGGTTTCTTCCTCACCGATGAGTCGGCCCGCGCCCACATCAACGCCGGCGCCAGGCGCGTGGTGATGAGTGCCCCCTCCAAGGACGCCACACCGATCTTTGTGATGGGCGTAAACCACACCACCTACGCCGGCCAGGACATCGTGTCCAACGCCAGCTGCACCACCAACTGCCTGGCGCCGATCGCCAAGGTCGTGCACGACAACTTCGGCATCGTCAACGGGCTGATGACCACCGTCCATGCCACCACCGCCACCCAGAAAACGGTGGATGGCCCCTCGGTGAAGGACTGGCGCGGTGGCCGCGGCGCGGCCCAGAACATCATCCCCAGCTCCACCGGTGCCGCCAAGGCCGTCGGCCGGGTGATCCCCGAGCTCAACGGCAAGCTCACCGGCATGGCCTTCCGCGTGCCCACCCCGGATGTCTCGGTGGTGGATCTCACGGTGAACCTGGCCCGGCCCGCCAGCTACGACCAGATCAAGGCTGCGATGAAGGCTGCCGCCGAGGGACCGATGGCCGGGATCCTCGGCTACACCGAGGACGAGGTGGTGAGCACCGACTTCCTGGGCGAGAGCTGCACCTCGGTGTTCGATGCCAACGCCGGCATCGCCCTCACCGACACCTTCGTGAAGCTGGTGGCCTGGTACGACAACGAGTGGGGTTACAGCTGCAAGTGCATCGACCTGATGCGCCACATGGCCAGCGTCGGCTGACAGCCGTCTGGGCGAAGCGGCCTGCCGGGCTCACGGGAGTACGGCAGCCCCTTCCCCTACGCTTTAACTGGCTCCGCACGGATCGCTGCGCTGTTGGAGGACCCCCGCACAGACAGCCGTCCCTGGTGGGCCATCCTGTTCGGGCGATGGCGTGGACCGGCTCGTGTGCAGCCGCTGCAAACTCCCGATCGCCGCACCGGTGAGGATCGGCGCACCCAGCCAGACCAGACGGGCGGCGAGCGCATTCGGCAGCGGCGGGATCGCCAGCGTCGGCAGTATCCGCGCCGTCTGATGCCTTTCGGTGGCGTGGCCCCCAGCGGCCGGCTCAGTTTCGGGGATCAGGGCAGCGTTCACGCCGATCTGGTCGACATCAGCGATGGCGGCGTCTGCGTGATGCTCTCCACGCCAATCGCCCTGGCATGTGGTGATGCTCTCGAGCTCACCCTGCATGAGAACTTCGGCTCCGGTTCGATCCAGCTGGACCTGGAGCTGTGCTGGCTGATCGAGACACCGGTGGGCCTCAAGCTGGGCTGTCGATTTCGCGATCCGCAGTTCGCTCCGTCCGCCACCTTCCTGAAGCGCTACCTCGACACCGATTTCAGCGACGATCGTCGTTCGCTTCGCTGACGACACTCTCTGAGGACTGAGGACGCACCCCTCACCTGGCTTGCCGTGGATCCAGTGCGGCGCTATCGAGGAGGAAGGCGCTGCTGCGGTGGGATGGAGGAGCAACCGATCACCCCCCATGCCGGGCCGATCTTCGACGCCGAGGGCAATCTCACCTACGTGGGTGATGACGGCCGCCGCTATGTGGTGGCGGCGATGCCTGATGCCGATGAGCAGCAGGTGGATCAGGTGATGGAGCGCCTGCGCTGCGGCAACGGTCTGTTCAGCCGCCTGGAGGTGCTCGCCAGGGAGTGGCTGCATTTGGTGAGCGGCGATGAACTCGATCGCCGCGCCGCCCTGGTGCTGCTGCTCACCACCCTGGAAACGGCCCTCGAGGAGGGGCCGGACGACGGTCCCGAGTGAGGCCTGTGCGCGAACGCATCCTGCAGACGTTCCCGTCCCTCGATCAGTCGGTCCCGCTGGTGGATCGGTTGGTGCTGCTGCACAGCCGTATGCGGGCCGTGGTGCCCAGCGTGGAGCGGGTGGCATTCGCGGTGCACCACTCCAGCAACGACCTGCTCAGCACGTACGTCAGCCACAGCGCCAGCGGGACCGTTCAGCCGTTCTCGGATCACCGGCTCGCTGCCATTCCCCGCCTGGCGCGACTGGCGGAGCGTCGCTGCTGCAGCGTCGTGCACGACATCGCGGCCGAGCTGTCGCCTCAGTCGGATCACACCCGCTGGCTGCTTGATCAGGGCTGGCGCTCGTCCTACACCCTGCCCCTGTTCTGGGGCGAGGAGCTGCTTGGCTTTCTGTTTCTCAATGCCTTCGATCCGGCCGTCTTCACGCCGCCGGCCCTGCAGCGTCTCCAGCCCCATGTGGAGTTGCTGGCATCGTTGATCACCCAGGAGCTCGGTCAGCTCAGCAACCTCAGGCTTGCCGTGCGGCTGGCCCAGGAGCTCACACATCTGCACGACATCGAGACCGGCGCTCACCTCGATCGGGTCTCCCAGTACAGCCGCCTGATTGCCAGGGCGCTGGCGCCCGAGCTCGGCCTGGCCTGTGATTTCGCGGAGGACCTCTATCTGTTCGCCGCTCTGCACGATGTGGGCAAGGTGGCCATCCCGGATGAGGTGCTCCGCAAGCCCGGGCCCTTGGACAGCTCGGAGCGCCGCACCATGGACACCCATGTCTCCCGCGGCCTCGAGGTGGTCGAGCAGATGATCGAGGGCCTGCACATGGCCGCCAGCCCCAAGCTGGAGATGCTGCGTCATGTGGTGGCGGGCCATCACGAGCTGCTGGATGGCAGTGGTTATCCCTTCGGCCTGCAGGGCGAGCAGATCCGGCTGGAGGCGCGCATCGTGGCCGTGGCCGACGTTTACGACGCGCTCACGCAGGTCCGCGTCTACAAGCCGGCTCTCGACCCGGCTGAAGCCGAGGAGATTCTTCAGGGCATGGCAGCGGCCGGGCTGCTGGATCGGCGCTGCGTTCAGGCGCTGTTGGACGCCCGTGAGCAACGGCTTGCGATCGCCGCCGCCTATGTGGATTCGTGATGGGTGTCCACTGGCCCGTCTGTCGCCAGGAACACGGATCTGGTGTTATGGTTGTGTGCTGCGCGTGAGCCAGGCCGAAGGGCATGGCGGGCGAGCAGGAACCGAAGGATGCCGGGCAACCGGTGTTGTAGG
>JAIYAQ010000022.1 GCA_027488975.1 Cyanobium sp. E1_MAG_00006
AAGGATCTGCTGTGCCGTGCGCGTCAGCCGGTGAGCCTGGAGACGAAGGTGGGCGATGGCGAGGACACGGAGCTGCTGGATCTGCTGGCGGCGGAGGGAACGCAGCCGGATGAGCTGGTGGACGGGGAGTGCCTGCGCGGCGACATGCGGGCACTGCTGGAGCGCTTGCCCGATCTGCAGCGTCGTGTGCTCAAGATGCGCTACGGCATTCCCTGCGCTGATGTGCCCGAGCCCGACGAACCGATGAGCCTCACCGGCATCGGCCGCATCCTCGGGATCAGCCGTGATCGCGTGCGCAACCTCGAGCGCGACGGCCTCGCCAACCTGCGCCGCCTAAGCGAGAACGTGCAGGCTTACATGGCGGTCTGAGACCAGACTTAGGACAACTTTCTATCGTCAAACAGTCAGCAGGGATGTAATTCATGTCGCTTCTTCCTCGTTTGACGTGTCGTAACGGCTTTGTTGGCTAATTATATGTTTTTCGTTGCGGGCTCATGAGTTCAATTCTGCTGCAGCCTCACTAAACGAACCGGTGCTGCCATGGCGGCTGCAAGCAAGGGCCCGAGCGAGATCGAGCCCAGAGCTCCCCTGCTGCGCCGCACGTTGCTCGCCTGGTGGGAGCTGAACGGTCGCCTGAGTCAAACGCAAAAGCCCTGGATGTTCACGGCAGCGGGGCGCTGGCCGGCGCCGGCTGAGCAGCTGAGCTGTCTGGGTATCTGGGTTGCCGAGGTGATGCTGCAGCAGACCCAGCTGCAGGTGGTGCTGCCGTACTGGTGGCGTTGGATGAAGGCCTTCCCGACCCTTGAGGCTCTGGCAGCGGCCGACGACCAGGACGTGCTGCTGCTCTGGCAGGGTCTCGGCTACTACTCCCGCGCCCGCCGTCTTCCGGCTGCTGCGCGTCAGTTGCTGGCCGCACCCGCCGGCACGGGAAGCTCCTGGCCCATCGATCTGGAGGGCTGGCTCGCCTTGCCGGGCATCGGCCGCAGCACCGCCGGCGGCATTCTCTCCTCGGCCTTTGATCTGCCCGTCGCGATCCTCGACGGCAATGTGAAGCGGGTGTTGGCGAGGCTCACCGCGAGCCCCCGGCCGCCGGCGCGGCAGCTCGCCGGCTTCTGGCGGCTGAGCGAGCAGCTGCTCGATCCGCAGCGGCCCCGGGCGTTCAACCAGGCTCTGATGGATCTGGGCGCCACCGTCTGTACGCCCCGCAATCCCAGTTGCGGCCTGTGTCCCTGGCAGGGGCACTGCGCTGCCTACGCTGCCGGCGACCCCGCCCGCTACCCCGTGAAGGACGCCTCGCGTGAGCTGCCGTTTCAGGTGATCGGCGTGGGTGTGGTGCTCGACGGTGACGGCCGGGTGCTGATCGATCAGCGCCTCAATGAGGGGCTGCTGGGTGGGCTCTGGGAGTTTCCCGGTGGCAAGCAGGAGCCCGGTGAGGCGATCACCACCACCATCGCCCGCGAGCTGATGGAGGAGCTGGCGATCACGGTGGAGGTGGGCGAGGAGCTGATCACCCTTGAGCACGCCTACAGCCACAAGCGTCTGCGTTTTGTGGTGCACCTCTGCCGCTGGCTGGCCGGTGAGCCGCAGCCGCTGGCCTGCCAGCAGGTGCGCTGGGTGCAGCCCGGTGAGCTGGAGGCCTTCCCCTTCCCCGCTGCCAATGCCCGCATCATCGCCGCGTTGCTGGAGCGGCTGGCGCTGGCTGACGCCGCTACCGGTTCTGCCCAAGCTGAGGGCCGTGCCGCCGCGGCCTGAGGGCCGCTTCAGCAATGGAACCTGATCCTGCTGCGGCTTTGCCGCAGGTGATCTGCCTGGGGGAGGCGCTGGTGGATCGGCTCGGACCCCCCGGCGGGGATCCAGCCACGGCCCCGCCGGAGCAGCTGGACGACCGGCTCGGCGGCGCCCCCGCCAACGTGGCCTGCGGCCTGGCCAGGCTCGGCACGCCGGTGGCGTTCGTGGGTCGGCTCGGCCGCGATGCCATCGGTGAGGCCTTTGCCCGGCTGCTGGCGGAGCGCGGCGTGACCCTTTCGGCCCTGCAGTGGGATGGAGAGCGCCCCACCCGGATCGTGCTGGTGCGGCGCAGTGCCGCCGGCGAACGGCGTTTTGAGGGCTTTGCGGGTGAGGCTCTGGTTGCTGGTCAGGGCGGTGGTGACGGTGCCGGGTTCGCCGATCAGGCCTTGGCAGCCGGGGAGCTGGAGCTGGCGCTGCCTCCGCTGCTGGCCGGCGGCCGCTGGCTGCAGATCGGCAGCATTCCCCTGGCGTCGGCGGCCTCAGCCCAGGCGCTGGAGCAGGCCCTGACCCTGGCCCAGGGCTCTGGAGTCGCTGTGGCTCTGGATGTGAACTGGCGGCCCACCTTCTGGGATGCCGCGGCTGATCCGGATGCAGCTCCCGGCCTTGCGACGCGGGCGCGGCTGCAGCCCTTGCTGGAGCGCGCGCGCCTGCTCAAGCTGGCCGCCGAGGAGGCCGAGGGCCTGTTCGGCAGCCGCGATCCCGCCGTCATCGCCGCCTCCCTGCCACAGCGGCCGGCTGTGGTGGTCACCGATGGTGCCGCCGGTGTGGCCTGGTGGTTTGGCGGTGACGGTTCAGAGTCTGTCGATGCCGGGCCTGCCGCCCTGCCGGCGTTCCAGGTGCCGGTGGTGGACAGCACCGGCGCCGGCGATGCCTTTCTGGCTGGGTTGCTCCACTGCCTCTGTGCGGAACCCGCGCTGCTGGCTGACGCGCCCCCCGGGCGGCAGCAGGCGGCGATCCGTTTCGCCTGCGCCTGTGGAGCTCTGGTGTGTCAGGGCAGCGGGGCCATTGATCCGCAGCCGCGGGCCGCGGCGGTGGAGGCGTTTCTGGCCGCACATCCTTAGCGGGTTCAGAGCACCTCTCCAGTTCAGCCGGCTCCCTCGGTGGTGCTTATCAGCGCCAGCCGACCAGCATCGGGATCGCTGGGATCCGCCAGCTGCAGGGTCACCAGCCAGGCGCCCTCGGGCCGGCAGCTCAGTCGTCCGGGCCATTCCACCGCCAGCAGTGCCCCCAGCAGCAGGGCTTCCTCCTCTTCTTGGGCGAACAGTTCATCGGCCGCTGCTGGCTGCTCCAGCCGGTAGAGATCGAGATGGACCAAGGCCGTGGCGGTCGCGTCTGCCGGGCTGGCGCCCTGGTAGTGCTGGGCCAGGGCGAAGCTGGGGCTGGTGACCGGCTCCCCGATCCCCAGGCCGGCGGCGATGCCCTGCACCAGAGAGGTCTTGCCGGCCCCCAGATTGCCCTCCAGCAGCAGGATCGGCTTTGCCACATCCCGCTGCGCCAGCCAGCTGCGGGCCAGCTCTTGCCCGAGCGCTGCGGTGGCGCCCGCATCAGCCAAGAACACGCTGTGGGAATCCATCCCGGTAGATTGCCTGTACGCGAGCCCGAAGCCTCGGCGTCTCTGCAGAACTTCCCCAGCCTCTCCCTCCAGGCGGTCAGTACGCGCCCGGTTTGAGGAGCTCTTCATCCCACAGACGTCCTTCCCCGGAGAACCTTCGATGGTGGCTTCCCCCACTGCGCCTGCCCTGCAGAGCACCAGCACGTACGTGATTGCCGATCTCGGCCTGGCCGATTTCGGTCGCAAGGAGATCGCGATCGCCGAAACCGAGATGCCCGGCCTGATGGCCTTGCGGGCCAAGTACGGCGCTGAGCAGCCCCTCAAGGGCGCCCGCATCGCCGGCTCCCTGCACATGACGATTCAGACCGCCGTTCTGATCGAAACCCTCGTCGCCCTCGGCGCCGAGGTGCGCTGGGCCAGCTGCAACATCTTCTCCACCCAGGACCACGCCGCCGCCGCCATCGCCGCCGCTGATGTGCCCGTGTTCGCCTACAAGGGCGAGACCCTGGATGAGTACTGGGCCTTCACCCACCGCATCCTCGAGTGGGGCGATGGCGGCACCCCCAACATGATCCTGGACGACGGTGGCGATGCCACGGGTCTGGTGATCCTGGGCACCAAGGCTGAGAAAGACCTCTCTGTTCTCGACAACCCCTCCAACGAAGAGGAGACCGCCCTCTTCAACAGCATCCGCCAGAAGCTGGCCGCTCAGCCCGGCTTCTACTCCCGCATCCACGCCGCCATCCAGGGCGTGACCGAGGAAACCACCACGGGTGTGGCCCGTCTGTATCAGCTGCAGAAGAGCGGTGAGCTGCCCTTCCCGGCGATCAACGTCAACGACTCGGTCACCAAGAGCAAGTTCGACAACCTCTACGGCTGCCGCGAATCGCTGGTGGACAGCATCAAGCGCGCCACCGATGTGATGGTGGCCGGCAAGGTGGCCCTGGTGCTCGGTTACGGCGATGTGGGCAAGGGTTCGGCCCAGTCGCTGCGTGGGCTCGGCGCCACGGTGATGATCGCCGAGATCGACCCGATCTGCGCCTTGCAGGCGGCGATGGAGGGCTACCGCGTCGTTCGTCTCGACGATGTGGTGGGCGACATCGACATCTTCGTGACCGCCACCGGCAACTTCCAGGTGATCCGCCACGAGCACCTGATCCAGATGAAGGATCAGGCGATCGTCTGCAACATCGGCCATTTCGACAACGAGATCGATGTGGCCTCGCTCAAGCAGTACCCCTGGGACAACATCAAGCCCCAGGTGGATCACATCACCCTGCCCAGCGGCAACAAGATCCTGCTGCTGGCTGAGGGTCGTCTGGTGAACCTGGGCTGCGCCACCGGCCACCCCAGCTTCGTGATGAGCAACTCCTTCACCAACCAGGTGCTGGCCCAGATCGAACTGTTCACCAAGGGATCCCAGTACGGCAAGGAGGTGTACGTGTTGCCCAAGCATCTCGATGAGATGGTGGCCCGCCTCCACCTCGAGAAGATCGGGGCGAAGCTCACCGAGCTCTCCCCCGAGCAGGCCGCCTACATCAACGTGCCGGTCGAGGGCCCTTACAAGCTCGAGCACTACCGCTACTGAGGCGGCCTCGAGAGGCCGAAGCATCCCGGCAGGGGCCTGATCCCTGCCGGATGTTCATTGTCTCGGAAAGGCTGGCCTGCTTCGATGGCCCAGCGTGGCATCAGCCAGGATGACGGCCTGCATCTACTACCACCCGGACGGCTACACAACGGCTGGGCGGCAGATCAAGGGCCGCCACGCCGCCGGTGAGTCTTTTTTGCGTGGCTTCCTTCAGGACAGCACCGGTGAGGATCTCTGGATTCAGGTGGAGGATCGCAGCCATCTCCCTCCGTTCGAGGCGATGGCTCGCGGGCTGGGGCGCCTGGAGCCGATTCATGTGGTCGACCGCTCCTGTCTGATGGAGCTGGCCCACCCCGGTCTGGCCTTCCACCCGGGACCGGGTCTGGGTCAGGAGGCTTGGCGGCGCAATCTTTTCGGCCATCACCGCTGGAGCCTCTGTGGCGTGACCCACACCATCTGCTCTTCGGGGGCGATGGAGGCCATCGTCGAACTGACGACCGCACCGCTGCAGCCGTGGGATGCGCTGATCTGCACCAGTGAGGCAGTCCGGCTAGGTGTGGAGAGGCTGCTCGAGGGGCAGTTGGCCTATCTGCGCGAGCGTCTGGGATGCACACGCTTTCCTCTGCCCCAGCTGCCGGTGATCCCGCTGGGAGTGCACTGTGACGATTTCCGGATCGTGGACGGTGAACGGCCGGAAGCCCGCAGCGCTCTCGGATGTGGGGAGGATACCCAGGTGGTGCTCTTTCTGGGGCGGCTCTCCTTCCACGCCAAGGCCCATCCCCTTGTGCTCTATCAGGCCTTGCAGCGGGCCGCGGCGGAGACCGGCCAGGACGTGGTGCTGCTCGAGTGTGGCTGGCATGCCAATGCGGCGATCAGGCAGGCCTACGAGCAGGCCGCCAGCCGGATTTGCCCGGATGTGCGGGTGGTGACGCTCGATGGCGGCGATGCCGCGCAGCGCCGCCTGGCCTGGGCCGCCGCCGATGTGTTCTGCTCTCTCTCCGACAACATCCAGGAGACGTTCGGCATCACGCCCCTGGAGGCGATGGCCGCCGGCCTGCCGGTGGTCGTCAGCGACTGGGATGGCTACCGCGACACGGTGCGGGATGGAATTGACGGATACCGGATCCCTACGCTGATGCCACCGCCCGGGCTGGGTGGCGACCTGGCTGTCCGCCACGCTCTTGGCATCGACAGCTATGACGTTTATTGTGGGTACAGCTGTGCCTTGGTGTCCGTGCAGTCGGACGCCACCACCGAGGCGTTCCGCCGTTTGTTCGAATCCCCGGAGCTGCGCCGCCGACTGGGGGAAGCCGGACGTGAACGGGTGCGCCGTCAGTTCGACTGGACAGCGATCCTGCTCCGCTACCGCGAGTTGTGGCAGGAGCTGGCCGCGCGGCGGCAGGCCGGCAATGCGTCGTCGTCCGGACATCCCGCCTGGCCGGCGCGGATGGATCCGTTCATGACCTTCGCGGGCTACGCCAGCGCTGCCCTCTCGCCGGATACGCCGCTGGTGCTGGCTGAGGCCGATGTGTCTGCTGCTCTCGCGCGCCTCGACAGCCTGCTCGGTCTGACGATGGTGGCCTACGCCGCTCCGATCCTGGCCAGTCGGTCGGAGCTGACGGCACTGCTGCGGGCCGCGTCCCGAGGGGTGATGCCGGCCCGGGATCTCGTGGCCTGCCTGCCGGGTCCGCGGCGTGCCATCGCCTTCCGCTCGCTGCTATGGCTGCTGAAGCTGGATCTGTTGCGCTCCGCCTCCGCCGCGAGAAGCTGACCCCGCCGCCGTGGCGCGTGGGGGCCGTGCCCGCCGCCCCGTGCGCATGGAAGACTTGCCCCACCCGCGCGGCCTCAGGGCATGGCGATCGAACTGGTGCAGAAGCTTCCCGAGCTGATCGGCAACGCGGTGGAGGCCAACCCCGGATCGGGGTATGCCGCCATCTTCGCGGCGATGTTCCTCGAGAACCTCTTCCCGCCGATCCCCTCGGAGCTGATTATGCCCCTGGGTGGGTTCTACGTGCAGCAGGGCAAGCTGGCGCTGCTCCCCGTGGTGCTCGCCGGGCTGCTCGGCACCGTGCTCGGCGCCCTGCCCTGGTACGGCATCGGCCGGATGATCAATGAAGAGCGCCTTGAGCAGTGGCTGAGCCGCCACGGCCGCTGGATCGGCATCAGCCCCCAGGAGCTGCATCGCTCGCGCACCTGGTTCAACCGTTACGGCACGGCCCTGGTGTTCTGGGGGCGACTCGTGCCGGGCATCCGCACGTTGATCTCCGTGCCTGCCGGTATCGAGATGATGCCGTTCACGCCATTCCTGATCTGGACAACCGCCGGCAGCCTGATCTGGACCCTGCTGCTCACCCTTGCGGGTCTGGCCATGGGCAAGGGCTACGAAACCGTTGCCCTCTGGATCGATCCGGTGGCCAAGGTGGTGAAGGTGCTGCTGGTGCTCGCGGTGCTGGGCGGCGCCGTCTGGCTGGGTCTACGCACCTGGAACCGGCGCAACAGCTCCCATTGACCAGCTCTAGACACCGCCCGTAGCCACCGCTGAACGCTGCCGCCGCTCAGATCAGAACGGCACTTCCTCCTCGCTGGGTTCGCCGCCACCGAAGCCACCACCGCCGAAGCCGCCACCGCCTGCTTCACCATCGCGCTTGGAGCCCAGCAGTTCGAGGCGGTCAACCCGGATCACCGGCTTGGTGCGCTCTTCGCCGGTGGCGCGGTCGGTCCAGCGATCGAGCTTGAAGCTGCCGATGATGCCCAGCAGCGAGCCTTTGCGGACGTAGTCGGCGGCCACCTGGGCCTGCTTGCCCCAGATCTCGAGGTTGAACCAGTCGGGTTCGTCGTTGTTGCTGCGGCGGTTCACCGCCATGGTGAGGTTGGCCACCATGCTTCCCGATTCGAAGTAGCGGACCTCGGGGTCGCGGCCGGCGCGGCCGACGAGGGTCACGGAATTGACGCCCATGGCGTTCTCCTGGATTGCGTTGGATCAATGATGCAGCCCCTGGTCGGGGTGCCTCATCGGGAGAGTTCCACCCTCCGGCCCGGTTGTTCCACCCAGTCCTCTGTTCCTGCCTGAACGGGGTCGGATGCCCCCCCTGGTCAGGCCGGCAGGTGGGATCGCACAATCAACCTATGATTCGCGCCGCCGGTCGGCTCCCCTGTGTTCTTCAGACGATTCCAGCTCTCCCGTGACATCGGCATCGATCTGGGAACCGCCAACACCCTGATGTACGTGTCCGGCAAGGGCATCGTGCTCCAGGAGCCCTCCGTGGTGGCGCTCGACCTGGAGCGTGGCGTGCCCCTGGCCGTTGGCGACGAGGCCAAGCTGATGCTCGGTCGCACGCCCGGCAACATCCGTGCGGTGCGGCCCCTGCGCGACGGGGTCATCGCCGATTTCGACGCGGCCGAGCAGATGATCAAGACCTTCATCCAGAAGGGGAATGAGGGTCGCGGCATCGTGGCGCCCCGCCTGGTGATCGGCATTCCCAGCGGCGTCACCGGCGTGGAGCGCCGCGCTGTGCGGGAGGCGGGTCTGGCTGGCGCCCGCGAGGTGCACCTGATCGATGAGCCGGTGGCGGCCGCCATCGGCGCCGGCCTGCCGGTGACCGAACCGGTGGGCACGATGATCGTGGATATCGGCGGCGGCACCACCGAGGTGGCCGTGCTGTCCCTGGGCGGCACCGTGCTGAGCGAGTCGGTGCGTGTGGCCGGCGACGAGCTCAGCGACGCCATCACCGTCTATCTCAAGAAGGTGCACAACCTGGTGGTGGGTGAGCGCACGGCTGAAGAGATCAAGATCCGCATCGGTTCCGCCTTCCCCGATTCGCCCCACGACGAGACGTCGATGGATGTGCGCGGTCTGCACCTTCTCTCCGGTCTGCCGCGCACGATCAATGTGCGTGCCGGTGACGTGCGCGAAGCGATGGCCGAGCCCCTGAACGTGATCGTTGAGGCCGTGAAGCGCACCCTCGAGCGCACGCCGCCCGAGCTGGCTGCCGACATCGTCGATCGCGGCATCATGTTGGCCGGTGGCGGTGCCCTCGTGCGTGGCATCAGCGATCTGATCAGCCACGAGACCGGCATCCTGGTGCATGTGGCCGAGGATCCCCTCCTGTGCGTGGTCAACGGTTGCGGCCGTGTTCTGGAGGACTACAAGCGCCTCGAGCGCGTTCTGGACACCCCTGACTTCGCCAGGATCACCGCCTGAGTCCCATGACCGGACGCTTCTCGCGCGTCCCCACCCTGCAGAAGATCGCTGAGGCCTGGCCTTGGTGGCTTCTGCTTCTCGCCCTCGTCGGGGTGCGCTTGAGCAAGGGTGCGTTCTTCGCCGATGGCTATGCCCTCCTGAGCCGACCCTTCTGGCCCGGCTCGGCGCAGTCCGAGTGGTTGCGTTCGGCTCAGCTCCTGTCTGACAAGGCGCAGCTGGCAGATCTGGAACGGGACAACAGCCGCCTTCGTCAGATGCTGCAGCTGCAGCGTTCCTCCGCTGGCCTGGTGAGCGCCGCGGTGATCGCCCGGCAGCCCTCGGGCTGGTGGCAGCAGCTGGAGCTGGGCAAGGGTGCCCTGGATGGCCTTTCGCCCGGGGATGCCGTTCTGGCCCCCGGCGGTCTGATCGGCCGGCTGGAGAGTGTCACGCCCACCACGGCCCGGGTGACCCTGCTCACCGATGCCTCCAGTCGTCTCGGCGTGTGGGTGGGACGCACCAGGCAGCATGCGCTGCTGGTGGGCCTGGGCACCCCCCGGCCACGGCTTCAGTTTCTGGAGAAGGACCCCGGTGTGCGCCCCGGGGATGTGGTGAGCACGTCCCCCGCCAGCACCCTGCTGCCGCCCAACATCCCCGTCGGCGTGGTCCAGAGCGTGAACGAGCAGGCGGTGCCCGCTCCCGATGCTCTGGTGCAGCTCAGTGCTCCGGTGGATGCGGTGGACTGGGTGCAGGTGAGGACCCGCTGATCATGGGGATCCTGCATCGTCAGCGCTGGTGTGGAGCCACGGGTCTGCTGGTTCCCCTGCTGACCCTGGCCTCGCCTGGCTTTCTGAAGATCGCCGGCATCGCCCCCAGCTGGGCTGTGCTCTGGCTGCTGCCCTGGGCCCTGGTGGATGGTCCCGCCTCCGGCGCCGTGGCCGGCCTGGCACTGGGACTGGTGCTCGACGGACTGCACCTCGGCCGTGCCAGCGAGGTGCCCGTGCTGGTGTTGCTGGGGTGGTGGTGGGGGCGGATCGGCCGCCGCGGCGCACCGATCGAGCGCAGCTTCAGCCTTGGGCTGCTGGCCCTGGTGGGTACTGCCCTGCTCGGGGCCAGCCTGTTGCTGCAGCTGCACTGGCAGGGGGGGCTGCCACTGCCAGTGGCCGGTTGGCACACCTTGATGGCCCAGACCCTGATCACGGCCCTTCTGGCACCGCTGGTGTGCTCGCTGCTGCTGCTGCGTTGGCGCCAGGTGGCGTCGCTGCGGGGTTGACGTGCTGATGACTGTCCGCCGTCGTCTTCTTGCCCTGGCTGCAGCCGTCCTGGCCGCCGCCGCTGCAGGGACTGGCCTGAGCGCCTGCCGGGCTCCCGAACGGGCCACGCCACGCACGATCCAGTTCTGGACCCTGGATCTGGCGCCGAAGTTCAACGGCTATCTCCAGGGCGTCATCGCCGACTGGGAGCGCCGCAACCCCGGCTACGACGTGGTCTGGACCGACGTTCCCTGGGCTTCGGTGGAGCGCAAGCTGCTGGCGGCTGTGTTCGCCCGCACGGCGCCCGATGTGGTGAACCTCAACCCCCTGTTCGCCGCCAACCTGGCCAGCAAGGGGGGGCTGCTGCCCCTGGATGGCGTGCTGCCCGCCGGGGCTGCTGAGGCCTATCTGCCCCTGATCTGGCGCGCCGGCCGCAGCGCCGGACCGGATGGCAGCCCCCGCCAGTTCGCGATCCCCTGGTATCTCACCACCCGCATCACCCTGGCCAACAGCCGTTTGCTGCAGCAGGCGGGCTATGCGGCGCCGCCGCGCCAGTGGCAGGAGGTGCCCGCCTATGCCGAGGCGATCAAGCGCCGCACCGGCCGTTATGCCCTGTTCGTCACCGTGGTGCCGGACGACTCCGCCGAGCTGCTGGAGAGCCTGGTGCAGATGGACGTGACCCTGCTGGATGACAACCAGCGCGCCGCCTTCAACACCCCGGCGGGTCGCCGTGCCTTCGCGTTCTGGACCGATCTCTACCGCCGCGGTCTGCTGCCACGCGAGGTGGTGAGCCAGGGCTATCGCCGCGCCATCGAGCTCTACCAGAGCGGTGAGCTGGCCCAGGTGGGCAGTGGTGCCGAGTTCCTGCGCAGCATTCAGACCAACGCGCCCCAGGTCGCTGCCGCCACACGTCCCTACCCGCCACTGACGGGTGCTTCCGGCGATGCCAACGTGGCCGTGATGACCCTGGCGGTTCCGAAGCAGAGTCCGGTGGCCGGCCGGGCCGCTGATTTCGCCCTGTTCGTGACCAATGCCGCCAACCAGCGGCGCTTCGCTGAGCAGGCCCGTGTGCTGCCGTCCTCGCCCGTGGCCCTCAGCCAGCTGAAGGCGGGCCTGCTGGCTGCGAAGCCCGCCGATGGCGCTGAGGCCCTGGTGCAGCGCGCCCGGCTGCTCTCGGCCGACACCCTCGCCAACGCCCGGGTGCTGGTGCCCGCCAGCCCGGGTGTGAAGCGGTTGCAGGCGATCGTCTACACCCAGCTGCAGCGGGCGATGCTCGGCCAGCTCAGCAGCGATGCCGCCCTCGCGGAGGCGGAGCGGCAGTGGAATGCCTATGCAGAGGCGCGTTGGCCGGCTGCCATGCCCCGCGGACGTCGCTGACGCGTGCGCCGACGGGGTGGAAGAAAACCTTAAGAGTTGGGTGGCGGGCCTGTGTTGCCGGGGGTTGCCGGCTCGAAGTGTTCAGCCTGAGAGGTATCGTTGCGCTTCTTCATGCCGAGTACCGGGTATGCCCCTCGATGCGCAGCACCGGCAGGGTGATGCCGCAGGGGTTGGTGTTTCTGAGTTGCCGTCGAGCGGCGATCAGCGCGCCACGCTGCTTGTTGTTGACGATGAGCCGGCGGTTCGTCGGGTGCTGGTGATGCGCCTTCAGCTGGCCGGCTATCGGGTCGTCTGCGCTGAAGACGGCGAGGAGGCCCTGACCCTGTTCCATCGGGAGCAGCCGGATCTCGTCGTGCTCGACGTGATGCTGCCCAAGCTCGACGGGTTTGCGGTCTGCCGCCGGCTGCGGGCTGAATCCTGCGTGCCGATCATTTTCCTGTCGGCCCTCGATGCCATCGCTGAGCGCGTGGCGGGCCTCGATCTCGGCGCCGACGACTACCTTCCCAAGCCCTTCAGTCCCAAGGAGCTAGAGGCCCGCATCGCCACGATCCTGCGTCGGGTGGGCCGTGGCTCCGCCATGGCCGAACCCCGTGATGTGCCTGCCGGCCAGGGGGTGTTGCGTGTCGGCGATCTGGTGGTGGACACCAACCGTCGCCAGGTGACCCGTGATGGCGAGCGCATCGGCCTCACCTACACCGAATTCAGCCTGCTGGAGCTGCTGTTCCGCGAGCCCGGCCGCGTGGTGCCCCGGGCCGAGATCCTGGAGCAGCTCTGGGGCTATCCGCCGCGCCGCGCCGCCGACCTGCGGGTGGTGGACGTCTATGTCGCCCGTCTGCGCGGCAAGCTCGAGCCCGACCCGCGCAACCCGGAGCTGATCCTCACCGTGCGCGGCACCGGTTATGCCTCCCAGCGGGTGGGTGAGGCTGCCTCCACTCCGATGGCTGCGGCCGGTTGACCGGCATCCGCCGAACCCACGCTCCTGCTGAACCGCGCTCCTGCAGGATGGCCGGCAGCTGAGCTGAACTGGTCCGTTGTCTGAGCTGCGCGAGACCCGCCTCGAGAAGGGCAAGGCCCTGGCTGCCCTGGGTCAGGGCCCCTATGGCCTGCGCTTCGAGCCCAGCCACCGCACCGCTGAGCTGCAGGAGGCGCATGCCGATCTGGCCAAGGGCGAGGAGCGCAACGTGGCGGTGGCGGTGGCCGGCCGCGTGATGACCCGTCGGGTGATGGGCAAGCTCGCCTTCTTCACCCTGGCCGATGAGAGCGGCCCGATCCAGCTGTATCTGGACAAAGCCACCCTTGATGCGGCATCTCCTGATGCGCCCCCTCCAGGCGACTTCGCCCACATCACCTCCCTGGTGGATGCCGGCGATCTGATCGGTGTGCAGGGCACGCTGCGCCGCACCGACCGCGGCGAGCTGTCGGTGAAGGTGACCAGCTGGCAGATGCTCAGCAAGAGCCTGCAACCGCTGCCCGATAAGTGGCATGGCCTGGCGGATGTGGAGAAGCGCTATCGCCAGCGCTACCTGGATCTGATCGTCTCGCCCCACACCCGTGAAACCTTCCGCCGCCGCGCCCTGGCGGTGAGCGCCATGCGCCGCTGGTTGGATGAGCGCGGCTTCCTGGAGATTGAAACGCCGGTGCTGCAGAGCGTTCCTGGTGGTGCGGACGCCCGCCCGTTCGAGACGCACCACAACGCCCTCGATCTGCCGCTCACCCTGCGCATCGCCACCGAGCTGCACCTCAAGCGCCTGGTGGTGGGCGGCTTTGAGCGGGTCTACGAGCTGGGGCGCATCTTCCGCAACGAGGGCATCAGCACCCGCCACAACCCCGAGTTCACCTCGGTGGAGATCTATCAGGCCTATGCCGATTACGGCGACATGATGGATCTCACTGAGCGCCTGATCGCCCATGTGTGCGAGCAGGTGTGCGGTGGCACGCGCCTGACGTATCAGGGCACCGAGGTGGATCTCACCCCGCCCTGGCGCCGGGCCACGATGCACGACCTGGTGCGCGAAGCCACCGGGCTCGAGTTCTCGGCCTTCGGCTCACGCGCCGAGGCGGCCGCCGCCATGGCGGCGCAGGGCCTCGAGGTGCCTGCTCTGGCGGATTCCGTGGGCCGTCTGTTGGTGGAGGCTTTTGAGCAACGGGTGGAGGCGGATCTGATCCAGCCCACTTTCGTGATCGATTACCCCGTGGAGAACTCGCCCCTTGCCCGTGCTCACCGCAGCAAGCCCGGTCTGGTGGAGCGCTTCGAGCTGTTCATCGTGGGGCGTGAAACCGCCAATGCCTTCAGCGAGCTGATTGATCCGGTGGATCAGCGCCAGCGCCTTGAAGCCCAGATGGCCCGGAAGGCCGCTGGCGACGATGAAGCCCAGCAGGTGGACGAAGACTTCCTCCAGGCCCTGGAGGTGGGTATGCCCCCCACCGGTGGCCTCGGGATCGGCATCGACCGGCTGGTGATGCTGCTCACCGACAGCGCCTCGATCCGCGATGTGATCGCCTTCCCGCTGCTTCGCCCTGAGGTGCGTTCCGAGTTGCGTGCGGAGGCGCGGCCTGACCAGGCGAATGCGCCGCAGTCCGGGGCCTGAGCCCGCGCAATGGGATAATTGACCCTAGTAGGTAATCTTCCCCGCCTGGGGCCAGCGATTCCATGAGTGGCGAGCGCGTCGGTTTCCGCTTCAAACACGCGGATGCGGTGGTGAAGCGCAATCCCCAGGGTCGTTCCCGCCGGGGTTGGGTGATGGAGCCGGTGGAGCAGACCACCAGCCGCGGCACCAAAATGCCTGCCTACAGGATTCGCTGGCGCGATAGCGAACGCCCGGAGATCGTGCTGCAGCACATGCTGATTGCCGATCCCGATCCCACCCCGCCACCCGAAGGCGTCAGCCTGGTGCCACCCGCTCCCAAGGGTTGAGCTGCCCTCAGGACCAGCCCTTCAGCCGGTAGACCAGTAGCCCCAGATGCTCCTTGAGAGCCACGCTGCTGAGATAGAGGAATTCGGCATCGGGCACCAGCCCCTTGATCAGGCTGGCTGCTGTTGGTTGCCCGAAGTTCTTCCGGCTGGGCAGCTGGTAATCGCAGGCCACGGGGATCACGTCCAGCCCGCTGCGCTGGCGGAATGTGGCCAGGGAGCGCGGCATGTGGAAAGCGCTGGTCACCAGGATCACGCGCCGCCAGCCACGTGCTCGTCCGGTCCTGCCGATATCGCGAGCCTCCTCGGCTGTCGTGCGGGATGTCGGGTTGAGCAGGATCCGATCCGGTGGCAGCCCCAGCTCCACCGCCAAGTCCCGTGCCCAGAACGCCTCCGGCGGCGCCGGATCGCCGTTGGTGAAGCTCACCCGTCCACCGCTGGTCACCAGCAGCGGAGCGCGGCCCCGGCGCAGCAGCCGCAGGCCCGTGAGCAGGCGGTCACCCCCCTCGGCCACTTCCACGCTCTGCCGCGGTTCGAGGGCCGGTCGCAGGCCGCCCCCGAGAACCACCACCGCATCCGCCTGCGGGATCGTTGCGGGTGTGAGTGCTGCCGCCTGCTCCTCCAGCCCCCAGATCAGCTGGCGGCTGATCACTGGCATGGCGAACAGCCAGATCAGCCCGATTCCAGCACCGCTCAGGCCCAGCCCCCAGCGCCGTGCCCGGCGGCTCTCCCTGACGAGCCCCGTGGTTCCCGCCAGCTGCAGCAGCAGGCCCAGCCCCAGCGGGTAGAGCAGGAGTGGCAGCAGTTTTGACAGCAGGAAGCCCATCCGTCTTGCACACCCTGCGCATCCGCCCAGCCTGCCCCAGGCGCCGCCCCAGGACCGCTCGCTTCAGGATCGTTGCCGGCGCCGCAGCTCCTCCAGTTCCTGTTCCGCCTCGAAGCGTGCCCAGGAGCGATCCAGGTCGTCGGGGGAGGCGTTGCTCGCCTCGTTCGGGGGCACGGCGCGGCGCTCGGCCTGCGGACGTGCGGATCCAGTGGCGACCTGGGCGTCTTGCAGGGCTAATTCGAGTTCGCTGAACTCCCGGCCCAGGTCCTCAAGGCGCTGCCAGCGGCGGCGCCCCTGTTCCATCAGATCGCGGCAGTGGGCCTCGGCCCGCTCCGCCAGGTCGGTGGCGCCGGCCTGGCGGGCCCGGCCCAGGCGGCCTTGCCACTGCTGGATGTTGCCGGCCAGGGCGAGCAGCTCCGCCCGCAGGGTTTCGGCTTGCTGCTGCAGGTCGAGCCGTTGGCGCAGCAGGCGCTGGCGTTGCTCCTGTTGCGCCTGGTCCCTGAGCAGGGCGTCCTGGGCGGGGTTGGCCCGCAGGAACGCCTCCAGCTGCTGCTCGAGCTTTGCTTCCAGTTGCTCGAACCAGGAGCTGCCCTCCGCGCCCGTGCCGCTCATGACGCCTGCTCGGGGGCCCGGGTGATCAGCGGCGCCTCGATCTCCTCCTGCAGGGGTGTGATCGCCGCCTCGCGTGAGCGCAGCAGCAGTTGGGTGAGCCGGGCGATGCCGCCTTCGCCCAGGTTCTGGTCCGCCAGCGATTCGAACGCCCGCCCGTAGAGCTCCTCCAACTGGGCGATCAGGCCCTCGCGCAGCTCGCGCACGGCCCGGCGCTGCTCCTCCCTCGACATGGCTGCTCCCGCGGCGCTGCTCAGTGTCCCGAGTCTGCCTGCACCAGCAAATGCAGGCTCAAATCGCCGGCTGGGTCGCTCCAGCGTTGCGCCCCCCGCCAGCCGGCGGCGGCTGCCAGCGCCAGGAAGGCCTCGGGGTCGTACTTGGCGCTGGTTTCGGTGATCAGCGGCTCGCCTGCCGCGAAGCTCCAGCGCCGGCCTGCCGCCTGTACGGTTTGTGCGCGCTCACTCACCAGGGCCATCTCGATGTGGCTGGCCTGCGGAATCCAGCGGGCCCTGTAGCGGAAGGCGGCTGGATCGAAATCCCCCGCCAGCTCGCGGTTGAGCCGCACCAGCAGGTTGAGGGCGAACGCGGCCGACACGCCGGCGGCATCGTCGTAGGCGGCCTCCAGTCGCTCCACCGGCTTGGGCTGGTCGATGCCGATCAGCAGCGTGCCGCCGGGGCCCAGCAGCCGCCTGAACTGCCGCAGCAGCTCCTGCGCGGCCGCAGGTTCGAAGTTGCCCAGGGAGCTGCCGGGGAAGAAGCCCAGATGGGCGCTGCCGCTGAGCAGCGGATGCTCCGGCAGGGCCTGCAGCTGGCTGTAGTCGCAGCAGATGCCAGCGATCGCCGCGGCCGGATGGCGCATCTGCAGTCGGCCGCAGGCCTGCTGCAGGTGCTCGGCGCTGATGTCCAGTGCCACGTAGGCCGGCGGCTGCCCGGCGGCCTCGATCGCCTCCAGCAGCGGACTCACCTTGCGGGCGCTGCCGGCCCCGAACTCCAGCAGGGTGCCGGGGCCCAGGGCTGTGGCGATAGCTGGCGCCTGGGCCTCCAGCAGGGCCGTTTCGGTGGCGGTGAGGCTGTATTCGGGCTGCTGGCAGATCAGATCGAACAGGCGCGAGCCTTCGGCGTCGTACAGGAACCAGGCCGGCAGCTGCTTCGGGCTGCGGCTGAGGCCCTCGATCACCAGGCGGCGCACATCGGCTGGGGCCGGGTGCAGGTCGAGCAGTTCAGGCATCGCCCGCCAGCCGCAGGCCGCTGGCCATCCAGCGGCTCGCCGGTGGATAGAAGTTGCGGTAGGTGAGCCGGGCGTGGCCCTCGGGGGTCAGGAAGCAGCTGCCGCGGAGCACGAACTGGGAGGTCATGAACTTGCCGTTGTATTCCCCCACGGCGCCCGCCGCCGGTGCGAAGCCCGGGTAGGGCCGGTAGGGGCTGGCGGTCCACTGCCAGAGGACCCCATAGGCCTGGGGCAGGCCGGCGGCGGCGGCCACCTCCCACTCCGCCTCGCTCGGCAGCCGCGCCCCGGCCCAGCGGGCGTAGGCATCGGCCTCAAACCAGCTGAGGTGCCGCACCGGCGCCTCCGGCTGCCGCGGGCGCAGCCCCGCCAGGCTGAATTCCCAGTCTCCCCGCCAGTAGCGCGGCGCCCGCCAGCCCCGCTGCTGCACCACCGCCCAGCCTTCACTCATCCACAGCTCCGGGCGTTGGTAGCCGTCGTCGGCGATGAAGGCGGCGAACTCGGCGTTGCTCACCAGCTGCGCCTGGATGGCGAACGGTTCCAGCCAGACGCAGTGACGTGGCGCCTCGTTGTCGAAATGGAAAGAGCCAGGCGAGGCATCCAGGCCGCCGCTGCCACCCGGGTGGCCGATCTCCACCAGCCCTCCCGCAACCTGGATCCAGCTTGGGCGGGCCGTGGCGCCGCCGGCCGCCGCCCAGCTGCGCATGTAGGCCAGTTCCGGACTGATGGGCGCATGGTGCCCCGGCTCTTCCCCCTCCAGTGGCCAAGCCGCCGGCTCCAGCGGGTTGCGGCTGAAGCCGTCGAGCAGGTCCATCAGCAGCAGCTCCTGGTGCTGCTGTTCGTGTTGCAGTCCCAGCTCCACCAGGGCCAGCCCGGCGGCATCACCCGCCGCCTGCAGCTGCTCCACCAGCGCCTCGAGGGCATCCGTCACCCGCTGCCGCCAGGCCAGAACGTCGGCGATCGGCGGCCGGGTGAGCAGGCCCCGCTGCGGCCGCGGCTGCCGCGGACCCACTGCCTCGTAGTAGCTGTTGAACAGGTAGCGCCAGCGCGCGTCGGCAGGCTCATAGCCAAGCCTTGTGCCGCCGCTGCGCTCCCGCCCAGGCCCCCGATCCCGCAGCAGAAACTCCTCGAAGAACCAGCTGGTGTGGCCCAGATGCCATTTGGCGGGGCTGGCGTCGGCCATGCCCTGCAGGCAGAGATCCTCCGGTTCGAGGCCGGCGATCAGGGCCTCGCTGCGCTCACGGATCCGCCGCAGCCGGGGCAGCAGGGCGGCGGCGGGCTGGAGCGCCATCGGGGCGGTGTGTCTGGGCAGACCCTAGGGCTCTGGAGCGGCCCCATCAGCGCCCCTACGATCGCGCCACAGCAGAACGTGGGCACCGACCGCATGGTTGCCAGCACACCGGCCAGTTCCACCGCCAGCAGCCAGGCCCGGACCACCGGCATCACCGCGGGCTTTGTCGGCGCCGTCGGCAACACCCCGCTGATCCGTCTCAACGCCCTCAGTGCCCTCACTGATTGCGAGATTCTCGGCAAGGCCGAGTTCATGAATCCCGGTGGCTCGGTGAAGGACCGCGCCGCCCTGGGCATCCTGCTGGAGGCCGAGGAGCAGGGGCTGCTCAAGCCCGGAGGCACGGTGGTGGAGGGCACGGCCGGCAATACCGGCATCGGCCTCACTCACCTGTGCAACGCCCGCGGCTACAAGGCGTTGATCGTCATTCCCGACACCCAGTCGGCCGAGAAGATCGGCCTGCTGCGCAGCCTCGGCGCCGAGGTGCGCACGGTGCCGGCGGTGCCCTACCGCGACCCCAACAACTACGTGCGCCTCTCCGGCCGCATCGCCGAGGAAACCCCCGGTGCTGTCTGGGCCAATCAGTTCGACAACCTGGCCAACCGCCGCGCCCACTACAGCAGCACCGGCCCTGAGATCTGGCAGCAGACCGGCGGGCGTGTCGACGCCTGGGTAGCAGCCACCGGCACCGGTGGCACCTACGCCGGTGTGGCGCTCTATCTGAAGGAGCAGAACCCAGCCGTGCGCTGCGTGCTGGCCGATCCGCACGGCAGCTCGCTCTACAGCTGGGCCACCGCTGGATCCCTGGTGAGCGAGGGCAGCTCGATCACCGAGGGCATCGGCAACAGTCGCGTCACCGCCAACCTGGATGGGGCCCCGGTGGACGACGCCGTTCGCGTTGCCGATCAGGCCGCCCTCGACACCATTTACGACCTGCTCTGGCAGGAGGGCCTGTTCCTGGGTGGTTCGGTGGGCATCAACGTGGCGGCGGCGGTGGAGACGGCGCGGCGGATGGGCCCGGGCCACACGATCGTCACGGTGCTGTGCGACAGCGGCGATCGCTACCGCTCCCGCCTGTACGACGGCGTCTGGCTGGCGGAGAAGGGTCTGCACCAGCCCGTGCGCCCCGCCTGAACAGCCATGAGCACGGCGGCGGTGGGGGATCGGATCGGCGAGCGTTATCGCCTCGAAGCGGAGTTGGCCTTCGGCAGCCAGGGTGTTCTCTGGCGCGCCAGCGACCAGCTGGCCGGCGAGGCGCCGGTGGTGCTGCGCCAGCTCGCGGCCGACCAGCCGGAGCTGCAGGAGCGCTTCTGCGCCCTCTGGCCCCGGCTGCAAGGGGTCCTGCATCCGCAGGTGCCGCGCTTCGGTGAGCTGATCGAGCACGACGGCGCTCTTTGGCTGGTGCGGGAGTGGCAGGAAGGCCGCACCTTCGCCGAGCTGCAGGAAGCCCGGCGCGAGCGCCAGCTGGTGTTCGGTGCGGGCGAGGTGCTGCTGCTGCTGCGCCAGCTGCTGCCGGTGCTCACGGTGCTGCACAGCCAGCAGATGCTCCATGGCGATCTCAGCCCCGCCAACCTGCTGCGCCGCGAGCGCGACGGCCTGCCGGTGCTGCTCGATTTCGGCCTGGTGCGCGGCCTCGCCGTTCTGCGGGATGGCCAGGGGCCGATCGGCGTCACGCCTGGCTACGGCCCGCCAGAGCTCAGCCGCGGTGAGCCGGCGGAGCCCTGGATGGATCTCTACAGCCTCGGCGTGGTGTGCCTGGTGCTGCTCAGCGGTGAGGGACCGGCCCAGCTGCTCGATCCGGTGTCGCTGGAGTGGTGCTGGCCTGCCGGTCTCGATGCTGAACCCGCGCTGCGGGCGGCTGTGGCCCGCCTGGTCAGCGCCGACCCCGCGCAGCGGTTCCGCTCGGCCGCGGCGGCCCTAGAGGTGATCCAGCAGGTGCCGATGCCCGATAACACCGGTCCTGTGCCCCGCGCTGACCGCACGGTGGTGCTGGTGCCACCGGCGGTCGAGCCGATTCCTGCCGACCCAGCCCCAGCAGGGGCCTCCCTGCCGCCCCTGCCCGCGTCCCCCGCTGCCCAGAGCCCTGCCCAGGAGGCCGCTGCCGGCCGCGCTGCCGCGCTGCGCAGCCGCCAGGCGCAGAAGGAGGAGGAGGCCGAGGGGCGCCTCTGGCCGGTGGTGCTGGCCCTGGTGGTGTCGGCGGTGCTGGGCACGGGCCTGGGCTGGCTGCTGCTGAGCCGCGGCCGGGTGGCGAACCCCACGGCTGAATCGGCCCTGCAGCTGCCCAGCAGCCTGCCGCCGGCGGAGGTGGATCAGCGCCAGCAACTGCTCAACCGCTTGCGGGCGCTGCAGATTGATCGGGGCTGGTTTCTGCGGTTGGTGGATGCCAGCCTGCTGGCTCAGTACCCGGAGCGGGGTGGCCGCCTGCCCAGCGACAGCCTGGATGACGCGCCCCTGCGCAAGGTCTGGAACGAACTGGCGGAGGAGTGGCTGAGCCGGGTCGAGCAGCTGCCGCTGGAGTTGCGCACGCGCCTGGGCAGCTTCACCGCCGGCGACTGGCGCCAGCGTCAGTCGGGCTTGGTGGCCCAGGGGCTCAGCCCGGATGTCGTGGAGCAGCTGGTGTCCGGCAGCGCCCAGAACCTGCTGCCCGGTCGCGCCGTCACCGATATTCCGCCGGAACCTTTCCGCCAGCTCTGGTTCGCCGCGGCAGACAAGGCCCTGGCCAACGTGCGCATCGAACCGATCCTGTCCCGTTCCGGCCAGACCTCGGTCGTGTCCGCCTCGGTGGAGGCCGGCGGCGCTCGCCTGTTCCCGATTCGCCTGCCGGGTCCGAGCCGGCTGGCCCTGGGGGTGAACGGTTCGCCGCTGATGCAGATGACCGTCTTCGATGCGGACGGCCGGGTGCTGGAGGCCCGCGGCCCGCTGCGGGTGGTGAGCCTCAACCGGGTGACCCGCTCGCCGGTGCAGTTGCTGGTCACCAATGAGGGTGTGGCCCCGGCCTTGATCACCCTGTCGCTACGGCCGGACCCTGTCCTCGAGCCGCCAGCCGCCAGCGCTGATGCCCCCGGCAGCGGCGCTGGCACCCCCGCTCCGCAACAGCCAGCCCGGCCCCAGCCCGCCCCCACCGCGGAGCCAGCTGCCCCATCGGCCCCAGTTGGTTCCGGCGCGTCCGAGCTTTCACCGCCAGCGGCACCACCGCCCCTGAACTGACAGTGCCGCGGAGGCCGCCCCTTTTGCTCTTGTCACGCCCCGCTTCAGAGGCGGGCGACGGCGGCCTTGGCGTCCTTGATGTCCTGCTTGCGCCGCTCCTCCTGGCGCTTGTCGTGCAGCTTGCGGCCCTTGCCAAGGCCGATCGTTGCCTTGATCCAGGAGCCCTTGAGGTGCAGGTTGAGCGGGATCAGGGTGAGTCCCTTCTGCTCCAGCGCCACCCGCAGCTTCTCGATCTCGCGGCCGTGGGCCAGGAGCTTGCGCACCCGCAGCGGATCGTGGTTGAAATAAGCCCCCGCGTGGCTGTGGGGTGAGATGTGCACGTTGTGCAGCTGCAGCTCGCCCTTGCGGATCAGGCAGAAGCCGTCGCGCAGGTTCACCTGCCCCGCCCGGATCGACTTCACTTCCGTGCCCAGCAACTCGAGCCCGCATTCGAGGGTCTCGAGGATCTCGTACTGGTGGCGCGCGAAGCGATTGTCCGCCAGCAGCTTGTTGGCGGCATCCCGCAGGGCTTTGGCGCTCTTCTTGCCTCCGCCCTTCGCCATGGCCTGCGCTGATCCCCACGATGCGTTCGACTCTCCGACCCTAGGGAGCTCCCGGCCGCCCGCTGACCCCGGTACCGTCGGGCGATGGCGATCGTCTCCTCGGGATCCAGGGCGGCCGGTCGGGGTGAGTCCCGTCCGGAGCCCCGTGCGGCCCCGAGACTGGTGGATCCGGCGCCCATCCCTGCAGACCGTGACGCTTCTGAGGATCCGCTCGCGGCCGACGGCGCCGAATCCTCAGGCCCCCGCGAGGACTCCCTGCGCCCCCGCCGGTTGGCGGACTACATCGGCCAGAGCGAGCTCAAGCAGGTGCTCGGTATCGCCGTGGAGGCCACCCGCGCCCGCCAGGAGGCCCTCGATCACGTGCTGCTCTACGGCCCGCCGGGCCTGGGCAAGACCACCATGGCCCTGGTGCTGGCCGAGGAGCTTGGGGTGCGCTGCCGCATCACCAGTGCGCCCGCCCTGGAGCGCCCGCGCGACATCGTCGGCCTGCTGGTGAACCTGCAGCCCCATGAGCTGCTGTTCATCGATGAGATCCACCGCCTCAACCGGGTGGCCGAGGAGATCCTCTATCCCGCCATGGAGGACTTTCGCCTCGACCTCACTGTGGGCAAGGGCACCACGGCTCGCACCCGCAGCCTGCCGGTGGCTCCCTTCACGCTCGTGGGCGCCACCACCCGCGCCGGCTCCCTCAGTTCACCGCTGCGGGATCGCTTCGGGCTGATTCAGCGGCTGGAGTTCTACGGCCTTGAGGATCTGCAGGCGATCGTGCTGCGGGCCGCGGGCCTGTTGCAGATCGATCTGGAGCAGGAGGCGGCCCTGGAGGTGGCCCGCCGCTGCCGCGGCACCCCACGCATCGCCAACCGGCTGTTGCGGCGCGTGCGCGATGTGGCGGCGGTGCGCGGCCATGGCCGGGTGAGCGCCGTGCTGGTGCAGGAGGCCTTGCGGCTGCACCGGGTCGATGGCCGCGGCCTCGATGCCAGCGACCGCCGTTTGCTGGAACTGCTGCAGGAGGGCTACGGCGGTGGCCCGGTTGGTCTCGACACCCTTGCCGCCGGCCTGGGTGAGGACCCTGCCACTTTGGAGGCGGTGGTGGAGCCATTCCTCCTCCAGCAGGGTCTGCTGCAGCGCACTCCTCGCGGCCGCGTGATCACCCCGGCCGGCATCGCCCACCTGCGCGACCAGCAGGCGGCATGAACGCACTGCTTGCTCCCTCACTGGCCTCGCTGCTCTCCCGGCTGCTGGCGCCGCTGCTCGCCCTGGCCTTGCTGCTGCCGGCGGCTCCGGCTGCTGTGGCCGCAGCTGCCAGCCCCACCTCCGACCAGCCACTGCCGCAGCTATTCGAGCGCGCCCTCGCCGCTAGCCGCGATGGCAACTTCGGTGATGCCCTGCCCCTCTGGAATCGGGTGCTGGAGCTGGCGCCGCAGGATGCCGCCGCCTGGAGCAACCGCGGCAACGTGCAGCTGGCCCTTGGGGATCCCGAGGCCGCCATTGCCGATCAGGGCCGGGCGATGCAGCTGGATCCAGAGAACCCCGATCCCCATCTCAACCGCGGCACTGCCGAGGAGGCCCTGAAGCAATGGGATGCCGCCGAAGCCGATTACCGCTGGATCCTCGATCGCGATGCCGCGGCCGGCCGACTCCCCGACGCCTCGGCTCTGTACAACCTGGGCAACGTGCAGGGCTCCCGCGGCGACTGGCAGGCTGCCCGCACCAGCTTTGTGGCTGCCTCTGAGGCGCGTCCGGGTTTTGCCATGGCGCGCTCCAGTGCCGCCCTGGCGGCCTTCCAGCTGGCCGATCTCGACAGCGCTGAAACCGAACTGCGCCGCATCATCCGCCGTTATCCCCTGTTCGCTGATGCCCGCGCCGGCCTGACGGCTCTGCTCTGGCGCCGCGGCGCCTCTGGTGAGGCCGAGAGCCACTGGGCGTCCGCCAGCGGCCTGGACCCGCGCTACCGCCAGCCAGAATGGTTGCTGGAGATCCGGCGCTGGCCCCCTGAGCCGGTGTCCGCCCTCGGGGACTTCCTGGCCCTGTCTGCGCGATGACCCCGCCGCGATGAGCAAGCTGCGATGAGCACTGTTCTGCCTGCCGAGCCGATGCTCTCCGCCGGTGATCTGCGCCAGGCCCTGCAGGCGGCCCTGCCGGAGCTGATCGCTTTGCGGCGACACCTGCATGCCCATCCGGAGCTGAGCGGCAACGAGCACCAGACCGCCGCCCTGGTGGCTGGTGAGCTGCGGGGGCTGGGCTGGCGCGTGCGCGAGGGGGTGGGCCGCATCGGCGTGCTGGCGGAGCTGGGCCCGGAGCGTGATGCCGCCGGCCGGCCTGCGCCGCTGGTGGCTCTGCGGGTCGATATGGATGCCCTGCCGGTGGAGGAGCGCAGCGGCCTGCCCTTTGCCTCACGCCACCAAGGGGTGATGCACGCCTGCGGGCATGACATTCACACCACCGTCGGCCTGGGGGTGGCGCGGCTGCTGGCGCCCCTGGCAGATCGGCTCAGCGCCCGGGTGCGGCTGCTGTTTCAGCCCGCGGAGGAAACGGCGCAGGGGGCGGCCTGGATGCTGGCCGATGGCGCCATGGACGGGGTAGAGGCCCTGTTTGGCGTGCACGTGTTCCCGAGCCTGCCGGTGGGATCGATCGGCGTGCGCAGTGGCAGCCTCACGGCCGCGGCCGGGGAGCTGGAGGTGGAGGTGCTGGGCGAGGGCGGCCATGGGGCGCGGCCCCACCAGAGCACCGATGCCATCTGGATTGCGGCGCGGGTGGTGAGCGGCCTGCAGGAGGCGATCAGCCGCCGGCTCGATGCTCTGAATCCCGTGGTGGTGAGTTTCGGCCGGATTGAGGGGGGCAAGGCCTTCAACGTGATCGCCGATCACGTGCGCCTGCTCGGCACCGTGCGCTGCCTGGATCTCGAGCTGCATGCCGAGCTGCCCGGCTGGATCGAGGACACGGTGCACGCCCTCTGCAAGGGCCACGGCGGCGCGGCGCGGGTGCGTTACCGCTGCATCTCGCCGCCGGTGCACAACGATCCCGCCCTCACCGAACTGGTGGCCGATGTGGCCACGGAGCTGGTGGGTCGTGGCCAGGTGCGCTGGCTGGAGCAGCCATCCCTCGGTGCTGAGGACTTTGCCGAACTGCAGCGGGATACGCCCGGCACGATGTTCCGCCTTGGGGTTGCCGGCCCGCAGGGCTGCCCGCCGCTGCACAACTGCGGCTTCAATCCCGATGAGGGCTGCCTGGCGGTGGGTGTCGAGGTGCTGGCCGCCAGCCTGCTGCGCTGGATGGAGCGGCGCCCGTGAGCAGCCGCGAGTGGCTGGCTCTGGCGACCCCCCTGCTGATCCTGCTGGGACTGGCTGGGCTGCTGCTGCGTCAGGGCTCCGATCGCCTGCAGGCGGTGCCGGCCCTGGTGATTGGTGTGGGCCTCTTGCTGCAGAGCCTGTGGAGCTGGCGCCGCCGCCGCCGCGCCCTGCTGGCCGCCCTGCGCGAAAGCTGATCGGCCGGCGATAGTGAGGGTATGGATCTTGATGCGCTTCACGCGGCGATCACCTCAGGCGATCCCAGCCGCGCCATGCCCGCCCTGGCGGGGCTGCGGGCCCTGTCTGCGGAGCAGGCTGAACCGCTGTTGTTGCTGGGCCTGCAACAGGAGGTCTTCATGGTGCGCTCACTCAGCTGTGCCGGCCTGGGTATGAAGCCCACAGCCGCGGGCTGGACTGCCCTGGTGCAGGCGCTCCAGCACGACGAGGACGCCAATGTGCGCGCCGAGGCGGCCAACGCCCTGGTGAGCCATTCGCTGGAGCGGGCCTGGCCCCTGTTGCTGCAGGCGTTCCAGCGTGACAGCCAGTGGCTGCTGCGCTGCAGTGTGCTCTCGGCGGTGGCCGAGCACCCCGCCATGGCTGCTGAGGATCTGCTGCAGCTGGCCCGTCTGGCCCTGGAGGATGCCGATGGCACCGTTCGGGTGGGTGGTGCCGAGATCCTCGGCCGGCTGGTGCGCGAGGGTTCCGCTGTTGCCGGTGATGCCCGCTGCGAGCTTCAGGCTCTGCAGCACGATCCTGACCACCGCGTCGTAGCTGCGGCGCTGAACGGCCTGCAGGGCTAAGGGACGGAACGCTCGGAGCCCTGGCCCTGGCGGTTTGACCTATCGATCCGTCATCAGCTGCGCTCGGCTGCTCTGATCGACCACATTGCGCGGGTGGGGGTGCCCGTCTACCTCCGGCTGGCCTGACCCTGCAGCCCTGGGGTTTCGGCCTTGCTAGGTTTCACATGTCACTAGGGGTGCCCGGCCGGCAGCGGCCACGGGCTGAGATCACACCCTCCGAACCTGATCCGGGTCATGCCGGCGCAGGGAAGTGAGATCGAACTCGGCTCCGGACTCGGACTCCGACCCCAGGCGGCTCGATGGGCCGTTCCCAGTGGCAACCCGTCTCCTTCGCCACAGCCCAACCATGCGCAGCGCCTGGATCGAGAAGCGTCAGGGTCAGGCCAATGTCTCCCAGATGCACTACGCCCGGCAGGGGGTGGTCACCGAGGAGATGGCCCATGTGGCGAAGCGGGAGAATCTGCCCGAATCGCTAGTGATGGAGGAGGTGGCGCGGGGTCGCATGATCATCCCGGCCAACATCAATCACCCTGGCCTCGAGCCGATGGCGATCGGCATCGCCAGTAAGTGCAAGGTGAACGCCAATATCGGCGCCTCGCCCAACGCCAGCGATGTGAGCGAAGAGCTGAAGAAGCTCGAGCTGGCGGTGAAGTACGGCGCCGACACGGTGATGGATCTCTCCACCGGCGGCGTCAACCTCGATGAGGTGCGCACGGCGATCATCAACGCCTCGCCGGTTCCCATCGGCACGGTGCCGGTGTATCAGGCCCTCGAGAGCGTGCATGGCTCGATCGAGAAGCTCAGCGAAGACGACTTCCTGCACATCATCGAGAAGCACTGCCAGCAGGGCGTCGATTACCAGACCATCCACGCAGGCCTGCTGATCGAGCACCTGCCCAAGGTGAAGGGCCGCCTCACGGGGATCGTGAGCCGCGGCGGCGGCATCCTGGCTCAGTGGATGCTCTATCACCACAAGCAGAACCCGCTCTACACCCGCTTCGACGACATCTGCGAGATCTTCAAGCGCTACGACTGCACCTTCTCACTGGGAGATTCACTGCGCCCCGGTTGTCTGCATGACGCTTCCGATGAAGCGCAACTGGCTGAACTGAAGACCCTGGGTCAACTCACCCGCCGCGCCTGGGATCACAACGTGCAGGTGATGGTGGAGGGTCCGGGCCACGTGCCGATGGACCAGATCGAGTTCAACGTGCGCAAGCAGATGGAGGAATGCGCCGAGGCGCCCTTCTATGTGCTCGGTCCGCTTGTCACCGATATCGCCCCCGGATACGACCACATCACCAGCGCCATCGGCGCGGCGATGGCTGGCTGGTATGGCACGGCGATGCTCTGTTACGTGACCCCCAAGGAGCACCTGGGCCTGCCCAATCCGGAGGATGTGCGCAACGGCCTGATCGCCTACAAGATCGCCGCCCACGCCGCCGATATCGCCCGGCACCGCCCGGGCGCGCGCGACCGCGACGACGAACTCAGCCGCGCCCGCTACGCGTTCGACTGGAACAAGCAGTTCGATCTGTCGCTCGATCCCGAGCGCGCCCGCGAGTATCACGACGAAACCCTGCCGGCCGACATCTACAAGCAGGCCGAGTTCTGTTCGATGTGCGGTCCCAAGCACTGCCCGATGCAGACCAAGATCACCGACGAGGATCTGGCCGGTCTGGAGCAGGTTCTGGCGGAGCAGAAGGCCGGCGAGGCAGCTGGAGAGACAGCTGGAGAGACAGTGGCGGTCTGACCGGCCGGCGTCTGGATGACCAACAACGACTGTTGACCAGTCCCAGCCTCATCAAACCATTGGGCCCGGGTTTATCCCCCGGGCTTTTTGTTGGGCTGTGCCGCCATGAAAAAGCCCCGCCTTGTGGCGGGGCAGAGAAGGAATCGCAGCTGAGCTGATCAGCCCAGGGCCTTGGCCTTGGCCACCACGTTGTCGACGGTGAAGCCGAACTTCTCCAGGCAGACGGGGCCGGGGGCGGAGGCGCCGAAGCGGTCGATCGACACGCTGGTGCCGTCGAAGCCGGTGTACTTGTGCCAGCCGAAGGAGCTGGAGGCTTCCACCACCACACGCTTGCGGCAGGCGGAGGGCAGCACGGCTTCGCGGTAGGCGGCGTCCTGCTCCTCAAACAGCTCCACGCAGGGCATCGACACCACGCGCACGTTCTTACCCTCGGCGCGCAGCTGAGCGGCGGCCTTGGTGCAGAGCTCCAGCTCGGTGCCGGTGCCGATCAGGATCAGGTCGGGCGTGCCGGTGCTGTCCTCGAGGATGTAGCCACCCTTGGCCACGGCGGCGGCACTGGAGTTGGCCTGGTTGGCCATCGCCTGGCGGCTGAGGATCAGCACGGTGGGGCGCTTGCGGTTGGCCACGGCCACCTGGTAGGCGCCGCTGGTCTCGTTGCCGTCGCCGGGGCGCATCACCAGCATGTTGGGGATCGAGCGCAGGCTGGCCAGGGTCTCGATCGGCTGGTGGGTGGGGCCGTCCTCGCCGAGGCCGATCGAATCGTGCGTCAGCACATAGATCACGCCCAGCTCGCTCAGAGCCGAGAGGCGCATGGCGCCCACCATGTAGCCGGCGAACACGGCGAAGGTGCCGCCGTAGGGGATCAGGCCACTGTTGTGATATGCGATGCCGTTAAGGATCGCGGCCATGGCGTGCTCGCGAACGCCGAAGTGCAGGTAGCGGTTGGCTTCGGCTCCCTTCTGGAAGCCCTTCTCACCCTTGATATCGGTCAGGTTGGAGTGGGTGAGGTCGGCGGAACCACCGATCAGCTCGGGCAGGTTGGGGCCGATGGCATTGAGGCAGTTGTAGGAGTGCTGGCGTGTGGCCAGGCCCTTGTCGTCGGCGCTGTAGGCCGGCAGGTTGGCGTCCCAGCCCTGGGGCAGTTCGCCGCGCAGCTGACGCTCGAACGCAGCAGCCTCGCTGGCGTACTTGGTGCGGTAGTCCGCCAGAGTCGCGTTCCAGGCGGACTCGGCTTCGGCACCGCGCTGGATGGCCTGGCGCCACTGGTCGTACGACTCCTGGGGCACCTCGAATTCGCCGTAGTCCCAGCCCAGGTTCTGGCGGGTGAGGGCGGCTTCCTCGGCGCCGAGGGCGGCACCGTGAACACCGGCGGTGTTGGCCTTGTTGGGAGAGCCGAAGCCGATGGTGGTGGTCACCTTGATCATCGAGGGCCGATCAGTGACGGCCTTGGCTTCCTCGATGGCGCGGGTGATGCCGGCGATGTCGGTGTTGCCGTCGGGCACGTGGATGGTGTGCCAGCCGTAGGCCTCGTAGCGCTTGAGCACGTCCTCGGTGAAGGACACCGCCGTATCACCGTCGATGGTGATGTGGTTGTCGTCGTAAAGCGCGATCAGCTTGCCCAGGCCCAGGTGGCCGGCCAGGGAGGCGGCCTCGCTGCTCACACCCTCCTGGTGGCAGCCGTCGCCCATGATCACGTAGGTGTAGTGATCGACGACCTTGCAGTCGGGCTTGTTGAACTTGGCGGCCAGATGGGCCTCAGCCAGGGCCAGGCCCACGGCGTTGGAGATCCCCTGACCGAGGGGGCCGGTGGTCACTTCGACGCCGGCGGTTTCAAAGGTTTCCGGGTGGCCGGGGGTGCGGCTACCCCATTGGCGGAACTGTTTGATGTCCTCGATCGTCACCGAGTCGTAGCCGGTGAGGTGCAGCAAGGCGTAGAGCAGCATGCAGCCGTGTCCGGCCGACAGCACGAAGCGGTCGCGGTTGAACCACTTGGGGTTCTTGGGGTTGTGCCGCAGCACCTTGTCCCAGAGCGCGTAGGCCATGGGCGCCGTGCCCATGGGCAGACCCGGGTGGCCGGAGTTCGACTTGTTGATCGCGTCGACCGCCAGGAAGCGGATGCTGTTGACGCAGAGGTTGTCGACGGAAACGGGTGCGGCGACCATGGGATACGGGTAGGGGAGGAGGTGGGAGGCGTCTGACCGCGGATGAACCTGGGCTGCACGGCGAAAGCCGTGCCGCTGGTTCAGCTCATCCGACGGAACGCGAGGCAGACGTTGTGGCCACCAAACCCGAAGGAGTTGGACAGCACGACGTTCAGTTTCTGTTCCCGCGCCTGATTGGGAACGACATCCAGATCACATGCGGGATCCGGATTTTGGTAATTGATCGTAGGGGGGACAAGGTTGTGGCCTAGGGCGAGCACGCCCGCCACAGCCTCGATGCCGCCGCTGCCGCCCAGCAGATGGCCGGTCATCGACTTGGTGGAGCTCACCGGGATCCGATGGGCCCTCTCACCGAGGGCGGCCTTGATCGCTGAGGTCTCGTTGGAGTCGTTGGCGGGCGTGCTCGTGCCGTGGGCATTCACGTAGTCGACCGCTTCGGGCTCCAGACGGGCATCCCGCAGGGCCAGGCGCATCGCTTCGGCACCGCCGACGCCACCGGGAGTGGGGGAGGTGATGTGGTGGGCATCGCAGGTCATGCCGTAGCCCACCACCTCCGCCAGGATCGTGGCGCCGCGGGCTTCGGCGTGCTCCAGGCTCTCCAGCACCAGCACGCCGGCGCCTTCGCCGATCACGAAGCCATCCCGCTGCGCGTCGAACGGGCGGCTGGCGGTGGCGGGGTCGTCATTGCGGAACGACAGGGCCTTGGCGCTGGCGAAGCCCGCCACGCCCAGGGGCGTGATCGCTGATTCGGCGCCACCGCAGACCATGGCATCGGCCAGGCCCATCTGGATCAGCCGGTAGGCATCACCGATGGCATTGGATCCCGCCGCACAGGCGGTGGCCACAGCGCTGCTGGGCCCCTTGGCGCCGATGGCGATGGCCGTCAGACCCGTGGCCATGTTCGGGATCATCATCGGCACGCAGAACGGGCTGACGCGCGATGGTCCCTTGTTGGCCAGTACGTGGGCCTGGGTCTCCATCATCAGCAGTCCGCCAACGCCGGAACCGATGGCGGTACCGACGCGATTGGAATTGCTGTCATCAATGACCAGACCCGCATGGGCGACGGCCTGCTTGGCCGCCACAACGCCGAACTGGCAGAAGCGGTCCCAGCGTTTGGCTTCCTTGGGCTCGATGTAGGCGGAAGGATCGAAGTCCTTCACCTCAGCGGCAAAGCGGCAGGCATGAGCCGAGGCATCGAACAGGGTGATGCCGGCGACCCCGTTGCGCCCCTGGCTCAGACCTTCCCAATAGGAAGCAACGTCGTTGCCGATCGGTGTGACCGCGCCCAGGCCGGTGACCACGACGCGGTGGAGACCCTCCACCATCGATTCCTCAGGCCTGCTTGTCCTGGATGTACTTGACGGCATCGCCGACGGTGGCGATGCCTTCGGCGGCCTCGTCGGGGATCTCGATGTCGAAGGCCTCCTCAAGAGCCATCACCAGTTCGACCGTGTCGAGGGAGTCGGCGCCCAGGTCGTTCTGGAAGTTGGATTCCGGCTTCACCTCGCCGGCATCAACGCTCAGCTGCTCGACAACGATCGAGCGGACTTTCTCGAAGATCGCTTCCTGGGACATGGCCGGAGAGTCGGACGCCGCATCCTACGGGGCGGCCAGAACGATGCCCCACAAGTCGGCAACACGACGGAGGAACCCGAGGCCGGCGGCGTATGAACAAGGGTGACGGGCTCACGGCCAGTGGCGTTCGGCGCCTTTGGCCTTGGGTACGTTGAGCGTCGCGTCTAGAGGCGACATGTCCCACGCCGTCAAGATTTACGACACCTGCATCGGTTGCACCCAGTGCGTGCGGGCCTGCCCCCTCGACGTTCTCGAGATGGTGCCCTGGGATGGCTGCAAGGCCGGACAGATCGCCTCCTCCCCTCGCACCGAGGATTGCGTGGGCTGCAAGCGCTGCGAAACCGCCTGCCCCACGGATTTCCTCTCGATCCGCGTCTACCTCGGCGACGAGACCACCCGTTCGATGGGTCTGGCCTACTGAGCCCCTTCTCTGTTTCGTCGCCCTATCCGGGGCGGCGCGATGGTGATCCCCAAACTCTTCCCATAAGCTCAGGCCCGGCACCGCCGGGTTTTTTTATGTGCGGCATTGTTGCGGTGATCGGGTCGCGCGAGGCGGCGCCCCTGCTGCTGGAGGGGTTGCGCCAGCTGGAGTATCGCGGCTACGACTCCGCCGGTATCGCCACGGTTGAAGTCGCCGCCGGGACTCCCGACGCTGGCGGTTCGGGCCGCCTCACCTGTTTGCGGGCCGAGGGCAAGCTCGTCAACCTCACCAGCCGTTTCGAGGCCCATGGGGCGGCCGGTCTCTGCGGCATCGGCCATACCCGCTGGGCCACCCACGGCAAGCCCGAGGAGCGCAACGCCCACCCGCATCTCGATGGTCCCGGCCGGGTGGCGGTGGTGCAGAACGGCATCATCGAGAACCACCGCACGCTGCGCGAGGAGCTGCAGGCGGAGGGCGTGGTGTTCCGCTCCGACACCGACACCGAGGTGATCCCCCACCTGCTCAGCCGTGAGCTCGATCGCCTGCAGGCTGAAGGGCGCAGCGCCAGTGGACCTCTGTTGCTGGAGGCCCTGCAGGCTGTGTTGCCCCGCCTTCATGGTGCCTATGCCCTGGCGGTGCTCTGGGCCGAGGTGCCCGGTGCCCTGGTGGTGGCCCGCAAGGCGGCACCGCTGCTGATCGGGCTCGGGGAGGGTGAGTTCCTCTGCGCCAGTGACACGCCTGCCCTGGCTGGCTTCACCCGCACGATCCTGCCGCTTGAGGACGGCGAGGTGGCCCTGCTCACGCCGCTCGGCATCGAGCTCTACGACGGTGAGGGGGCCCGCGTGCAGCGTGCGCCGACGCTGCTCAGCGGCACCGAGCACGTGGCGGACAAGCGCAGCTTCCGCCACTTCATGCTCAAGGAGATCCATGAGCAACCGGAAACCGCGGCGCTCTGGGTGGCGAGGCACCTGCCGCAGCCGCAGGAAGGAGCTCCTGAGTCGCCCCATGCAGGCTCGTTGGTGGCGCTCCCCCTCGATGAGAGCGTTTATGCGGGCGTGGAGCGGATTCAGATCCTGGCCTGCGGCACCAGTCGCCACGCTGCCCAGGTGGGGGCTTATCTGCTGGAGCAGCTGGCAGGGCTGCCCACCCGTGTGTTCTACGCCAGCGAGTTCCGCTATGCGCCGCCACCGCTGGCGCCCCACACCCTCACCATCGGTGTGACCCAGTCGGGCGAGACAGCCGACACCCTGGCGGCCCTGGCCATGGAGCAGCAGCGCCGTCTGGCGGTGGCGGATCCGGCCTATGCACCAAGGCTGCTCGGGGTGACCAATCGGCCTGAGAGTTCCCTCGGCCGGTTGGTGGACCACATCCTCGACATCGGCGCCGGCATCGAGGTGGGTGTGGCCGCCACCAAGACCTTCCTGGGCCAGCTGCTGGCTTTCTATGGCCTGGCCCTGGCCTTCGCAGAGCGCCGCGGCGGTGGAGCCGGCGGCCATGGCCCTGAGCAGCTGCGCAGCCTCGCGGCCTCCCTGCGTGAGCTCCCGGAGCAGCTGCGTGCCCTGGTGGACGACCACGACCGCCGCTGCGAGCAGCTGGCCCATCTGTTCGCCGACACCCAGGACGTGATCTTCCTGGGCCGGGGTATCAACTTCCCGATCGCCCTGGAGGGAGCCCTCAAGCTCAAGGAGATCAGTTACATCCATGCCGAGGGCTATCCCGCCGGCGAGATGAAGCACGGCCCCATCGCCCTGCTGGATGCCCGCGTTCCCGTGGTGTCGATCGCTGTGCCCGGCACGGTGTTCGACAAGGTGCTCAGCAACGCCCAGGAGGCCAAGGCGCGCGACGCCCAGCTGATCGGCATCGCGCCGGATTGCCCCGATGCCGAGTTGTTCGACACGCTGCTGCCGGTGCCGGTGGTGGACGAGCTGATCAGCCCGCTGCTCACCGTGATCCCGATGCAGCTGCTCAGTTATCACATCGCTGCCCATCGCGGCCTCGATGTCGATCAGCCGCGCAACCTCGCCAAGAGCGTCACTGTTGAGTGACCTCAAGGGTGTGCTGGCCGGCGCGGCAGCGGGCCTTTGGCCCGGACGCCGCGCCGGCCAGCACACCCACGCGATCGTCAGGGGGTGGGGCGCGCGAGCCAGGGGAGGGGAGCTCTTGGCTTGGGCCTCTTTGGCTTCGACCTCTCGGCCCCCCAGTGGTGAGGGTCTGAGCGAGGAGCGCATCCGGCCGTAGGCCGGCGGCGCCCCGCAGCTCAGACCCTCACCGCCCCAACATCACTGCGTCCGTAGCGGTCTTCGAAGCGAACGATGTCGTCCTCGCCGAGGTAGGTGCCGCTCTGGACTTCGATCATCTCCACCGGGATCTTGCCCGGGTTGGTGAGGCGGTGCCTGGCGCCGAGCGGGATGTAGGTGCTCTGGTTCTCGCCCACCAGCTCCTCGACGCCGTTTTTCTCCACCACGGCGGTGCCCTTCACCACGATCCAGTGTTCGGCGCGGTGGTGGTGCATCTGCAGCGAGAGGCTGGCGCCGGGGTTGACGATGATCTTCTTGACCTGCCAGCGCTCGCCCTCGGTGACGCCGTCGTAGCTGCCCCAGGGGCGGTAGATGCGGCGGTGGGCCTTGCTCTCGGGAGCGCCCTCCTTCTCGAGCAGGCCGACGATGCCCTTGATGTCCTGGGCCCGGTCGCGGTGGGCGACGAGCACCACATCGTCGGTTTCGACCACCACCAGGTCCTCGACGCCCAGCCCCACCACCAGGCGGTGTTCACTGCGGAGGTAGCAGTTGCGGGCGTCCTCGTGGATGACGCGGCCGCGCAGCACGTTGCCGCTGGCGTCCTGATCCGCCGTCTCCCAGAGGGCGCTCCAGCTGCCCACATCGCTCCAGCCCGCCTCGAGGGGCAGCACGGCGCCGCGGTCGGTCTTCTCCATCACTGCCACGTCGATCGCCACATTGGGGCAGCCGGCGAAGGCCTCACGCTCCAGGCGCAGGAAGTCGAGGTCGGTTGAATCGTGCTCGAGGGCGGAACGGCAGGCGCTCACCACCTCGGGGGCAAGGCGCTCCAGCTCCGAGAGGATGGCGCTGGCCTTGAACAGGAACATGCCGCTGTTCCAGGTGAAGCGGCCGGTGGCCAGGAACTGCTCGGCTGTGGCCCGGTCGGGCTTCTCGACGAAGCGGGCGATCGGTACGGGCTGCTGCGGTGCGCCAGCGCTGGCCTGCAGGGCCTCGGCTGCTTCGATGTAGCCGTATCCGGTTTCCGGTGCGGTGGGCACGATGCCGAAGGTCACCAGCTGTCCGGCTTCCGCGGCGGCCATGCCGGCGGCCACGGTGGCGCGGAAGGCGGCGGCATCACGGATCACATGGTCGGCGGCGAGCACCAGCAGCAGCGGGTCATCGCCGCCGGCGGTGGCCTGCAGGGCTGCCACGGCTACGGCGGGGGCGGTGTTGCGGCCCATGGGCTCCAGCAGGATGCCGGCCGGCTCGATGCCGATCTGGCGCATCTGCTCGGCCACGATGAAGCGATGGTCCTCGTTGCAGATCAGCAACGGAGGCTGCAGTCCGGCGATGCCGGCGAGGCGCTGCTGGGTCTGCTGGAGCAGGGTTTCCTCGCCGGCGCCGGCCAGGGCCCAATACTGCTTGGGGTAGCTGGCACGGGAGAGGGGCCACAGGCGCGTGCCCGTGCCGCCGCAGAGGATCACCGGTACCAGGGCAGCCATTGGGTCTGGTGGGAATTGCTTGGCTTCCATTCCAACCCAGGCCTGCCCTGGCGTGAAAGTGTGGCTGTCACACCCTGCCGGTGCGGCGACCTGGTGGCGTTCGGGTCTGGCTGGCCTGGCAATCTCACTCCGGTTCGGCTGGCGCGTCGTCGGCCAGCTCCAGCAGCCCGGGGGGAGGTGTGAGGCCGATCCATCCCTCAGCCAGCTCCACCCGCGGCACGATTGCGGCCACGAAGGGGATCAGGAGCCTGCGGCGGCTGCCGCTGAGCTCCACTTCAAGCAGGTCGTTGCCGGCATGGAGCAGGTCGCACACCCGGCCGATGCTCTCCTGCTGGATTGCATCAGCGGATCCGCCACCGTCGTTCGGGAGCAGGCGCACCTCCAGCCCCAGCAGATCCAGCAGGTGAAACTCGCCTGGGGCCAGGCGCGGCCGCTCGCCGGCAGGCACCAGCAGTTCCTGTCCCACCACGGCCTCGGCAGCCGTGCGATCCTCCACGCCCTCCAGACGGATCACGAACAGCTGCCGGCCCGGCAGCTGGCGTCCGCTGAGCAGTCGGGTCTCCCGCACGCGCCCCTGGCGGTCCCGCAGCCAGCGGCGGCCAGGGCGCGTGAAGCGCTCCGGGAAGTCGCTCAGCGGGTTCACCCGTAGCTCTCCACTGAGCCCCTGAGCTGCCACGATGCGGCCAACCTCCAGCAGCTCTTCCGTCGGCTCCTCTGCCATCACCCCAAGCTGTGCCCATCAGCCTCGATAATGGCTGTGCGACTGGGGCCCTCCATGGCTGACACCCTGCCGATCCTGCCTGGCTCCACCGTGGTGGTGCGCGATCCACGCTCCATCTACAACGGCTATCAGGGCTTCGTGCAGCGCATCAGCGGCCGCAGCGCCGCTGTGCTGTTCGAGGGCGGCAACTGGGACAAGCTGGTCACCATGCCCCTCGGCACCCTGCAGCAGGTCTGACTCGGCTCAGGCATCCAGGCTGTTCAGGGCGGCACGTGCCGCCTGCTGTTCGGCCTCCCTACGGGATCCTCCGCAGCCCTCGCCCAGCAGACGTTTCCCGATCCGCACCCGGCAGTGGAACCGGTGAGGATCGGCGTGAATTGAGCTGCGCTCCTCGCTGCTGTAGTGCGGCAGCCCCAGCCCCTGGCCCTGGCTCCATTCCTGCAGGGCGGATTTCCAGTTGTGGCGATGGGGATCGGTCGCCAGCTCCACCACGCTGCGCTGCCAGTGGGGTGTGAGCCAGGTCAGCACGGGGTCGAGATTGCCCCAGATCCGATAGAGCGCGCCGATCACCGCTTCACTGGCCTCGGCCCGCAGGGTGGCCTGCCCGGCACGATCACCGGCCGCCATCGGCCCGATGCGCAGCACCGCTTCGATGGCGCAGGTTTCCCCCAGCTCGCCCAGCCAGCGATCGCTCACCAGCTGGGCCCGCAGGGCTGAGCTCTGGCCCACGCTGAGATCGGAGTGGTGGCGCTCCAGGAACTCCGAGGCCGCCAGTCGCAGCACCGCATCGCCGAGGAATTCAAGCCGCTCGTGGTTGCGGGCCAGCCCTGCGGAGGTGTGGCTGAGGGCCTCATCGAGCCAGGCGAGCTGCTGGTCGGTGTCGGGGCTGCCTGGTGGCGTCGGGGGCAGTTCCAGGCCCAGGCGGCCCAGCAAGCCCAGCAGCTGCTCGCGGCGCTCGGGGTTCATGGCGGGGCTGGGTTGGTGGGCAGGCGTTGGGAAAGGGTGAAAGCAGGACGTAAGCCGGGTTCTGTTCTCCAGGTCCGCGCCCGGGGGCAGCGGCTGGGGGTGATCATCTGTCTGGGACCGCCGTTACCGGCGGCCTCGAGCGGCGCACTTGAGTCGGGACGGGTGTCATGGCCAACCGTTGTCCCTGGGCCTTGCTCCCAGCCGGGGTTTACCGAGCCAGCACCTCTCGATGCTGCTGGTGCGCTCTTACCGCACCCTTGCACCCTTGCCTGTGCGCGGTGGGTTGCCCCATCGGCCATCGGCGGTGTGTTTCTGTGGCACTCTCCTCACGGTCACCCGCACTGGGCGTTACCCAGCAAGCCTGGCCATTGGGGAGCCCGGACTTTCCTCAACCGGTCCGTTCCACCGGCCCGAAGGCCTGGGCGTTGCCCGGTCGCGATCACCTCGCCTGCTTTCGATTCCATCATCGCCGGTGGCCAATAATGGATTCGTCGGGCTTCTGTCCGGCGGGGGGCTGTAGCTCAGCCGGATAGAGCGACGGTTTCCTAAACCGTAGGTCGTGGGTTCGAGTCCCGCCAGCCCCGTGTGGTTTGCCTCCGATCCGGTAGTGCACACTACCGGTGGTGCCGTGCTGAGTCTTGCCGCTGCGGCTAGCGTGGGCCCAGTTGCCACAAGGCCATGGCACAGCTGCATGATCTTCGGCTGAGGCTGCTGGTGCAACAGGAGAGCGAGCGCATCGTCGACAGCCTGCCGGAGGGGCTCGATCTGTCGGTGATCCAGGCCCGCTGCCTCTGCTGGTTGGCCCTGCTCGCCGAAGCCCATGAGGACAGTGCCAACGATGCGGTGGCCGACGGCGATGTTGATCAGGCCATGGCCTGGTTCGCCGACTCGATGCGGCTGCGCGATGTGATTCAGGTGGTGAGTTCGATCGAGATCCCCATCCCCGGCGCCTGCGAAGACGGCGATGACAGTTGCCAGGGCGACGATTCAATCGCCGCCTGAAGCGCCTTCGATTCCCTTCGGGTCTGGTGTCATGATGGGGTCTGAGACGTGAAAGGGACTGCTGGTGCCGGAAGAGCCCTGCCAATGCCCTGATTGCCAGCGGTTCTACCGGGAACACGACCGACTGATCCGCGAGAACCCGACCCTGCGCCAGCAGCAGGAGCTCAGCTGGGCAGCCCTGCAGTCCTTCCGTACCCTTGCCGGTCGCGTTCTCGAGGATCTCCAGAAGACCCACGGGGACAGTGAGCCAGCAGCAGGTTCCGCTCCTCCAGCTCCAGCCGGATCGCCTGCCGCCGGCCCTGCCGATGCCGCCGATCAGGACGCGGTGCAGCAGGCCATCGGCGATCTCGAGAACATCAACGCCCACCTGTTTTCGATCGAGGCCCTGATGGAGCGCATCTTCGATGTGCGGGTGCCCGAGGAGGTGGAACAGAAATTCCGCGAGCTGGCCGGTGAGCTGGCCCCTGATCCCCTCAATGCCGATCGGCTGCGCCTGAACCGCCTCCTGCACCAGACCCCGGATCTGCCGGATCGCTGATTGGCGCTGGATCGCAGATCAGCCGGGCGATCATCCACTCCTCATCAGCCTGTTGCTGCAGCCATTGCAGCGGCCCCAGCCAGCGGAGTGACTCCTGTAGATCGCTCATCAGCTCTGGATCGTTGGCGCCGATGCCGCCGGTGAGGCCGATCAGCTCCACACCGCCCAGGCTGGCGGCCATGGCGCCGATACCCGCCAGCAGCCGGTGCAGGAACACCGCCCGCGCCAGTTGAGCGCCGGGGTGCCCGGCAGCTGCGGCTTGCTTCAGCTCGAGCCAGTCGCCGCTAAGGCCGGAGAGGCCTCGCAGGCCGCTCTCATGGTTCAGCCCGTGATCCAGCTCTTCGAGGCTCAGGCCGCTGCGCTGCAGATGCAGCAGAAGTCCAGGGTCCACCGAGCCGCTGCGGCGGGCCATCACGAGCCCCTCCAGCGGTGTGAAGCCCATGCTGGTGTCCACGCTGCGGCCGGAGCGGATCGCCGCCAGGGAGCAACCGGCCCCCAGGTGGCAGCTGATCAGCCGCGGGCTGCCGCTCTGGCCCCGCTCGCGCCACTGCTGCGCTGCCACCTCGGCCAGGTGTTGGTGGCTGAGGCCATGGAAGCCGTAGCGGCGACAGCCCCCGGCCGCGCCCCCCTGGCGCCAGATCGCCGGTAGGGCGTAGCTGCTGGCGGCCGGGCTCAGCGTGGCGTGGAACGCTGTGTCGAAGCAGGCCCATTGCGGAAGGCCCTGATGCCGCTGCTGCAGCCAGCGGATTGCAGCCAGGGCGGGGGGATTGTGGAGTGGTGCCAGGGCATTGAGAGCGTCCAGCCCCTGCAGCACGCCGGCATCGATGGGCGTTGGTGCGGTGAAGCGTTCGCCGCCATGCACGATGCGGTGGCCGACGCGGGTGATCCTTTTCCACCAGGGCTGGAGCTGCGGCAGCAGCCACTGCTCCAGCTGTTTGTGCAGCTCGTCGTGCTGGGGCTGCAGAGCGTCCGCCGGCCGTGTGTCGAGCGCCACTTGGTCCTGCCAGAGCCGCTCGAGGCGGCCGGCCGAGCCGCCGGCGAACAGAGCCGCCTTCAGGCTCGAGCTGCCCACGTTGAGCACCAGGGTCAGCCCGTCAGCCATGGCGGTCGGATCGGCTCCGTTCAGTCGTCGAGGTTGCAGGTGATCGTCACCGGGAACGGCTCCGCTCGCCAGATGCGTTCGGCGTACTCCCGGATCGAGCGATCCGAGGAGAAGAAGCCGCTGCGGGCACTGTTCAGCAGCGACATGCGGTTCCAGGCGCCGCGATCAGCCCAGGCCTGACTCACCCGTTCCTGGGCGAGCAGGTAGTCGGCGAAATCGGCCAGCACGCAGAAGGGATCACGGCCGGTGAGGTTCTCGAGCAGGGGCCGGAACAGATCGGGATCACCGTTGCTGAAGTGGCCCTGCTCCACCAGCTTGAGCACCTCGCTCAGCTCGGGTTGACCGGCGATCAGTTCCCAGGGGAGGTAGCCGGCGGTGTGCAGATCCGCCACCTCCGATTCATTCATGCCGAACAGGAAGAAGTTGTCCGCCCCCACCTGCTCGCGAATCTCCACGTTGGCGCCGTCGAGGGTGCCGATCGTGAGCGCCCCGTTCATGGCGAATTTCATGTTGCCGGTGCCGGAGGCCTCCAGGCCGGCCGTGGAGATCTGCTCGGAGAGATCCGAGGCGGGATACACCCGCTCACCCAGCTTGACGTTGTAATCCGGCAGGAACACCACCCGCAGGCGGCCATCCATATCCGGATCGGCGTTCACCGTTTCGGCGATGCCATTGATGAAGCGGATGATCAGCTTGGCCATGTAATAGCCCGGCGCCGCCTTGCCACCGAAGATCACCGTGCGTGGCGCCATGCCCTCGGCCTGACCGTTCTTGATGCGCAGGTACTGAGCGATCACCTGCAGAGCGTTGAGGTGCTGGCGCTTGTACTCGTGGATGCGCTTCACCTGCACGTCGAACAGGGAGGCGGGATCCACCAGCAGACCGCTCTGGCGGTGGATGTAGTTGGAGAGATGGCGCTTGGCGTCGAGCTTGGTCTGCTGCCAGCGCTCCAGGAAGGCGCCGTCGCCGGCGAACTGTTCCAGCTGGCGCAGCTGATCGAGATCGGCCACCCAGCCCTCGCCGATCGTTTCCGCCAGTAGCTGGCGTAGAGAAGGGTTAGCGAGAGCCACCCAGCGCCGCGGTGTGACGCCGTTGGTGACGTTGGTGAATTTCTCCGGCCATAGCGCCGCGAATTCCGGCAACAACTTGGTGCGCACCAGTTCGCTGTGCAGGGCCGCTACGCCGTTGACGTGATGGCTGGCCACGGTGGCCAGATTGGCCATGCGCACGGCTTTGCTGCCTTCCTCGTCGATGATCGACACCTTGCGCAGCAGCGCTTCATTGCCTGGATAGCGGATCCGCACCATCTGCAGGAAGCGGCGGTTGATCTCGTAGATCAGCTCGAGATGGCGTGGTAACAGTGAGCCGAACAGCTGCAGGCTCCACTTCTCCAGCGCCTCCGGCAGCAGGGTGTGGTTGGTGTAGGAGAGCGCCCGGCAGGTGATGTCCCAGGCCTGATCCCAGGTGAGGTGCTTGTCGTCGATCAGTAGCCGCATCAGTTCGGCCACGGCGATCGCCGGGTGGGTGTCGTTGAGCTGCACCGCCCAGTGCTCGGGGAACTCCTGCACCGGGATGCCGCGCTGGTCGAGGCTTCGCAGCATGTCCTGCAGGGAGCAGCTCACGAAGAAGTGCTGCTGCTTGAGCCGCAGGCGTCGGCCTTCATCGGTGCCGTCGTTGGGGTAGAGCACCTTCGAGAGGGTCTCGGAGCCCACCTTCTCCTCCACGGCGCCGTAGTAGTCGCCGATGTTGAAGGCATAGAAGTCGAAGCTCTCACTGGCGTCGGCGCGCCACAGCCGCAGCCGGTCGCAGGTGTTCACGCGGTAGCCCAGAACTGGCACGTCGTGCGGCACGCCGATCGCGTGCTCATCGGGGATCCAGCGCACGCGGTAGTTGCCGCGTTCATCGCGGTAGCTCTCCGTGCGGCCGCCGAAGCCGACGAAGCAGGCTTGATCCGGCTGAGGGATCTCCCACGGCCAGCCGCCCTTGAGCCATTTATCGGTGATCTCCACCTGCCAGCCGTCGCGGATCAGCTGGTCGAAGATGCCGAATTCGTAGCGGATGCCGTAGCCGGTGGCCGGAATCTGAAGCGATGCCAGCGATTCCATGAAGCAGGCGGCCAGTCGCCCTAGGCCGCCGTTGCCGAGGCCGGGCTCCTCCTCCACCTCGAGAATGTCCTCGAGGTTGTCGATACCGAAACGCTGTAGGGCCTCCGTGGCGGTCTCCTGAATGCCGAGCATCAGTAGGTTGTTGCTCAGCTGGGGACCGATCAGGAATTCGGCTGAGAGGTAGGCCACCACGCGGGTGGGGGTGGCACGGATCGCTTCGATGCCCGCCAGATAACGGGTCATCAGCCGGTCGCGCACGGCATGGCTGAGGGCCAGGTAGAGATCGTGGCGGGAGGCGGTGGGGGCGAGCTTGCCGAGCGTGTAGAAGAGGTGCTCGGTCATGCCGTCGAACAAGTCATCGGCCTCGAGGCCGCTGCGCTCGGGGTCGGCGTAGCAGCCGGGGGTGGGCAGCTGCAGGCGACGGGTTTCGATCTCACTCATGACACCACCTCCGCACCGGTCGGTGCGCTAAGGGTCCAGCGCCAGTCGGTGATCTCGGGGGAGTCCATGCCGTGGGTGTGGGCATAGGCCCGGTGATGGAGGATGGCCTCCTTCATCCGCTCCTTGATGTGGGCGGCGAGGGAACCCAGGGTGGGCACCCGGTCGATCACATCGATCACCAGATTGAAGCGGTCGATCTGGTTGTTCATCGCCAGCTCAAGCGGCGTGTTGATGTTGCCTTTCTCCTTGTAGCCGCGCACGTGGAAGTTGGCGTGGTTGACGCGGCGGTAGGTGAGGCGGTGGATCAGCCACGGGTAGCCATGGAAGTTGAAGATCACCGGCTTGTCGGAGGTGAACAGGCTGCTGAAGTCGCTGTCGCTCAGGCCATGGGGATGCTCACCGGGATCGGTGAGGGCGAACAGCTTCACCACGTTCAGCACCCGCACCTTGAGCTGGGGAATCTCGCGGCGCAGGATCTCCACCGCCGCCAGGGTCTCCTTGGTGGGAATGTCGCCCGCGCAGGCCATCACCACATCGGGTTCATCGGCCGCGGTGCCCTGGTCGTCGTTGCTGGCCCAGCTCCAGAGGCCGATGCCCTTGGCCACATGGGCCCGGGCCTGCTCCAGGGTGAGGTACTGGAGGTGTTTCTGCTTGTCGGAAACGATGATGTTGCACACGTTGGTCTCCACCAGCGCCTGCTCGGCCACCGCCAGCAGCGAGTTGGCGTCGGCGGGGAGATACACCCGCACCACCTCGCCGCTCTTGTTGCCGGCCAGGTCGATGAAGCCGGGATCCTGGTGAGTGAAGCCGTTGTGGTCCTGCCGCCACACGGTGGAGCTGATCAGGCAGTTCCAGGGGCCGATCGGAGCCCGCCAGGGGGCGTGGTGAATGCAGCTCTCCAGCCACTTGGCGTGCTGGTTGAACATCGAGGCGATCACGTGGGCGAAGGCCTCGTAGGTGTGGAAGAAGCCGTTGCGGCCGGTGAGCAGATAGCCCTCCATCATTCCCACCAGGGTGTGCTCGCTGAGCATCTCCACCACCCGGCCCTCACGGGCCAGTTCGCTGCCGCCCAGATCCTCGGGGAGGAAGTCCTCCATCCATACCTTCTTGCTCACCTCGTAGATGGCTTGCAGGCGGTTGGAGGCGGTTTCATCCGGCCCGAACACCCGCAGGGAATCGGGGTTGTGGCGGATCGCATCGCGCAGCAGGGCGCCGAGGGGGGCGGTGTTCTCGTGCTCCACCTGGCCCGGCGCCGGCACCGCCACGGCGTAGGCCGTGCTGTGGGGCAGGTGCAGCTTGCGGCGCAGCAGACCGCCGTTGGCGTGGGGATTGGAGCCCATGCGCCGGTTCCCCACGGGTGAGAGGGCCTGCAGCTCGGGCTGCAGCCGGCCTCTGGCATCAAACAGCTCCCAGGGGCGGTAGCTCTTCAGCCAGCTCTCCAGCTGCTGCAGCTGGGCCGGATCGTGGCGGGGGTTGGGCAGCGGCACCTGGTGGCTGCGCCAGAAGCCCTCCAGCTTCTGGCCGTTGAGTTCCGTGGGGCCGGTCCAGCCCTTGGGGGAGCGCAGCACGATCATCGGCCAGGCCGGCCGCACCGCCTCGCCGCTGGCGCGGGCCTCGGCGCGCACCTGCAGGATGCGGGCGGTGGCGGTGTCCATGGCCTCGGCCATGGCCCGGTGCATCGCCGCGGGCTCGTGGCCCTCCACGAACAGGGGATCCCAGCCGTAGCCGCGCAGCAGGCTCGCCAGCTCATCCCTGGGGATGCGGGCCAGCAGGGTGGGGTTGGCGATCTTGTAGCCGTTGAGGTGCAGCACCGGCAGCACCGCCCCGTCGTGCACCGGGTTGAGGAACTTGTTGATGTGCCAGCTCGTGGCCAGGGGCCCGGTCTCGGCCTCGCCGTCGCCGACGCAGGCCAGGGCGATCAGGTCGGGGTTGTCGAAGACCGCGCCGCAGGCGTGGGAGAGCACGTAGCCCAGCTCACCCCCCTCGTGGATCGAGCCGGGGGTCTCCGGGGTGCAGTGGCTGCCGATGTGGCCGGGGAAGGAGAACTGCTTGAAGAAGCGCCCCATGCCCACGGCGTCCTGGGACTTGTCGGGATAGATCTCGCTGTAGGAGCCATCCAGATAGGTGGGCGCCAGCACCCCAGGCGCCCCGTGGCCCGGCCCGGACAGGTAGACCATGTCCAGGCCGTGGTGGCGGATCACCCGGTTGGCGTGGGCCCAGATGAAGGACTGACCCGGACTGGAGCCCCAGTGGCCCAGCAGCCGGTTCTTGATGTGCTCGGGCCGCAGCGGTTCGGCCAGCAGGGGGTTGTCCTGCAGGTAGATCATCCCCACCGCCAGGTAGTTGGCGGCCCGCCACCAGGCATCCGTCAGGGCCAGCTCCTGGTCCAGGTCCCAGCTAGGGATCGCGTTGCTGCCGACGGCACTGGCGGCGGCCGACTGGGTGGCGGTCATGACGCAAGGTTCGGGTCGTGCCCGGACCGTAGCCATGGTCACCAGTCGCGGGCCCGACCCCCCAGACTCACGTGGTGAATTGCCCACGCTCGCGATGAGCCTGCCGCCATACCTGCTGCAGGTCGGCCTGGAGGCCAGTGCCCACCAGCTCGAGGTGGCCGACACGCTGATCGGGGTCGGCCGCTTTCTGGTGATCTTCGTGGCGGCCCGGCTGCTGGCCGAGCTGCTGGTGCGCCTGCAGTTGCCCACGATCCTCGGTGAACTGATCGCCGGGGTGATCATTGGCGCCTCCGGCCTGCATCTGATCGTGCCGCCGGAAACCCAGGCCGCCCTTAGCCAGTCGATGCTGCAGCTGGTGGGCTCGTTGGCCGATGTCCCGCCGGACGCGGTGGCGGAGCTCTACGCCGAGAGTTTCCCCAGCCTGCAGGCCGTGGCCGATCTGGGCCTGTTCGCGCTGCTGTTTCTCACCGGACTGGAGAGCGATCTGGACGAGCTGGTGGCGGTGGGCGCCCAGGCCACCACGGTGGCGGTGGCCGGTGTGGCCCTGCCGTTCGCCCTGGGCACCATCGGCCTGATGGCCCTGTTCCACGTGGAGGTGATCCCGGCAGTGTTCGCCGGTGCGTCGATGACCGCCACCAGCATCGGCATCACCGCCAGTGTGTTCGGTGAGCTGAAGATGCTGCGCTCGCGCGAAGGGCAGATCGTGATCGGTGCCGCCGTGCTCGACGACATCCTCGGCATCGTGATCCTGGCGGTGGTGGTGAGCCTGGCCGGCGGCGGCAGCCTGGAACTCGCTCCGATCCTGAAGCTGGTGGTGGCGGCCGTGGTGTTCGTGCTGGCGGCGATCGGTCTCAGTCGCACGGCAGCCCCCGGTTTCGACTGGCTGATCGATCGGCTCAAGGCCCCCGGTGATGTGGTGGTGGCCTCATTCGTGGTGCTCACCCTCTGCTGCTTCGCCGCCACGGCCATCGGTCTGGAGGCAGCGCTGGGGGCCTTTGCCGCTGGCCTGATCTTGAGCAAGTCGAACCACAGCCACGCCATCGAGGCAGCCATCAAACCCGTCGTGGCCTTGTTTGCCACGATCTTTTTCGTGCTGATCGGCACCGGCATGGACCTGTCGGTGCTCAATCCCCTCGATCCCGCCAACCGGGCCGGCCTGGTGGTGGCGGGCTTCCTGCTGGTGGTGTCGATTGTCGGCAAGGTGGCAGCCGGCTGGTGTTTCCTGTCGCCGCAGCCCACCGACCGCCTGGTGGTGGGGCTGGGAATGATGCCCCGCGGCGAGGTGGGCCTGATCTTCCTGGGCCTCGGCACCCAGGCCCATCTGCTCAGCCCAGCGCTTGAGGCCGCCATCCTGTTGATGGTGATCGGCACCACCTTCCTGGCTCCGATCCTGCTCAGACTGGTGCTCTCGGGCAGAACCAATGGACCCGACCTCGACCCCCTCGCCGAAATCCCCACCTGAGTGCGGTGGTTGGCGGGCTGCGTTCTCCAGCTGGCAGCTCAGCTGGGGCGGCTGGCTCGATAACCGCCATGGCGAGTGGTGGCTGCTGGCCCAGCTGCTGCTGATCGCCGCCCACCTGCTGCCTCCCTGGCCGGCTCCCGGCAGCTGGGGTTTCGCCTGGCCCCTGCCGCTCGCCGCCGCCGGTGTGCTGCTGTTTCTGTTCGGTCTGGCCCTTGCGGCCCAGGCCTTCTGGCGCCTGGGCCCCAGCCTCACGCCCTTGCCCGATCCCAAGCCCGGTGCCGCTCTTGTGACCAGCGGCGCCTATGCCCGCTGCCGGCATCCCCTCTATCAGGCCATCCTGCTGTGTTCCCTGGGGGTCACGCTGGCCCTGGGCAGCCTGCTGCATCTGGCCCTGCTGTTGGCACTCTGCGCGGTGCTGGGTGGCAAGGCGCGGCGTGAGGAGCGGCAGCTGCTGTTGGTGCATCGCGGCTATGCCGCCTACCGCACCACCACCCCGGCGATTCTTCCTGGTCTGCCCTGGCTCGACTGGCGGGGCTGAATGGCCGGGCTGAACTCGGGCTCACAAGGAGCGGGCTGGCCCTGCGGCGCCATCCGTGTTGCGACGTGTCCAGGCTTCCGTACGGTCTGTACAGAATCAAGGACAGGGCTGTGAGGGCTCTCTTTTTGCTCCTCTGAATGGGTTAGTCCCGGTCTCTCTCGCGGCTGGCGGCCAGGCCCCAGAACAACCCGTAGAGCGCTGCCACCAGCCCGAGGCTGGAGCCCCAGCCGGGGCCCAGGGCCCAGCTCAGCACCAGATTGACCAGCACGCCCACGGCCAGGGCCAGCAGCAGGCTGGCCGTGATCAGCAACACCTGCTGGCTCTCTTCCGACAGGCCGGCGGTGCTGAGGGCCGCCTCCAGTCGGGCCAGGGGCACGCTGAGGGGTAGGTACAGGGCCAGTGCCCAGAGGGCTGAGCCCGGCAGCAGCAGCGTCCAGCCGTCGGGGATCCAGTCGGGCACGGTGATGGGCCGCGGCGGGGCTGCGGACTGTGGGATCTCCCTAGCATCGACCACCCAGACCCCTGCTGCCGGTGACCTCCCTGACCATCCCTGCGGTCGCTGAGGCCTGGACCTTCCTCGGCCACCCGATCCACTGCCTCAGCAGTCGGCCGGATGGCCCCGAAGCCGAGGCGGCGGCGGCCAGGCCGGCGATCCTGCTGGTGCATGGATTTGGCGCCTCCATCGACCACTGGCGCTTCAACATCCCTGTGCTGGCCCAGCACTACGAGGTGCATGCCCTCGATCTGCTGGGCTTCGGCCGCAGTGCCAAGCCCGCCGGGCCGCGCTATGGCGGTGCCCTCTGGTGCGATCAGCTGGTGGCTTACGTGCAGGAGCGCATCGGCCGGCCGACGGTGCTGGTGGGCAACTCCCTCGGTGGATATGCGGCCCTGGCGGCCGGTGCCGCCCTCGGTGAGCTGCCGGCCGGAGTGGTGCTGCTGAATGCGGCCGGCCCGTTCTCGGATGAGCAGCGTGAGCCGAAGGGCTGGGGTGCCATCGCCCGCCGCACCATCGGCAGCGCCCTGGTGCAGAGCCCGCTGCTGCAGCGGCTGCTGTTTGAGAACCTGCGCCGGCCCGCCACCGTGCGTCGCACCCTGAACCAGGTGTACATCGACCGCACCAACGTCAACGACGAACTGGTGGCCTCGATCCTGCGCCCCTCACGCGATCCAGGTGCGTTCGGCGTATTCCGCACGGTGTTCGACATTCCCCGCGGCCAGCCGCTCGATGAGCTGTTCGCCCAGTTGCAGGCCCCGCTGCTGCTGCTCTGGGGCATCCGCGACCCGTGGATCAATGCCGCCGGCCGTCGCGGGGCCTTCCAGCGCCATGCCCCGGCCCGCACCACCGAGGTGGTGCTCCAGGCGGGCCACTGCCCCCACGACGAGGTGCCTGAGCAGGTGAACCGGGCGATGCTGGAGTGGCTTGCTGACCTGTCCTGAGGCCGTTGTGACCCTGATCCAGCGCGACGCGCCCTTCCCCCACTGGGAGTTCACCGCTTCAGGGGGTGATCAGCTGCGGGTGGTGCCCGAGCGGGGTGGCCTGGTGTGCGGCTGGCGCTGCGGCGGCAGTGAGCGCCTGTATTTCGATGCCGAGCGCTTCGCGGACCCTGCCAAGAGTGTGCGCGGCGGCATCCCGGTGCTGTTCCCGGTGTGCGGCAATCTGCCGGACAACCGTCTGGAGCTCCCTCAGGGCACGGTTGAGCTGGCGCAGCACGGCTTTGCCCGTGATCGCCCCTGGCAGTTGCAGGCCCTGGCCGATGGCCGCGGCATCCGCCTGGAGCTGAGCGACGACGCCATCACCCGTGCCAGCTATCCGTTTGCCTTCCGCCTGGTGCTGGAGGTTCGCCTCGAGCCCGCGGCCCTGACGATCCGCGCCCTCGTGCGGCACGAGGCCGAGGACGCTCCCGGCTCAGCTGTGGCTGGAGCTGTTTCTGCTGCGATGCCCTTCGCCCTGGGCCTGCACCCCTATTTCGCTGTGGCTGATCTGGGGGGCGCCGCGCTCGAGGGGCTGCCCGCCCGCTGCTTCGATCACCTCATGGCCGGCCCGGCGGATACCGCTGCTCAGCTGGTGCGGCTGCCACAGGGGGTGGATCTGCGGGTGGAGCGCTCCGGCACAGCACCGCGGCTGCTCACCGGCCTCAGCAGTCCGGATGGATCCCCGGCGGCGGCCGTGATCGAGCTGCAGGCCGATTCCCCCTTGGATCACACCGTGGTCTGGACCGATCCGCCGCGGCCGATGGTCTGCCTGGAGCCCTGGACAGCCCGCCGCGGCGAGCTGGGCCTTGCACTGGCCGCGGGGGAGCAGCTGGAGCTCAACTGCCGCTACACCCTCGTGCCGGGCTGAGGGTTCACACCGGGCAGCCGGCCGCGGGCCAGCTGCTGCAGCGGGTCGAACTCGCGTTTGATCGCCTCGATCAGGGGGCGGCTGGGGGAATCTCCCCAGGCGGGCAGTCCAGAGTTATCCGGCTGCTGCAGCACCGTCAGGAAGCCGCCCAGGGCTTCACAGCGCCGCCGCAGCTGCTCCACCCGATGGTTCGGGACCTCCTGGGCCGCGGCCCAGGCGATTCCCTGACCCGCACCGGCCGCCAGGCTGAGGCGAAGGCCGCGCAGCGCCGGATCCGCCAGCAGCTCGGCCCCCCGGGCCGGCAGAACCCCCAACTGCAGCAGCCACTGCCCCTCGGGCCCAGGGCTGCCGGCGTTACCGCGCCCCGCGCTTTCGAGGGCCTGCAGCTGCTCCGGATCGAGACGTTCAGCTCGCAGGCCGGCGCGCTCAGCAGCCTGGCAGTGCTGGGTCAGCTGATCGACGATCGCCTCGGCGCTCACACTAACCAGGCTCAGCAGCAGGGCCGGCTGCCCGTCGGCCAGGGCGGGGCTCCACCAGTCCAGCCGCTGGGGCAGCAGCCCTGCCGCAAGAGCCTGGCGCCGCAGGCTCTCCAGGGCCGACAGGTCGCCCTGCAGCAGCAGACCGCGGCGCTGGGGAGGCCGCGGGAAGGTGCGCAAGGTGAGTTCGGTGATCAGGCCGAGGCTGCCCCAGCTGCCTGTGAACAGGCGCATCAGGTCGTAGCCGGCCACGTTCTTCACCACCTTCCCCCCCGCCCGGGCGGCGGTGCCATCGGCCCGCAGCACGCCGATGCCGATCAGCTGATCCCGCACTCCCAGGTAGCGCTGGCGCAGGCCGCCGGCCAGGCCGCGGGCTACGAGGCCGCCGATGCTGCCCTGGTTGCCATCGGTTGCGCTTGTCGCATCGCTCCCCCAGGGCGTGTCGATCGCCAGCCATTGGTTCTGGCGTGAGAGTTCGGCCTGCAGCTGCGCCAGGGGCATGCCCGCCTGCACCGTCACCGTGAAATCGCCGACGCAGTGCTCAATCACGCGATCCAGCCGGCTGGTGCTCACCACCAGCGGCTGCTCCTCGCCCGGGGCCGGCAGCACCGGCGGGCCCCAGTGCAGGCGGCTGCCCTGCCCCGCCGGCAGCCAGGGGGAGGCCTGCCGGTGCAGTTGCCGCACCAGCTCCTGCAGCTCGCTGGGCTCAGAGCAAATCACGGCACGATGGTGCCATGGCAGAGCGGCTCAAGGTCGTCGTGCTCGACGACGATCCCACCGGATCCCAGACCGTTCACAGCGCGCCGTTGTTGCTGCGCTGGGATGCGGACAGCCTGGCGGCGGGGCTGCGGCACCCCTCGCCGCTGCTGTTTCTGCTGGCCAACACCCGTGCCCTGGATGCGGCGGCGGCGGCAGAGCGGGTGAACGAGATCTGCCATGCCCTGCGCCCGGTCTTGGAGCAGGCCCTGGCAGCGGGCTGGATCGATCGCTGGTTGATCGTGAGCCGCGGCGATTCCACCCTGCGCGGCCATTTCCCGCTGGAGGTGGAGGTGATCGCGGAGGAACTGGGGCCGTTTGACGCCACGCTTCTGGCGCCGGCCTTCCTGCCCGGCGGCCGCACCACCGTGAATGGGCTGCACCTGCTGCAGGGCGAGCCCGTGCACACCACGCCGTTCGCTGCGGATCGGTTGTTCGGCTTCAGTCACAGCTTTCTGCCTGCCTGGGTGGAGGAGAAGAGCGCTGGGCGGATCCCTGCGGCGGCGGTGCAGCGCATCGGCCTGGCGGAGCTCGATGCGGCCGCTCAGGGGGCCAGCGGTGCGGCGGCGTTGCGGGATTGTCTGGCCGGTTTCGGCTGCAACGCCGTGGTGGCGGTGGATGCGGAGCTGCCCCATCAGCTGGCGGCTCTCGGGGCTGCCGTGCGGGATGTGACCGATCCCGCCGCCCAGCCGCCCGGCGTGCGCCCGCGGCGACTGCTGTTTCAGTCCGCCGCCAGCCTGCTCAATGGCTTGGTACCGCTGCCGCCCCAGCCTTTGGATGCCGCCGGGCTCGCTGGCCTGCGGCGCCGCGATGCATCCGGTGCTTCCCTGTCGGGCCTGGTGCTGGTGGGGTCCCATGTGCCCCTCGCGGATGCCCAGCTGGAGCGGCTGCTTCAGGAGCCCGGCTGCGAGGGCCTGGAGATCCCGGTGGCCAAGTTCGCGCGGCTGCTGGCCGGGCCTGAGCCGGCGGCGTTGCTGGCTTCACTGGAGCAAACCTGGCGCGCGCGGCTGGAGCAGCGGCTGGCGGATGCACTCACGCCCGTGCTGTTCACCAGCCGCGGCGAGGTGAGTTGCAGCAGCAGCGCTGAGCGCCGCCGCCTGGGCCTGGAACTGGCGGCGCTGATGGCGCGGTTGGCGGCGGCACTGGAGCCGCGGCTGGGCTACCTGATCAGCAAGGGGGGCATCACCAGCCACACCCTGCTGGCTGATGGCTTGGGGCTCGGGGCGGTGGAGCTGCAGGGGCAGCTCTTTGCTGGCTTGTCGCTGGTGTTGACGCCCCCCCGCGGAGACCGGCCGGGGCTGCCGGTGGTCACGTTCCCGGGCAACCTGGGCGATGCCGATGGCCTGCGGAACGCCTGGCGGCTGCTGGAGCGGTCTCAGGCGTCTGAACCGGACTCCCCGGAGGCCTGAGGGGAGGGTGCGGGCCGCAGGAGCACCGGCAGGCTGCCGGCGGCCACCAGGCCTGCAGCCAGCAGGCTGTTGGTGGTGTCGCTGCGCAGCGAGGCCAGTAGGAACGCCAGCGACACCCCGCCCACGAGCAGCGGCGTGAGCGGATAGCCCCAGCTCAGGAAAGGCCGCGCCAGTTCCGGTTCACGCCGGCGCAGCTGCAGCAGGGCCGCTACGCCCACCAGCGGCAGACCCACGTAGAGGAACGCCCCCATGCCCAGCAGCCGCTCGAACGAGCCCGCCAGCACCAGCAGGGCGGCGCTGCCGGTGGTGATCAGCAGGGCGGGCACGGGGGTGCCGCCGGGATTCACGGCGGCGATCCCAAGCGGCAGCAGCCCATCGCGGCCGAGGCCATAGAGGATGCGCGGCGCGGCCATCACCACGGTGTTGATCAGCCCCAGCAGCGCCAGCAGCGCCACGGCGGTGATCAGCTGGCCGCCGCGCGGTCCCAGCAGGGCACGGGCGGCATCGGCCGCAGGGATGCTGGCGTGAGCCAGGAGCTGCAGCGGCAGCACATGCAACAGGGCCAGGTTGATCAGCAGATACAGCCCCACCACCGCCAGCACGCCGCCGATCAGCGAGCGGGGCAGGTCGCGGCCCGGGTCGCTGAACTCTTCGGCGAAGTAAACGGGGCTGGCCCAGCCGTCGTAGGTGGTGATCACCGCCTGCAGGGCCAGCACGCCCGCCACGGGCAGGTGGCTCAGGCTGAGCTGCTGCGGCCAGCCCCAGATCGGTTGCTGCTCCGGGGAGAAGGGGGTGGGCAGCAGAAAGCAGAGCAGCACCAGCCCTAGAAAGGCCGCCGCCTTGGCCAGGCTGAGCAGCTCCTGGCTGGCGCCGCCGGCCCGCACCCCCAGCAGCTGGATGGCGCTGAACACCAGCAGGATCAGCAGGGCCAGCAGCCGACCCGCCGTGGCGTGGTGGTCTGCGCCCAGCCAGGGCAGCTTCGAAAGCTGCGGCAGCACCGCCACCAGCAGCTCCCCGGCTGTGGTGGCCACCCAGGCCAGGCCGATGCAGTGGGCTAGCCAGTCGGTGGTGCCCACCAGGGCGCCGGCGCGGCGGCCGAAGGCCCGCTCGGCATACACATACCAACCGCCCGCCCGCGGCAGGCTGGCAGCCAGTTCGGCGATGCAGACGGCCCCCAGCAGGGCGTAGAGCCCCCCCAGCAGCCAGGCGCCCAGCACCAACGGGGCACTGGGCAGCTGGGCCGCCACCAGGCCAGGGGTGCGCAGGATGCCGGCGCCGATCGTGCCGCCCACCGACCCCGCCAGGCCGAAGGCCAGCCCGAGCACATCGAGCAGCTGCCCTGCCGGCCGCGGCGGCTGCGCCTCCGGCCCGCCGTCAGTCATGCCGGCACTAGTCCCGATGCCTCGCTGCGGCAGAGGCTTGAGCTGCGATCGAGCAGCTGGATCGGATGTGCCACGGCCATGGCCCGCTGGGCCGGATTGCTGGAGTCCGTCAGATGCCGGCGGATCTGCAGGCTGCAGCCGATGTTGGCGCTCACGGCGATGGTGGCTCCGGTGGAGGCGAGATCGTCCGCCTTGAGGCGCCCAAGGGCGGCAGCCTCCTCGGGCTGCACCAGGTTGTAGATGCCGGCGCTGCCGCAGCACACCCCCGCTTCGGTGGCTTCACGCAGCACCACATGCGGGATGCGGCGCAGCAACGCCCGCGGCTGAGCGCTGATGCCCTGGCCGTGAATCATGTGGCAGGCGTCATGCATCGCCAGGGCCAGCGGCCGCTCGGTTGTGGCGGCGGCTCCGTCTGGGTGGGGCAGGGGTTCGAGGCTGGCGGCGAAGGGTTCGCTCAGCCCAACGTCGTGCAGGAACTCCTGAACGTCCCGCACCTGGGACGCAAATGCCGAGCCTCGGGCCGCCCAGGCCGGGCGCTCCGCCAGCAGACGGTCGTACTGCTTGAGGGTGTGCCCGCAGCCGGAGGCCGCCACCAGCACCGCATCGAGAGGTTCGGCTCCCGCCGGTTTGCCTGGCCCCACAACGGCGTCGAAGCTGTCGATCAGGGCGCCGGCGAGGGCTTCGGTCTGGGCCAGTTCCCCCTGGTGGTGGGTCACGGCACCGCAGCAGCCCTGGGCCGGCGGGATCACCACCTCGATGCCATTGGCGCTGAGCACGCGAATGGCCGCGGCGTTCACGGCCGGATCGAACAGCCGCTGCACGCAGCCCAGCACCAGTCCCACCCGGGCGCGGCGCGGCCCCTGGGCGGGCACCAGCAGCGGCCAGCCATCGCGGAAGGCTTCCGGAGCCAGGGGGGGCAGCAGTTGCTCCAGGGCCTGCAGCTGCGGGCTGAGCAGGCGGGTGATACCGGCCCGACGCGCCAGCGCCTGCAGCGCTGAGCCGCCGTAACCGCGCAAGGGAGTCAGCACAGCCCGCAGCCGCTGCGGGTAGGGCAGCAGCGCGAACAGCAGTCGGCGGAAGGCCCGCTGGGCGGGGCTGCGCAGCTCGGGGGCGTTGAGGCGCGGTCGGGTGGCCTCGATCAGCTGGTCGTAGCGCACGCCGGAGGGGCAGGCGGTGACGCAGGCGAAGCAGCCCAGGCAGCTGTCGAAATGGCCGGCCACCGTGGCATCGAGTGTGAGCTCGCCGGCTTCGATCGCCTTGAGGGTGTGGATCCGCCCTCGCGGTGAATCCATCTCCGTGCCCAGCACCCGATAGCTGGCGCAGGTGGGCAAGCAGAAGCCGCAGTGCACGCAGGGGTCGGTGCCGCCTGCCGGTAGGCCGGTCAAGGTCATGGGGTGAGTCTGACCGGTGCTGACGGCGGCTGACACCTGCCGATGGGCTTGGCCGTCAGCCGCCGAAGTGGCGGATCACGGCGTCGGCGAAGCCGCTGCAGCTCACCGGCTCCACGCGGGGTTCCATCAGACGGGCCAGGTCATAGGTGACCTCCTTGTTGGCGATGGCAGCGCTGATGCCCTCGGTGATCAGATCGGCCGCTTCCTGCCAGCCCATGTACTCGAGCATCATCACGCCGCTGAGGATCACCGAGCCGGGGTTGATGCGATCGAGGCCGGCGTGCTTCGGCGCTGTGCCGTGGGTGGCCTCGAAGATGGCGGCGCTGTCGCCGATGTTGGCGCCGGGGGCCATGCCCAGGCCGCCCACCACGGCGGCGGCGGCATCGGAGATGTAGTCGCCGTTGAGGTTGAGGGTGGCCAGCACGGAATAGTCGGCCGGGCGGGTCTGGATCTGCTGGAAGATGCTGTCGGCGATGCGGTCGTCAACCATCACCATCTGCTTCCACAGGCCATTGCCGTGGCTGGCACCGATGGCTTCAAGCACCCCCTGCACCTCCTCACAGATCGCCTGCTTCTTCTCGGGGGTGAGGGCGTCGTAGCCGGGATCGACCATGCGGGCGTTGGCCTCGATGCTCAGGCCGGGGTTGCTGTCGGCGTTATCGAGGATCCAGCTCTCGCGCTCGGTCACGCAGTCGGCGCGGAACTCGGTGGTGGCCAGCTCGTAGCCCCAGTCTCGGAAGGCGCCCTCGGTGAACTTCATGATGTTGCCCTTGTGCACCAGGGTCACGTGGCGCTTGTCGCCCTCGAGGCGCAGGGCGTGCTGGATCGCCTTGCGGATGTGGCGCTGGCTGCCGTGCTTGCTCACCGGCTTGATGCCGATGCCTGAACCCACAGGGATCTGGCGCTTGCCGAGCTTGCTGTTGGCTGGGATCACTACGTCATTGAGGTGCTTGATCAGCTCCAGGCACACGGGATCGTTGGCTTCCCATTCGATCCCCATGTAGATGTCCTCGGTGTTCTCGCGGTAGACGATCACGTCGAGGTCCTGAGGGCGCTTGTGGGGGCTGGGGGTGCCCTCGTAGTAGCGGCAGGGGCGCACGCAGCAGTACAGATCGAAGATCTGACGCAGGGCCACGTTCAGGGAGCGAATACCTCCGCCGATGGGGGTGGTGAGGGGGCCCTTGATGGCCACGCCGTAGGTGCGGATCGCTTCGAGGGTGTCCTCCGGCAGGTACTGGTAGGTGCCGTAGAGGTCGCAGGCTTCGTCGCCGGCGTACACCTTGAACCATTCGATCCGGCGCTCACCGCCATAGGCCTTGGCCACCGCCGCATCCAGCACCTTCTGGGTGGCGGGCCAGATGTCCACACCGGTGCCATCGCCGCGGATGAACGGGATGATCGGGTCGTTGGGCACAACCGGCAGTCCGTCCTCGAAGCGGATCGGCGTGCCCTGGGTGGGGGCGGTGAGCTTCTCGTAGCTGGCTGCGGAGCTGGTGGCCATGGCTGGGGAGGGCAGGCTGTCTGCGCGGTTCTGCTGACCGCGTTCAGCGCGATCAATCGAGCGAGCCTAGGTTTCGGGGATGTTCGGTTCTGCTGCAGGGGCAACGGCATGAATGCCGGCGATCAGGTCCGTTCTCTGGAGTTGGCCCAGGCCATCGCCTCGGCCGCGGCCCTGTTTCGTGCTCACTTCCCTGACGCCCGCGCCAACCTCACCCCCTGGCGCGACGATCCCCACACCCGTGCCTTCGCCGATCAGGAGAGCCTGGATCTCTCCTTTCATCTGCCGGGCTGGAGCCCACGCAGCCAGTGCCGCTCGTTCCTGGTGCAGCTGCGCCTGGAAACGGCGCCCGCGGCCGGCGCCTGCCCGCGGCTGCTGGGGGTGACGATCCGGGGCCTCACCTACGAATCGGAGCGCTGGCGGCTGGCCACGCTGGGCGACTGGCAGCCCACCGGCAGCCATCTGCCGCAACCGGCGGTGGTGGAGGCGCTGCAGGCGTTCTGCCGCAGTCTGTTCGCCCTGTTCGAGGCCGGGCGCTCCCAGGGCGGTGATGCCATGGCGGCCTGAAAGCCGGGGTTGATCCGGTCTGCAGTGCCTCGTTGGCCACCGTCTGGATGTGGGACCACATCGCCGCGCCATCTGGTCCCACATGCGGAGAGTCCTCTCAATGCGTGTGTCGCCGCCGCGCCACCCCATCCCGCCTCTGGTCGCGTAACCCTTCGCAACCATGGCCGCAGGGCCGCTGTACTGCACTTACGTTGATCGATCTGCCCTGCGGCACCTCAGGATCCCGGACCCGACCATGCCCGTCGCCCTTGCCCTCCAGCTGCGTGAAGGGACCAAGAAGTCCCACACCATGGCCGAGAACACCGGCTTCGTGAGCTGCTTCCTCAAGGGGGTGGTGGACAAGGCCAGTTACCGCACCCTGGTGGCCGACCTCTTCTTCGTGTACTCCGCTATGGAGGAGGAGATCGGGCGCCTACGGGCTGAGGGGCATCCGGTGGTGGGCCCGGTGGGCTTCCCGGAGCTGAACCGCCGCGAAACCCTCGAGCAGGATCTGGCCTACTACTTCGGCGACAGCTGGCGCAGTGCCGTCAAGGCCACGCCAGCGGCCCAGGAGTATGTGGCCCGTATCCATCAGGTGGGCAAGGACGCCCCCGAGCTGCTGGTGGGTCACCACTACACCCGCTACATCGGCGATCTCTCCGGCGGTCAGATCCTCAAGAACATCGCCCAGAAGGCGATGAGCCTGGGCGAGCACGATGGCCTGCGCTTCTACGAGTTCGACGCCATCCCCGACGAGAAGGGCTTCAAGACCAACTACCGCGCCACCCTCGACAACCTGCCCATTGATCAGGCCATGGCCGATCGCATCGTCGAGGAGGCCAACCACGCCTTCCACCTGAACATGAAGATGTTCCAGGAGCTGGAGGGCAACCTGATTGCCGCCATCGGCAAGGTGCTGTTTGGCTTCCTCACCCGCCGCCAGCGCGCCGGTAGCACCGAGGTGGTGGCCGCCTGAGCCAGAGTCGCTGGCAAGCCGCATCGGCCCCTTTGCGCCCCATCCGCTTCCTCGTTCCCGGCACCACTGGGAAATTCCGCTGCGGCGGCTTGCTGGTGGAGCTGCAGACGGCGCGCCTGGTGAGCAGGATCGCGCCGGTTGAAGTGGTCACCTACCGCCAGCGGGAGCCGGATCATCCCTATCTGGACGACCTGCTGAGTGCGGAGGTCAGCCCCGGTGAAGCGCTCTGGATCGTGAGCTGGGGTTTTGATGTACCGAAGCTGCTGCGTCGCCTCAAGGGGCGACCCACCGCCTATCACGCCCATAGCAGCGGCTATGGCTTTGATCTGCCACCGGGGGTGCCGGTGCTGGCGGTGAGCCGCAACACGCTCGGCTACTGGGGCAACCGGGCGCCGCGCAACCCGTTGTTTCTGGTGCCCAATGCCCTGGAGCCCCAGTGGCTGGAGCGGGGTGCCCGGCCTGGCCGAGCGGAAACGGTCGTGTCGGCTGGGACAGCCAACGCTGGAGCACGTCGCCCGATCGACGTGCTGGTGCAGCAACGCAAGAGCAGCTCCTATGTGCTGAAGCAGCTGGTGCCAGCCCTGCGTGCCCGCGGCCTGCGGGTGGAGGTGCAGAGCGGTTGGGTCGACGACCTGGTCGACCTGTTCAACAGCGCCACGGTTTACCTCTACGACTCAGCCGACTACTGGCGTGGCCGCGGCGTCAGCGAGGGCTTCGGCCTGCCGCCGATCGAGGCCCTCGCTTGTGGCTGCGTGGTGTTCAGCAGCCTCAACCATGCCCTGGCGGATCTGCTGGATCCCGGGCGCCTGGGCCACCAGATCGGTTGCGGCACCCTGGAGGCCGATGTGGAGCGCATCGCTACGGCGGTGGCGGAGCCGGAGGGCTGGCGGGCGGACCCGGAGGTTCTATCGGCCGTGCTGGCGGCCAGTGCGGAGGATGCGTTGCTCATGCGCTGGAGCTTGGCGGTCCAGAGCCTGGAGGAGTCTTGGCGCCATCTGGCGGATGGCAGTGCCGCGCTCCGGGTTGCACCGGTGTGGCAGCTGCGGTTGCGCGCGCTTGTGGCTCGACTGTGGCGATCAGCCAGGTGACTGGCTGCCTCATCGCGGACTCCAGGCAGTGCATCGGTAGGGTCTGGAGACTTCCCTAAGGCAATGCGATTCCAGAGCCAGACACTCCGCAGTTTGGTTCGCCTTCTGCGCGCGTTGCCAGCCCGTCGCAAGCGGTCGTTGTTGCTGCTGGTGCCGGTGGCCATCCTCTCCGGCGTGGCGGATCTTGCCGTGGTTGCCCTGGTGGCGAGGCTGTTCACGGTGGTGGTCGGTGAGCCCAATCGCCCCTCTGTTCCATGGCCGGCGCTGGTGCCGGAGGACCCAGTGGCCAAGGTGCTCACCTTGGTGTTGGCCTTCATTGCCGCCAGCTGGATTGCTTCACTTTCCAAGTTGTTTCTGCGCGCCTGCCAGCTTCGGCTCAAAGCCTCAATCTGGCGTGATCTCTCTGAGATGGCCCAGCGCAAGCTGCTGGCTCAGCCGTATGAGTTCTTCCTAGGCAGCACCAGTTCCAACATCTCCACGATGGTGTTGATCAATGTGGCCCGAGTGGCCGACATTGTTGTGCTGCCTGTGTTGCAGATCGTGAGCGGGTTGTTCGTTGTCACATTGCTGTCGATTGGTGTGCTTGCCGTCGGGAAACTTCTCGCGGTTGGCCTGATCCTAAGCCTGATCCTTGGTTATCTGCTGATCTCCATGCTGATCACCCCGTTCCTGCGTTTTGCAGCCCGGCAGCGGATCACGCTCGAGGCGGAAACCAACAATGTTCTCTCAGAATCGATGCGCACGATTCTGGATGTACAACTGACAGGCGCTGAGCCTTATTTCGAAAAGCGTTATCGCAATGCTGGCCGTAATGCCATTCCCTTCACATGGAAGGCAGAAGTTTTGCCTGAAGCTCCGCGTGCCTTGATCGAGCCGTTCGGGATCACGATGATCTTCGCAGTTGGAATTCTTCCAATACTTTTCAATCCAGATGCATCAAGTTTGGTCAAAATCGTTCCATTCCTTGCCACGGTGGCCGTTACCTCCCTCAAGCTCACACCACCGCTTCAGGATGCCTTCCGCTCCGTTACCTCGCTTAGGGCTGGCTTGCCTGACCTCCAGGAAACTCTAAAGCTGATCGACCTACCGTTGGGTCGGCTTACGATTCGTTCGCCCGGCGTTCCTACTCCTCAGGGTGTTATGCCTCGGCATAGCATCCGTCTTAACAATGTCAGCTATTGCTATCCTTCCTCTGAATCTCTGGTTCTTGATGATTTATCAATCACTATCCCGGTAGGTGGACGAGTGGCTTTTGTTGGGGCAACTGGAAGCGGTAAAACAACCACCGCCAACCAATTGCTTTGCCTACTGCGTCCTAGTACGGGTGCACTAGAGCTTGATGGTATTACCGTCACAGATGAGGATGTACCAGCTTGGCAGGCTAACTGTGCCTATGTCCCCCAGTCAATCACGCTATTAAATAGCAACGTGATTGACAATATCGCCTTTGCCGAAGAGCCAGCAACTGTAGATACAGACCGAGTATGGGAGGCTCTCCAAGCCGCGCAGCTATCGGACATTGTCGCCGAATTCCCCATGGGCCTTTACACCCCAATAGGAGATAATGGAATTCGTCTCTCTGGTGGCCAAAGGCAGAGACTTGCATTGGCCAGAGCATTTTATAGGAATGCTAAATTTCTCGTGCTAGATGAAGCGACCAGTGCATTAGACAATAAGACAGAGTCCGACGTGATGGATGCCATTGAAGTTATAGGCAGAAGGTGCACACTGGTTGTGATTGCGCACAGATTGTCTACGGTTATTAGATCTGATATTATTTATGAGTTTAGCCAAGGGAAGCTGCTTGAATCAGGCACTTTTGATCAGCTTAGAGATACATCTAAGACATTCGACGAAATGTGCAGGCTTGAGTTTGTGAATACCAGAAAAAAACATCAATGACCGCTTAGAGCTAAATAATTTTTTGCTGACTGCATAATTCTTGATGTCAAGCTGATTATTCTCCTAGCGACTTTTGAAGGTAAGCTTGTAATTGACTTTCTTCGAGCCCTTGCCCGGTTATAGGCATTGTCAAATGTGTAGGCGTCCGCATCCTTATCGCGTAGAACGAATGAAGGATGGACTAGTTCAGGTGGTGCATTCCAAGTCTTAGCAAAATGCTGCTCTCCTTTTGTGTGAGTTGCATCGGCTCCAAATCCTATATTCCTCACCAGATTTCCATTTGGAAGTATGGTTAAACCGCTATTTATCAGGCAGGTAAAAGTCCATTGATAGTCCCATGTATCAGGCTGCCCCTCGGCTACTAACCGATCCCATATATTCGTCCAATATAAGGTCTCCGCTTTAGTATCGAACAAAGAGCTTACATAGCCAGAATCTCTGAGCTGTGGCCAACATCTCATTTCAGGGTCATAGTGCTGCCAGCATCGTCTCCAGCTTGCCCAACCCCAGCAGTGATTGTATCGGCTGAAGTAGTAACTTCCATCACCACGCCAACGGCCTTCTTGAAAGTTGCTACCACTTATGCACCAGATCCGCGAGTCTTCCTTGTAATTATTTAGGAGAGCTTGGCAATAGGGCAAGAAATATTCATGAGGCACACAGTCGTCCTCTAGAATAATACCCTGCTCGCAGTTCTCAAAGAACCACGAGATTGCGGTGCTGACCCCCTTTTTACACCCTTGATTGCTATCCGAATACCGCTTACTGATTGAGCATGGCCAATCAATGTGATCATCAATTACTCTCCGAGTTTCAAAAACCAACTCTGCTTCATCTGTACGACTTGGATTAGGGCCATCGCAAGCTATGTAGAGATTTGATGGCGAGTGACACCGAAGCGCATCTATGACCTCCTTAATTGCTTTTGGGCGCTTCCAAGCAAGAAGAAGAATCGGAGTGTGAAAATTCATTTCAGAAGTCGGAATGTGAAGAATGGAAGCACATTAAATTGATGGCTCTGGCTCAGTTGTAGTAGCTGTGAGTGGCAAATCCATCAGGCTGTGCAATCTGATTATGCATCTTAGACCTGGATGGCCAAGAGATTTCACGTTGCTATTGGGTTCGTCGGTAATGCTAAGTGTATCAGGCGATTTATTTAGAGTGCAATGGCCTTAGGGGGTCTCCTTTGGTCTTTTTCCTAAACAGGCACAAGGCGCAACCGTCTGTAGAAGAAACCATTAGGGGGTCAAGTGATCATCAGCGTATCCAACCTGATCTACTTATGGTTGTCATATCTAAAGTGCCGATTTCCAGCAAGTCATAATCAGCTCACATGATGCTAAAATTTTGAGAAGAGCCTGAGATATTGCTAATTTGACCTTAAGCTTCCGAGACTGCCTTTTTGCGTAGTTGGACTTACAATATCTTTCCAAGAAGGTGATCCATGCTGGAGCATATGATGGGGAAGCTGGACTTACATAGGCTATAGCCTTCAGTCGAATGCGCTCCATTGAGAATATGCCGCGATGATTGCAGTCCTCTAATGGCAAATTACGAGAAGTTAGCTTATGGTTAGCGCACACAAAGCCTGATGGATATACGATCCTGCTTCCTTTGCTTGTAAAATCCATTGTCAGCCAATAGTCTGATAGATAATGGGGCAGTGTCGGTGGAATCGTGTCGATTTTCATCCAAGGTGCAGCAGTTGTGAGAATTGCTCGGGTTGGAGCTATGTTTGTCCCCTCTGCATTGTAAGTTTTTTTGAATACTCCATTCACGACGTCAAAAAAGAACAAAGGCTCTAAGTCCGAATGCTCATACTTATAGTAATCATGGTCGTCCGAAAGAAATGTATTCTCGCTGAGCTGAATAGTTCTGGCGGCCACAATGGTGTCATCCCGAACCATTTCAAGAGCGTTGGAAAGCCCCTTTGCCGAAAGCAGCCTTATATCATCATTGCAAATCATGTAAAGCAAATCTTTGCTCTCGGCCTCGCTGGAATGAATAATCGTAGACCTAATTGCATTCAGTGCTCCTCCCCAAAATGCTTTCCCACCTAGCTTTAAGATTGTAATAGTAGGATCACATTTCTTGGCGTAGGTGAGGGTATGGTCTGTGCATCCATCATCCAATACTGTTATTGATACATCTGCTACGCCTCTAGAGATGCCGCGAAAGTGGTTGATGAAATCCCCGGTTAAGCTGCCTCTATTGTGCACAGGTAAAAATAATCTGATAGACAACATGCTCGTCTTGATGGGCCGGCAGTCTGACATATCTAATTGATTGGTGCGCAAGATATTGACCACCTTGATAGGACCTCCTCGCTCAATCTAGCATAACTTGCCCCGAAATCAGATTCTCGGGGCCGAGAGGTGTGTTGGACATGGCGGCTTGGTGTTTACTTTCTTTCAAGGGCATATCCATTCAAGTACTTTCCAACCAGACGCGAACCGAGGCCTGCGCACATGTTTCAGTATAGGTTCGATAAATATGAAAACAACGATCAATCACCTTCATGCCATATTCTAATGATCATTGTGCGGTGGGAGGCAAACGGTTGCATTCGCTAAGGAAGCTCTGGAAAACCCCAGCGATCCACGGGACAATGGTGCTGTGATCACAGGCCAGGACTGGATTGATGGGTGGCAAGCAGCTCGGCTTCTCGGACTACGAGCTGACCACGGCCAAG